>JAVBRM010000016.1:0-5915 GCA_031548025.1 Victivallaceae bacterium | reverse complement strand
TGCCTGACTCGTCCCATACCCAGCACCCCTGGCCCTTGACCAGAAGCAACTGCGGTGCGTATGTCGGCATGACATACTGCTGGTACTGCTCTACGGTTTTAGCTTTTTGGCTTTCCATTTTCCGAGATTTCCTATTACTTTAAATATCTCCCGACACCATGACGGGAAATAATTAATATAATGGCAAATTCAAAATTTTCAACCTCTTTCCAGCAAATATCTCCCGATAAATAAGGCGCGGCATAGCCGCAACCAAAAGGGGGAATACGTAGGGCTCCGCGCCCTCGCGCTCCAGCGGCGGGTACGACCCGCTGCGATGATTCTGTTCAACTGCAATCCGGAGTTCCACCCGTTCGCCCAAATCACCTCCGTCGACTACTACCCGGAAAATTGGGGCTCTTATGCGGTTTCCTTCGCACACCGAATTCTGGCGGGAGATGAAGATTTACCCCATGAAGAACTTTTGCCGATTTCCATTTTCGCAGGCGAAACGGCATCACGCTGCAGTTAAGTTTTTGCATCAAATCGTGCATATTTTCTTAGCCTCCCTGCAGAAGATGAGTAAAAAAAAACCATGACCCCGACATCAAATCGCCAAGTTTTACCATGAACAAAATTCATCGAATATTAGTATTTTATTTCTTGAATTTTCATAAATAGACTGTATTTTATAAGCCGTCCCGCGGGGGGATCATCGAAGTATCCGTTTCTAGAGCTGGAGGATAAAGCATGGCGTTGTATGATGCTTTCATGAGCAAAATGACGGCGGTATTGGAAAGATTGAGTTCAAAACTCGCTCCGATACCACAGGGGAATAAATTAAACAAGCTCGGCTATATCCTGATTGGATGTTGGTTTGTTTTCTGGAGCATCATCCCGATGATATCGCTGAAGGGAACTTTTATCGATATTCTCGAAAATATCGTCTGGGGAAGTCATTTTCAGTTCGGTTATGACAAAAATCCGTATCTGGGCGCCTGGATCGGTTACGCGGGCTACGCTCTGACCGGGGGCAGCATCTGGATCAACTATGTCCTCAGCCAGGTATTCGTCTGCCTGGGGTTGCTGATGACCTGGAAATTGGCCCGGCGCTTGCTTCCGCCGCCGGAAGCGTTTCTCTCCATGCTGTTCATGTGGGGTGTGACCTTTTACGGCATGAAGGCCACGGAATTGTGCGACGACGTGATGGAACTGGGATTCTGGCCGCTGACGGTTTACTTTTTCTACCGCGCTTTAAAGGATTCACAGCGTCTGCGCGACTGGGTGCTGGTGGGAATTCTTGCCGGATGTTGCTTTATGATCAAGTATTACGGCTGGGTACTTTTCGCCTCGATGGCGCTGGTGGTGCTGTTTACGCAGGAAGGGCGGAAGTCTTTCCGTCATGCCGGTATTTATGTGGCGGCGCTGATATTTATCGTCATTACGTTGCCGAATATCCTTTTTCTGCTCCAGCATGACATGGTGGCGATCGATTATGCCATGCGGCGGGCCGGCGTCGCCGGCGCCGGGTTCGGCGACCATTTCAAATATCCGTTGCGGGCAATCGAAAGGGCATTCGGAGCGCTGGTCGTGTCGCTGGTGGCCTATCTGGTGCTCTTCATCACCCGGCGCAAGAAAGAATCCGGCCAATCCGGCGTCAAATTCGATCAGGTGTTTTTAAATATTATCTGTTGGGGGCCATTCAGCTTTACACTTTTGTTTTCGCTGATTACCGGCGGGCGGATCAATTATTCGTGGGTACTGCCTTGCTTCGCCCTGTTGGGGGTATATTTCTTTTACTACTACCGGCCGCTGATAAAGTCCTTTAATTTCCGCGCCGCCATTGCCATAATGATTCTGGCGGGCATCATATTCGGCAGCATTTTCGTCATCCGCTCCACCTGGCATCAGGGATATCGGAAGAAGAGTTCCGACTACGAAAACTTTCCCGGCCAGGAAGTCAGCCGGTTGGTCACTTCCGAATGGCATGCACTTACCGGCAAGCCGTTGCCTTATGTGATCGCCGAACGGAACGAAGCCTGTCACATGGCAATATTTTCTCCGGACCGGCCGGAGCCCTATTTCTCGGCCAATCCGTTATTCAGTAACTGGATTAACGAGGAAAAACTGCTGCAGGAAGGGGCCGCGGTTGTGCTGTATTGGCCGATGGAAGCGATTCCGTCCTGGTATCATAAACTGAAACAAAAGGGTATTCAAATGACCCCACTGGTCACCGTCGAATTCGACCGCGCGGTTCCCGACTGGTTTGTCAAGCTTGTCGGCAAGCCGCCGAAAAAAGTTCCGGTCAGCTACTGCTTCATCCTGCCGAAACCGCAAAATCCATGATGCTTCGGTTGACAACATCGCCGCAAAGACTTATATTACCAGACTAGAAGTTTAACAAGTCCATTATGGGGTATCGATAAGTGCGCGGCATATTTATCACATTCGAAGGGCCGGAGGGAGCCGGAAAAACCACTCAATTGAGGATGCTGATTCCATGGCTGGAAGCCAAAGGAAGAACTTGCCTGACCACCCGCGAACCGGGCGGAACCCCGCTGGCGGAGCGCATCCGCGAAGTGGTCAAGCACCACAATACCGATGAGCCGGTTTTCAACCAGACCGAACTGCTGCTCTTTGCCGCCAGCCGTTCACAGCACATCCATTACCGGATCAAACCGGCGTTGGAACAGGGCATGGTTGTCCTGTGCGACCGTTTCACCGATTCCACCCTCGCCTATCAGGGTTATGCCCGCAACGGCAACATCGAATTCATCGAAACCCTGAACAAATACGCGGTTGACGGCTGCGAGCCGGATTTGACTATCCTGCTCGACCTCGAGCCGAGCCGCGGCCGTGAGCGCACTTCATGCCGGGCCGAAACTCAAGGGGTTCACGACCGGCTGGAAGCCGAAAACCTGGCATTTCACGAGAAAGTCCGCGCGGGATATTTAACTCTGGCCGCCCTCTATCCGGAGCGGATCAAGATCGTCAGCGCCGACCGGCCGCCGGAAGCCACCCATCAGGAAATCATCAGCATTCTGGAAAAATCTCATGTCATTTAGCGAATACGAAATCCGATATCCGGAGATTACCGGATGCTTGAAGCGGGCCCGCCGCGAAGGGCGTCTCGCCCATGCGTATCTGTTGCACGGCGACACCCCGGAAATCCGACAGGAGTTCGCCAAAGCCCTGGCCCAGCTCGCAGTCTGCCCAAAAAGCCATGAAGACGGCTCCCCCTGCGAAAGTTGCATCATCTGCGACCAGTTGAACCGGGGAGTGTACCCGGAATATCACCAGTTGACGCCGGTGGGAAAAAGTTATCAGATTCAGGTCGGTGACCGCACCAATCCCGAGCCCAATACCGTCCGCTGGTTCGAGGAGCTTTTTTACCTGACCAGTACCTCGGGGGCCCGGTGCAAGATTGGAGTCATTTTCGACGCCGACCGGATGAATACCGAATCTCAGAACGCATTTTTGAAAACCTTGGAAGAGCCACCCGCCGACTCGTTTTTTATCCTGGCCACCGGCAATCCATCCGCGCTGCTGCCGACGACCCGTTCCCGTTGCCAGAGCATAACCATCCTGGAAAATCATTGCCGGTTCGAGTTTATGGGGGCCAAAGAATTGTTCGCCGCGTTGTACCAACTTCAGTTCCGGGCAACCGGCGACTTGCCGGCGGCCGAGCGCGCCGCCGCCAACATCATCGCGCTGTCCCAACAGCTTGAAGATCAGGCCGAAAGCAAAACCAACGACGTATGGGAAGAAAGACTGGCCCAAGCCGAAGAGATGGACCCCGCCATGCGCAAACGCATGGAAAAACAGGTGGCCTCCGGAGCGGCGGGCGAGTATATGCGGATCCGCAAATATTTTTTGAGCGCGATTCACACCTGGTTCGCCCAGGTTTTTCAACTGGCCTCGGGCGCAGGGATGCATCAGTTGGCCAATCCGGAAATTTTTGACGGGTTGAACCTGCCGGCTCTCGATGAGAAAAAGACACTGCAAGCCTTGAAGGAAGCGGAAAACCTGCTCTATAATATGTATTTCAATATCAATGAAGAACTGGCTCTCCGCTCATTCTGCATGAACGTGGCTTTGAAAATCACTTGACCTTGCGCTTCCGGGCTTTGTGCATGCTGATGCCGAAGGCACCGGCAAATGTAATCGCCGCCCAGAAAATCACTTGCGCTGTTTTCCCGGTCAAATATGAACGATGCCCGAGGATAGCCAGAGCCGCCCCGCCAAGCGCCGGAAACAGATACATGACGACCCGGAAGAATTTATTCTTACCGAAGTAACAATATACCATTCCGGTAGTGCACATCGTGATAAAATAGGCATAAATCACCCCAGGCGGACAATTGCTTCGGGGCAACACCAGCAATGCGGCTCCATACAAAGTCAGCCAGAGCATCGTCCCCATATATTTCAGCCAAGCCGATCTGTAGAGCAGGCCGCCCAGCATAATCAAAGCCGTACCGGCATGCGCCAGAACCGGAACCGCCAACTCATGATTCCACATGATGATCGCAATCGAAGCCAAAATGCCGCAGGATAATGCCAGGAAGCGAAGAATACTGCGATTGCACAGGTATACAACCAGCAGAATCGCCACTCCCCCATAACAGGTTTCATTCTTCATAATGATTATGGCAAACAATGTCAACGCCGCCACCCCCAGATCGGCGTGTTCGAATTTGCGAAGCCAGGCGTAAATATAAAAAATCAAAGCGGAAACCACCCCCAACATCCACGGGCGGAAATCATTAACAAAAATCAGCTGGCTAAATTGCCGATATTCGGAACTTACGGATACCGCCGCTTCCGCCAACCCGCCCAGAATAAGCAGTATTACCGGCATGATCAATAGCTTCTTGAGCAAATCGTCATTATAAGACGCCCGGGCATATTCAGCCGCCAAGATCAAGGCGCAAAGCACCGGCGGGATCAACATGTAAATGCCGAATCCGACATTCATATCCCGAAAGCCCCCCTCGCCGCGGCCGCCCTGATATGATAAGGTCAAAAGGAAAGTCCGGGCCAGAATCCCCAGCCAGGCAATCACGCCGATCGACCAGGGAAAACGCGGATTCCGCCAGGGAGTTCCATTTTCGCGCCCCAGTCTCCTGCCCAACCAGGCCGAGGGCAACCACAGGAAAAGTGCCAATCCCATCACCACTGGAAAAAGCAGAATTCCCCACAGCGCCGGTTCCCGGTTATCCGGATTCTGCAGAATCAGCTGGGATACGATCAACGGATAGACAAAAAACAATCCGAGAATCGCATAGCCCCCTGTAATAAAGTTCCGAGCCAGCCTGATACCGAGCTTATGCCGGAGCAATTCCAATATACCCACCGAAAAAGCCAAACTGCCGCCCAGGCAAGCAATCCCCTTTCCCAGCGAATCCATGGTTTCGCCATCAAAACTGACCGATATCACCAGCAACAGAACCAGAATTACTCCGAGAATCGACTGGGCATCATCCCACACCTCCCCTTTTTTCACGATAAACAGCGCGGTTACGGTCAAGAGCAAGGTATAACCACCAAGCACAAAGACCGGAATCCAAGTGTTAATGGTATAATCATGAGTGTTCAGGATCAGGGTTTGTCCGTATAACACCAGCAAAGCACTGATGATGTAAAACGGATTCCGGTTGTAAATCAGTTTCCCGAGGTCTCCCAACGTATAAATCATTTCAGGTTCAGACGATGTTTTTTCCATTTTTGCACCCCTTTTGTTTTATCAATGTCTATCATTGACTATCACTATTATACTTTATCTTGAAAATAATTGCAATAGCCACTTGACAAAAAACGATAAAATATTATATTAAATGATAGCAGATGATAAAACATATGGAGATAAATATGGCAGAAGAACTGAATAAACCTGAACAATGGTACTCAATCAAAGAAGCCGCCAAATATCTTGA
>JAVBRM010000029.1:0-56849 GCA_031548025.1 Victivallaceae bacterium | reverse complement strand
GGTCAAACGGCAGTTTGTTCCGGTTGTTAAGCGGGATATTCATTTTGCCGGTGGAGCTGCCGAGGTGATTGACCCACTGTACTGGAGTGGAGAAGCCGCGCAAGGGCTGAACTTCCGTTGCGTTGAAAGTGACGGTCAGGGTCACATAAGTGATCCGGTTTTCCGCGGAACGCAACTGCGCCTGGAGCTTTTCGATTTCGGTGGTGATACGGGCCAGTTCCTGCTCGATTTTCAGCAGGTCGGCCACTTTGTCGCCGCGAGTTATCAGCTCGGTCAGCCGTGTACGCAATTTCTGCAGATTGTCGATGCGAATATTGAAGTCGGAAACCTGTTCGGTCAAATCCTGCCCGGTATAGCGGCGGGAAGTTACCGTACCGAGCTTTTCGACTTCGGTCAGGGCCTTTTCGTAATCACTTGCCGGAATTTTCAAGGTTATCCGGTTGTTGTCCATATTCAGCATATAGCCTTTGTGGCTTTGAGTGATCTCCTGCGAACGGTTCAAAGCCGCCTGGGTGTCATCGACGCTAATGGACAGATCGGTGGTGTAAGCCATTTTACGCCCGGTATTATCGGCAACAGCCATACCACCATGTGAGGCTTCCTTTCTAAGTGTCGTAGGAGCGGGAGCAGGGGCAAAAGCTGCCGCCCTGGGGAGCATTTGCAGGTTTTCGACGATAGCTCCATCTCCGGTAACCGCCTCCATGTCGTATTCGATTTGAGTACACCCGGAAATAACGAGCATCGACAGGACGCATAAAAGCAATGACAGTTTCTTCATGATCAATTTTCTCCTTTGATGAAATTACTGATATCGGTGATGACTTCCTCGCTGACATGTCCGGGAATCATGGTAATTGCCGGAGTGGTTTTGCCGGTTCCCTCCCGGGAGATAAATACATGGTCCAGATTGGGATACGACTTGAATTTAACATTGGGTTTATCGCTCAGTTTGGCGCGGAAAAGATTGAAATCCTCCATGGTTACCTGATAATCACGTTCGCCCTGAAGAATCAGCAGCGGCTTATCGATCGCCGTCGCCGTCGCGGGCGGATCGTAATTCTGCAGGTCCAGCCAATAAGTGGCCGGAACGGGGGCCAACAGCCGAACGGTTTTGTTGCTGTCGGCCGGAGTCAGTTTTTTGACCTTGGCAACCTGGCGGGCCACCTTGTCAATCTCGCTTTGTTTTTGCTCGTCGCTGAGCCCCTCGGTTAGTGGAATCACGTAATTGATTTGCTCAAGAATCAGGTCCTCAAGCGGACGGGCCGCTGCGGCCAATGTGATATATCCGGAAGCGTCGGGCGTAACAGTCGCGATTCGCGGCATCAGGTAGCCGCCCAGGCTGTGGCCGAGGATGTAAATCTTTTTAACGCCTTTGGCTTTCAGAAAATCGACCGCCAGGACCACGTCGTCAATGGTTTCCTCTTTGACCGTGGGGAGCGATTTAGGATAGACGAAAGTCCGCTTGTCGTAGCGCAGAGTTCCGATTCCGTGCTTACCCAGCCCATGCGCCAGGTCTTTGAAAGGGGCGAGGGGGCCGAATTGCTCGTTGCGGTCGGTTGAGCCGGAACCGTGCACCAGGATAACAACCGGATAGTCGGCCTGTTTTTTGGGCGCGCACAAAATTCCGGGCAGGGCATCCAGTTTGCCCAGAGAGATTGCCGCTTCCTTGAAAAAATCATTGTCCGCCAATTCGATATTTTTCGGCACGACCTGTGGGGTAAAGAAAAAAGACCGCAGTTGATTGTCTTTGTCGACGACAATTTGCAGAGTCAGATGGGCTTTCTCCATTTCGCAGGGAAAAATATAAGATATATTTTCTCCCATCGGGGTGGTTTTCGGTTTTCCGAGCTTTTGGAAATTGCCGTGCTGATTGATGATCATCTGACGGGAAGCGGTCAGGAGCTGCGGGGTTATCTGCTGCTGGGACTTGGCGTCGAAACGGCTGATCACGGGAGCCATGTCGCCGCGGAAAAAATCATTGGCGGATTGAACCGCCAGTTCCAGACGAATGTCATTGGCAAAAGCCATCAGACTGGTTAGAACGAATACGAGATTGAGTAATATTTTCATAATTTCTTTAATTTAATCATTTCATCGGGGGTCATGGCCGGGGGCAGGGGAGTCTCGGTACCGGGCGGAGGGGCCTTGCTGATGACTATATCGCCCTGATTGACGAAGGAAACGCTCCACGATATGTCGGTGGGCTTGGTCAGTTTGCCATAGCCGCGAAGGTTGATGGTTTTGCGTGGGACGGCGGCATATGGGTTCTTTTTCAGGATTTCGGCGTGGGCTATGGTCCGGGGGATGTCCCAGGAAATATAGATTTTGCCCTCCTTGTCCCCCTCGTATAATACTTTGACCAGCGGCTCCGTATTTTCCAGCAAGGCGCGTTGTTCAAGGGTTACTTTGTCGGAATTAGCGGTAATGTAACTGCCGAATTCAACAAGTTTTTTGGTTTCGTTGTCGCTCAGTTGTTCGTATTCTCCGTTGCCATGGGTGCCGCAACCGGCGGCAAAGGCGGCCAGAGCGGCCATAATAATGATTTTTTTCATTTGCAGTCTTTTCTCCTATAAAGTGGTGGGAATATCAATGAATTCCACTTCCAATCCGAATTTTTCAGCCAACATGACGCCAAGAGCGGTAACTCCGGTTTTCTCCGAACAATAATGACCGAGGGCCAGTATGACGATGCCGGCTTCTTTGGCCAGGTGATACATCTGATGCTCCATTTCGCCGATCACCAGCGCGTCGAGCCCTGAGCTAATAGCGTGTTCGAGACCATGGCGTCCGGCGCCGCCGGAAATACAACCGATGCGAGTCAAAGGCTTGCCGGTGTCGCAATATATTTTCGCCTGGCAGTTAAGCACGAAGTTATAAGTTTCGGCCAGGTCCTCGGCGGTTCTGGGGAGCGAGAGAATACCTTTGACGCCGATGTCGGACCCGTCGTACTCGCAAAACATCTGTTTGTTTTCCAGCTTGATCAAGTCCGCCAGCACGGCATTGTTGCCGACCATGGGATGGGCGTCAAGCGGCAAATGGGCAGCATAAAGCGAAAGGCGGTTGGTAAAAAGATACTTCAAATGTTTGCCGGGGATTCCGGTAAAACGCCGCGGTTCGCCGCCCCAACTGATGCCGTGATGGGTGATTGCCAGGTCCGCGCCCCAGTTGGCGGCCAGCTCATAAAACTGGATACAAGCGTCGACGCCGGTGGCGATTTTGCGGATTTCCCGGGAAGCCTCCACTTGGAGACCATTGTTGGAATGATCCTTGGCGAATGCGGAAAAATTAAGAAAATCATCCAGATATGCGGTAAGTTCAGATAGTATGACCATTTTTAGTTTGCTCCTCTTTTTCAATGAAACGATACTTGATCAGGTGCCAGCGCAATTCTCCGGCGGCGAGTTGATCGATATACGGTATGACCTGGTCCGGCGATTCCATCAGTGCAAATCTATGGATTTCGGCGGATACCGAACGGAATAATACTGCGCGCGGCTGGGCGATTCCGGCCCGGCGGAGCTTTTTCTCCGCTATTTTGACCAGAGAACGTTCGAACTGGTTGCGCAACAGCAGAAAGAGCGGATAGAACATCGCCGCCAGCCAGAACGGGTAAATCGGGTAGTACCAGTTGCCGACGGTCCGGATGATTTCCGCCGTCAGCAGCAGCATGACCGGCCCGAGAAACAACAGCGCGTCCAGGCGGGTCCGGAAACAGGCTCCCATATAACGCCGCCCCTTGAAGGGAGAAGTCTGATAGGCGAAATATTCCTCATACGGTTCGTCTTCCATGACATTGCGGGCGGCGTGGCACAACTCGTGCGCAATCAGCTCGTCCCGGCGGTAAATAAACCAGCGCGGCCGGACCGCGAAGGAACCGCGGATCAGGAACACATTAACATCCGAACCGGTTTCAGTGAAAGAACATCCGCCCCAGAGCAAGCCCAGGCTTTGCGAAAGAAAAAATCCCGGCACCCAGCGCACCGAGAACCCATAAAGCGGCTCGGTAATGGCCGCTGCTTCGTTAATGATGTCATCGGGAATCCGGTTTTCACGGGGAAGAATGAAATCCTTGTCCAGCTCGAAATTGCCTTGAGTCGACAGATCGTTTTCGACCTGTTCCCGGAATTTCAGCAAACCGGAAATACGTTTCTTATAGGTATCGATATCTTCACGCGGGGCAATCAGCAATCCCCCGGCGTCCAACTCGGATAACGCCTCAAAATCATCGGCTTTAATTGTACTGAGTTCAGAAAACATCGTCCCTTCTTGATATATCTTCAAATCATACATTCAAATGTACATCGCAAATTTGCAAATATCAAGCCCCGCGTCACGATTGTCGCCAATTTGATGCTTTTGATGCTTTTAAATCATGATTTCACAAGGGGTGCCGGCTCAAAAAATCACGGTAAAGTTGTACCGGACTTTCCCACCAGCGCTTGGTTTTCTCATCTTCCAATTCCCGATAAAAATCAGAAAGATAAAATTTCACTAACGCTTCCTTTGGAGAACATTTCCAATGCTCCGCCAACATTACTACTACTGCCGCAATTTTGGCTGGTAATAAAACACGAAGTTTTTCCTGTGTCATTTCCGGTATATCCATATCGCTACCTCCAAAAAATCAATTTATCCTTCCGTGTCAAATATCTCTATCGTATCAAGAAACGTTAAATGTCGCAATGCTTTTTCCGAATGGAAAAGCATCTGATCCGTCAACACATAAGTTTTCAGTCGATGAATTGTTTCATTCGCGTCAAGCAGTTCTGATTCGAATAGCGAAAGCGTCGTATAAACCCGGTCGTTTGCGACCGGCCCGGCAACAAGATCGTAATCATGCTGAAAATTCAAATCATTTCGGTTTTTCATCACAAAATCCAGCCAGGCATGGTCGGCTGAATTGAACCTCAATACCTTCAGGGCCGGGATTTCCAGCAGATTATTCGGTGCTTCGAATATCGAGACAAAACCGGAATTTTGATTGCGTTGACGTCGAATTCTGCTCCAGCGTTCCGCTTGTTCGTAGTTGGTTGTGGTATAGAAGCCGTGCCCAAAATCCACTGTCCGTTTGGAATCGGGTATTATAATTCGCGGTTCGGGAATGCCGATATTGCCGCCGTGGTACAGCTTCATTTTTCCCCCTTGCGATTGTTGATAAATTCATCAATCAGGGATATAATATATCGCCAGCCTTGTGTATGCAAAACCTCATAATTGGCAAAGAGATAGCCGGTAACGCCATATTGTTCGAAATGACGCATTGCATCTGTTCCGGAAATCTCCTTATCTCTTGAATACATTTCAAGACAGAAGGAAACAAATTCAACCGTTCTTCCCGTGTCGTTCATATCGCCACCTCTGATCTTTTTCTTTATTTAGAGAGTCGGGAAATGAAGTCAGTCTTCCAGGCCTTTTAGGGCGGAAAGATCGGTGTCCGTCTCGTTGCGTTCCTGCCTGCCGCCGCCGCCCTTGCGGTTATTCTGCAACTTGACTTCATCCGCCTGGCAGATAATGCTTTTTCCTGATTCGAGCTGAACCGTCAGTTTGCGGGTCAGGAGATTGCGGTCGATGATCCGGCCGCCGCCTTCCGGGCACTGGCAGAATTCGCCTTTGCGCGGCATGTTTTTTTCCATTTCCACATAACCGTCGTGTTCGTATTTCAGACAGCATTTCAGGCGGCCGCAGGAACCGGAAATGGTTCCGGGGGTCAGCGAGAGGTCCTGGTCTTTGGCCATGCGGACGTTGATCGAGGCGAACTCGGTCAGGAAACGGTTGCAGCAGAGCTGCTGGCCGCAGATGCCGATGCCGCCACAGATAGCGGTTTCGTCGCGCACTCCGATCTGACGCAGTTCGATTCGGGTATTGAGGATTTGCGCCAACTCCTTGACCAACTCGCGGAAGTCGATCCGGCCGTCGGCGGTGAATTGAATAACCACCAGTTTGCCGTCAAACGAATAATGTGAATTCAGAAGATTCATCGGCAGATTGAGACGCTCGACCGACTTTTCCGCGGTACGGATAGCCGATTTGGCCCGCATCAGGTTTTCGTTGGCAATGCTTTTGTCGTGGACGGTAGCCTTGCGGATGACCTGGGGGCAATTCTTCTTGGCTTCTTCATCGTTGAATGTTTTCCATTCGCGGATGATCTGCCCGTAATCCTGATAAAAATCTTTGCGGACAACACACCAGTCATTGCACTTTACCGACAGATCTTCGGGAGCCGCCACCGTGTAGCGGTTGCCGTTATCCAATTGCATCAAATAATATAAATCCATATAACTCTCATATTAATATAACGTAATATAGTCCGCGAAACTCTCAGGGCAAACGTCGAAAACGAAAATATTCTTATTCTTCCCAGAACGGCGAGTAAGAACGCAGTTTCGCAATAATCGGCGGCAGAACTTCGAGGACGAAATCGATCTCCGCTTCCTTGTTGTAACGCGAAAGACTGAAACGGACGGCGCCATGGGCGCAAGTGTAAGGAACCCCCATTGCCCGCAGGACATGAGAAGGTTCCAAACTGCCGGTCGTACAAGCGCTGCCGCTGGAAGCGCAAATACCGTACTGGTCGAGCAGCATCAGAATTGATTCGCCTTCGATCGATTCGAAGCTGATCAGCGAAGTGTTCGGCAGCCGGTTTTCGGGATCGCCGTTGATCCGGACTTTCGGGATCTTGGACAGAATGCCTTGTTCCAGGCGGTCGCGCAGATTGCGGACATAGTTGTTTTCAGTGTTGATTTCGGCGGCCGAAAGTTCGGCTGCCTTGCCCAGAGCGGCGATTCCCATGACATTTTCGGTGCCGCCGCGCCGGCTGCGTTCCTGATGACCGCCGATCATGAACGGACGGAACCTCACGCCGCGCCGGACGAACAATGCGCCGACCCCTTTCGGAGCATGGAGCTTGTGGCCGGAAAGACTGAGCATGTCGATTTCGGATTTGCTCAGGTCGATCGGTATTTTGCCGACGGACTGAACCGCGTCGGTATGAAACAAAGCCCCGTAGCGGTGAGCAATCTTCGCTATTTCCTCGACCGGATAAACGTTGCCGGTTTCGTTGTTGGCCCACATGATCGAAACCAGCGCGGTATCCTGGTCGACCGCTTCTTCCAGATAAGCCATATCCAGCCGCCCTTTGGCGTCTACCGGTACTTCGACGACCTGATAACCCTGTTTGGCCAGCTCGTGCGCAGTATTCAGGACCGCCGGGTGCTCGACTTTGGATATGACAATCTTGCGTCGGGACGGGTTGATGGCAAGTGCGCTGTGGATTGCAGTATTGTTGCTTTCGGTACCGCAACTGGTAAAGATGATTTCCGTGCAATTGCCGTTCGGGTCCTTGTTGGTACAGCCGAGCAACTTTGCCAACTGCCAACGGGCCTTCTCGATATCGGCCATCACCGAGCCACCGAAACTATGAATGCTGGACGGATTGCCGTAGCGCTCACAGGCGTAAGGCGCCATGGCTTGGAAAACTTCCGCATCACAACCGCTGGTCGCATTGTTGTCCAGATATATCGGTGCATTGAATGGATTATTCATTCTCAGACACCCTCCGCAGTCAATTCAGGCGACAGCATTTCGCGCAGTTTATCCTGCACCACATTGCGCAATGTGACATCGGCGGAAGGACAACTCGAACAGCGCCCTTTCAGGCGGACTTTGACTTTGGAGCCTTCCAGGTCGACGAGTTCCACGCTGCCGCCGTCTTTTTCCAGTAACGGTTTGATTTCGGAATCGAGCACTTGCTGAATCTTCAAAATCTTCTGGACGGTAGAGAGCTGCATGAACTCATTGGGAGTCGGCTTTTTTTCCTCTTTCTTTTCCTTCCAGAGCTGATCCAGGATTTCCTGAATGTCCTCCAGGCACATGCCGCAAGCGCCGCCGGCCTTGGTGTAATTGGTGATCTCTTCGGCGGTATGGAGGTCGTTGGCTTTGGCTACCTTGCGGATTTTATGATCGGTAATGCCGAAACATTTGCAGACAATACGCCCTTCATGGTCGTCGGCGTCATCCTCAAGCGCCTCGCCCTTGTAGTTGGCGATGGCCGCCTGCAGCGCTTCCATACCCATGACCGAACAATGAACTTTTTCTTCCGGGAGCTGCCCCAGCTTTTCCACGATATCCTTGTTGGTAACCTTGGCGGCTTCTTCCAGAGTCATGCCCTTGATGATCTCGGTCAGGACCGAGGAGGAGGCAATGGCGCTGGCGCAACCGAAAGTCTTGAACTTGGCATCGGCGATGCGGCCGTTTTCGTCCAATTTCAGACTCAGTTTCAAGGCGTCGCCGCAACTGATATTCCCGACTTCGCCCACGGCATCGGGATTCTGAACTTCACCCACGTTCCGCGGGTTGAGGAAGTGATCCATAACTTTATCGGTATAATCCCACATAAAATGAACTCCTATATTATATTTTCCGGGAAATATATCACACTTCTGTAATTTTTACAAAGAAACTAAACAATTTTATTTCATTCGTTGTACGGCTCGACAAATGATATCGACAAGCTGCCGGTCAAGCTTGGGCATGATGTACTCGAGCGGTGTGCGCTTTTTGAAATAGATAATCGCCAGCATCCAGACTATCATCAGGCCACCCGCGGTAAGATTTTGCCAGGAATAAAATTCCCAACCGTAGCCGGTCATGAATTCGCGGTTGCTGAACGGCCACAGGTAGCTGATGCTCCAACCCTCGCCGGAGCCATAGTAATCCATCAGCAAATGCAAGTGCCCCAGCAGCATATAAAAGATAAAACAACCGGATTTTGGTCTGGAAAAACATGCCGGGATTAATGCGAAAACCGTCAAGGCCGGCAAATTATGGCTTAAAACATGGTGGTAATCCTGATATGCGTCCTCGCCGAAGACCTTGCTCAAAACATCCAGATCCGGCATGATCGACACCAGCATGGCAAAAAAACGCTCCCGTTTGCCGAGCGGCAATAAATTGGCGATATTCCAGCCGATCAAACAATGGGTCTGGATATGCATCGGACGTTTCTACTGACCTGAGGCCGATTCGAAGGAGACGATATTACTGTACTTCAGGCGAATGCTTTTTACTTGCCCGTTAGTGTCGACAATTTCAAAAGCGGCCACTTCATCCATGATATTCTTGATCTGTTCGACCGTCAACTCCCGGCCGTCGGCCAGCTTCACCAGAAACGGCCCCTTGCGGCTGCCGCTGCTGTCAACAGCCAGGTTTTCCAGAAACAGACGGCTAATGCCGCTGACCGGAGCGACAACCGCCTGAGCTTGCTCCTGGGCCTGTTCCTGTTTCTTAGATTCGCGGGCTTCATACCATGCGCTGAAATCCGGCACCGGTTCGCCTTTTTTGGCCAGGCGCTTGCATTCCGCCTCGTATTGAACCCGCACCATCGTCATATTGACGCCGACTTTGACTTCGCTTTCGACTTCTTTCTGCTTTTCCTGGACAACCCGCTGAACCGACGGCAGCTTCCGGAAAATAAAGGCCGGATACAGCACCGGCAAAATCGCCCCGGCGAAAAAATGCAGAAACATGCTGCGGCTTCGAACTTCCGCGATCGTGGCGGCCGCAAAAGCACTGCCCAATATTAAGCTCCAAATGCCGAGCCATAGCCATAAACTGCCGGGTTGTATTTCGGCAATGCCGTGAAAAAAGATTACCAGCCAGCCCCAGGTATTTTCCAGTATTTTCATTGTCCAACCTCAAATTGTCTGAATTTGTCTAAATATAGCACATGACGGCGGGTTTGAAATCTTTAAACCGGATAATTTTGAAAAAATTGCGCTCATTTGATTAAAACTCTTGATTTTTGAGAAAATAAACTGTATCTTGTCTGTAGACGATGAATCTGCCAACTGCAAGGAGGTCATTATGAAATTACTGCTGTTTCTACT
The DNA here is from genome assembly GCA_031548025.1 of Victivallaceae bacterium. GTDB lineage: Bacteria > Verrucomicrobiota > Lentisphaeria > Victivallales > Victivallaceae > UBA5239. The sequence continues at coordinate 46,965 of JAVBRM010000029.1, read as the reverse complement.
GACAGGCATGATTGCAGTATGCTTGAATGCCGAGAATGTCAGAAAAATTCTTCCTCTGTCCGAAGATGAATACAAACTGATCGAAAAGGGGAGTCGCTCTCTGCTGGGCCCATCCGGCAATATGGTCTATTTTCCGAAAAACCAGGCGATAATGATTGAAGACACCCAGGCGAATGTCGAGAAAATTTCAATCTATATCAACAGCACCCGCGATCTGGTGAAAAAAGACGAAAAGAAACCCGAGGCCAAAGAACCTGTTCCGGAAGCCAAAGCCGAAGTCAGCAAAAACTATAAGATTATTCCGCTGGGAACCATCGAGTACGGTACTGTTGACGAAGTATGCCGCCCATGGCTGAGCGAAAACGGACGGCTTATGTATTCCCTCAGCAACAACGCGGTTATCGTGGTCGATAAACCGGAAGTGATTGCCGCCGTCGAAAAATTTGTCCGGGATCTGATCAAAGCCGCCCCCGAAGCTAAATACGATAACATCCGTTATAACGATACTTACTACGGTGATTCGGCATATTTCTATTCAGGCGATGGCTATTGGGGAGGCTGGTCTTACCCTTATTACTATTATCCCTGGCGCCGTCCCTACCGTCCATGGCGCCCATATCCGCGCCCGCCCCGGCCGCGTCCTCCTGGTCCATTGCCGCCGCGTCCGCATCCCCCCGGTCCGCGTCCCCCCGGCCCGTTACCGCGTCCGGATGGCGGTTCTGAAATCCGTCCCGGCAATGACGGTCCCGGTCGCCCGGATCGCCCCGGTGGTGGCGGCAGGCCGTTTCCCGGGCATCCCGGCGGTGGCGGAGGTCATGGCGGAGGTCATGGCGGCGGCCCCGGTGGGGGCAGGGGAAGATAAAAACTATAATTTACCGCTGGCTGCGAAACTGTAGTACGTTGATTTGCTTACGATTACATGGTCGATCAGGCTTACGCCCATGGTTCGCCCGGCTTCCTGAATCGTTCTGGTCATCGCTTCATCAGCCTTGGAGGGATGACAGAACCCGCTTGGGTGATTGTGAACCATGATCAAACCGGTGGCATTGTGCTTGAGCGCGGATTTCATCAAATTGCGCGGATAAACCAGCGCCTGATCCACCGTGCCGTATGAGATATCGGTGGAAATAACCATATTTTTGATATTAAGATAGATGATCAACATGGCTTCGACCTCCAGACTGCCGATTCTCAACCTGGCATAATCCGTTACCCGGTCGGGATTGGAGAGCAAATCCACCTGTTCCATATGCTCGCTGAGATATATTTCGCAACAATCCTTGATCATTTTGAACATGATTGCCGAATGCTCTCCCATTCCGCTGACCTTGATGACTTCAGCAATCGGCGCATCGACGATCCCGGAAAGGCTTTTGAACTCCGCCAAAAGCTTTTTAGCAATCGGCTTGACGTCCCGTCGCGGAATCGCATACATCAACATCATCTCCAGGCGCTCATAGTCCAACAGGGCATAAATTCCGGAATTGATATAACGGCTTCTTAAACGGTAGCGATGCCCATGATCTTCATTTTGCTTCAAATTGTCTTCGTTACTCATAAAAAAATCAAACACTTTTACATAATTAAAACACTAATATACAGCTTCAAAATGAAATATCACCCTTCATCGACATAAAAAAATCCGCTTTCTTTGCAACTTCGGGGTGTAATTTAAAAAAACGATGCTATATTAAGTCTCACTTTTCAATTCGGAGAGATGGCTGAGCGGTCGAAGGCGGCGGTCTCGAAAACCGTTGTACCGTTTCACGGTACCGAGGGTTCAAATCCCTCTCTCTCCGCCATTTATGACTTTTTGTGATCCCCTGAAATAAGCTAAGTGTGCCCGAAATGGTGCCAAATCGTGGCACACCATGTTAACGTGTTGATTACTATAGGGTTGGAATTATGGAGATCGCTTTTGTCATGGGTTCCTTGGCGTGGTCGTAGATTTGATTAGTCTTCAGATTTGAATGCCCGATTAATTTCATCCGGGTATCTGCGCCGGTCCCATTCTCTACCTGAATAGTATTGAATGTATGCCGGATCGAATGAAAGTCCACCATGCCATCCTCATTGGCCTGTATTTCAAGATACTTTAATGCTTTTGAAAATACCCTGGATAAATGAGAAGGGTCTTTTTGATACTGTGTCGCCACTTCGGGAACAATATAACCCGATGTACGATCTTTGATGACTGATAAGATAAACTCTCGGAATGCTGGATGAACTGGTACTTTGTGATTCTTTCCATACCGCATAAGTTTCTCATCAGCATATTCGAGCCACGTAAAATTCTCAGAGAAATCTTCAATCTTCAGAAGAGCGCAATTGCCAAACCTGCATCCAGTATAATAGGCAATATTAAATAGTGTCAACCAATCACCAGTGAGATATGCTTTGATCTTCTTTAGCTCTCCCATTGTAAATGGCCTCCGGGTTTCCCGCTCGGGTCTCTTGGGTGCCTTGACATCAGCCCATGGGTTTTCATGGAGTCCGATTGATCTTTTGATTCTGTCGAATATTCCATGTAGCCCGTTGCGGTAATTGATGATCGTTCCATCTGACCTTTTTTCTGATCTAAGGTATTGGATGAAAGATACATTGGTGTCGTAAGTGATAGCTTCTACTATTTTTATCTTCTGGCTTGAGAGCCACTTGGAGTATACCTGCCAGAGTAAGGTTGCAGTGTGGACGCTCCGAGGTTTCATTTCACGGGTTTCTTCATGCTCCAAGTAGATTGCCAGAGCCCTATCTAATGGTGTCTCTGTGAATATGTTAGATATAATAAAAGTATCGATCATACTCATTAGGATTGACCGCAATTGATCTTTATTGGGAATAATCTTGGCGGTCATTTCTATTTGCTGGAGTTGCAGCAGCATCTTTTCTGCGAGTTCTTTGTCAGTTGTGCCGGTAGATTTGCGTGTCCGTTTGCCTGTCTCAGGATTAATGCTATTGATGTACCAGGTTCCATTTTTTAAGCAGAGATTCATGGTTCACCTCCAGCCCGGCAAGGGTTCACAGATGAGGGGCTTGATGGAATGCCCCTTTTGAAAGTCTGGATTAGAAACAAGTCTGAGCTTGAAGTAACTCAGCAGGGCATCAGTGCAGATTGTTTCAATGGATACTTCTTGTTCATCGACAATTACATCTGCGGTTTTCCCATGGATTGTTTTCAGGGGTTCCGTATTGTTGTCTAAGCCCAGAAAGCTTTTGAGTCTGCCGGTTGGAGTTTGGTTGGTATATGTTTTCATGTGTGTTTGTTTATCCTTTTTGATCGGGACTTGACAATCACTAGAATCATTGTATAATTATAATGATTGTCTTTCCTAGGTTTTTGTGTGTGTGGTAAGACGATTATTTGGCTGTCCGGTATTCGTGGTTGTTTGCCGGACAGCTCTTTTTGTTATCCTTGTACTGTGTTGCAAATCGCCTGGAGTATCGGCTTCCAGATTCGCCACCATTCCAAACCGCGACGATTATCCATTTCCAGTATTTCACGATCAGAATAGCCAAACCATTCTGTTTTCTTGTGGAACTGACGCCCGATTTGAATATATTCGGGTAGGATGGTGATATTGTATGTTTGGTTAGTAATATTGCAGCAGTCGGCTTGTTTCTCGATTTTATCGCCGTACACCTGAGCATCGCCGTACACCTGAGCATTGCCGTACACCAGAGCATCGCCGCACACCCAAGCATCGCCGCACACCTGAGCATCGCCGCACACCCAAGCATTGCTGGACAGATTCTCAGGCTTCTCAACATACCCCCCGAGGTCACCTTTACTCACGCCGAACCGCTCAATGTCTTTTGTCGCCTCGATACGGAACAAGGTTTTACCCCATACTTGAATCGTTAAATCCTTACGAAGCTTGTAATTGCCATTGGTAATTTCTTCTTTTTCAGCCTTTACAAAACGTCCATTTTTGTCTCTCATCATTTTTCATTTTCCTTTTATTATTGTTTATGGTTGGTGATGATTTTTTGTGTTTATGGTTATTGATTTAGAAAGTGTAATCGTGCGCTCTACCAACATAATGCCAATTACCATTGGGTAAGCGATAAGCACGGCGATATAAGGTTGAGAAGGTGATTTTTTCATAGGATGCAATGTAGTCGTATGCATCACTGCAAGCAGCTTTCTTGGTTAAATTCATTGTTATTTTTCCTTATTGTTTATATTTAGTTTATATTTAATAATCCTGTTCTTTACTCAAGAGATAATCCGGGCTTCCCCGGTAGTTGTATTGCAGGATTTGAATGATTAATTTCAGTAAGTTTCTCATATTGTTTTTCCCATTGTCTATAATTGTTGTGGTTATTGTGGTTGTTTTAGCCTGGTCGATACAGACTCGATTGTGCGTGTGTGGTTGTAAAGTTTGATTTACTATTGTCTACAACTCGCAATGATCACCGGGGGTTGTGCCGTGTGGTTGCTTGCTGTTATTCGGTTGTCAAAAAGCTCGACCTTAGTTAGAGGAAAGGTCTACCGTGGGGTTAGTAATCTTGGAAGGCTTCAGTGGCAGCGTCAAAGTCTATATTGAGCGTGTGCATTACCTGCTTGAGTTGTCCGGCTTCTTTTTGACAGGCAAGATACATTTCTAATGCTTTTCGGCTATCTGTATCATAGCCAAGCTCACTACACCAGTCCTCAAAGGTAAGATTTACAGCATAGCTATCTCTGAATAAAGAGTATAGCAAATCGTCCACGGGAAAATCCAATGGGGCTATTGTATACTTTTCATAGATGCTTTTTAATTTGGGATCACGGGGATTCTTCCATTGAGCACTTAAGCAGGTATGGTAATGTACCGGATCAGTTATTTTAGAAACATTATTTTTATACTTTCGGTGTCCAATACCCCTTTTAAATTCAAAAGCAATCCCCCAAAGCTCAACCGAATAAGCATCATGCCACCATCCATCATTTTGGAATAATCCGCAATGAGTAAAATTAGCTTTAGTCACATCTGTCCAAACAATTTCTTAAACTCTTAAATTTGGCGATACTTGGTGCTCGCCCCTCTAATTTTCCACTGATTTTTAAAAGTAGCCTCCTGTCTTTCGTGATGCTGTCCTAAAAGGCGAATTCCATCTGAACGATATCCGGTTCCGGCGGTTTGGTGAACGGTTGATCGAGCCATTGGCGCAAATCCCGGTAAACGAAGAGATTCCATTTCAGAAACGTCACCAGTGTAGAAAAATGCCATTCAGCAGTGGACAGGAACTTGAGAAACTTCAGCAGCAGGATAGCGATAAGTGCTGTCCAAATCTGGATTTTGACCGCGTTTTCGCTGGTTCCGATGAAAGTCTTGATTTTCAGATTCTGCTTGAGCATCTTAAAAAAGCATTCGATTTGCCAGCGTTCTTTATAGATATCGGCAATGGTTTGAGCGTCGAGTTCGAAGTTATTGGTAAGCAGAACCAGTGTACGATGGTTCTCGAGGTCGCAAACCACAACTTTGCGCAGACGTTCCGGGTACTTATCCCGGCTGCCGCGCAAGAAAATAGTTTCGTCGCTGAGTACATTGCCGGCATACTGTTTAATATCGTATTCCTCTTGGTCGAAAGTCGCGTTGTCCTTCAGGCGCGAAACAAAATATACGCCGTTCAGGTTCCAGTTGTAAAGCATTTCAAAGTCGATGTAGCCCCGGTCGCAAGCAACAAAGCTGTCGCGCGGCAAACTCATGTAACGCGCACTGTTGATTTCATGAACATCGCCGTTGGTGAAATCCATGAACACCGGCAGATAACCATCATGGTCCAGCAGCATATGCAACTTTACCGCGCCCTTGGTCTGACGGTATTTGGCCCAGGGAAACGCCTTTTGGCACAGTTCGATCAAAGTTGCGTCAAGACTGTAGAGCTTCTGCTTGAATTTGAATTTGTGCCGCGGGGCAATCGCCTGGCAGTGTTCCAGCAGCATGAAGAATACATCCTTGAAAAATTCAGGATTCCGATGCCCGTTGGCGTAGGACAAATTTGATTTGGTCGGAGCATCCGACAGTCCAAGATGATTGAGTTTTCCACCGCAAGCTTTCAAGCCTCCGCAAATTTCGCGCAGACTGTTCGCTTGCGCAAGCTGACAGAAAGTCATTGAAACAAAATGTGCCCAGCTGTCAAAGCTTTGCAGATGTTTGTCGGCATTGTGTTTTTTCACGATTTCATCAAATCCACGTCGATTTACCAAATCCAACACTTGACTGAACAAACTTGTCGATGTATTTTTCATTACGGAGCCCTCCTTTGGTTTTAGAGCATCGTAATATACTGTTACGGACAAAGTTTGGCTCCGCCTTTTTCGCTTTTTTCAAAATTTGTTTGGACACATGTGAGCTTTAGTGTCAATATTCAGCTTTTTACTATAGCTGTTTTGTATCTGTTTGTTTATCATAGTTATTTTTCCTTTTTACTCTTTATAGTTCTATTAATTCAAATAATCATGCGATTTGGATTATTTTTTACCGGCGATTTCAAGTGTCAGATCAAAGTACCTGATTGCTGCCAGATCATCACTAAAGAAGCCATAAACTTCAATAATTTTATCTTTGTAGATAACCGCCATTGCAAACGGTTCAGGGCGTGATTTGCATTTGCGACACTGGATTACGGCTAATCCATATTCAATATCAGTAGCGTATTGATGGAATTTAATGACGGTGAATTTAAATTGTTTCATGAGTGCTACTCCTGTAGTTTGTGTGTGGTAAGACTGAGTTTAATTATGGTTGTTATGCTTGCTGTAACTGTCCAATGATTAATTCACACTTACGCATAATCGCCTGAAGGATAACGACAGTCAAATCATTGATATCGTTATTGGAGATATCGACAGGTTGAGACGGTTGAGTGGTGGGTTGATTCAGGTTGCTTTTGGGAGGTCTACCGTTAGGACGAAGTGTTGACAAGTCATTAGATTTTTCGCATGAACCTTCAAAAGTTTCATTTATCCATGCCATGAATGCGGGTACTTTTTTCTGGCATGAGTATTTCAATTTCTGCTGAAGTGCTTTAAGGCTGATTGCCCGTGAGCGCTGGTAACCGCTGGAGCTATGCATCAAAAGAACACGTTTTTCAGATTCATTGAATTTTGAGTAGAAATAGGTGTAACTCCCTATATCGGCAGCGCTGCATATATCACGCATTGAAAGCCAAATTTCCCCTTCTTGTTCTATTCCCCTGATAGTGAATCCGTTGAATGAATAGTACTTGGTTCCGTCGATTTCTCTCATGTTGCTCATAGTGGATACTCCTTGTTTGGTTGTTTTAGCCTGGTTAATACAGACTTGATTGTTTTGATTAATTATTCATTGCATATGCAAGTGCTTCAAATGCATCATTGCTGCTAAAAAGTTCAATCGTGGGATATACCCAGTTGTGCTTGAAGCGAACTACTGCGTATTTATTGGGACGTGATTTACAGGTACGCCGCCTGATAACCATGTTTTCTTTTTCAGGGAATGCGCAGAATCTTTGGAAGGGGTACATTGTGGTTTTCTTGCTCATTTGTGTTTCTCCGATTGTTTCAGTTGTTACGATTGTTTCAGCCTTTACTGGCTTGTTTGTGATATTTATTATAATGCGTGATTCTCTATTTGTCAATCATATAATCATATATTCTTTAAAATTTTCTCGAAAATAATTTATTTCAGCCTCGAATTTGACATTATGATTTTAGATTGTATATTCTCTTAATAGATATATGGAGATATTTTTATGATCGTTACAGACGCTATCAGAATGGCGACAAGCCGCTATATTGAAAGTATTGGCAATGTAAATAAAGCCTCAATTGACAGTGGAATTAATCCGCAAGCCCTACACAATCTACTACAAGGAAAGACCAAAAACATAAAAGGAATTTATGATCGTCTAATTCCAAAGATAGAGAAGTATCTGCCAAATGGTTCTGTGAAAAATGCATACTCTACAGATGTTTTAAACCTTCAACAAGCCGCGATAGACAAAATAAAGACCATTGACGACAAGGAAACTCTATTAAAGGCTATCGACTGGCTGTATAAGCTTTGAAGTTAAGTTACCAAGAGTTGCCAGTGTGAGTTCGTACAATCGAAACAATCGGGCCTGTTTGAATCAGACCAAGACAACTGATACAATCGGATTCATTCTTAAAATTGAGCCTGAATGAACCATAATAATTAAAAGAGCTCTAAACTTTTAACATTATTAAGGAATTGTTTATGTTCCTTCACGGTCCATCAATTGATCGAATTTCACTTTCACTTGAACAGGAAACTGTCAAGGATTGAGAAGATTGCACTAATCGGAACATTATTGAGTGGTTTTGCTTCACTGTTAACCGCAGTGTTGCAGGTCATTCAGATGTTTACCCGATAGGTTTTTCTTTAGTTGTCTCACACTGGCAACTTTTGGTAACTTAACTATTCAATTTTTAATCAACTTTACCAACATCATTTTCAGTCCGGCTTTAGGACGCTCTTTGTTGTCGATGCTATTATTATACATTGCAATGTGTATTTTGTCAACTACACAATTAATGAATTTATTGAGATTTTTCAAAAATAATTTATTTTGAGGCCGAAAAACTTGACAAAAATATTTGACAAGGTATATTGACAATTGAAAATATGGAGTATCAAGGATGCAGATTACAGCGACAGTTAGACAGGCAACCCAGGACTGGATTAATTCGGTTGGCGGCGTGACTGAGGCTGCAAAGATACTTAATGTGAATAGATACACTCTGTATAACATCATCAATGGCAAGACCACAGACGCAAATAGAATTTCCGACAAACTTAAACCCTTGATTATGCCATATTTGCCAAGGAATTATAAGTTTGACAGTGTCTCTGATGATGTTCTGAAATTACGTAGAACTATTATGGACAAGGTTAAGACGCTTGATAAAGATAAGTTATTGAAAGTAATAGAGTTTACGTATAAATTATAAAAGGGAAATTGGGAATGGGAAAGACAATCACATTATCGCTACTGCTTGTTTTAACTGCCCTTGTGTTAACTGGTTGTGGAACTACGGCGAAATATATATACCCCGCCAAAATGTCCAGTTTAATTCAGGTTGCATCTGAGCCGGTGTATAATATCAAAGTGGCGGTTGCTCCATTCGATGATGAAAGGGGCGATATTAATACTTTTGGAACATGTTTTTTACGTCTACTTCCTTTAGCGCCATTTGGATATGTAGACTATGAACGCCCGGATGCGGCAAGATTATTTGCCACTATTAACGCATACGAATTTACTCCGAGTGAAGACTTAGCTAAAGCAGCAGCCCTAAGCCTGAGGCGCTCAAATCTCTTTAAAGATGCATTTTTTACATTTGGGGGCGAAAAAGATAATGCCGATTTGGTCATGTATGGCAAGGTGAAAACTGCTAAATACAATGGAAAAATCCTAACTTATGGGCTATCGATAGTTGGGGATTTTTTATGGTTAATTGGCGCTCCATGTTCTATCTCAGCTAATACCCTTGAGCTTGAGTTCCAGGTAAAGCGAAAAGACAAAGTTATTTGGGATTACACCTTTAGTCGCAGTGAATCAATTTGGCAATGGTATTATTACCAGTTCGGCAGTGATTGCTTAGCTTTTGCGCAGTTGACGCAAGAGGCCATGAATGGGGCCATATTGGACTTATCAGGACGTTTGAGAAACAATCCCAAGTTATTAGATTAAAAGTCATTACATAATGGAATGGATTGTTATGAATAAATTCAAGACACTGATATTATTACTTACCATTTTAGCCTCTTTTGTGCTAACCGGTTGTGCCACTTATCCATTAGGTTCAACCAAGGCAGAAATCTGGAAAGCTCGCTATGAGCAAAATATTGTCTTAGATAGCGATAGCACCGGCACGGCTTTTGGTAAGGTAACGAAGCGGGTATTATGGGATATCTTTACTCTTTGCTTTGCTGAGGTTCACTATGCTAAAATTGTTCGTAATCATAGTTTTTGGCTCCTGAAGGAACGCGAAAAAAATGAAGCTTTTATGATGAAAGATAATGCTGCCGATAAACTGAAAGACTATTTCGCTGAGTTTATTGGAGTACATCAATCAGAGATTATCGGTAAATTTGGCCCGGCTGATAGAGTTGATGATGACGGTACTGGTGGAAGAGTCCTTGTCTATGAGGAGGCAACTGATAACTCTAGTTCCAGATTTGGAATTATCTCATTATCTTCCGAGGTTACCCAAAAGACAACCATATTTAGAGTGTGGTTTGCTGTGGATCAAAGCGGTAATGTCCGCAATGCTGGAGCTAGAGAAACATCCCAGTCTGGAAATACAAAGAACGTTAGAGATCTAAAATAATTGCAATCCTATTTTACTGCGATTTTAAGCCCTGGATAATCATCAAGATGAGTCTTTATCCATCCAAGACATTACCCCGCTGTTTTTCATTGCGTTTAATTGATGATTTGTTATTAAGCTTTCATTGGTGGTGATCATGGATGTATCAGATTTGCATGATAGACCTAATCCGCTGGTTAATCTGGTGACATAATGAAGACAACACGCCAGATAGACCAAGTTTGATAGAAGCGCTTATATTAGGATAACTGAGGTTGTCGCTTAGGGTATCGCCTTGAAATTAAAAGACTTGCAATCTTATAGACTGAAGCCATAAGACCAGCATGTAACCCTTAATTTAGCCTCGAATATATGCTTTAACAGTGTTCTACACCGTTGCATTTTGAGGCTAAATCTGGTCAATCGTGCCAGAAATAGTGACAGAATGTTCGTGGAATGTGAATGATCCACGGGAATTTCATGACCCCGCCGGGGGGTATTTTTATTTTCCTCACGCTAGCCTAACCCTTCAGAAATTTTTGGTATAAACTATCGCTGTATATGTATGATTGTTTTAGTCCGTTCCAGGACGAACTCAGTTGTAAATTCAGGCTGCAGATAAAGACAGCCCAAGGGTGCCTATAAAAGACACAATAAATAACAGAAGACCTATTCTAAGTTTTATCTATAGCCCAAGAAATAAACTTTAATAATAGTCTTTATTTCTTTTTTTACTACAGTTAACTATAGCTTCCCTAAGTTTGTCTATATTATAACTATAGCTTCCCATGGGTAACTATAGTAAACTTAAGAGAAACCTGTCTAACTCTTTTCTTAATCCCTGCCCCCCCTTCCCCCCATCCCATAATGTTTTTCCCTTGACGGACATTGCGGGTTTTCATATCGGCAAGAGCTTTGCCAGTATGAGCGGTACTTATTCAGAGATTAAAAGCACATATATGGGTGCTCTTTTCTTTTCCTTATAGAGAGCAGGTTCCCGCTGCTCAAAATCAAATCTGAGACAACGGGAAAAATTATATGTTTCAATCTGGATTCATAAACGTCATAGAAAACTTATTGCTGTCCTGATCACGCCGGTTGCCCGATAGAATATTCAGATAATCTTTTGGGATGATCTGCTTTGATCCGACGATAATACCATTCTGGCAGCTCTGAATAAACTTCTCAATAGCTTCTTCGCGTAATTCCTCCTGGTATTCTTTTTCTCGCAACTCATCATCCTGATTCAATGTCTTGAGCCAGTCAGCACAGGCGATAGCCAGACAGTCAATCCGGTCGTCATGCTTAAGGGCTCCCCGATCTCTGGTGAGGCGGGTCATCTGATAAAACAATGATTTGACGTTGCCGGACTCACTTTCGTTATCCATGGCCTCCTGAATGTCCGCTTCAACACATCTTTGGTCGAATATCACCCGATGCTGATTAAACAGCGGTTCAAGGGTGTCGATGATCCGGGCCTCTTTCTGGATAGAGTGCTTAACTTCTTCGATCCTGCATGGATAAATCTTATTCAGTACAGGCGCAAACAGAGCGGTAAACATACCGTCTCCAAAGTTAGACTCAACTACGACTTTGTTGATCTGATATTTCTTGGCGATATTGGCAAGCTTCTTGAGGGTTATTTCGTCATAACCGCCATTTAAGCCGCCGTGATCGAGCACGAATATATTCCCGTGGAGTTGACCGGTCACATTCCACGCCAGCTCATCCTTACCTCTTCCTTTTGGGTCGATTGTCAGAAGTTTTCCCTGATATTCAAGGCGCTCCTGTGAGGTAAAGAATGGCGAATACCAGCGATCTCCGCTCATGCCGATCAAGGGTATCCCGGTGATCTCGTGCTGTTTTAAGCCCGATCCGGCCTGAATGGATGCCGGTGCCCGGTTGATATCCAGTGGCATAATAACGAGGTCTTTCAGTTTTAGCGGATATCTTTCACCGTCAGCCAGAGACGTATCCAGCATGAATTGGAGGTTGAAAGTCGAGCGCCCGATGGAAAGCTCCCGTTCAATCAAATCCTGATCGGTAAACCGGGTGGGTTCCAGGGGGTCCCATGGCATGGCTCCATTCTTGATTTTGTCTAGTACGAGTGGCGCTAAATCATCTCCATAACTAGACATTTTTTCTGGCAATGGTATCCGGGCCGTCCAATATCTCGGCTTAAATCCACGCTTCTTCAGAGTTACATAAATTGATTCAACGGATTGATGAGTCCCCAGAAAAACAATTCTGCCTCCAGGGACAATAATGCTGTCGAATTCCTTTACGGCTTCCAGAAGTTTTTCCCGCTGACCGACAGTAAGAGAGTTATTCTGAATCTCGATATCATCAGCGATAACTTCATTTGCGCGATCCCCGGTAATCTGTCCGGTGATACCGGCAGAACGAACCGAGGGTGCCTGAGCTGCGGCAGCCGGAGCCACATCAAATGACACCGTGGAGTCCCGCTGGCTTGGCAATGGAGCCAAATGCCGCAAGAACCACACTTCATCGATGAGTCTTCTGGTGAATCTGGTAAAATTATCCGCTCTGCCCTTGGAGGCTGAGACAACCAGGAATTTATATTGCGGGTCGCCCCATAACTTCCAGAGGACATAAGCGGATGTAATCCAGCTTTTGGCGACACCTCGAAACCCATGAATGAGAATTCGTCTGCCTCCGTATTGGAGATATTCAGCTATGTCTTTCTGAATCTCCGTGGGAGCTGGCAGGTTGAGATGTCGCCAAATCAGCAATAAGAATACGTGAAACTTCTGCTTTGCGTGCTGCAGAATTTCGTTATCGGTCATTACGATGTCTTTGCGTTAGGCGCGGATACGAATTCAAGGTCTTCTTCCGTCAATCCGAGACTGTTTTTCAGGTTTCGAACCGGCGTATCCGGCTCATCGCTGACGGTTATATCGTTATCTTTGAGCAGTTGCCTTGCCACATTCAGGTCCGAACTGGTGGCTGTACCGTCTTCGATTTTTTCCAGAAGCTTTTTTATCAGTTTATCTTGAAGATTAACCAATACTTGCTCTTGTTTTTTAGTCATTGATCCTCCTCGTTGTTGTCGTTTTCACCGGCATCACTGTTGATCTCTCCAATATGTTCCATCCAGCTCCGGTAAGCAGCTTGCCACTCGGTATATTCCTCGGTGGTCATAGCAGAAGTCCCACATCTGAATAACCACAATGCACAATTCTTGTTTTTGCAGTTCCGAACCGCTGGTAAGGAATATCCATTGCACTCATAGCAATTTCTGCGGATAGCCCGGAGCGGCCTGGGATCATCCAGAAATTTCTCCAGGGGTGTTTTAAGTAACCCGGCAGCGCGATTTTTTTCTCTCTGCTCTACCATCTGTCGCATTTCCTCGGGAGTGCGCCTCGGTCTTAATTTGCTAATTGAAGATTCAGAATTGTTTTGAATCTCTGGCGGCGATTGACAGCCGGGATGATTATTTACCCCATCCGGCAATATCACCGCTTTATTATTTTGTTTTATTGATAATTCCATTATTTCTTGTTATTTGTTATTTCGCGCCCAATCGCGTATCTCGTTGATGTCGCTGTCAATCCTACCGGTGTTATCCGGGGACAGTAGGGCTCGCTTTAATTCTTCCCGGCGCTTATCCAATATTCTCGACCTTAACTCCGGGGTATTCGCCAACATAATTTCTCGGGCATAGCTCTGATATTTATTGATAAAACTTTTCAGGGTCTTTTCTTTGACTGCATCCGAGCTGCCACGGTAGGCTGAAGTCTGAACCAAATCATTTACCCGGTCCCGGACTCCGAGCTTACCCAGAATTTCTTTCATCTGGTAATGCTCCTCATCCGTCATCTTGACACCCTTGACTATGCTAGCCGTATCCCGAGGATAAACCCGAAATTTGGCAATCTGTTGACTGGCCTCATCTTGCATATCGACCCGGTTGATCCCGAGCAGAATCGCCCATGGGCTCCTGTCTGCGACCACTTCACGCCCAAGTGAATCCAGTTTTACGGGAAGAGCCTGTTTGCCTCCGATCCAGCCATTGGTAAAAGCATCGGCAAGGTTTCGTACTTCACGCATTTCAGGGGAAATAACTGTATTGACTGTGCGCTGGACTCCATGCAGGGGAATGAATTTCCCGGCTTGCCCCCGGAGCCACGCCTGGCCGTACCGCGCCGGATCATTGACCGCATTGTAGGTATCCCCGAGTGAACGCATGTAACTTTTGTTGACGATATTATCAACCGATACTGCGAGCAGGGCTGATACCAGTTCTCCGACGTCGCCATTATTATTGAAGCTTCTCCCGGCGCTGAAGATATCGGCGGCGATGCCCGCAAAGTATCCGAGCGGGTCGAGCCGGTTGTATGAGTACCAGGAATTTCCTATCTTAATGGAATACTCCGGCACTCCGGCATTCAACAAGTCGTCGCGCTCATCGTTGCGATGTGATCCCGTAAGCTGTGCGCTCCAATACAATGACGCGAAACTCATATACATCATGGCCCCGCTGAATGTTTTCGCCATCAACATATCTTTCTGGGCCTGAGTGCCGCTCCGCATGATCTCCCGATTCACTTTCAGCATCCGATTGATAAGCGGGGTTCGCTCGACGGTTGCATTAAGTAGATTGACCGGAGTCTTAAAAAACGGAATCAGAAATGTTTTGACCAATAGCGGGTTATTTTCCTGTTGATTGAGCCAGCCGCTGAATTTTCCAGCCAGCGACTTCGGGTCAAGTTCCTCCTGAAATGCGCTCTTTACAGCCCCATCTTTTGCCGAGTTATGAATCTTCATGATCCATGCCTGACCTTTGTCGGAGATTTTGGGGAGCTTGCCGCTGTAGGCATAATCAAATACCCATTTCCTCATCTGGGTTTTAAACTCGACAGCCTGGCCGGGTGCCAACTCCATAAATGAGGCGGCGCGAACCAGTGAGCCTTCCAACTCTGATCTGTAGGCGGCATTCTTATTCATGCTGTCAAATACGCCCATGGTGTTATAAGATACGGTTCTCGCTGTCTTCCCATATGAATCGACAAAGGCCGCAATGGGTTTCATGGCAAAATTATCTTTATTGATACCCAGATACTCGGAGGTGATAAATTTCTGAATCCCCTCAAACTCCGCACGGTTTGTGCCTCCGGTGGGATCGACGCTACCCATGATTTTTTCAAAGTTCTTGCCGATGCCCTCCATGCCATGCTCGGAATATTCATTCCACATGCCGCGCCCGAAATTCTTCCAGAAACTTCCGATCTGATCCCATGCCCCGGCAATGCGGGCTCCGACTTCCCGGTAAGTGATACGGTCCGGCGAACCCTGCAGCATTCCCTTGGTGGCGGCGATAAACGGTTCCAATACTTCCTGTAGAACCACATGCCCCGCTGTGGATATGATGTTGACGCCCTGGGTTGAGGAACCGCACAACATATTGGTGGCGGTAAATTCACGGGCTACCAGCAGTGCCTTGGTAAATCCCTTGGGTTTGGTAACTTCCTTGTATGCTTCACGCGCGGATATCTTACCGTGCTTGTCGCGAGCCAGTTTTTCCCAACTGTCGGCAAATTCACCGAAACGCTTAATTCCACCTTTCTCTTGAAAAATCTTCCTGATTTCAGCAATACGCTCAGCTTGAACCGCCTCGCCGATGGAACCAAGCTTTCCTCCTTTACCGGATAAAGCGACTCCGTCACCTATGTTGATTCCATGCGCCCGAAGTGTTCGCGCCACGTAAGTTCCCATGTTTTTCACACTGGCGAAAAGCTCAAAGAATGAATCCGCGGTAACGAGGGCTTTCAACATGTCTTCTTCGTTCGGAGTTCCCTGCCGGTACATTTTGATGATGTCCGATATTGAATCCTCCATGCTCGATAGAAGCATCCGATCCGCGCTCAATCTTCCAGCCAGCCCGGCAAGTATAGCTTCGTCATTTCTTGCGTTTGCGATAATGCTTGCCAGAGCGTTGTCATCTCCCAGGCATTCTTTTAAAAAACCAATGCCGTCCTCTGTGATTGATTTGAGGGTCTGAGGATTCATTTTGGCGATAATTCCCCGGTCACTCATGACTGCGTTGACTGTATTCAGTAGTTCAAATCGTTCACCGTTATCAACACTCATGCTCCAATGTTTGAAGTTGAGAGCGTCTTCCAGTTTCTTCCCTTCACCGACTACGAAACGCTCAATTCCTTCACGGATTATTCCAGTCATATCGTCGCGTTGCCCGGTAATGTACGCCTCGTGAAAATTCTTTGCGACAGTCGCCGGGGTGAATTCACCGATTCCCTTGGCTCCATCCGCGTTGACCTCTGGTTTTACCCGGATTGGATTCGGCTTGAATTGATCCATGTTTAAATCGCCACGGGTTGCGGCGACAGTACCCCCGATCTCACGGGCCACCAGGTTTTCACGGGAAGCGCCCTCGGCCACCGCCTGATCAATCTTGGCTCGCCTGAACCGGATGACTTTACCAAGCCCATCCATGGCGGTTTCTGCGGCAAACCCCAAGGGAATACCCTCGATTGCATTCTTGAGCCGCTTCTCCAAATTGCCGTCATCATCATCATGCATCAACATATTGGAAATAGGGTTTTTGAGTGCGGGAAATTGCTGCACCAGATTTGAGAAATTGCCGTCTTCAGTGCCACCCATGACAAAGTCCGCTCCGGCTCCGACGATACCATTGGCAACTATACGTTGAGCCAAGCGCCCCTTATTCATCTTTTGGAGCCAAGCCGCCGCCTGACTGACCTTGCCGAGTTTCCCGGCATTTGCCAGCGCTCCGATTCCAGTCCACGCAAGGGCGACACCACCGGCAAACGATACAAATTCCTCCGAGACTTTTCCCGCAGTGCCGAGCTCCTTGTCGTCAAAGAACTTCGGGACCTTGGACCATTCATGCTCCACGCCTGAGAGCCAACCGGCGACATCCTCCCCCAGTGAAACAAAGTCATTCAAGAAAGCGGAGGGGGCATTCGCCGCCCCCATACCGATCCGCTTGAGCATATTTCCTTGCGGCGCTTGCTCTTGTTGCGCCCTGTTTCGAGCTTCAAGTTCATCTAAATATGACATATTCCTTCCTTTTTAGTGTTTAAAGTTTAGAGTTGAGAGTTGAGTTCCGAAAGGCGACTAACCTTCCCATATCTAAACTCTAAACTCTCCACTCTAAACACTTTCATAATTCAATCTCCGGCGACCATGCCATTGAGATAACCCTGCCGCTCCTCAGCTCCCATCTGGTCCAATGTCCGCTCTGAGAGAATCTGGAAGTTCGTATTTATGTGGCGGTAATCTCCGGCCTTTTTTTGAAACCACTCCAGGTAGATATCTTCCAGCCTCATAGCGGTATACTCATTGCCGATTTTCACTGGTAACATCCGATTAGGATCAAATGGAGGAGAAATGGCATTTTTAGCATCCGGTGAATCAGCCCTTACGGCTGTCATAAGGTTACCGTTCTTAACGATTACCATATGTTTATCGAGTGGTATCTTGTTATTGGAATAATCCAGATACAATCTGCCGTCGATATCCGGGTTGCGATAGACCGCATACGGATCATACTCACCACGGCTGCTGTAGTTATAATGCGGCTTACCCTCCACGCGCTCTGGGGCCTCCCGGAGATCGATCTGCCTGATGTTTTCGATTTTGATATCCTTGCCCTTGGTAATCTTGCCATCACGCATGAGATACTTGCCATCCGGGTCCAATACCGGGCCGATGATTTTATCTTTTGGGTCCAGAGCGGAACCGTCAATCATCATGGTTTTCTTTCCTCTGGATACCGCGATCTTGTGTTCAGCAACCGGTTTGGCGGGATTGCCGATAAAAACATCCGGCATCAACTTGCCCGGCTCGCCCAAAAATGCTTTCAGTTCGGCGGCGTCATTGGCCTTGAAGGTACTGACCTCGGGAGCCTCGGTCTTGGTTTTTGCCAAGGTATCCCGGAGGTGTTTATAAACACGCCCGTCAATGCCTCTGGATTTGATTTCCTTGAGCATTTCTTCACGGTCATTCGGCAATGCGCTTGCGAGCTGCGGGATGAGGGGGTCGAGATTTTTCAGAGTCGGTGCCCCTTCAATTTTATCAAGCTCCTCGGTGAATTTCTTCCTACCCTCAGTGCGCTTGGTAAAGATATCCTGAGCGGGGGCGGCGGTTCCTTTCATCGGCAGTTTAGCGGCGACATTCTTAAGGAAGAGCGCCCGTCCCTCGGGTGTCCTTATATCGACATTTTGTTCAATCAATCGGGCTTTTTCAGCAGAGAGGACCTCATTTTTCTTCTTTTCAAGTGCCGCACTCATGCCCCTTGATCCGTCTAGCCTCATGCCCTCCAGTTGATCTTTAGTAAGAGACTGAGCCGCAAATGCGTCCATGTCGATTTTTTCATTGATGTCAGAGGCCAGTGCGATCCATGCGGCATTCTCGGCGGTCTGTGCTTGCCCCATGGATTCCCGTTGAAGCACTGGCAACAAGGTCCGTTTAAGGCCAGGAGGAAACTGCACCATCGGGTCAATTTGCCAGAGCCTTGTAGCGGTCGCCAGGTCTCCACCATGATAAGCGGTCTGAATCTTTTCCAACCGGTCATCCTCGATCATCGGTAAATCCAACCCGGTAACCTCAGCATCCATAACACTGAGCAGGTTGGCGAAATTACTCCGTTGGGAAGCGTCGAGATCAGAGGTTAGGAAGTTTTGCCGCAGAATTTCAAACCTCTGAATAGCATCGTCACGAGTCTCGCCGGGCTCGCTATTGTCCAAGTCAGATTGAATCTGATAGTATTCCTTGGAAAAATTATTCAAGGTTGCCTTTCTGGCATCATCGGCATTTTTATCTTTAATGCTGCTTTTGTGCAGTGCGATACTCTCGGCACTGGCGATATCTTTATCTGTCACAATTCCCATCACCCTGAAACTCTTGCCGTCACCGGCATCCATATCGGCAAGCTGACGCAACGCAATGGCCGCATTCTCATCACCGGTGGCAACCAGGCGCTGGATAGAGTCACGGGCAATTTCATCGGCGGCACTTTTATGGAGTCCCTGGCTTTTAACCATCTCTTGCAGACCGGGAAAACTATCGGCAATATACGTGGCGGCATCATGTGGATTTCCATCTTTATTGGCGACCCAATAATCATTGACACCGGTGGTATAATTTTGCTTTATATCAACCTTGCGCTCTGCGATATTCTGTTTGAGGGAGCGGTCCATGTATGATGTTTGGAGATGCTGTCCGTATTCATACATGCGCTTGAGTTTTGCGGATTTATAGGAACCCGGATCATCAATTTTAACACTGCCGTTGATCTGCTCTTCCAGCCATTGCTTCATTTTTGCGGCACCGATGGCGGGATCAGCGGCATGTTCATTCAGTAATTCATTGCTCTTTTCCTCAAAGGCAGGGAGTAGTGTATTCCAGTCACTCCGGGCAGCATTATCACCACGGATATGATTCTGAACTTTCTGTTGTTCCTCTCGGAAGGTGATACCAAGTGTCCCGGACTTGACACTGAAATCCCCATAATAGGCGCGTTCCAGGGCGTCCTCATGCTGCTCTCGCTTTTCCTTGTCAAGCAGCCTGGCGGTAATCGCGGTTGATCCGAGCAGAGTATTCATGAGCCCATCGGCTGCTTTGATCGCGGCATCGTGACCGGAGTTATCACTGTAGATTCTAACGTTCGGAGTATATATCCTGGTGTCGTTAAGTCTGTGTTGATCACCGGCCAAGCGGACCGTGTTGGGTGCTGATTCTGCCCGAAGATGAGCTTTAGAATTTGACGCCACTGTCGCCTCCTGTGGTGGAAGTGGTGGTTTTATCGCCTCCCCATCCGACATCTTTCGCACTTGAGTATAGACTCAACCCCGCCTGAGCGCCGGAAGTGCCGGGCATTAGCACATTCAAGGTGGTCGCCCACCATGGAGCCCCACTCTGCATTTTGGATTTAGCTGAGAGATATGCTGACTCGCTATTCATTCCATATTGCTCAATGGCTGACTGCTGGCGCATCAAATACTGATCACTAATTGTTTCCATGTTTTGCCCGTGACGCCCCATGGCAACATTTTTTTGAACGTCAAATGCTCCCACACTCCGCAATGGAGTATTGCCGGATACATTGAGCGATGCATTGGCGGCTTCACTTCGGGCTGAATTCTGAGCGATCTGTATTTGTTCATCAGCCGCGCTCAGGGTTTCAGAAACAGCCTCATTTTGAGCTTGCAATGCCGCTTCCTCACGTTCCATATTCATACGCATTTCTTCATTGCGCAGCTCTAATTCGTATTGATCCGCTGCTGACTGATTTTGATCATTAATCGCCTGTGTCTGCACTGCCGTACTAATGAGACCCGAAACTACCCCCGTAGTTAACCCCACGGCGGCACTGATAATACTAGCCCATAGACACATTTTTCTCCCTCCAAAATCGATAGAATTTCACGCCGTTACTGATATGACACTCAATATCATCAAACTTGAACCCGAGCCACTTAAGCCAGGTGATACTCGGTTGATTGTGCTCGGAACAATAGTTTTCCAGATACCGGCTCTTGCCCATGCACTCCTTGTCAAACATTCGGCTGATCTTCAGGAATTGTTTGGGGTATTTTTCCCGAGCCCTCCCGTCACTCAACATAAACGGAATATCAACAAATGGATTCTCCGCGACCCCACAGACTCCGCAGATATCACCATCCAGCAGCCCAATATAGAGATCGCGCGCGCGGGTACAGCATTCAAAGAGAGCCTTATAAGATGTATATCCCAGTGCCGCCATTTCCTCGGCATCCAACGGGCACAAGGTCAACTGCCGGGCAATAAACTCAGCAGTCCGAATCGAGGGCGCGATGGGCACCAATGTTAGATTTTTAGTTTTCATTAACTTTCCTTTTTATTTAAGTAGTAAGATCGCTTCGCTCCAAGTAGTAAATAGTAAGGTCCGGGAGGCGCTAAACCTCTCCATGCTTACTACTTACTACTTTTCACTTACTACTTTTTTACTTGTTTCTTGAGCCATTCGACATCACGATGACACGGACAGCTCTTGCGGCGCTTCTCGCAGACATCATGCGTAACGGACTTATTGATATCCTTTTGCATGGAGTCCAGCTTTTTCCAGAGGGTAATAATCCCCCCGAGAATTCCACCGACAATCGGACCGGTGATCGCCATATACAACGTAACCATTTCAGCGGTGATATTCATTTTTTATCCTTGTTTTAAATAAAGTTAAGAGTCCGGGAGACTCCACGCCTCCCGAACCTTACTGCTTACTACTTTTTACTTACTACTATTATCCCGGCACTGAAGATAGAAGTAGTACCCGCAAGTATGGCAGATATCCGCAAAGGCACCTCCGGTCTTGCGAACGGCATACCTTCGGGGATTCCACCAGCCGAAATTGTAGTCAGCGGCAATATAGGCATTTTCCCTGAAGCGTTCATTGGATTGATAGAAAGTCTGCCAGATTCCATCGGATTCATGCCAGTCCACATCATGGATCATGGCGACCGGCATCAGGGTAGGACAGAGCATATTGAGTCCACTGACGATTCCATCCGGCATGGCTGCCGCCCCGATACCGTTAACAATTTCCTGTAATTGCTCATCGGTGTATTTGCGGAGAATATGACTCCCTTTTAGTTGCCAGATGATACATTTATGGCGCAAGTCCGCAATCTCATTCAGAGACAGTTTCTTATTCATTATTTTTCATCCTTTTTGATAGGTTTGTAAGTTATACGGTCCGCGAATTCCTCTTGCTTCCCTCGGTTCCAGTTCGAGGTGGGGCGATAGTAGCCGCATACTCTGCTGTAAACCTCGCATTTATGACCGCATTGGTTATTTGTTGTAGATGCTGGAGATTCCATCTTTATCGACTTCAAGGTTTACTCCTGTTGCCGAAATAATTTTCCATACCTGGTCAAGATTCTGCTGCTCCGGGAGTATCGACATATAGCCGTATGCGCCATTTCTTGCCTCGATTTCAACGGTAGGCACTGGGTTTTCAGCAGTGGCAATTGTACCCGCGATCTTAACCTTCCACCCATTGCCCCAGAGAATGATACTTTTCCTCTGGGTGCTTTCGGTGACCTTATCGAACGGGTCTTTCTCGGAGATGGTCCTCTTAGTTTCATTGCCCTTGTTATCGAGCTCAATGATGGTGGTAGTGGTTTTGCAACCAGCCAAGATAAACATAATAGCCGCGATGATGATCAGTTTTTTCATAGTGTTGTTTCCTTTTTATTAGAGCTTCAAAGTTATCCTTGCAATAAACTTACCGGGATGGCGATGAACTTTTTCGAGGCGGGATCATAGCCGATAATGCCGGCATTGGGCGGCATAACAGTGACGGCTTCCGGGTTCAAGATGTCAAATATTTCTTTGTACTTGAGCGATAGCATGAACTGTTCACTTGTTCCATACTCATATTGCGGCGGGATGAAATCGGTATCCCATCGCATGATGTCGGACACCCGGAATTCATCCAGAATCAGATTGACCGATCTCTCGGGAATCGTGCCGAAGTTAAATTGGTTGAGAGAGCCCTCGGAGCTGCAATAGGTCCAGCCATTACCCGTCATTTTGCCGTCCAGGAACAAGGCGCACGTTTCATTGGCGCGGTTAAAAACAATAGCGACGTGATGCCATACTCCGATAGATACCGGAGTCTCTTTAGCACTGCTGCGCGAGGTGAAATGGAAGACTCCATCCTGTTCCCATGCCTGTAAAAACGCTCCTGATCCTGACGAGCTGAATGTGAAAAACTGGCCGTAATTGGAAGCGGAGCTGTTGAACTTGATTCTGAAATCAATCGTCCAGCTGCCGCTTCTGAAGGGCGCATAGAAATCATCGGGCATGTCGAGGCTTATATCGCCGTAATTGGGGATGGCCATACCGTTATTGATATAGCCCGGAATGAATTGCAACGTACCGTTCACGGGCCCAAGCCCCGGCTGACCGAAGGAGCCTGTGGCCGAATCAATGAAAGTATTATCCTCCAGGTGAAACAGCGCGATGGCGTTCGCGTCATTGCCGGGCGACTGCTGATTCGACACTACGACCGGGACCTTGCTGATATCCCGTTCAGTGGGAGCCGGGAGCAGACTGTCACCCGAGACGGTGCCGGGCTTCCAGGTGCCGGACTCTTCGTCGTAGACCAGGGCTTGACCATCGGACACATCGGACAAGTCTGACACATCGGACAAGTCGGAGAGCTCGGAGGGGATATCCGGTTTGCCGGTGATATCGTTCCAACTGACGGGGCCGCTCCCGCCGCCGCTTCCTTCCCCAATGGGAATAATCAGCTCATTGCCGTGTTGATCGATTACAATCTTATTCGCCATGATCAACCTCGATATATGTGGTGCTTTCACGGTCAGTCCAATTGATATACCCCTTGGTTACGAAGGTTGTTTCCTCATAGTTATCGGGATAATTACCGGTGATTACGTATTTCTTTACAATATACTTATCACCTTTTTTCCAGCCGAGATACTTAATTGTATCCGTAATGTGCTTTCTGGATGCCTCGCGCTGTCCGAAGAATTTATCTCCGAAGTAATTAAATAACTTAAACATGTTTTTCCTTATGTAAATATTGGTAAAGGTTCTGGTTCTTTTGTCGGATCGGGTGGAAACTCCAAGCCCATTTTTTCCATGATGGCGGCAGTGGTGGTTCCGGCCATGCCGAGGAACTCCTGGGTCCGGGGGTCGAGGATGTCGAGCTCGTCCCCGGGAAGTTGAGCAATGAAGTAAGTGACTATCCAATTCCCCGCGAACGCCTGGCGCATTTCCTCCGGGATCATGGTCAATACCGCGTCGATGAATGGCGCTTTGGGTATCCAGTGTTCAAAGGGATACGCCCTCCGGGTCAAGTAGCCGTTTTGGTCTTTCATGCTGCGATCTCCTGAAATAAGTATTTATACGTGTCTGCGAACGTCCATGCGGTGGACGGATTGTACCCTTTGATCACGGTCGACAGCGGCGAGTCCGCGATCGGATTGCCGACGATCCGCGTGGCCGGATTGTTGAATTGGACCGACTGCAATGTGGTGATGTCGGCGAGGGATGAGCTTTCCAGCGTCTCCAGGGACGCGGGCAGCACGGGGTTGGTCAATTTTGTGTACCGCAACGCCCCGGCGTCGATCAGCTTCAGGCCTTCATTGAAACTCACCTCCTCCAGATTGCGGCAAAGCTGCATGCCGCTGACCTGGATTTCGCGCACGGCGGTACAGGTGATTTTCGTCAAGTTCAAACACATCACCAGAGCCCCGCCGAAAATGATTTCGGTTTCTTCGGGCGTCGTATAAGTCGCGGCGGTGTTGCCGGATGGATAAGCGACCAGGGTTTTCAAACCCTTGGTGTAGAGCGCGCCGTCGATGTGGACCTCGTAGTTCGCGTTCTCCGGGTCGACGGTAAACTTGGTCAAGGCCTGGCACGCGGATACGCCCCTGGGGCCGATGTACGTGATATTTTTGGTTATGTGCATTGAGGTGACGGCGGCATTGTTGAACGCCAGGCTCTCAAGGCACCACAAGGAATCGGGGAATGTGACGTTTTTGAACTTCGCGTAGAGACAGCCGTTACCGGCGATTCTTTCGGTACCCTTCGGAACGTCATACGTGGCAGCGGTGTTGCCCCCCGGATATGCCAGGAGGGTTTTGCCGTCCGCGCTGAAAAGTACGCCCCCGGTACTGGAGTAAAACGGATTTCCTTCTGCGACGTTGATCGCGCTGAGCAAGGTGCAAGCAGTGAGATTGCCCTCTCCGATGTATTCGACGGTGTTCGATAGGTCAACCGACCGCAGACCGCCGGTGAAGTATATCGCCTCGGCCTCGATCCGCTTGAGCCCGCTTTGAGTGATCAGGTTCGATATCCAGTTGGCGTCCATAAAGGCCGCTTTGGCGATGATCTCGGTGGCCTTGGGCACGGTGTATCCGATGGCGGCGCCGCTGCTTTTGCCGCAGGGATAAGCGATCAGGGTTTTCAACCCCTTGGTAAAGAGCACGCCGTTCTCAGCGACAAAATACGGATTCTCCGCGTCGACCTCGATGGCGGTCATGGCCTGACAGTTCGACGCGACGCCACTGCCGATCTCCCTGATATACCGTGTGATCAACAGTAACGGCAGCGGAGTCCCCTGGAAAACCTTGTCGCCGAGGTATTCGACCTCGTTCAAGTCAATGGTGGTCAGGCCGCTTTGCCTGAATGCTTCGCTGTGAATCCATTTCAACGTGGACGGCACTACGGTTTCCCACAAGGCGGTGCAGCCGGAGAAAGCATTGGCTCCGATCCTGACATATCCGTAAGGGATCATCACCCGGGTAAATTTGGTTTGGCCGGTGAAAGCACCCGCGCCAACTTCCGTCACCGGGTAATCGACCTCATTGTACCTGGCCGAACTCGGCAAATAAAGCTCCGTGTGGTTCGCCGGATTGGTGGCGATACCCGCCAGACTCAGAGAAGTAATCTTTCCTGAATCGTCTCTGATCGGATTGAACTTGTAAGTCGGCAACTCTCTCTTGCCGATCATGGCGAGACGGCCATTGAACCCCACCTGATCCCGGATAATCTCCACATGGTCACTGAAAAGATGGACCTCCACCTTGCCGTCAATGATCATCTCACCGCCGACCGCTTCCTTGATATAAACGTGCAGTACATCCGTCTGATTGGTCACGACGGTCATCTTGTACCGGCCATCCACGAACTGCCACTGGTTCGCCGAGAACGAAGTCGAGTTGATGGCGGCATAAAACGCCAATTCATTCTGTAACGCCTCGCCATTGATGACCTGGCCCGTGTTGGCACCGACCGACGCGGTGGGGACGAACTGCGCCACGGTGAAATTATTGGCCTTGTTGGTATAAGCGATGTTATCCCAACCGATACCCATGATGTCATCACGGGCTTTCACTGCGATTGTCGCCGCTTCTTGCGCTAGTTCCAAGGCGGTTCGGATACTCCAGATGCCCTCGGATATCTCATCGGCTTCCAAAGATTCTTCCTGGAGTTTATAAATTACCTGGTCGAAAGCCCAATTGTTGGTTTTATCATCCAGTAGATTACTTGGAACGAAAACCACAAATTTCTCATCGACCGATGTAAATCTCCGTATCTTTAAAACCTCACCCTTCGGAGGTGAAGTAAAAACAATAGAGGAAGTTTCCTTTTCGAAGTTCCAACCGTATGCCGGGACTCCATCAACGGTAACAATCAGTTTGGACATTCTTGGTTTGAATTCAAATCCAACTACGAACCGTGTTTGCCCTTCCGCTATTTCATATTCATGTCTTGTTATCATATTATTCCTTTTAAATTGAGTTTAGAGTTGAGATACAGGAAGATTTCACGCCTCCCATAATTCTCCAATTCAACAATTCTCCAATTCAATAATTCAAATAAAGCTGCTCCGCTTATAGTATGAGCCCTCGTATGAAATGCTGTCGAACATTGCCCCATGGCTCCCATCTACCACTAAGCGGATCGTGGTATCTTTACTGTCGCCCTGAACCCAATAACGCTCTCTGCCGGTTCGAGTTTTGAGCTCATTAAATCGCGCAGACCGAATTTCAATGCCGGAGTTGTAATGCTGGATTGTGGTTCGGTTTTTGGCGGTGATAAATAAGCTGTAATCCACCGTGTTTTTGAAAGAGAGTGTCATTGTTTTGATTTGCAGAATTCCTTGAATTACTCCTGAATTACTGCTTGAGTCAGGTATGAACCATTCTGAAAATTTAAACTCGGCATGGTAACACTTGCCCGTATACACCATTGCTCCATCGGGAATAAGGCGATCCAGTATAAACGTATTGCCATCCTTGCCGATAATACTGTAAGCTTCACTGATTTTACCGTCAGAGGTTTCCACAAGTACCCGCCAGTTTCCCATATCGGAACTATCGGTATATGGCAGGGTGATACTGGATATTTCATTTTCAGTATCCAGTTGATACTCGGCTTCCGTGAAACGGTCAAGATACCACTCATCGTTATTATCGAATTCCATTTTCTCCAGGTGAATTTCACCATCCCGGCAGACAATCAAATAGAGAGTGTTGTCAAATATTTCCAGGCCGTAAATGAAGTAATCATATTCCAGAGTAAACCATGCGGACATCGGCTTTTCGCTGCCTTGCCAGTAATAACGGTAAACCGCCAGTTTCCCCGAGTTATAGGGTAGACAAAACAGCATATCATAATTATCGAGCTTGACCAATTTGACCAGATTGGCCGGAACATATGCTTTGCAGTGCGCGGTGATATCAGCAGCATCGTCAACCTGTGAATCCGGCTGCATGAAATATTCTCTGACGGTAGACCAGCTACGGTTGTTATCAGCAACAAAAAACATATCGCTGCCGATCATTAACGGTCTGCATTTCTTACTGCACGGATAACTGGTGGATTGCTCAGGTGACGCTGTGGAGGCAGTCAGAATATCACTGCCGCTACCAAGCACAAACTGAGTATTATCCGAAAAGACCATCATGGATTCTCGGTAGGGTACAGCCCATAACAATCCTGAAATCATGGCGCTCCCGCAGGTGATGTCGATCGGGTCGTTATCCAGTACGCTCATCACGGTTTCAGGAAAGAAATTAAAGAAATCGTTCGGCTTGGACATGATGATGTTTTGTCCACTCAGAAATCCCAGGCGACCCTTGAAAAAAAATATCTCGCTGATCCGGGTATCAATAAAGCTCGGGATCGGTGCTGCATCATCATTGCCAACCTTGCGCGGTTCCCAATATGCATAACCACTGTCATCATCCCGAGCAGCCCTGAATAGAAAATTACCGTCTTCGGTTCTGATTAACTGGTGAGGCAGTGTATCGGCATTGAATTTATTCTTCTGCCCTGCCGGAGTGGTCTCTTCCCAACGGTTCTTGCTCTTATTGTACTTGACCCAATATGCTCCGGTATCTTTGGTTTTATCCGCTGAAACTTCCAGAATATCTCCATCATTGGCATAGGGTGGTAAGTCAGCCATTTTCGGTACACTGCCTTTGATCAGGATTGCGCCCTGGTTGCCGTAGCTGTCGGAGGCAGTCAGCTCATCAATATATTCTTGCGTCCCGGTAATCCGGCACACTGAGCCCTTTCCGTCCAAATGAGTACAGCCCGATACGGTTTCCCCGAAATGAGCACAGATGTTATTCGTATTCTCTCCGGTAGTTGAACTGTATTCGCCGGTAGTGTACGTCTGGTCACCCAGAAAGTATTCGGTCATGCTGACACCTTTCTTTACCCAATATATCGCAAACGGATCAGGCAGCGGGTCAGTTTCATCGCTCATCAGGCAGGTAATGGATTTGTTAGCGACAATAGAGTAATCGCCTATTGATGTGATCCGTAAATTGCTGATACAGTCAATAGTGCTACTGATATATGATTTGGCTTTACCCTCGTAGGAAATTGTCCTTTTATTACCGCTTAGATCATAAACCTCAATTGGCTCATCTGCATCACCGGTAATCACGATAAGATAATCATTCCCGTAACTGTCGGTGAATGGATGAGTGATGGCATCGGCATGTATTCTGCTGCTCAGTTTGGCGATATGCCTTGTCCCTTGTCTCCGGGCAATACCGTCAGCAATTGATGAAATGAAATTAATCTGCTCATCAGCCTGATTTGCCCTCCGTAGCGGCGGGGCTTGCTGAGATACTCCATTGAATATCCCGGCGATTGTTTTTGAGACCAGCCCCATATTACCACCGGAGATACTTGGGATTGTTCTTGCGTTGGATTATCGGCTGGACATCGGGAGTATCAAGAAAATTATAATCTCCACAGTCAAGCTCTTCCTGAATTACATCACCCCAGGCATTGTATTCATCCGCTTCCGTAATGCTTGCCAGTTCAGCAGAGCCGAGAAATCTTTTCGCCAGGTGACGACCGGCTCTTATACAGATATACCGCCTGATCTTCTCGGGCAAATCGGTAAAATCCAGGAACCAGACGATATCAACATTTACAATTTCCTTAGTGAACTGATATGTATGGTTACCCAAATCATAGAGATTGCCGCCTCTCTGGGTATAATTTTGGTCATCACGGGTCGGATCGATACTCAATACATTGACCGGTATCGGGATCATCCCGGTAGCTTCATCACGTTTTAAGGGATACCGGTATTCAGTATTGCAGTGCAGTCCCTTTGATTGTACTTCCCGGCTGATTTCCTTCAGCATTCTTTCTGCTTGTGCTGCCGGTGATACCTCTGAGTCATCCAGAGAGTTTACCGGTTGTTCCCCCACATACGAGAGAATAACATTTACTGCTTCCAGTAATGTCGTAGCTCCATTTATTTCGCTCATGTTTCTCCTGAGTGAGTTGGAAAAACAGGGAGAGCCCGTAAGACTCCCCCTGAAAAATAAAGATTACAGATTGGTCAGCGCATCGAGCTCAAAGGTAATCGAGCATTCGGGGCGCAGAACTCCCATGCCGTAAGACTGGCTGGCGACAATGATATCACCCTGCCGGATAATCTGGTATTCGCTTTCGATCTTCAATCCGATCAAGTCAAGGATACCGATAGCGCCACGGCTGAATACATTGCCGATAACCTTGCTGAAATCGCCGTAATGATACAGGTTCAATCCGGTTTTGGTAATATTGGTTTTCGGGATATGCGGAGTCTTGAGCATATTGATCCCGGCAATCTGAAGTACAGTGCCCTTGCTGTAAGAACCCTGGCCGTCATAATCCGCATGGATGGCGCTGAATCCGCTGTCCTGTACCGCCTGAACTACCGCATAGTACAAATTGGGGCGACAGATAAAGTTCCGGTCATCCTCCGGGATATCCGCATCATCAAACATTTCCTGAGCCTGGAAAAGCGCGACACAGACAGCGGCGGCTTGTTCGAGGACGGAAACGGCACCGCCACCGGCAATCTTGAATTTATCATTGACGATGGTTTTACCGTCTTGCTGGTCGGCATCATCGATAACTTTGACGGACTTGGAAGCCTTGATCAGATTGATGATGGCGTGTTGTTCACGGGCATTGCGCAGGGCTTCCCCGAGCTGTTTGGAGTATTCGGCGCGGGTCTCATAGTGCATAACCTTTTCTTCCCAGTTATCAACAAAAGTGGAAGCGGTCATGAGAGCATCCACGTTGATAATGCGCTCTGCACTCTTGATTCCCTTCGGATCGATCTCGGAGCCCGGAGTATGGTACTCGGCGGTAGCACGTCCGATAATCGGGAACTGCTCGGATTTGCCCTTGGTGATGGTTTTGATGACGACCTTATCGGAGACGACACGTTTCTTATTGTAAGCCGCCATAACTTCTCCGGCAAACTGTTTAAGAGCAAGAGCCTGAGGATCGCCACTGTTGTTGATTGCGCCGGGACGCGAAAAATTGGTATAATTAGCCATTAAAATTCCTTTTGTGTTTTATGTGTGTGTGGTAAGTTTGTGGTTGTTTAAATACTGGAGTACGCAAGACGCTTGCCGACTGCATCACGGTATGCTTCATCTTTTTCATAACGTGGATTCTGAACGTCAGCAAGCCATTCATTGCGGGATGAATACGGTTTTACTCCAGCCGGAGCAGCCGGAGGTTTTCCCCCGGTGATGATTTTATTACTGGATGCTTTTGGGGGATTGGCCTTGTTGTAACGTGTGGTCAGCACGTCGAGGCCGATCTTGATTTCATCCATGTCGAGACTGCTGAGGTGGGCATTGATATGCTTTTTCTCAGCTTCGGAGAGATTTTTGGAAGCCCAATCGATCATGGTGTTATACTGGGTTTCACTGCCGACATACTCAATGACTTGACCTCGTGTCTGGTTAACCAAGGAAGCATTGGCGGCTTTTACCGCATCGACATGACTCTGGATATACTTTGCCGGGATATTGAGTGCCTTGGCGACTTCCTTGATTGAGTCCTCTGAGAGCTCGCCCTTTTCAGTAAACTCTTGTTCGTACTTGCTCAGGTCAACTCCCCCCTCGGAATCATCCTCTGGTTTATCGCTAGCCTCATTCTCGGGATTTTCTGTGCCGGTAACCTCCGGGATTACTTCTTGTTGAGTCTGCTCCGCAAGCATCTTCTCAGTTTCAGAAAGATTCTCCGGCTGGATAATTGCGGTTTCCTCTGCCGGGATATCCGCTTCGGTTACAATGACTGTATTTGCCATTGATTCTCCTTACTTCTGAAATCCGGGATTGGTGCCGGTAACGATTTCCTTAGGAACCCCATCGCCAGCGGAGCGGATTTTCATACTGCGTCTTGCGGATTCCTGAGCGGACAATGCGACCCGGCGCTTCTCAGCTTGCTCGGGAGTCTCGGCCACTTCAGCCACTTCGACGCTGTCATTGGTTTCAACCGGAGCGGTGGCGACAACGACCATTTTGGGTTTTCTGCCTTTCTTGGCCTCGGCTTGCTCGGGAGTCTCCACGGTCTGGATTTCTGCGATTACTTCGGCGGCTCCACTTACGTTTTCTTTGTTTTCTTCCATTTGATTTTTCCTTTATGTTTGAGTTTGTTGGGCTACGGCATTCATCATTTCTGGATTATCCATAGCTTTTGTCAGCATTCCCGGGGCAGCATTGCCGATTATTTGTTGAATTTGCTGCTGCTGCTGGGCTTGCATCATGGCTTCTTTTTGTTGTTGAATTTGTTGCGGAGTCAATATCAAGCCACGCATATTGATTCCGATGCTTACGCCAAGGCGTTTTACCAAGTCGTTTTTGTTAAGTTGTTCAAAGGCGTATTCACCGATGGTTTCTTTGAGGGTACGGACGAAAAGGGCCAGACGGTCATAATCAAATCCGCGCCCCAATGCCTCCAGTCCGGCAGTGATTACCGGCCTGATAGAGTTATCCGGCAGTTTTACCAGCTTGCCTTTTTTGACCAGCCTCGCATGGAGTACCCGGATCAGGGGAAGTTGCAATTCCTGGCTGAGTGTTGAATAGACACCGCCTAAACGGTCTTCAAGCTCCTGGGCCATATACCGCACTTCCTCGGCTGTAACCCGCTCACCTTTTCTCTGGATCGCTGAGTTGAGTAGGAAAGAGAATTCCAAATCACGTTTTTTTGCTTCGTATTGTTCTCTCACCATCTGGGCATCATAAAACTTATCGAGCTGAAATACTGTAATGTCTTGCTTGTTGCCCTTGACGAAATCACCGGATCGGGCTTTATTGAGAGCCTTTATGCTGGTCTGCGCAGTCTGATCAACCAGAAATACAATCTTACTGGCTGCTGCTGTCAGGTTCGCCAGAGCTTGAGCATAACCCATGAACTGGCGCAAATCCCCCAGGCACTCCTCGGATAATCCGCGCCCGTAATCTTCACCGTCTATGACCGACCAGCGAACCGGTATCCATGGTAATTCCTCCGGTTTATAAGTTTCCTTTTTATCCAGAAGAATTCCATTGATTTCCTGACTGACCTCATAAGTATCCTCATCGGTTCTCAGAACTTGAGTGTATAGAATATAGTCATCTTGCTTGACGATGCTTGCTGGATCAGTCTGGTCGGTCATAGAGTTCTGTATGATTTGCTCACGGGTATCCTCATCCAGAGCCAATAAATTAATATATTCTCTGGTGATGATTTCGAGGATATTTCCTACGCCATCACGTTTGATGACATAGTTATCGAGACGAAAACCCTTGAGGGTATTTGCCTCCTCCGGCAGATTAAACAGATAATTCCCTGTGACCAGAGTGGACTTTAAACCCGTCTGGAGCTTGGGACGAAACATGCCGGACTCAAAATCGGCCTGGGTGATCGCTTCCTGATCTGCCAGTCTCTCTTCAATCTCTGCCCGGTAACCGGCCCCCTCTGGATTACCCGCCTCGGCATCCTCTGCCTCGATGATCTGTATAATGGATTCATCCATGGCATATTTAAAGAATGGCATATTTGGCGGGAATAGAGTCATCAGCAGTTTATTGCTGACGTTGCCTACTCCTCGGGCTCCGATATTGTCTACCGGCACGGGCAGCTCATCATTCTCAGAGAAATTATCCGGGGGCATGAGAGCCGGTGAAGTCAGTTCGGCGCAATCTCTTGCCCTTCTCAGAACTCCATTACGCTCAGAATCATATTTGGTAAAGCGCGCCTCAATGGTTTCAGCATTGTTGCCGTCAACCATCTTTTCGGTCGCAGAGGGCATTACGGTATCCCCAGACCTGACCCGCTTCCGTTCATTGATACGGCAAGTTGGCGGGTTCCCGCTGCCGCTTTCTTTTTCTTCTTGGTTCCGCTGCTATCCCCAATCGAAGCATCCCCGAGTGCCACTTCAGCTACCGGAGCCGGGGCCTCTGCTGCTTTCGCGGGAATTGGATCAGCGAGTTTTGGTTTACTTGCACACAAATTAGTCTACCTCCTCATGTTGTTTTTTTATATTATCGATGATCGCGATTAACTCTTTGACCAGAGCTCGCTTCCCGGCATAGAAAATCTGATCATTCAAATCCTCTCCGGGTTGCCAGCATTTCTCCGGGTACTTCTGATCCAGCACCTCTATCAAGTCAAAGCTGTTAACCGGGAATTCATCGGGGTTCAGGTTGAATCTTGCTCGCATTCTGCTTCTTCTTCCCGAATATTTCATCGAAGTTATCTCGATAGGCATTCCAGTTAAAGCCTTTTCTGGGGCGATCACCCTTACCGTAACCGCGCCCACGGGCATTCCAGATTATAGCCTCACCTACAGGGTCAATTTTTCTTGCCATGTTTGTTCCTTATTGTTATTGAGAATTTTTGAGATTTCCCCATTGATTAGCCATTGCGGCGGCGATGCCCAAAAATGTCCGGCTACGTTCTTTCCAGCGGTTAGGCCCCGGTGACATATGATGTACTCGGGCTATTCTGCCATCAACAATATTTGTTGGTTCCAGTAACGGCAAGCCTTTCAACCATAAGCATGTTGCTTTCGTTTCACCATGGCCGAATTGCCACGGCTGTATTATCTGGTCCGGCTTCCGTATCTTTGAACTGATAATACTGATGGGATTTTCAATCGCGATACGGGGAATGGGCGCATTCATCAACAGGGCTACAAACTCCAAGGCTTCCCGCTGTTCTTGAATTTTATCCTTAAACCATCTGGCCCCGGATACTGCCAAGTGTGTACATGGCGGGTGAGCAACCAT
Organism: Victivallaceae bacterium; assembly: GCA_031548025.1. Lineage (GTDB taxonomy): Bacteria > Verrucomicrobiota > Lentisphaeria > Victivallales > Victivallaceae > UBA5239. The sequence goes on along the minus strand of JAVBRM010000029.1, from coordinate 12,558 downwards.
TATATCCCAGCCCCCCCCCAGTATGTCGCGCACGTCACCTTGATAATGCTCTCCTGGTATTTCTGTAGGCAACAAGTCACAAGACATGGCATAGTGCCCAAGTTTTGTAAATGCTTCTCTTACAGTTCCCGAAAACTCACAAGCAATTAATATACGCATTTATATCCTTATTGTTACTCTCCTCCGTGTTCCCCTGCATCTACCGGCTCGATATACCCAAGCCCATCGCAGGTTCCACACGGTTCACCGCCATGATTGAAGGTTGGCAGGTGCCATCCCTTACCCCGGCACTCCGGGCATGTTTTGATTACGACCGCCATGGCTCCCAATCGCGCTCCATTCTCATCAAATCTTCCATCGGAACATTATGAATGTTTCGCCTCATGGATTCCTCGACCGTTATTTCATTATCGATAACCTCAACTGAGTATCTGTAATCGGCGGGGATTTGATCTATGATCTCAATCACATCGCTTTCTTGCGGTAAAACATCGGCATAGATGATATCCGAATATGCTCCGGCAGAAAAAATCCCCAGAGCCCAATGAGCGATACTGAGAGCTTGCTCCCATATCTCCTCACTCCATTCATATTCACCATTGCGAATACAAAACATATCCGGCTCAATCAGGATCGCTCCGGTTTTAGCAGATAACTCCCTTGCTTGGGTACTTTTCCCGCTACCGGGCAATCCCCTGAATATTGTTAATTTAGGCATATTGTTTCCCTGTCACCAAATGGCGACCATAAGTTGATTGCGGTGGGTTCGTATCCATCCTTCAAAAGCCAAGCCATCCGAGCGTTGAGCATTGCGTCAACTTCGGTTTGTCCCATGGATTCATAACAGGAAACGATCATTGACCAGACCTCGTATTCATCCATGATATCCACATTATTTAAATGCATCTGAGCTTTCTTATCGCCAACCTTGGGACACCCGCCGTAACCGTCACAGCTATCACCGACCAGCACTTGATAATAAAAGGATTCCAAACGTTCCCGCTCGGTATAGCTTTTAAATGTCTCATGCTGCCAGTTATAATGCAATCCCTTAAGTTGCCGCATATCTTTATCAGTAGAGCAGATGATGAAATCGGTTTTCTCCGAGGTCAATCTTTCAGACATAATCCCGAGAATATCATCAGCCTCCAGCCAAGGTTTAATAATGGTTGGATAACGCTGCCCCAGATAAGTTTTCAGGGATTGAATCATGCCTGGCTTGAACTTGCCGATCCGGTTTGACTTATAGCTCGGATTGATGTGTTTCCTGAAATTGCGTTTGTCTGAAAAACAGAGATAAGCCCGGTCCGCTCCGGTGGTCTTCTTGATCTTCTCGATCATCTTCACGGATTCAAGAAAAGCTCCCTGCTCATCCTCGGCAATAACTACCTTGTTATCATCCCCGCCGAAGTCGATCTGCTGCTCATGTGCAAAAGCCACCCGGCAGACAACTATGTCGGCATCAATAAGGGCGATCATCGATATATTCCAGGAAAGCCCGAAGCAACACTGCGATCATCCAGCCCAGAAATAGAGCAATGGATATCTGTAAAATCATTGATATCATTCATCCACCCTTACAAGAATCGGCGTAGGTTTGCCGAAGTATTTCTCCGCGATATTTCCCCTGATCCATTCCATAGCCTCCTCGTGAGTATCGACCCTGCCAATTCCCTTAAGGATCGCGACAACTTTATGGAAGTCATATACGGCAAGGCGCTCATTAGTCACCGTCATAATTGAGTAACCGATAAACGCCCCGTCAAACTCCGGTTGGAGCTTCTGTGGAATAGCGTTGATTTTTGACAATGGACTCACGCAGTATCACTCCGCAGGTTCACGCCGGTTTTCTCACTGAGTTCAATCAAAGCGATATCATACCGGGCGCGGTCGCAATCCTTTAAGTAATTATTGCGGAGCAAAATAAGCTGGTGGATTGCAACCCAAATCATATGGCACCTCCATGATCTCTTGCTTCTCTTGAAGTTATTCAGCATGTGGATAATAAACTGAATTTGAGCGGCCTTATCCGCAGCTGTCCAGGCGTAAACAATGTTTTGCTGCTGTATGTATTTTTTGTCAGGCATGTTTCTTTTTCCTTCTTTTGTGTTCATATTTCAAGAAATAATTTACTTGTCTCAAATCATACCCATGGGCCTTTGAAATCTCCCGGGTATCGTCATGTTCTTTGATGGGCTCGGGGATGAATAAATGTTTGATCCATCCATAAATTCCTCTGATAATATTCATTTAATAAATTCCTTGTTGTTGGTTTTTAGGTTTTAGATATCGGGAAGTTCCACGCCTCCCATAATTCTCCAATTCACAAATTCTCCAATTCCCCAATTCAAAACGGTATGTCATCTTCTTCCGGTGGTGGAGGTTCCTGGTAGATATCTTCATTCTTAGGGACTTCCATACGCCCGGTTTCGGTGTTGTAAATAATGTGTCCAGCCTCGCCGGTATCGCCGGTTTCACGGCACTTGAGCACACGGATCAGGATGACATTCTTTTCATTCTCATTGCCCTGCTGGTTTCGTTCAAGGGCAATTACATTATCCGACAGTTGTTCCAGAGAGCCAGACCCCCGCAGGTCAGTCAATCCCACCTTGCCTCCTTCATTGAAGTTATTGCCATTGCGCTTCAGGTGGACTACCGCATGGATTCCAACTCCGGTTTCCTCCACCAGTGACCGCAGGGATGTCATCAGGATATCGATATCCTTTCGCTCATCATTGCTCTGGTTGCCGGAGACGACAATCGAGATATGGTCAAGGAAGATATATTCGACATCACAGCTCTTGATCAGATACCGCAGTTTGGCAATCAGGTTTTGTGCATCCAGGCTGCCGAAATGATTATAGAAGAAAATCCCATCACTGGCGATTAATTCATTGTAACTTTTCTCATAAGCAAAACCGTTAATGCAATCCGGCCTCTGCCTAATCTTCCAAAGTGGGACATTATTATCAATCCCGATAAATCCTTGAATGGTCTTCCGGTAATTTTCTTCCAGATACACCATCGCGATCCGGGTTCCGTAGAGCTTGCGGTAATCATAGGCGATCTCCCGCAGGTTTGTTGATTTACCCACGCCGCTACCGGCAGTCCATAGAGTTAATTCACCCTTGCGGGCACCCTGAGTTCTGCGTTGGAGAATCGGATATCGATACGGTATTCCTCTGGATATCGGTTTAATTACTTCCTCCAACGGCACCTCGTAACCGGCAAGAATCCCATCCGGGCGTGTCGCCTGAGCATCATAGATACACTTCAGTAAATCCTTTTTGCGGTTCACTTTCAGGAAATCATTGGCATCCTTGAATCCCTCAGGAAAACTGACGATTTTTGTTTTGCCCGGCGAAAGAATGTTCATGAGCTTCTGAGTAGCTTCCTGACCGGGGGCATCATTGTCAAGGCAAAGAATAATCTCTTTATAACCCTCGACAAATTCGAGGTTCATCTTGATATATTTCTCTGCCGATTGAGCTCCCGATGGCACTGAAACCACATCCGCATATTGCATGGCAAATGCATGACATACACTCATGGCATCGATCTCACCCTCGGTAATAATCAACCTGCCGAAACCGCTGCAAAGATGCTGTCCGAATAATTCAATCTGGCTGGTGTCTCCAAGCCACATGAAAGTCTTATTCGCCCCTCGGGTATGCTGTGCCACCAGTTTACCCTTCCAATAATACGGAGCTACATGGACCTTGTCACCCTTGTAATTCTCTCCGACCTGATAACGGTACTTCTCGCATACGATCAGCGGCAATCCGCGGTCAATAATCTGCATCGTTTTCAGCCCGGCAGTAATCAACGGAAGTTTTTTACTTTCCTCGCTCATTCGTAACCGCCTCCGAATATCCAGCGAGCAGATTTCAAGGTCAGGTTTATCCCGACTTGATGTATATTTACTGCAAGAAAAACAAAAAGTGTGATTATTGTACACGCTAAGTGCATCACTGCTGCCGCAATCCGGGCAGGGCTTATGGGTTGCCAGTAATTTTTCATCACTCTGCAATCCATTCATCCGGTATGGACTTGGCAGCCCATTGAAAACTATTTTTCTCAGCCCATTTTGCATAGGTGGTCTTGCTGTTCTTGACGATCTTTGCGTTGGGATTTAGAAATACGAACCGCAGGTCGATATCCGGGTGAGCGTCACGAACCAGAATATGTTTCTTCCGATCCTCAGGGGCAAATAAACCCTTGCTCTCTACGTATATCTTCCTACCGCTCGCAGTAATGATAATAAAATCAGGCGTATAAACGTGCTCGGACTCGGGAACAATATATTTCAAATGCTCCGACTCAAACTCGAATGATACGCCCTTCTTCTCCAGTGCCTCGGCTATGGATAACTCCAAGCCTGACCGAAACCCTTGCCGGATTGCGGCCTTATTGAGTGTTCGCCTCAAGTTACATCCGGGTATTCAAGCGGTTTATTGAATTCATCGAGAGATTCCTTGATCACTTTATCAAGTTTCGGCTTGAGGATTTCCAGGAATGCTTCGGCCTTTTCCTCAGTTTGAAAAGCCAGGCCGGACTTCATGATATTCTGGTCAAACTTATCATCTTCCAGGTAGAAGTAATCCACCCAAGGTTTTCCACCTTTATGTCCAATGGACCAATACTTTTCTCCGGGTGCCGGTTTCCATTGCTCGAACTTCGGGTTACGGATGATGGTATTCGGATAGTCCAAACCGTCAAACTCGCCGGGAATGCGGGTCCATTTACCCCGGCCTATGCCACTGAAACCATCAAAAAATTCATTCGCATCCTTATAACTTCCCCAATGCGCCCATCCATACTTATTGACAACAGCAATTCGGGCATCTTTCGGGCACTCGGGATGATTGAAGATATCAGTGGTCAGTTTCGGATACCTTTCAATGAGGCTGTTTTGCCAATCGGAGGCATCAAAGTTTTCGCCTATACGTTCCCATACTCCACTAGTGGGCACCCATCCCTCACTTACAAACCCATGTTGTGGTTTCTCTGTATATTGCCAACCGCCCCCGTCTCCGTCCACGGCAGCATACTTATAACCATCTTTCCAGCCGTGCTCTTTGATATAATCTGCGAGTTTCATTTTGACATCAAAGAACTCATTGTATTCCTTGACCGCCGCCTCGATTTTTGTGAAGTCAGACTTGGAAACCTCGAGGACTTTGTTATTAAAATCCGTGCGGCCACCCTGAACATGAAGGGTATTACAATGCCTTGTGAATTCTGGACCAGCATTTGACTGTAAAGTTACTCCATTCTCGGCTTTATATTCCCTTGAGTTACCGAAGGGGTACTCTCTTCCAAAACTTTCCCCTCGATGTGACTGCTTGGCAATTCTGAATGCGACAAAAGTTTCGCCGGAGTAGACGACTTCCAATTCGATATATTTCTTTTCCATAATATTGTTATCCTTTATTATTTATTCTTTTGTTGATCTGCGGGTTGCGCAGTATTTTTCTTTTCCTTGACTAGTGTTTCAAGGTAATCAATACCGAGCTTGAAAATCTTCCCGGTTGCATCCGGTATATCTTTCTGCATCAACTCGGAATTAGTTATAGCTGGCACCGCTATAATCAGACACATTTGCTTACTGGATGGAATAGCCATCTTTAAGAAGCAGATTGGAATAGTGAATATAATTATCCACTTGAGATATCGCAGATAGGCCATCCACGCCTTGCCTATTTTTTTTACCGCATCTTCATCTTCTTCATAATTACCCTCCACTTTGACTAAGGTATACACAAAGGCAAATAATCCAGCTCCACCCACAAGTATCATTGCGACCAGAAATAGTTTATCCAACACATATATGATACCGTCCAGCCGGAGTATCCAATACATTAACCATGATGAAATGTTCATTTTTATTTCTCCAGGTTATCAGTTAACGAGGTCGTCGATTTCTTCAAGGAAGTCCCCAATTTCCTCCGGCAAGTCGTCATGACCGGCGCGGAGGAGTACATTCTTGGCGCGTTCCAGAAAATCATATGCTTTATTCAATGCATCCAGTAAACTCAATTGTTCCATATTATTCACCTCTTATGTGTGTGTTGGTTAGTTTAAGCTGCCATCTTCGGCGCTGTCATTGATCTCATTGTTATCAGGTTGGTATTCGAAACCGGCATCTTCTTCAAACTCGGCACCTCCACCAAATTCAACCAGCTTCAAAATCTGAATAGCGGTCAGGCCAATTGACAGGCCATAGGTATTGGTACTCGGCATGTAATAGGGGCGCAGATACCCGGCAGCTTTGACGATGCTTTCACGGCCCGGATTCACCTTGCCGGTAATGTCGTTGTTTTTGGCATCGAATATCTTGATGGTGTTGATCACGCCCTCTTTGGTTTTGGCGGGACGCTTGAGCTTCAAGATCACGGAGCCGGTGGGGTTACTGCTGTCATCATACTCATCCGAGTAAGGTATAGCGCCTTTAAGCTCGGCTTTCTTTTTGGCAATCGCGCCGGGATTTTTACCCTTATTGATTTCCTCAATCGCCTCAGCTTCGCTTTCTTTCATGGCCTTCTGGATTTTGTCATTCAGTTCCAGCCACTTCGGATCATCCGAGTTGAAAACCAGGCTAAGTTCAAAGTTTCCATCCGGGTTGAATTTGGTATTCGGCTTCACCAGATGAGCAAATTTGATTGCTCCGGCAGGGGTTGCAAATTTAGTCATGTTTCCCATATGTTATTCATCCTCTTGGTTATGGGTTATTTTGAGTCGCGATCCACAGTCCAGTCCATCCGGGTACATGATGTCACGGAGGGTTTTGGGACGGATCAAGTGAACCCGGATCGTACAACCGGGTGTTTCTTGTTTGAGCTCTACCGGTCGCGGATAGAACTCGGGTTGTTTTTTGCGTTTTTTCATAGGCATTCCTTTTGTTATGCAAAGAAATATTTGCTGTGTTTTACATCGGAGATATTCAGGTCACCACCTGTGGGAACATCACTGAGAATTACGCCGGGATTGTTTTTCTCCAGATAATTCTTGAATAATCCAAGTACATCATAATCCTCGTAAAGCTTCACGAAACTTTCACGGAGAATCTGATTCATAATCGGAACATGCGGGGCATGGGTGGCGTAGCTGTCATGGATAAACGATAGGTTACCCACTCCGACTTGGTTTAATTTATTGATCGTCATCATCGCCATGGCTGCATCCATCGAGTGAATGACATTAGGGGCGACACCTTGCAGTTGATTTTTTGCAGAGAGTTTTTTGATATCCGACAGGGATGTAAGTTGAATTCTCTGTTTACCCATCAGAGTATTAATTCGCGTGACTCCTTGTTCCCGGTAGGTTTGAATTGCCAGAAAATTAGTATCTGGTGTAACCCAACTTATCCGGGGAAGCCTGTCGCCCATCTGGGATTCCAATGCCGCTTTTGTTGCATCTTGCAGCCACTTCATAGCTTCCGGTGCCGCAACCACTACCTGGCGAATAGCTTCAGTAATCTTGTCGGCAATGAAGACATTCAGAATTCCTTTTGATAATCCTATTGGAGCTTCATGTTTCGCCAGACATTCCATAGTAAATGGCATTACTTGTTCCATTATCCCATGTCTGCTTACGCCGTATGGAGTGGTCATAGTCGGCCTCTTTACCATACTCCGGGTGATCTTGTTCCCATCCAGCCACCAATAGCAACATTTGAATTGCTTCTCGGAGTCCTCATTAACTTCAGTGGAGATTTGAAACACTTCCATTTCAGCCTTAATGAGTTCAATGGTTTTGGCCTGGACCTCCCGGTAGATATCCGCTGGCTTTGCTGCCGGGACAAGGTTAACCGCCGCCCCGCCTACTGTATCCCGGAGGATTGCTGATAGATGTTGGAGCCCATTGCAGGTTCCATCCATAGCTATCGGCAAGTGAGTTAACATCGAGCTTCCCTCTTGCCTGTATCTCTGCCATTCAAAACAGAAAGCCAGAAAGCAAAATGGAGCATCGATATCATCAGCATCAGCCCATTCCAGATTATTGAGCGGATCATTGGCACATCTGAGAATCATTTCCTCATTCTGCTCGACCCATTCGATCCGGTCATCAAAGGAAAGCTTATCGCGACCGGCACAATTAGCACCATGAATCGCCAGCCAGTACGCCCCGGTATCACCGAGAGTCACCCCCTCGTTGAACCGCAACAAGCCTTTCGCCGCATCCATTCCTTGCGGATTCAATAGCCCCGGCATCGGATACATGCGCCCCCTGAAATCAAGAGTCCAGGGAAACCAGATAGGCCGCGATTTATATTTCTCAGCCAGAGACATTATCCGGTTTACGGCAATTCTCTTTGAGACATTACGGGCATTGGCTTCAAGTACTTCATCACGATACCTCAGGTAAGATTTCCATTCGTCGTGATGCTCTTCCTTATAACGCTCATATGCAGCCTTATCTTTATACTCACCCCATGGTTGGATAGGCAATGGAATTTCATTGGTCGGAGGCAATCCCGCCAGTTTAGCTTCTCCCATATTGGTTTGCAATGCCTTAAGCACATCCAAGATTTTCTCATTGATTTCCCATGGCACATTCTGGATATTATTCACCGCCTGGTAGACCGCATCCATTGGGTGTTTTTCCAATACCCTCACGGCCCATCTTTTAGTTTTAACCAGCGGCACCTTCAGGGCTCCAACCGGGCTGTAATACCCACCATCATATACCGATGACCATTCCATAGGAGGTATCAGCATGATCGGGAACTCAGTCTGGAGAGATGCAAAGAGAGCCGTATTTTCTCTGGCAAACTTTTCAAACTCAGGCAGTGGAATAAATAAATACGGAGCATCGATCTTGCTGGATTCTCTTGCAACCCTGAATAATCCGGTGGATTCCACCAGAATATCAAGAAGCTTTATTGCCAGTTCGATCCGCTCTTTACTTTTCACCTCATCGATCTTGGATAACTCCTGACCGTACCTGTTGGCTGCAATTCGGATCGTATTCAAAGTTTTCTTTTTGGCAGTCTTGTTATATTTGGAGGTCATTTCCAGAATTTCCAGATACCAATGATTCTTCTTTTTAAAGACCGCATAATCATCATTGGCTCTCAAAGCTCCCACGATCTTATAGGCCACATCTGTAAGGGCAAGTGATTTATCAACAGCCATCCAGCGGTTAATAACCGTCTTGATTACGACATAAGCAATCTGATATTCATCAAGGGCTAAGTCTTTAAGATAGTTGCGGATATGAGCTTTATTGCCGGCATTCCATCCGGCTCCCTTGTGGTGGGGATTAATGAATTCTCGGATACCCTCAGCATATGGAGATATAATCTTCTTTAACAAGACGCTCCCTACTGACGTAATCCCTCCCATTCCAGACTCGGAAAGCCTCTGAACACTTTGCAGATAACGTTCCCTTGATTGCTCCATGACTTCCGATTCATGGTTCAACTCTTCATGCAATTCAACTTCAGTGATTTGATACTTGGACATTGTACATCCTTTATTTTTTGTTGGTTAAATTTTTAAGCAATCCGGGCAGAGAGCACGGAGATGCATTGACTAAGCGGTGAGCGTCAACCATCTTTTGGAATAGTTTTAAGATGAAATCAATTTGAGCCTGACCATGAAACAAAAGTAATATAAATTAAAGTATACTTGCTAATTATTAATAGTATATTATGTCAACAAAATATTATTTTATTCTGGAATTCAGGCACAAAAAAACCTTAGAAAATCAAATCGATAATCTAAGGTCGTAGTATTATTTACCGTAATATTGCTCTAGTCTATCTCTGGGTTCCAGTGGTGTCATCTCATAAGAGAGCAAGTACCCGCAATTCTGGGTGTCATCTCTCTAAGTGGTAAGTTCCATGCGGCAGTACTATCACCAGAGAGCAACTTAAAATGAGTGCCAAGCTCAAAACATCATTTTGACAGCCCGAACCTGCTCTCTAATAATAGCGGCAAGATTTTTTGAGGGTAAATTAAAATGACAAAAAGTTGTAAGTTATTGAAAATGAATAGTCTCGAAAACCGTTGTACCGTTTCACGGTACCGAGGGTTCAAATCCCTCTCTCTCCGCCATTTATGACTTTTTGAGTGGTCCCGTTTTGAAAATCTTTCCCCTTGGCGTAAGCATCCCAATCAGGCCCATTGAACCCGTAAGTTTCAGCTGATGGTTATTTCTTTGCTTTGCGGGCGAGATACAACTCCTGGATATTGCGTATGGTAATTGAATCGTTGTTCTCTATGATGATACCATGCAGGGTTTCTTCCAGAGGTTGTTTGATTTGAGCGGGCAGGGTCAGGTGATCCGAATAGGTATTGAGCAGACCGATATAAGCGGCGGCGGAAAGAACCCGCCGCATTTCAAATGTACGGCTGGAAATGTCTTGAAATCCATACTCGGCCAATCTCATACGGCATACGGAATAGCGCGATGATTGATCCGGTTCCTGTGCTCGAGTATCCGGTCGATATTGCCGATAGGCGTTCTGAAACTTGGCGGTGAGTACCGGGTTGTCCAACTCGGGAAATGGAATGTTCCAAAAAAGTGCCGCACAGCCTCCCGGTTTCAGCAATGAATGCAGTTTGGGATAGCCGGTTTCCGGGGTAATCCAATGAAAAGCGGTGGCGGAATAGATTAAATCGAACGATTCAACCTGAACAGCAATATCCTCGAACGTTTCGCATCGCAGAGCGAAGTTGCTATATTCGGCATATTTGCGATATGCGACGGCCGCCAGGTTCTGTCCGGGTTCCAGTGCCAATACCTGGCAGCCGGTCTTGAGAAATGGCATGGTGGCTTGGCCGGTACCGCAGCCCACTTCCATAGCTTCGGCCCCCGGTGATTGTCCGGAATAACGAAATATCTCTTGAAAGAGCTCAGGGCAATAGTGCGGGCGATAACGTTCATAGTTTTTCGCGGCAGTATCAAAAATTGTGTTGATCATGGATAGCAACCTGGTATAATTCCAATTAAAAATCAAATTGAGCTTTAACAGGAATAAGATGAAAATTTTCAGTACTATATCCAGGCAAGAGTAAAAAATCCAGTTCAGCTTGTGATTTTTACATTTGATTTTCCGGCTATAGCAAATATCTTAAGGATAAGAAGTTTCTTCAAAAGGAAGTGCAAAATGACTAAAAGTAAATTTTTGGGAAAAAACGCACGATTTTTCGGTGTCATTTGGATCGGGCTTGTGGTGGGCGCCGTTCTCAGCGGATGCGCCGGGGATTACACTTGTGCCATTGATTATGGTCCGACTCAGGTCGGGTGTCGTTACACAGTGATATTGCCCGATGAAGGTGTGGTATGCCAAACAAAAGAAGAAAACATGGGGGAACGCAAGGCAAACTTCCGCTTCGGTTTTCCCTGGTGGATGCATACTTGCAATAAGGAAAAAGAGACGGGAGCGACAATCAATGGGATAATTCTCGCTCCCTTGTTGAACGTGGACAACGGAACACTGAACGGAGCAGCGGTTTCCTGTATCTTTGTACAAGATAAAATCAATGGGTTGTTGATTGCGCCGCTATTCTCCATGAACGAGGAAATGAACGGGATTTCGTTGTCTTGTTGCAACTGGTCAACCTCGAAAGCCGCCTTTCAGGTTGGAGTGATTAATTTTTGCGGGTTTCTTTGGGCCGGGGGAGAGGTAGATGCACAGATTGGAATTCTGAATGAAGCGAGACTGGCAGCGTTTCAGGCGGGATTGGTGAACAACAACGAAGTTTGTCCGCGGCTGCAGTTAGGTCTGCTGAACACCGTGAGTAAGCCAAGGAAATTTATCCCTGAAGAGACGAAATGGTTCTCCGTTCAAATCGGATTGTATAACTATGCGCCCAAAGGATTCCAAATCGGACTGCTGAACCGGAACGAAAATGGCTGGCTGTGTAAATACTGTCCTTTCATCAATTTTTAATGGATTTTAACTCAAAAATGATGAAAACTAAAGTATGAAGGCAAAAAAAAGCTCCCGTTGCCGGGAGCTTTCTGGACAACAAATATATTATTTGTTTTTGACGATGAAACCGTCGCCATATACTGCGCTTTCGATGGAGAGACCAAAGAAAGTGTTGTAATAAACGTTCTTGCTGTTTTTGCCTTCAGTAGGAGTACGCAGAGATCCGCAGCCGGTGAGGGTGACAAGGAGAGTGGCGACCGCAACGAGCATCAGAAGTTTTTTCATTTTTTCTTCCCTTTTTTAGTTTTTTGAAATGAACCGGGAATCGTCTTTGAAGAAGTTCCCGACTTTACTGTTAGTTAAGATATTACCAACTCGAAATTTTTCAACCAGATTTAATTCAAAAATATAAAATATAACTATAAAATACATTTTTGGGGCTTGGCCGGCTCAGAATTGTTAAAAAATAACTTTTACAACTCCCGGCCTTTGATTTTCAGGGAAAGGCACATTATATTCTTGGGATAATTGTTGTAAAAAGTAGGAATTTATGGGCGATAAGCGATTGCATCTGGGGCGTTACGACTACGCCGGTTATCTGGCATTTTCAACTTTTGCCCTGTGCTCGCTGGTTATTCCGGTCATGATCGTGGCGATCGGAAAAGACCTGAATT
>JAVBRM010000165.1:0-39435 GCA_031548025.1 Victivallaceae bacterium | reverse complement strand
TGCAAGAGTAAATGCACCATTTGTAACTCTAAATGCACAATGATACTTCCACGTTCTACCCCTTTTTTTCGCTTGTAAGAGTAAACGCACAACACCCCTGTTCAAAAGTGACCTGTTGTGCGTTTACCTTTTCAATTCACCCATTTCAGTTCAGTCGAAATAGCCCTCGGCGTTGAATGAGACTTTGGGAGCGATTGGGTGTCCATCCAGCAGGAAGGACGGTTCGACCATGCCGAAGTAGCCGCGCAACGACCAGAGGCCGGGCGTTACCGGAACTTTCAATTCTTTAGTTTTGCCGTCGGCTGCGGGAGCGTAACGCAGTTCACCGGATAATTTTCCCGCCGGATTCAGCAATTGTAGGGAGGTAAATTCTTCCATGCCTTTCGAACCGTCGAGCCGGATGGTCAGTTCGCCGTTTTCCGGCACCCGGAAAAATATTCGGGTACCGCCGAAACCGGTTCGCATCATGCCGAGTTTCGAGACCAGCGGAAGGTTGGTTTCCGGCCGGCAGTAGCGTAAATTGGTGGCGGTGAAGCGGTATACGCCTTTGACCGCCGGATCGACACTGACTTTACTGGTCCGGTACAGTCCCGAGGTGTCGTCTTTCTGTTCCCATACTTTGGTGCCGTCCGGTGCGAACAGCGTCAGTTCAACCGGCTTGGTATCCGGTTTATTCGCTCCATAACCGGCGGAGAAGGTGAAAGGAGTACCGTCGGATTTCAGGAGAAATTCGTAATCGCCGTATTTGGGATGCTGCGGGCCGTGATATGGAGCCGGATTCAAGCCTTTTTCCGGGGCTTCGGGAATGAGGGGGCGGTTGTATTCGGACAGCGCCGCCATGGCGGTTGGGGATTGCTCCATCATAAAATAAACAGGAGAGTTGAATGACGAATGTGGTTGCTGGTAAACGAAGTTATCGATGATCCAGCGAAGGCGGCGCAAATATTTTTCATCGCCGCTGATGCGCCAGGCATGGGAGAGAATATTGAGTTCGGCATTCAGTCGCAACGCCACGGCGGTGTCGCCGTAGCCCGCCAGGAAGGCATCTCCCCAGGCCACCAACCGCCGGGCGGCTTCCCGGTCGCCGGTCATCAGGTAATATTTCTGTAACCAGGGGGCGTAGTTCTGCCAATTGTCGTGGAAAGCGCCAAGGGGGATTGGGAGGCCTTTGGCCGGTATATAAGAGGTGCTGTGCCCGATCAGGGTCAGCTCATGGCCCGGCAGGGATTGCGAGGCATACAGTTTGGTAATGAATTTTTCGGCCAATTCCAGGTAGGGTTTGTGCCCGGTCGCCAGATACAGATCGACCAGCGAGGCGACGGTTCCGGCGCCTTCACGGCCGCTCAGGGGGCGCTGGAAATTCTTGATAGCCGCGTCTCCCCACATGCGCGCCATATCCATACCCCGGCTGTCACCGGTCAGGAAGTAATAGTTCAGGGCGAATTCGGTTTGCGCGTTGTAATCGTGAATCCGGGTGCCCGCGTGCCAGTGCGAAAGCCCTTTGTAATCATTCAGGCCGCCTTTGATCTTTCGGGTCCATTGGTATTTTTCCGGTTGCGGCTTTTCGGATTCTTCGGTCGACCAGTTGCAGATGTCGATATCCATCAGGTGGCGCGAAACCGCTACCGCCCAGTTGAAATAATAGGGATTGCCGCTGCGGATGTAATACAGCCACGGTACGCTGCCGCTGGCATGATGATACCCTTTCCAGCAGCGGTAAAAATCATCCCAGCGCCCGGTTTTGTTGTTCCAGAGCGTATGGGCGTCGCCGTAATTCCACTTGCCGAAGTCGCCCGGTCCGGTGGCGGCCTGGAGTTTGTGTTCTTTGGCAATGGTATCGGCGATGGTCTTTTCAAGTTCCGGGAACCGTTCCGGATCATAAGGATGAATGAGGCCGAAAACTCCGCTGTCGCACATCCATTGCGGGGAGGCCATGAGGACCGGCGGCTTTTCCCAGGCTTTCAAGTTGTTCTCGGGCAGGTCGAAACCGATTCGCAAGACGGCGGTTTTGGCCACGCCGAGGCAATTTTCAAACTCCGCCTCACGGAAATAACGCGCCTCATAGGAATTGCCCACCCGGTAATATGGTTCCGGTGCCTGGAAATCAAGGATTTTCCCTTCATGGCAATACCATAAATACTGACGGTTGGCATCGGTCACTTTTCGCTCCGGCATGGCTACTCCGTGCGCGGGCCACAGGTGGTAAGTCAAGGCGTCTTTGCTTACTTCCAATTCATTGGGGAAATTTTCGCGGAACGCTTCCACATATAGCGTGGTATTGCCGGCGGACGCCCACCCGGGGGCGGCGCTGCCGTCGCCCCGCGGACGCCATTCCGCCGGTTGGTCCGACGGGGAGACCAGAAATTTATCATATTCGTACTGAAGCAGATATCGGCCGACTGCATTGCCGTCATGACCGCCGAATTTGCCATCCCGGAAATTACCGGGAATTCGGAATCCGATATCGCGGAATTTGGCCCGGGCGGTGGGCTCTGTAATGATAATCGTGTAATAAACCAGCAGTTCGCTGCTTCCCGCGGTATAATGAGTCCGCAGGTTGTAGCGGCAGAATTTTTGGTCGTCCGGTCCATAGAACCAGCCTTCGGCGCGAATTACCGCGCGTTCGGGACCAACGGACTCCATGATTACGGAATCGGGTGAGCCGCCGGCAGTCGTGAAAAGCGTCCCGGCGGCGTCGACCAGGTAGGGGCCCGCTCCAGTTAAGCCGGTTTTATTGACCATGCTCAGAAAATCAAAATTGCGGCGGTTGACGGTAAACGTCGCCGTTCCGGTATTGATGACAAAGCGGTCCGGGGATTCTGTTACCGCCAGTCCCTTTGAAGGTTTGGCGGGAACATCGGTTTTTAAAGTAAAAGTCTGTTCCGCGGAGCCGGTCAGCGGTGCGCGGAAATCGCACATGATCCAGCGGATGCTGCCGTCCTGGGGCCAGCGGTTGGTAACGGCGATTTGTACCGGAAGTTGGTTCGCCCCATCGAATAAGCCCAAGCGGGAGGTGTCTTTCAGCATGCCTTTGGGGAAGGGGACCCCGGCGTTTACCGACCGGGAGCCGTGATATCCGGATTCATTTTTCAGGATCAGGGGAATGTCCGCGCTTTGAAGATGGAAAATTACGGCGGCAAGAAGCATAATCAGAAAAACTTTCATAGAGCACCTGAATTAAAGGGGAAAAATCGGACCGGTCGAATAACCGTACCAGAAAGTTCTGCCGTCCGGCTGGCCGGTGCCGTAGTCGTTGCCATTCAGCCAAACCCGTGTAATCGGGGCGGCCCTGCCGTCCAGGTACAAGGCGTTGGCATTGTCGAAATGACGCCAGCTCACATCTTTGAAGTTGATGACGCGGGTGGTATAGCCGGAATTGGGGGAGATCACATTCCAGTCGAGAGCGGACATGGTTTGCGAAAGTCTTTTGAGACGCGTTATGCTTATGGGTATATGTTTGCTGATGCCGGCCTGGAAATTGTGCGACAGCCGGATGTTTCTGCCATAATTGTCGTTGACTTTTTCCGCCGCTCCGATTCCGTAGAAGCCGCCACTGGCAGGGAAAACCTCAACTACTTGTACCCCGCCAACCGTTTTTTCCGCAGGGCAACTGACGACCTTACGGTTTTTTAGATAACGGTCGTGGTAATGCGATATCCAAAAATATGCAGCGCCGTTAGGTTGCGAGATAGCGGCCGGGGCGATATAGTCGGCGAAATCATTGATATAGTTGGCCTCCGCCATACCGATTTGTCTCAGGTTGCTCAGGCAGTTTGCCGCGTGGGCGCGCCCTCGGGCCGTATTCAAAGCCGGCAGCAACAGTGAAGCTATGATTCCGATGATCGCGATCACCACCAGGAGTTCGATGAGGGTAAATTTCCGTACCTTTTCCATGTCAGTTGTCTCCGTCATGATTTTTGGCTTATTAATTCTATTATACAGTTGAAAAAGATATTTGATAGAGTAATGTAGTTGAAAAAAATGGTAAATTTGTTGCATGGTCTGGGATCCTAATTACGAAATCGCGGAAAGTACTTACCGCGTTTATCGCCGTCCGACGGTGCCGCTGCTTGTTTCTGCCCGCTCCACCGGTCATTACCGGGTGTTCAAAACTTGGCGGCAAATTCCGAAAAAAGGGAACTTTATCGAGCTTTTCTGGGGTATCAGCGGAGAGTGTTTATTTGGTGTAGACGGGCAGCAGCAAGCCATGCGCAAGGATGACGTATTTTTCTACCTGCCTGGGGACGATCACCTACAACAGAGCGTATGTGACGGGACGGAATTTTACTGGATGACATTGGATGGTGATTATTGTTGCGAAATTATCCGGGCTTATCAGATTCCCCGGGAAGCCGTTCGCGCGGGGCGTTGCCCGGTCCAGTTGTTTGCGCGATTGTTTACGGAAATTCAGGATATCAGGCCGGGAGCCCAGTATCAGGCGGCCGCTACGGCATTGGCGATTTTGCACCAGGCGCTGGCCGCGCCGTACCTGGCGGACCGGGACAATAAATTGATCGAAGATTTTAAACTCCTGGTAACGAATAACTACCGGAATTCATCCTGTAATATCGAATTCCTGGTGGAACAGTTGGGAGTGCACCGAACGACCCTTTTTCGGACGTTTAAAAACGCCACCGGCCAGGCACCGGGGGACTACCTGAGCACATTTCGGATTCGCGAAGCCATGGAACTTCTGATCGGAACTGATTTGCCGGTCCACGAAGTTGCCCGGCGCTGCGGCTACAGCGATGTCAATTATTTCTGCAAAGCCTTTCGCCGCTGCTGCGGCAAGTCCCCCCTGAAATTTCAAGCCGGTAAGAAATCCGGAATCTGAGTTGTCTTTGTGAGGAAATGGTGCTATACTGTTTCATAGAAACGGGTGCAATATGATAATAGTTTATCTGGCGATTGGTTTAGTCGTTGTTGGGCTGATAAGCTTTGTGGTGATTGACTATATTTTCTTCGAGAAAAAGAAGTCCATGCCAAAGCCATGCCGTTTTATCCCGCTGCCATCAATGAACTTACCTTCGAAAATCGAACTTGATTCTAAAAGGGACGGTGATCAGTATTTTATTTCTCTGACGAGGGGCGGGCAAAGTATCGATTACGATTTGGGACTCCGGAAAACAGACAGCCCCATCAGGTATATGATAAATTTCATCGTATCTCAAAACTTGCCGATCGGCTATGTTTTGACCAATGATTTTTATTGGCATATACGGTTATTCAAAATTGAATTTCCGCCCCAAGACGCTCCATTGGAAAACTTCAAAATTGAAGAAGTTTTAGATTCAGCAACCACAGAAGTACCGCTGATAAGCAAAATGAGCGAGGAACAATTGAAAACATTCTCTGAAAAATCATTGGCGGCGGCTCGAGAACGGACAGAACCGACGATACATTTTGATAATATATATGATGTATCTCCTGATGGCAATTATCTGTTGGTCAACTCTTGCGAGGAGAGATTTGCAGACAACAACGGTGATCTTGCTATTTATTATGATTGGATGTTAATGGTGTATGATGTCAGGAATAAAAGGCTTCAAAGGATCTATCCTGGTTGACCTCTAGATACCCCCTGAGGACAGACAGCCCCACCCTGGAAAAAATCTCCATTCGCAGGCGAATTCGCATAAAGCTATGTCTCAGCAAATCACTGAGGGCTTACCCCCTCTGAATTTCAAGCCGGCAAGAAATCCGGAATCTGAGTTGTTTTTGTACTGAAACAGTGCTATACTGTTTCATAGAAACGGGTGCAATATGATAATAGTTTGTCTGGTGATTGGTTTAGTCGTTGTGGGGCTGATAAGTTTTGCGGTGTTCAAAAAAATGAAGTCCATGCCAAAGTCATCGGAGGATATAGACTCGAATATTGAGCTCGCTTCCAAAAGAAACGGCGATCAATATTTTATTTCTCTGATAAGAGACGAGCAAAGTATCGATCATGATTTGGGACTCCGGAAAACGGACGACCCCAATGGTTATCGGATCAATTTCATGGTATCCCGGAATTTGCCGGTCGGTTATGTTCTGGCCAATGATTCTGATTGGCATGCGCGGTTATTTAAGATTGAATTTCCGCCGGAGAATGCTTCGCTGGAAAATTTCAAGATTGAAGAAGTTTTAGACTCCACAACCACGGAAGCGCCGCTGTTTAATAGAATAAGCAAGGAGCAGTTAAGGACATTTTCAGGAAAATCGCTGGAAATGGCCCTGAAGCAGGTGAAACCGAGGATATATTTTGACGAGATATATGATATTTCACCGGATGGAAATTATCTGCTGGTCCGTTCCTGTGCGGCGAAATTTGAGGATAATAACGGCGAACTGGTTACTTGTTTTGATTGGATGCCAATGACATACGATGTAAGGAATAAAAAATTCTGGTATGCCTTTCCCCGATGATTACAGATGTTCAGTATATGATGGTAAAATTGAAATATTATTTTAAAAGGTAATGAGATGGGTGTGTTTAAGTATGAATGTCCGCATTGTTTAAAAACGACGTTTTTCAATGACAGTCTGGCGAATAAACAATACAGTTGTCCAAGTTGTCTCAATGATATAATGCCGACACGATCCAAGGATGACTCTGAATTTTTAAGTTCGGCTGAAGTGAAATCCGAAGATAGCTCTGAGGTGGACGTGTTCAAGTATAAATGCCCGCATTGCTCAAAAGTGGCGGTTTTCAATGACAGCCAGGCGAACAAGCGCTGCGGTTGTTCAAGCTGTCTCTATGATATAGTGCCAATGCGGAGTGAAGAGGTAGCCAAGCCTTTACATCAGGAAGCAAGTTCAAGTGATGGTGAGATGGGGGTGTTCAAGTATAAATGTCCGCATTGCTCGAAAGTGGCGGTTTTCAGTGACAGCCAGGCGAACAAACGATGTAGTTGTCCAAAATGTCTCTATGATATAGTGCCAACGCTCCCCGGCCCGGAGCGTTCAAGTGAAATTTCTTATGTGCCACGAAAACGTTCGACCTATGTTCTGCTTGGTATTATCTTGGGAGGCTGGGGTGTTCATAACTTTTACGCCGGCTTTACAACGAGAGGAATCATGCAAGCCGTGTTGACAATATTTATTGCAATTATAGCTGCCGCGCTAAGGGAGGGGAGGGTTAGCTATAAAGATTTTGAGATTATTAATAATATAGCGTTGGTAGGTGCATTGACGATCTTCGTTTGGGTTTTATGTGATATCATAGGCCAGAAGAATGATGTCAATAAAGTTCCAATGATTGACTGATTACAGGACCATCTTGATATTATGGCCAAAACTGAAATATTATTTTAGGGGTGATGTGATGGGCGTGTTTAAGTATGAATGTCCGTATTGTTTAAAAACGACGTTTTTTAATAACAGCCAGGCGAACAAGGAATGTGGTTGTCCGGGATGTCTCAATGATATAGTTCCAATGAGAACAGTCAAGGATGCCAAGCCTTTAAATCAGGAAGCAAGTCTAAGAAGTGATAGGGAATGGGGGTTCAAGTATAGATGTCTGCACTGCTCGAATGTGGCGTTTTTCTCTGACAGTCAGGCGAACAAACGATGCGGTTGTCCAATATGTTTCTATGATATAGTACCAACCCGACCCGGGCCGGTCGTAATAAGTGAAATTTTTTATGTGCCACGAAAACGTTTGACCTATATTCTACTTGGCATTTTTTTCGGATGGGGCTCGCATAATATTTACGCCGGCTTTGTAGCGAAAGGAGTCATTCAAGGCTTATGCGCAGTAGTTATTTCCGTTATGTTTGAGTATGGGGCTACTATTAAAGCGTTGATTGGTTTATTGGCGCTCTATATTTGGGTTTTGTGTGATATCATAGGCCAGAAGAATGATGCCAATAAAGTTCCAATGAGTTAGAGGACCATCTTGACGCCGGGGATGGCGTTGAAGGCGGCGGCGATGTCTTCCATGAATTGACGGTTGGGCAGGGTTGCCGTGACCTGATAACTGACGTATTTTGCCTGCTTGGATTCGTTGCCGATATTCAGCGGGTTGGAGACTTTGAAGGTTTCCAATACCCGGCGTATTTCCTGGACCACTTCCGGATGAGCCGAATTTTCGGTGATGATCCGGAAGTGCCAGTCGACCGGGTAGGTCAATTGTTGGCCTTTGAACATCAGAAGGCCACTCCCATGTTGAAGTGGAAGCGAAGTTTGCTGGAAACGTTCTCTTCGTTGTTCAGCACCGGATAGGCCAGGTCGAGCTTGATCGGCATGTTGAAATAAGGCACTTTGATTCGCAAGCCGTAACCCACGCCGATGTTTATATCGCTCATGTTGTAACGGTAAGAAGTACCCCAGACGCTGCCGGCGTCGACGAAAACCGCACCCCGGATAAAGCTCCAGATCGGGTGACTGACTTCCGCGGTCATGAGCAGCATGGAGTTACCGCCGATGCTCTGGCCGTTTGAATCCTTGGGACTGACTTCCCGGTAGGGGAAGCCGCGGAGCGAGTCGCCGCCGCCGAGGAAGTAACGTTCGAATACCGGGACGTCTTCTTTGTAATTGAAGTTGGCCACCGTTCCGATTTTACCGCCGACATGGCAGATGATCGCTTTGTCAAAGAATGAATAATAGTAGCTGGCTTTGCCCTCGACCCGGTAATAGTTGTCGCTGGAGCCCAGGATACGCGGGGTAACCGATGAAAATACGTTCAGGTAATAACCGGAAGTCGGTTCCAGCATATTGTCGCGGGTGTCGCGGGAGATGGAGATTGACGGTTGACTGACCAGCCAGTTGCCCTGCAGGTCCCGCATCTCCTGAGATTGAGAGTGGCTGACATCGAAGACTCGGACGTGTTCGAGTTTGTAACCTACTGCCACCGAGGTGAAATCGTCAAAGAACTGTTTGGACAGTGTGATTTTGCCGCCGCCGCGCTGTTCGCTCCAGTGTTCATAGTCATACTGGTTCCAGTAACCGGAAAGGTCCAGGCGCAACGGGATGTCGAACAACCACGGTTCGGTGAAGTCGACATTGAAGCCCATACGCTCGATACCGAACAAGCCCTGCAAGCGGAAACGCTGGCCGCCGCCATAGAAATAATTCTTGGGATCCATGATGTCAAAGTTGGAGTTGCTGACTTCCGCCATCCCGACCAGGCTGTCGGTATCTGACCAGCCGCCGCCGATCCTGAAAGTGAAGGTTTCTTTTTCTTCGACTTCGAAGTTGACGTCTTTTTTGCCGATTTCATCGGTATTGATGGAGACGGCTTCGACTTTTTTGAAGTAGTCCATACCCATCAGGCGGGCCTGGCTGGCTTCGATACGGTTGGTATCCAGCGGATCGCCGGGCTGGATGACCAGTTCGCGGCGGATAACTTTGTCCTTGGTAACCTTGTTGCCGATAATGTGAATGTCTTTGACTTCGTATTTACGGCCTTCGTAAACCGAGAAATTCAGGTCAACCGTCTTGTTTTCATAATCCGGAACGCGTTCGATGCGGCAGGAAACGTCGGCATGGCCGAGGGTCTGGTAAAGGCCGCAGATTTCCCGGTTGGATTCCTGTTCGAGGCGGTTGTCGAAGATGTTGCCGTTCTTCAGCTTGACCAGCCCGATCAGTTGCTCGGCGCTGAACAAGGTATTGCCGGTGATGTTGACCTGTCCGACTTTGTAGGGCTCGCCTTCATGGATCTTGAAGTTGAGGTCCACATATTCCGGGTCTTTGGGCTGGGGGGTAACGGTGACGTCTTCAACTTTGAAGTCCAGATAACCCTTGTTCCAGAACAGTTCGCGCAACCGGGCTTTGTCGTTGTTCAACTCGGCCGGATCGAAGAGCCCGATCTCAAAAAGGCTGCTGAAATACGAATGCCGATTGGCCAGGGCGTACTTCAAAGTCCAGTTTGAATACACCGTATTGCCCTCGAAAGTAACGTGGTCGACCCTCAGGCGGAGGTTTTCACTGATTTCAAAAACGACGTCGATCCGGCCGTCTTCCAGATTTTTGACGCTGGGGGTTACCCGTGCTTCATTATAACCTTTTTCGCGGTAAAACTCGCGGAGTTTTTTGGCGCTCTCGCGCAACTGGTTTTCATTGAGCGGCTGTTCCGAGTTCAATGAAACGTTGCGCATCAGTTGTTTGGAATCAAATTTGACATTGCCGACCACATAGACGTCTTTGATGGCGGGGCGGGCGGTGGTTTTGATGGTGATATCGACTTTGCCCTCGCCAACCTCTTTGGTTTCGGTGAGCACGTCGGCGAAATAACCGGTGTCGTAAAGGCGTTTGATGTCGGCGTTCAGTACGTTTTCGTCAAAGACCGCGCCGTTTTTCAGCTGCAGGTTAAAGGTGATCAATTCTTCGGCGACTTTGCTGTTACCTTCCTGAATTATAATGATTTTGCCGACTTCGGCGGAATAAGCGGTAAAGCACAGCAGCATCGTCAGCGAAAAGGCGACTCTGAATTTTCGAATTGCAGCCAAGAACATTTTATTTCCTTAAAATATTATCAATAAAAATAATAACCTACTATAATCCAAAAAATTCAATTTTCCATTCTTAAAAGAACAAAATCCGCCCGATTTCACGAAAACTCGTTTGGCAATCGGGCAGAAAGCGAATTTCAGGTGAAAAATTTGTACCGGTTTGCAGTTTTCATGAATGGTGTTATATTACGAAGTCACTCGTACTTTAACCTGAAAGGATGAAAACTGCTTCATGAAGAATTATCAGCATATCGTCGTACCGGCCGGCGAAAAAATCACTTCCGGTCCGAATGGAAAACTGCAAGTCCCGAATAACCCGATCGTAGCCTTTATCGAAGGCGACGGCATCGGAGCGGATATCACCAAAGCCTCCATGTTGATGTGGAACAGCGCGGTGGAAAAAGCCTATGGCGGCAAGCGCAAAATCGCCTGGATGGAAGTCTACGCCGGCGAAAAGGCCAACGCCGTTTACAATGAACAAATCTGGCTGCCGCAGGAAACCGTCGACGCCATTGCCGAATATCTGATCGCCATCAAAGGCCCCCTGACTACTCCGGTGGGCGGCGGTATCCGTTCGCTGAACGTGGCTTTGCGCCAGATGCTTGACCTCTACGCATGCGTACGCCCGGTCCAGTATTTCAATGGAGTTCCTTCGCCGGTGAAGCACCCGGAAAAAACCGATATGGTGATTTTCCGCGAAAATACCGAAGATATTTATGCCGGTATCGAATGGGCGGCCGGAACCCCGGAAGTCCAGAAGGTCATCGGATTCCTGCAGGAACAGATGGGCGTGAAGAAAATCCGTTTCCCGGAAACTTCCAGCATTGGTATCAAGCCGATTTCGCAGGAAGGTTCCGAGCGGCTGATCCGCGCGGCGATCAAGTATGCCTTGGAGCACAATCGCCGCAATTTGACGTTGGTCCACAAGGGCAATATCATGAAGTTCACCGAAGGCGGATTCAAGAACTGGGGTTATGAACTGGTTCGCCGGGAATTCTCCGACGTGGCGATCGGCTGGCCGGATTGCGACGGCAAGGTGCCGGAAGGCAAATTGCTGGTCAAAGATTGCATCTGCGACGCTTTCCTCCAGCAGATTTTGACTCGCCCTGAGGATTATGACGTGATCGCGACCATGAACCTGAACGGCGACTATGTGTCGGACGCCCTGGCGGCTTGCGTGGGCGGCATCGGCATCGCGCCGGGAGCCAATATCAACTACCTGACCGGGCACGCGGTATTCGAAGCGACCCACGGCACCGCGCCCAAGTACGCCGGACAGGACAAGGTCAATCCGTGTTCGCTGGCGCTTTCCGGTGAAATGCTGTTGCGTCACCTGGGCTGGGAAGAAGCCGCCGATCTGTTGATCCGCGGTATTGAAAAGAGTATTTCGCAGAAGATCGTGACTTACGATTTTGCGCGTTTGATGGATAATGCCACTGAAGTTTCGTGTTCGGAATTTGCCAGGAGTGTTGTCAACAATATGTAACAGTCGGAGGGGGCCATGAAATTATCGTCAATACTGAATCCGGATTTTATCCTATACAATCTGGAAGGTACTGATCGCGAGAGTCTTTACGGGGAAATAGCAGCGAGGTTGGTCGACAAGGCCAATCTGAAACTGGACCCGGCCGAAGTGGTCGGGGAGATGATCAAGCGCGAGGATTCGCTCCAGATTCCTTATGCCGGTATGGCATTGCCGCATATGCGATTGGACAGTATTGACGATTTGTACGTGGCTATCGGTATCCCGAAAGCGCCGGTCAAGCTCCAGGAGTTCGACATGGCGCCGACCCGGCTGGTGATGATGTCCATGGTTTCCGGCAATACCGCCGATGTTTACCTGAAAATGCTGGCGGCGTTTGTCAAGTATGTGAGCAATCCGGAAAACGTCCGCAAGTTGGCAGCCTGTAAGACGCCGCAGGAGTTTTTCAACCGTCTGAATGAAGATCAGGTGCAGTTGAAAAAGGACATCACCGCCGAAGACATCATGTCCTGCAAAACCGAGGCGCTTCGGCTGGATGCGCCGTTGCGCGAAGCGCTGGACAGTTTTGTGCGGAACCGGGTCACCACCCTGGCGGTGGTCGGCGACACCGGCAAATTGCTGGGGGTGATCGATGCCGCCGAGGTGATTCATAAATCGATACCGGAATATCTTTTCATGATGAACCATGTCAAGTTCCTGAATAGCTTCGAACCGTTTGAAAAGATATTCAAGGGGGAATATTCGCAGAAGGTCGCGGAATACATGATCACTCCCAAGTTGGTGATTTCCCCCCATACCCCATTGATTCAGTTGACGATGAGTCTGATTCGCGGCGAAGCGCAGACGATCGTCGTCGTCGACGAACACCAGAAGTATCTCGGTATGGTTTCGGTGGAAGATATCGTCCATAAAATATTGAGGGGGTAAAGTATGGATTTCGCATTCTGGTTCGGTACCATTGTATTTTTCGGCACTTATATCCTGATTGCTTCGGAGAAAGTCAACAAGACCGCGGCGGCGATTCTGGGCTCGTCCCTGATGTTGCTGTTTGTCTTGCCTGCGGGGCATGAAGGGAGTCCTATCCCGGACCCGCCTTCAGCGGCTCAGCATGTGCAAGTTGTTGATCAGGTGAAAGCTCCGGCGGCGATTGCCGAACAGCATCCGGCGGTGGAGCAGTATTCCAAACTCGACGCCTATTCCAAATATGTCAATTTTGATGTTATTTTCACCTTGGCCGGGATGATGATTCTGGTCAATATCCTGAGTGGTACGGGCTTGTTCCAGTATGTGGCGATCAAGAGTGCCAAGTTGGCGAAGGGGTCGCCGATCCGAACTATGATTCTGCTGGTGGTATCGACCGCCGTGCTGTCGGCGTTTCTGGACAATGTAACGACGATCCTGCTGGTGGCGCCGGTGACGCTGGTCGTGGCGGCGGAGCTCGGGGTGCCGGCCATGCCGTTTCTGATGGCCGAAACCATGGCTTCCAATATCGGCGGTACTGCGACCCTGATCGGGGACCCGCCGAACTTGATCATCGGTTCGGAAGCTCATCTGAGTTTTATGGACTTCATCATCAACATGACTCCGACGATTACCATCATTACGATTCTGTACTGTATTGCGTTGACGGTGTATTATTCGCCACGCATGAAAGTTACCGTGGAAAAACGCGCCAGGGTCATGGAGATCAATGAAAAAGCCGCCATTACCGATCCGGTCAATATGAAGCGCGGCGGCATTATCATGCTGTTTACCATTATCGGATTCCTGTTGCATGGCGCGCTGGGGCTCCAGCCCTGCGTGGTGGCGATGGCCGGAGCCGCATTCGGACTGGTTTTCTGCCGGATCAATATCGATGAAATGCTGGAAAAGGTTGAATGGACGACGCTGTTTTTCTTCCTTGGGCTTTTTGTGGTGGTGCGCGGAGCCGAAGAAGTCGGCCTGATCGCCCAGTTCGGCAAGATCCTGAACTTTACCGCCGGTTGGAATCCGCTGATGATCGTTCTCCTGATCATGTGGGTGAGCGGTATTGCCGCCATGTTGATGAACAACGTGTCGTACACCGCCGCTATGGTCAGTATCGTTTCGGCGTTCATTGCGGCGACGCCGGTTTTTGCGGAGAATACCCAGATGGCTCACCTGTTGTGGTGGGGCCTGGCTCTGAGCGTTTGCCTGGGCGGCAACGGCGCCCTGACCGGGGCCGCGGCCAACATGGTTACGGTGGGAATCGCCAATAAAGCCGGGGTGAAAATAACTTATCTCGGGTTTATGCGCTACGGGATACCGGTGATGCTGTTTTCGATGGTGGTGGCGACCGCCGATATTGTATTCCGTTATATGTTTTTAATCAAGAAATAATTATGAAACTAAAAAAACTGAGTGGTTCTGATCTGCCGCAGATTATAACCCTGTACAAAGATGCCGGATGGTGGGAGCCGTCGTTCGGGCAGGGCGAATTTATCCCGCCGATGCTGAGAGGCTCGACAGTGGCGATCGGAGCCTTTGAGAACGAAGAACTTATCGGCATGGGCCGGGCTATTTCCGATGGCGTCAGCGATGCCTATATCCAGGATGTGGTGGTGCTGAAAAAATGCCGCGGCGGCGGCGTCGGCAAAAAAATCGTCGAGGAAATCATCCGGCGACTGCAAAAACGCGGCATCGACTGGATCGGCCTGATCAGCACGCCGGGCTCCGAAGGTTTTTACCGGACGATGAACTTCGAGGTCATGCCGCGGCATTCCCCCATGCTTCTTCTGCGTAGTATAACTTCTGCGAAAGACTAAGATAAAAGAGCAAAGAGCAAAGATAAAAGAGTAAAGGGGGGAGAGGTTTTAATTCACCAATTCACCAATTCACCAATTCTTTCTATGTTTCATTATTTTGGTAGCGGTACCGGATGGGGGTGATCCGGTATTTTTTCTTGAATGCCTTGCTGAAGGCGAACTGATCGTAAAATCCTGTTGATTCTGCGATTTCGGCGCATGACATGGTGGAATTTTTCAATAATTGGGCACTTTGGTGAAGTCGGGATTCGAGGATGAAATGGCCGGGCGAAATACCGAAGCCCGAGTAAAATTTCTTCTCCAAAGCGGATTGAGAATAGCAGAAAATTTGTGCCAACTCCTTCAGGGTTATTTTCTTGTGCAGATTTTTCTGGATATAATCGAGGACGGGCAGCAGATTCAAATAAGCGATTTCGAGTTTTTCCAGGTCATGCAACGGTGTGCTGTTCTTCAAGATGGTTTCGAAGATGCGATACTCGGCGATTCGGCATTGGCATAAAGTGGAGAAGGAAGGCTTTTCCCGGGGAACAATGACTTGATCCTTCCCTCCGGCCCATAACCGTTTTTCGCCCTGGTTTAGAATCTGGCAGCATTCCCGGAGAACCCGGGCGTCCTCTCCCGAAAAAACATGCGGAACCTTGAAAAAATGCAAAATATCCCAGTCCGGTTCAAGGCGGAAATTGATATGGGTCCAGATGCTTTTGTGCCCGCTATCCCGGCAATGGGAGAAATGGCGGGTATTGGGGGGAATTACCCAGCAATCGCCGATTTTCTGGGAGAAATTACCGTCGTCAAATTCATAATGCGAACCGTCGCAGGGAATTCCCTCTATGGGAATAATAGAGCTGATCACCGTAAAGGGCAGGATCAAGGGGCGAAAGGAAAAAGGCGCCCTGACTTCGGATTCAGCTCCCGTAATATTCTGAATATACAAACGGCTGAAAAGATCTCTAGGTGCGGGATTTGCCATATTTCTCCAAGTGTTGAGCTTGACTTTACTATATACGGAACGATACTGAAATGCAATCAGAAAATATGAAATACGTGATATTACATATTTTCTCTGCGATTTTGCATTGCTGAAAAAAGCTTTTTGCGTTATAATATATACAATTCAGGACAGGAGAAGAACGAAATGAAAAAATTCACACTCGTGGAGTTGCTGGTGGTGATCGCGATCATCGCTATTTTGGCGGCGATGTTGCTGCCGGCATTGAATTCAGCGCGGGCGGCAGCGAAAGAGATCAACTGTGTCAGCAACCAGAAACAGATCATGCAAGGGCAATTGTCCTACGCGGCTTCGCAGGATGATTATCTGGCGCCGACCGGACAATATGGGGTTAACACCGACGGTAGTATCACCAGCGACGCCTGGTATACTTTGTTGTTGGTCCAGAGGGATATCGAACCGGGAATCCTGGCCTGTCCCGCCAATCAGATAAATATGACGGGGCTGGGAAATATTACCGCACCCACTCGGAGTTATCATTTGAAGGCACAATTGAAACAGAAGCGGCGAACCTATTTGCAGAATGCGCTGATCGGGAGTTGCGCCAAGGCTCCCGATCATAATGAATACCGGAAGGGGTGGCGGGTCGTCAGTCTCAAGCGCCCTTCAATTTCCATTGTCGGCTACTGTGCGCAGTGGTTTGAGTTCTGCAACTCGACCGGACCATCTTTCGGCAGTGGCGAACTGTGGTTTTTAAGGCCGAATTTCATTGGAAGCGGCTACGGGGAGGAGGTTCATGGAAATAAATTCATTACCAGCTTTGCCGATGGGCATGTCGGAAAAATGACCCGAACCGAGTTTATGAATAAATATTTGTATGCCGACGGGCGGGGGCTGGGATTTTCGGCAACCGGTACGGATTGGAATAAAATCAAATTGAGCGATGTAAACCGGGGTTGCGCCAACTGGATCCATGGCGAAACTCCATTTAATAGCAACTAAGTTAAAGGATGAAAAGATGAACAACAAATTATTGATGCTGATCGCACTCCTGGGGATCGGAGCGGGAGTCCGTGGAGAAAAACCGGAAGATATCCGCAAATTTCCGCAGGCGGAACCGGCCAGCAAGATTATTTATTCCAATTCGTTTGAGGATAAAAACGCACCCGGCATGGAGTTCAAGACGGGTGGTGTAATTGCCCCCGGAGAAGGAACCAACGGTACTTCCGCACTGAAAATCAGTTCTCTGGAACCGGTCGCGAAAGGTTTGTATACCACTTTGAACCTGCCGGAAATTCCGGTCGGAGCCAAGCTCAAAGTTAAATTTGCCGTTCGCAGTGAAAATATTCAGATGAATGGTCAAGCTCCCTCCAAGGCCTTCTTTCCGTATGCGTCAACGGAATACAAGAACTTGAAAACCGGTAAGAGTCAAGGATTTGCCAACTGGACCCGGGTGGCTCCCGGCAAGGAATACGGAGAGATGGAATATTCTTTTACCGCGCTGGAAGGATACAAACCGTTTCTGGTATTCCGCTTGTCGCAGGGATGGAGTGGTACTCTCTGGTTCGATGATGTCCAGGTTTTTACCGAAGGGAGCAAAA
The DNA here is from genome assembly GCA_031548025.1 of Victivallaceae bacterium. GTDB lineage: Bacteria > Verrucomicrobiota > Lentisphaeria > Victivallales > Victivallaceae > UBA5239. The sequence goes on along the minus strand of JAVBRM010000165.1, from coordinate 22,186 downwards.
AACTGGTATTCCTGAACTATCCGCGGCAGCGCACGTTTATGGGAAATACGGAATATTCATTGAATGTTTACGCTCCTGAGCTTAAAAAGCCCTGTCTGCTGGTATCTATGGTTATGGGTGACAAGGTTATCCAGGAACAGGTAGTCCTGCCGAACGCCGATAATGAGTTTGCCGGAAAGTTTAATGCGCCTTTGCCGGAGGGGGCCGGGGAAATCCGCGCGGTCCTGGCCGATTTGGAAAGCAAGAAACAGTTTGAGACTTTTACCTTTCCAGTTACCGTAAGTCCGGAGAGCAAACCGCCTGCCGGCGCGGCTTCCGTTGATCGCTACGGACGTATGATTGTTGACGGCAAACCTTTCCTGCCGATTGGAATGGGTTTTCATCTCAGCGGGGGAACTCCTGAAGATTTCCGGAAGGTATGTTCCGATCTCAGCAATGCCGGATTTAATATGACACACAGCACCGACTTCCTGTTGGGTTATAAGAATCCGAAATTCTTCACCTACTTTACCGGGGATCAGGCTGTGGATACCGTGAAAATTCTTGATGTGCTGAATGAGTATGGGCTGAAATGCCACATGCCGGTTGGCGTATTCTATGATCACTATCGTTGGCAGCCGAAATCCTTTATGGGAGTTAATGGAATGGAGGCCATGACCCGGAAAACCGTGGAGACCCTGCGGCGGCATCCGGCATTGCTCATCTGGTATATTTCCGATGAAATTGCCTGGGAACATCGGGATAAAGTGCTGGAAATGCGGCGGATCGCAAATTCCCTTGATCCGTGGCATCCGACTCTTTCCGTTCATTATGCCGCAACTCTGCTGCCGGACTGTTCCATCTACAGCGACATTGCCGGAGTGGACAACTATCCGATTACCAGAGAAACCAAGGAAACGGATATTTCAACAATCACCAGCATGATGAAGCAAGCCGTTAAGGGGGGTGTCCCTCAATGGGGGGTTATTCAGGCCTTTAACTGGGCATATTATCTGCATGAGGTAAAAAGTTCGGAGAGATATCGTTCTTATTCGACACCGTCGGAAGAGGCGATCCGGGCTATGACTTTTCTCTATGCCCTTGGGGGAGCCAAAGGCTTCTGGTTCTTCACATATCCCAAGACCAAAATGCACTGGGACAAGATGAAGATTTTCGAAGATGCTACGTATGATGAAGTAATCTGGGAGCGGGTCAAAAAAGTCGTTCCGGCGCTGAAGAAGATGGAACCGTATATTATGGGAAAAGAAGAAATCGTCCCGTTGACGGTGGTCAATAAGATGAATTCGACGGTTTCCGGAGGGATTTTTACCGCGGATAACGGCGAAAAAGCGGTGGTGATTGTGGCGGCGCAAGGGTGCGGAGCGGAGGCGGAATTCACGCTTCCGGGAATGCCCGGCCTGAAGTCGCTTTACGGCAAAATCGAGGATCTCGGCAATGGCAATTACCGGTTCAAAACCGACCGCCTTGATGCCGATATCCTGACCAGGGAGTTTTGAGTAGAATGAAAATCCAGATTCAGGGTGAGAAAAGACGGATCGATTATTGTTCAGGGCAGACCTACTATTCCGAATGCTTTGGTGACGGACGCTTATATACCGGTTACTGGAATGCCTGCGGACAGGAATACGGTCCGCCCATTCCGGGCGGATATGTCAAGGGCAGCGAAACATTTTCGCTACGGCTCGGCAATGAAGAACTTCAGGGAAAATTGCGGTTACTCGACATGATAAAATCCGGAGAGGATCATGCCGTGATCCTGTTGGAACATGAAAGTCTTCCCGTTTCGCTGGAAGTTCACACCCTGATTCCGGATGACGGTTTTCTGGTTCGCTACCTGAAACTCCGCAACAATGGTGACGAACCGCTGGCGATTACGGAAGCGGAATGTTTTGCCGGGATGCTGTGGGGACACCGGACCGAGGAACATCTTGCACGGGGTATGGAATCGCCGTTTCAGGTGGCTTATACCCATCGCAGCGCCTGGTGCGAGGAGGGGGATTTCTATTATTCTCCGCTTGAGTTTGGAAAGTTCGATTTCAGTGGCGGTCTCAATGGCCGCAGCGGTTGGGGGCGACCGGCTTTCTGGGCTCATAATCTTTGCAATGGGCAAACCTTTGTCTGCGAGTTGGCTTGGGGAGGGAACTGGCATTTCGCTTTTGACTGCCGTAATGAAATTACCGGAAATGCAATTGAAGGTATGTTCGCCCCTCCGGTAATCAGGAGCCAGGCAGAGCTTTGTTGCCGGATCGGGCCGGTTGGCGTAAATGGGGTTTTGCGGGTGCTCGATCCCCATGAGGAACTGGAACTGCCTGCCGTTCATTTCGGCATGTTTCATGCTTCTACGGACCGTATCGTCCAGGCGACGCACCGGCATGTACGCGAACAGATCGTACCGCATTCGCCTGTCGGCTCAATCTGTGAACTGGAAAAAGCGCATCGGGGCTATTTGTGCGAACATGAAAATGTTGCGGATATCCTTGAAGATATCGAGCTTGCGGCGGAAATGGGGCTGGAAATCTATGTGATCGACGCCGGTTGGGCGGGGATCGGGCGTGGAAAATGGTACAATGGAGCCGGGGATTGGAGCGAAGGGGAATGGATGGCGGACGGCGGGGGGCTTCGGGCTATCGCGCGGAAGGTCAAAGAAAAAGGAATGAAATTGGGGCTTTGGTTGGAAATTGAGGCGGCGGGATGCGAATCCAAGCTTTTCCAAGAACATCCGGAATGGTTTCTCAAGTATGCCGGCATTTATCCGGTCGGCTGTGGCGGCCGGGCGCTCGATTTGACGAATCCGGAGGTGTACTCTTTCGCCCTGCAGACTATTTCATTCTGGATTCAGGAATTGGACCTCGGGATGTTCCGGCTGGACCACAATCATTTACTGAAGCCATCACCAAACCGGAATTACCAAGGATTTCGCGAAGACCTGGTGTGGCGTTATTATGAGGCTTTTTACCGGCTTTTTGAAGAATTGCGCCGGAAATTTCCCCGAGTGATATTTCAAAATTGCGCGACCGGCGGAGGACGTCTGGACTGGAAAACCATATCGCTGTTTCACAACAGCGAATTAACCGATTGTACCATCGAACCGCGTTCCTATAAGATATTGAACGGAGTCACCATGTCGATTCCGCCGGAATTTCTGTTGTCGCGGGTCGGGGTAAGACCGCGCGAGCTCGACGGGAATATTTTTTCCGATACGGCAAGGGCGTTTTCCCGAATGATAATCAGGGGATTGGCGAAAACGGAGGCTACATTCGGCGAGTATTCGCGCGAACAGTATACAAAAGCGATTCGTCTTCACCAGGAGATTTACCGGCGGGTATTGGAAAATGGCCTTACCTATCATCATACCCCGTTTCTGCCGGTGATTGGCGATGCGCCGTGGTGCGTTATGGAAAATGCCGCGCCTGACCGCAAACTTGCTGTGGCGGTTTTGATGCGTTGCCGGGAAAATCAAGATGATGTGTATGCTTTTTTCCCACGCGGAATCGATCCGGCGAAAAATTACCGGGTGGAATTATTAAACGAAGGAATATGTTTTACAATTTCCGGCGGTGAGTTGCGGCTTCATGGTATCAGGATCAGGATTGAAACCGCACTTGATGCGGAGGTTGTTGTGATGAACGCCGTTTCATGATTATTCGGTCAATTTGAGTTTGCATCATGGCCTTGTATCGTGTATCTTGCATTATTCTCAAAAAATGAAAGATGCAGATAATGGATGTAAGTAAAAAACTTGACCGGGATAATTTTATTCGGCGGGCAGGGAGGCTCCGGCGTATCAATATGCGCGGCTGGATGCTGATTTTCTCCCTGGCGGCTTATGGGCTGATCTGGCAGATTCCCGCCAAATCGGAACCGTGGCTGGCTATGTTGCCTTTATTGCTGTTTGCCCCGGCGGTGTTCATGATGCGAAAGGTTTTTTCTTCCAGGGACTTTTGCTGTCCTTGCTGCCATGATGTTTTTACCGAGGAGACCGCGCCGCTGGTTATCGCCACCGGCAACTGTACCAGTTGCTGTACGGAAATACTGTCGGAGCATTCCGAAGACTCAGCCAAAGAACCGCTGTTTATTCGGGATGATTTTACAGTTTTTCATCATGTGAACCGCCGTAACGGCAAACTGTGGGCGATCATTATCATTCTCGGAGCCGCCTTTTTGGGATTTGTCTGGCTGCTTGACCGGGGGGATCAATACATGGGCGAGTATCCCTGGATCAAAGATTTTTATCTGTTGGTTTTCAACAGCTTCCGTTATTGGCCGACTCTGATGTTCGGGATGGCGGCGCTGGGGTATATGTTGTACCGGATGCGCTGGCGGAAACCGCGGGCATTTGAACAGTGTCCGCATTGCGGCGGGATTCTGGACGGCTATCTGCCGGAAGTCGCCATCGCAAGCGGTCGTTGCGGATTATGCGGCGATATCATTTTGACCGACTCCGGCAGGCCGGATGCTGAAGGTGTGTATCTGCTGCCGCGTTACAACCGTCAGCCGCAGGAGTTCTACTGGATGGTTCAGGCGATTCTGGCGGCCCTGATTTTTCTCTCGGTGGCGGCGCTCGACGAGCATCCACTGTTGAAATGGATTCTGGCGGCGGTGTTGGCGATCGAATTGGCGCTGCTGTGGCGGAACCGCAATGCCTTGCGTCGGCAGAAACGTTGCGCGCACCATCAGCCGTCGCTGGTCGTCAAGACCACCGGCCATTGCGGCATATGTGGTACCGATTTGAACAGCGACGACGATCTTTTCCGGGTAATCGGGCGTAAAATGGTTTTACGCATCAGCGATCCCGGAGTTTACCGGGAGGCGGTATGGCTGCTGTTTGCCGTGTTGTTCACGGGAGCATTTTTCCTGCCGCTGGTTATAGGCAGAATACCGGCTAACACTGCCGACTGGATCGGAGCGGCAATGGCGGTGACATTTTTCCAGATAATCAATCTGTCCATACTGTGGATATTTGTCCACCGGAACCGTTTGAAATACAACGGCTGCCTGTTGAGCGGCGATTCGCTGGAGCTGACCGGTCCCGACGGTTACAAAGTACTGCGCGCCGATATCCGCGAAGTAAAATGCACGGAAGCCGCCGTCGGCAAAATTAAAAACGATTCATGCTGGGCCTGGGAGTTCAAGGCCGGCAATTCGAAACATCAAATCAGCGCTAGAACTTTTGCCGATCTCGTCACGGCGGACGAAGCCCTTCGAAACTTTTTCAGTTATGAAAAAGAAGTAAAAAGTAAAAAGTAAGAAGTGGGGGAGAATTGGAACGAAGTGAATCTACTTCGTACTTCCCAAATATCTTAAGCAACTATGGCGAATTTGCTTTCCATGTCGGTTTCGATGCGGGCGTTCAAGTCGGTCCAGTTCGACGCATTGGCACTGGCCCAGTAACCCACGCCGCCCCAGCCGCTCACCAGCTCACGCAGCAAGAGGTCTTCCTTGCCGTCGCCGTTGTAGTCGCCTACCGCGGCCACTTCCCATTGCGAGGCGTCGAGCTCTCCCACCCAGCGGCGGTTGGAAGATTTAGCGTCTTCCCAGGCGTACATGAAACCAGTTGACTTCTGCCACATGATGATGTCAGCGACGCCGTCGCCCTGGAAATCACCAATTGCCGCGACTACCCAGTCGTCATCCAGACTACCGAGATAAGTTTGGCTCCAATTCCAGGTGTTGAACGTCGGATCTTCATTGTGCCACAGAAAATACGCGTTTTCATTGGTTTGCTTGACCAGAATATCGCTCTTGCCGTCGGCATTACCGAAGTATCCGGCCCCGATCACCTGTTGGACATTGGTCTCCGCATTGTCCACATGCCAAACGTCGTGATAAGCGGCCGCGTCGGACACGATCCCGAACGAACCGTTTTCGTCATAGATGATCACATCATCAAGCCCATTGTTATCGAAGTCCGCCAAAGCCAAGGTCTGGAAATTTCCATCGACATGGCACAGCGAAACATACCCGTAATCCCCCTGGCCAAGATCCGTCCAGGCGGCAAAAGTATTGCCGTTACCGTTGTACAGCAAAATCCCGTCATGCTCAACATCCGCCGAGAACTGCCCGACTCCGACCACTTTCCACATCGCGGCCTCATTTCCACCCCATTCCCAGATTCCGGCCCACGCCGGTGCGGCCAGTCCATTGGTCGCCACATATCCGACTTTGCCTTTTTCCGCATCCCAGGCCACAATCTGCGAATAACCGTTATCCAGCAAATTGGTTCTCGGTTCCGTTATTGGATGAGGGCTTCCGCTAATAGTCAGTGAAAGGATATCGGAGGTATTGCTCAATAAATAGGTCCGCCCTTCCGTACTGAACTTGTTTACGCTCGAGCTAAAAGCTCCCAGTAATATATTATCAGTAGTGTAGACGCTGATACTTTGTAAGAAGTTGGCAGCTCCTGCCGCCAGTTTGTAACTGCCTATTTCTTGGTCCGCTGAAACTGTGATATAGTACTTTGCATTACTGATAGCCATGATATTGTCGATAATTACATCGTTAGTTGCTTTGCGCTTCGACACATCCATGAAAATAGTTCCCCCTTTGGCATCGGTTGCAACGACCGACATAAAGCCGCCTATCCGAGTCACTCCAAGCAGAGAGCCATACATAATACTCATACTGCCGCCGGAATGGATCACTGTTTCGCTGACCACTCCTCCGTTATAAACAGACAACTTGCCACCAGAATTGACAATGGTACTGTTGGCCACTCCGCCGTTGGAAATATGTTGATAGCTGCGGGAATTGATGACGGTGCTGTTGGCGGAGCCGTAAACATACTGATGGCCGCCATTGACTGTGGTACTGCTGGCCACTCCGCCACTGGAAACAGTCTGGCTGCCACTATTTACAGTGGCGCTGTTGGCCACTCCGCCACTGGAAACAGTCTGACTGCCGCCATTGACAATAGTATTGTTAGCCACTCCGCCACTGGCAATATACTGATAGCCACCTGAAACAGTGGTACTGTTGGCTGTTCCACCGTGGGAAACATATTGATAGCCCTGGTCGATAACGATACGATCCGTGTTTCCGCCATTCATTACATACATCGAAGCATTATTGATTATCGTTAAAGAACTTATGGTTGCCGCACTTGTATACAAGACTCCTCCGCTTCCGTAATAACATCCGGACAACGCAGCAAAAGTCACATACCCGCCGTAGTTATAGACATCTCCGGTAAACGGCGCCCAATGCAGATTAATTGCGGAGCCGCCGCTATAGAGGTACAATGTACCGCCGTTGGAAATGACGGTATCGCTTGCCACTGCGCCCCTGGAGACATACAAGCATCCGCCGGAATTGATGGTGGTACTGTTTGCTGTCCCACTATTGAAAATATACATGGAGCCGCCATTGATCTTGGTACTGTCAGCCACTCCGCCACTGGAAATATTCAGATAATTGCCGGAATTTAATAAAAAATTATAAGCGACACCATTACTCAAATAAAAATTACCACTATCATGGGTTCCGGTTACTTTGGTTTGGCTATCGTTTTTATATACGGCGACATCAATTGTTCCGCCGGAGTTTAGAACAACATCCAGCGCCATGCCGCCGCTGGAAATATACAGTTTTCCACCGGAATTGATGGTGGTGGCGTTGACAGCTCCGCCACTGAAAATATACTGACCGCCATACTGATTAATGACGGTATTGTGTGCTGTTCCGCCACTGTAAACATACTGGTAACCGTCATTGACCGTGGTGTTGTCAGCCACTCCGCTACGGGAAATATACTGGTAGCCGCTGGAGTTGACGACGGTACTGCTGGCCACTCCGCCGTTGAAAATATACTGGTACCCCCAGGAAGTGATGAGGGTACTGCTGGCCAATCCGCCATTGGATATATACTGACTGCCGCCGTTGATAGTGGTGGCATCGGCCACTCCGCCGCTGGAAACATACTGTTCTCCTCTGTAATTAATGAGGGTATTGTCCGCGGTTCCGCCGTAAAGAATGTACATGTTATCATAGCTGTACAAAATAATGCCGGTACTGGTGATACCGGCGCTCAAGTAATGAGTTGCCATTTCTCCTCCCTTCCTACTTCCTACTTCCTACTTCCTACTTTTTGTTGCTTTCCGGGTCCAGGAGGATGATGTTTTCGCTGATCCGGAAAGTGGTCTTTTCCATCAACGCGGCGGACATTTCCGGGAGTACCTTCATCGGGAAATTGGCATTGATGGTGACGTCCAGACTGCCGTCCGGCTCAATCTGCCACTTGACCAACAGCTTGCCGCTGATCGTCTGCATGGAGAGATTGACCCATTTCAGGGAATGGATGGGCGGACTGAAGTAAATGGTACTGAAACCCGGCTCAGCCGAACGGATTCCGGCGGCTTCACGGACCAGGAAGATATTCGGGCAGATCATATTGCCGTTGGACATGGTCATCCGAGTCAGGTTGTCGGTGTCCGGCGATTCTTTCCAGGCTTTGGCCTCGTAGTCGATCCGGCTGCCCCAGTAATCGGTCAGATAACGGATGGTCCAGTCGGTTTGCCGCAAGGCAAACATGGTGTAGGTAAACAGGAAATTGAAATAGCGGCTCTTGGTCTGTTCCGGATAGCCCGATGACGGCGGATCGTGGACAAAAAAGTAGTTAAGATAATCCAGGTATTCAGTCGGAGGTTTAACCCCGGCGAAAAGAGCCAGCATATTGGTGAAGGAGTTGCAGCTGATTTCCTCGCTGTTCTCAATGTAGGAATCGCAGAAAACTTTTTCACTGGGAATCCAGCAGCAGGCATGGAGAAGCCTGACGATGGAATTGGCGATATTCAGACATTTTGATGCTTTTTCCGGCTGGTTGACGATCCGGTAGATCTCCGCGGCGGAAAGCAGAAACCGGCAATACAATGCATTGACGTCGGTGGAGCAACCGGAAAGATTTTCGACGTTGTCGTTGATTTCCCCGTAGATACGGAATTTTTTGTCGAGGTCGACAATCATGCCGAATTTGTCGTCGAGCAGGGATTCGAAGAAGTCCGCCGCCATGTCGAGCGTCGGCATCAGGTCTTGAACCAACTGTTCATTGCCGCTGGTCCGGTAGTGATAGGCCAGCCACATCGGGAAAAAGGACATATGGTTGATTTGAGTATGGAGCTGATTGCTCGAGCTTAAAGCCGGAATGTTGCCGTTTTCAAACTGGGCCGCGGCATAGTAACGGAGCATGGACTCCGAGAAATGAAAGTCGCCGAAAGTAGAGATCATATTGACGGCCAGTCCATAGGCGTCAAGCATATACATAGAGTCATCACCGCATTTGGTGAGGAAATTGGACTGGTTTACGCTACGGCGCATGACTTCCTGACCGACTTCCCAGATGGCATTGAGGGTATCGTCGGAACAGGTGAACTGGGTTTCTGCTTTCTGCGGCCGGGCAATTTCGGCGAAAACATAGTTCAATATTCTAACTTTTCCTCGGGATTTGCGAACCGAAATCGTCATATAGGTACAGTCGCAAGGCGAGAACTTGATGTAATTGTTCAGGCCGTTGCGCAATTCCAGTGTGGTGGTACAGCGGGTGGTTTCATCAAGCACCGGGAAGCCGGATTTGTCGAGGTGGTTACCGATGGTGATATCGACAATATCCCCGTCGTCGCCCTGAAGGTTCAGGATCGGGAAACCAATACGAAGCTGATCGAGCTTCAAGGTCAGGTATTCATTCTGGTCGAGGTATTCCGGCTCGCTGGAGATATTGCTTTTCAGAAGGCGGCAACATTTAAGCCACGAAAACGCGTCGCAGATATTGTCCAGAGACGGCTTGAAAAGCTTGTTTTCGAGCGTGGCATACTTGATGGAGGGCGTGGCGTCCTCCAAGGGCATCTTAAGAGGGCCCACAATCGCCCAACCGCATGGTGAATCCTGGCGTTCTTCGCTGAACAACGGCAGTTTGTTCGGGGCGTAACCCGGGAACGCAATAGCGAATCCCATGGAACTTTCCCGTACCCGTTGAACTACCTGCAGGCAGTTCCAGCCGGGACGCAGAGGCAATTCGGTCTGGTGAAGCGCCGTGATATCCGCTCCGTCGTCGATAGTGGAATGAACCTGCGTGTGATTGCAGAAAAATGTATAATCGTCGTCGCTGATCATATAAATCGGAACAGTATCCCGGGCGCCGTCATAGTAAAAATAGGCTTTGGCGGCATAAACTCCGGTACCGCCGGAGAATTGCGAGGCAAATGAACAATGAGTATAGGCGTCCCGCTGTTCGATTTGACCCCAGCTCGCCGCGGTGAATTCACCGTTTTCGTCGCAGCTGTTGGTGGACGACGGAGCCATTTTTAAGCTTGCGCCGTAGACATTGGTCGGCGTGGTCAATGATGGCGGCATCCAGTGCGCATCGATCATTTTTTCTTCATTGTACCGGTTTTCGGTGAGCCAATCCTGCGGTTGAACCCGCATATTGAGATATTCATTGAAAAACGACTCCGGACTGCAGCGGGCGCGGTTGTTCTGATAGCAGAAACCTTCCATGGTCAACCATGACTTGTCGGTGACGACATGGGGTCTGCCGTCAACTTCCAACTGGCAGTAAAGACCGCGCGGCTTGATGTCAAATTCATCGGGATTCGCGTGGTAATAAACAATGACTGAAATCGAGTTGGCGCCGGGCTGGAGATAATAAGAGACATCATACATGTCGGCATACGAAAAGTCTTTGCTGGTATAAGTGGGGCCGAAACCAATCAGCTTGTCGTTGATGTACAACTGATAGACAGTATTGGCGGAAATCCACAGGCTCGCGTCCACCGCGACCTCATCCAGTCCGAATATTTTATGGGCATACATGAAAGAATCGGAACTGTTGAGAAAGTGCTTTCTCCAGATCCATTCGCCTTGCTGGATATTTTCAAGCTTCTTACCAAACATCATGACCCCCTTTCAGCGTCCATGCTTTTTTAATTACTCAACCATAATATGTATGCGGAAATCGGCTTTGTCAATAGCGAGGTGAGACATTTCAGAAAATATTCTGCCGTTTACCAATTATCATGGGTAAAGTTTGCGGGGGCCCAGAAACTCGATGTCCAGGCATTCGAAGTAATATCCTGGTCTGGCATCTGTTGTTCTGAAATGGGCTGGATATGGCCATCGATGAACATAACATTGGCTTTGCTGCTGTGCCGGAAATCCACCGGGCCGCGATTTCCGTTTGGAGCGCGGCGCATGTAGTACGAAACAGTACCGGAGGTATCGCCGCTTTGCACTTCGGTGGCATAACAATTACGGGCTGGTCTTTTGAATATCGACAATTTAGGTAATGCGTTGGTGGTGTTGATATTATCATTCCAGCCATAGCCGTAATCTCTCTGAGAGGTTGCAAATGATATCTGTTTGCTGCGGCAAATCAGGGAACTGACCCGGAGAACCCCACCTTCGATCCGGGCTCCGCCGATTATTCCATAAGGGATGTCAATACCGAGATAATCGGACAACAGGCCAGTGCTTGAGCTCGTATTATAGATGTGCCTGGTGCCACCGGCAGCATTGCGGCGCGGACAAAGATAGTCCTCATTGTCATTGGCATACATAAATGTGGCCTTGCCGATTTGCGACAGGTTGCTGGTGCAACCGATGGCACGGCTTTTCTCCCGGGCTTTGCTCAAGGCCGGGAGCAACATTGCGGCAAGTATTGCGATAATCGCCACCACTACCAGGAGCTCGATAAGTGTAAAATTTTTTATTCTCATTTCAGTTTCTCCATAATTTATTATATATCACCGACCTTCAGTGAAGATCGGTAAAAAATCATCAAGATTGTCGACCGGAACGATATAAAATGCGTCGAAGTCAACCGCATTCGAGTGCGGTATCAACCTCAAAGAGTGTTTGCCGCGCGTCAACTGAAGCGGCCGGAAAGGCCGTCCGCTGTAGAATCCGCCGCCCTCAATATAAGCTACTCCGGAATATCCCCAACGTTCGCTACCCGTATAGAAACTGCATCTGCGTAACGGTTCGTCATCAAGCGACAGCATTACGGAGCCATTTCCGCATACCCGGGCGAAGATATAATATGCTCCGGCCTCCGGCACTTCAAACTCAGCATTCAAAGTTCGATTGTTTCCCTCAAAGCGGATAGCCTTCCGGCCGGGAACCGGCCCTGGAACCGCTTCGAATTGCTCTCTGCCGCGAAAACGGTCAATCAAAATTCCGGGTTTGGTTTTCAGGAAGTCCAGGAAATCCGCATAAACCGAAACCGTCCGGCTCCAACCGTCTTCTCCGCGTACTGCAAATGCACCCAAAAAACGTTTTCCGGAATTTTCGACGTCGGGTCCGAGTTTGACTTGCAGTTTAAGCGGTGCTTTTCCGCTTGAGGGAAGTACCGTAAAGAAAGTTGTAGCTTCGTTTTGGGCGATGCGGAAAGTACCCTCTCCTTGAACCGTAACCGTATGAATCGCCCCGGAGTCCTTTGAAAAATGCAACTCCGAGGCGTCGAGGGCGAATGGCGTCGGGCGTCGCGGCATATTATCGCCGCTGCCGATATCCTTCGGTAAATTTAAACCGGTGATCGTGAGCGCCTTATTCGTTCCGGGGGAGCTCGGGGCCAGGCGGTAATCACCCCTTGAGGAATTTATCCATTGAGGTGAACTGAAAATGCTGTTGGTTCCCTCCATAGGAGCTTCTCCCCATGGGTAATTTTTTGTGTAAAGATTGTAGTCAAACCGGTGTTTAGCCGCCCGGGTATCGGAACTCATGCCGAAGTCACCGCCGAACAAGTTATTCAAAACGATACCTTTCAGCTCCTTTTCATATCCGGCAGCCGGTCCATTGCCGCCATATCGGCTGAATCCGTATCCCCATTTACCGGCAGCGGTGTTGCTGTAAACATGCAGACGCCCCTTAGGTAGCAGATTTTTACTGTTTTTAATCACATACAGCCGGGCTCCGGCAACATCGCCGGGGTTGATAAACTGATTTTTTAAAATATAGGATGGTCCCCGCAGGCATGGCGCCAGGCTGATGCCGCAAAGGGTTCCTTCCACCCGGTTTTCAAAAAAGCGGCAATTCATTTGCCCGCCGTCAAATTCAATGCCATCGTCATTGCCGAAAGCCATAAAATTTCCATATACATCGGCATCGCAACGAAAACCACCGTTCTTGGAACTGTTGTTGAAACCTTCGATGACATCGTTCCAGCGATGAGAGTCACTGCCGATCAGATCGTTATAACGGATGACCGTGCCGCCCGCCGCTTTGACGAAAATCGCCGTTGGCCCGGCGGGATGGGAGAAAAACCAGGGGTTGGCGGTTCCTTTCGGATCATGAATATAACAACGTTCGATCAATAGATTGGAACTGCCGTTGATGAAGATTCCGGCATCATAATTGACCGCTTTGGCGTTGATATAAAATTTGCCGTCGAGGTCGCGCCGCTGTTCCCCTTTCTGGCCGAACCCGGCAATATCACAGTTGACTACCCGCACCTGGTCGGTGCTGACTAACTCGATGCCATAATGTTCACCGCCCCGAATCGTCAGATTTTCCAGAACAATATAATTGGCTCCACGAACCTGAATCACCGCATCGGCCTGTTGATTGCCCTGCAATACAGTTCCCGGAGTAGCGGTATATTTGACCCAGCCATCCGGCTTGCCCGATTGTGAAATCACCAGTTGTCCATTAAAACTCTCGGCATCAAGCGTTACAGTTTTGGCTATCGGCGGAGAAGCCGACCAGGTGCGAAACTCCTGTTGAAAGCGTCGCTCCGTTCCTGCATCATTGCCGAATACTTCAATCTCATATTCAGTATCTGGCCTCAGATTAAAAAGTGATGTCCGTGCCTGTTGTTCGTCCGGCACCAGGACCAAGTCCGGACCGTTTTGCCAACTCTGTCCATGTTTTTCCCGGAAGCGCAACTGCATTTGAAACTCTCCGCTGTTTCCGGCTTGAACTCCCGACAGATATACCGAACCGCATTCCAGAGTTGAAGTCACCCGGAGTCCCGGCGGGTCGGGCGATTTCTCCTGAATTTCAAGCCGGAGAAATTCAACAATACCACCACCGGAGGCAAGTGCTTTAAGCTCGATTTCATCGGCTCCCCGGTCGTTGTCGAATTCAATGCTCAGTGGACGGAATTCTTTCGTTACAGCCTGCGAACTTTCTTCCCAGCCGGTGCCTTTGCCGTTTTTACGAAAAGTCACCTGCAAAAATCCCCGTGAATCGCCTTCCGCTCGCCCTTGCGCGCTGAATATCCAGGTTTTTCCAGACGGCAGATTGTGGAACTTCTGAATGATACTTGAAGAATCATTGCGTCCCGGGCGGGAAATAAAGCGGAACCGCACGGCTCCGTCCGACTCTTTGGAAACAGTTGCCGTTTTCGGTGATCCCTGAATTTCCCATTCATTCCCGCTCGCCAGAACGGCAGTGAGTCCGATTAGCAATCCACAAAGACAGCATTGGGATTTCATGGTGATTAGTCCTTTCATTGTCAAAGATATGCGTATTTCAACCGCGAAATTTCCGGTAAAGTCGAACCGCTTCGCTCAATTCGCCGGTAATCTCATCAATATTGGCGTCCGGCTGCCAGATTTGCTGAATACCGGAAGAGATCAAACGCCCTAAATCCGATGAATCCAGGTGGTATTTGGCCGTGATTTTAGAAATTTCCGAAAGAAACACCGCATCCCTGGGGTTTTCGATATTCAGGCTGGTAAATGCCGAGCTCCGCCGGATTGGAATACCATAACCGATATGCCCTATGTAATCCTGTACTTTTTCCGACAACATCGTTGTCAGAAAACGCCGGATCAGGTCATCATCAACGCAATCGCGCCGTACGCATAATAATTCAGTAGCCTGCATGGTCAGGTCCTTGCCGCCTGGAATCGATGGCAGCGGTATTACCTCCCAATCCTGAAAACCATCATGCCGAAGCCAATGAATCAAACTATACGCGTTCAAGTTGAAAGCCTGTTCGCCACGCCGAAATCTCAGAGTATAACCAGCCGTTAGCGCGGCCTTTGCATCTATTCCCAGTAATTCCTGTAATTCCCGGTATAACTGCAAACCATGCCGGGTTGCCGGTGAATCGATTTTCACCGGATCACTATCCGATGGATCAAACAAAGTGCCTCCGGCCCGGATCACGGTATTCATCCAGTGATGAGGTGCCGGATACCAATTGAAAACCTGTTCCCCAGGCAAAGTCTTCCGCAGATGTTTTACTATCTCGAGAAAATCCTGCCAGGTCCATCCCGGTTTCGGATGCGGACAACCGGCCCGGTCCAATATTTTGGGATTATAAAACATCACCCGTGGAGAAAATGTCCATGGAATTCCGAATAATCCCTTTTGACTGTCAAAATCCTGGAATGGAATATTGAAAAACGTTTCGGCGCTATAGTTTAAATCCTGAAAATATGGACGCAAATCCAAATACTCCCAACTGTTTTGTTGAACCGTCAAGGTTACCTGCAGCTCAAACATGCCGCGTCTAAAACTCTTGCGCAGCCGTAATTCTGGCAACTCATTGGCGATAAGATTTTGCAAGTCGTTTAACCATAACATGTTTTGACGGAAAAACGCCATATTGTGATCCAGTGCCCGATCTTTCCAGCCCTCGCGGACATAGGCTCCCTGGCGTGGTTTCAAGTCCAGAATTCCTTTTCGCATTAACGCCGTCAAGGCATTCTGAACCACGGGAAAAGAAGTTCCCAGTTCCTGGGCCAGTTGACGGACTGGCGGTAATTTGTCGACGGGGTTTTCTTCCAGCCGGTCTATAATCTTTTCTTCGATTTTGTCCAATTGATTTTTCATATACTATATTATATAGGATGATTCTGATAATGTCAATAGGTTATTGCTGGAATTTATTGAAATTATTCATTGTTTGTTGAGTAATAAATGACTGATAGTATCAGATGGACGCCGGGCAATTACGTCTGAAAAATCGGACAGATTGGATTAGTGGTCGCTTTCCTGATTCCACCAGCCGTCGATGCCGGGTTGCGGATTGTAGTCGAACTGTTTGTCGATGTAGTCGGAGGCGTTGATGTTGAAGACCTTCAAAGGCAAATCCGTTTCGTAGATTTCCAGGGCATCGCCGCCGTTCTCTGTTTTGATAATCCGGACTTTGACGCCGTAGGTGTAGATCGCGGTAATCTGCGGACCGCCCGCCATGATCTCGAACTGAGCGTAATAGCGCTGTTTTCTCGCGATCTGGATGCTTCTGGCGGTGACCGTGGCCGTGCAGAGATAAGGCTTGGTGTTATGCCACAAACTGTAGGATTTGGCGATGACACTGCCTACGCCCCAGCGGGAAAATTGCAATTCGCCGTTGACCAGGACAAATTTTGCTTTCAGAAAAAGTTCCGGCATCGGGGTGGAGGTTTGGTCGAGGGTGAAATTACCTTTGAGTTTTGAGATATAGTCCCGGATGAATTCTGGCCGGTAGATCAAATCCAGCTCGGTTCCTCGAACCAGATTCGCCTCGAGCGGGTTGGAAAGGGGTATCGTCTCGACCGGAGGCGGCAACGGCGCGCGGCAGCCCCAGGCGAATAACAGCAATAATATGGGTAGATATCGCAAGTTCAAACCTCTCTTTCTCTTTTCCGGTCTTTGGTTTTGAAGATACTGATGATGTAGACCATGGTCAGCCCCATCCAGCCGAAGACGAAACTCGACAAGCCCACCAGCCATAATTTTCCGGGAAAAGTTTTACGGAAGGCAATTAATGAAATAATGCATGGAACAACAAAAACGAATACCAGCACCATCAGTTGCGATACAGACATATGATCCTCATTTGGGTGAATGAATTGAGTATAAAACTTTAACCGCGTTTCAAGAGGTTTTCAAATCGTTTCCGGCGGATTTCGGCAAATTTGCATTGGCATCGTGTCGATGATATATTATCGGAATACAAGTTGAGGAGTCATCGAAGCCATGCAGGAATATATTTCGCTATTCATGATGTTCTTTCTGATTATGGACCCGGTCGGAAATCTGCCGGTTTTTATCAAAATGCTGGAAGATGTACCGGAGTCCAGGTTTCGGCATATCGTTATCCGGGAATCCTGTATTGCCTTGGGAATCATGATATTTTTCATGGTGGCAGGTGGAAGGTTGCTGGGGTATTTGGGGCTGTCGCAAGCGTCGATCGAGCTGGCCGGAGGAATCATCCTGTTCCTGATCGCCCTGAAAATGGTTTTCGGCGGCACCGCCGGAGAGGAACCACCGGAAAAACATCCGAACCGCAAAGAACCTTTCATCGTGCCCTTGGCTATTCCTTTTATTGCCGGTCCGGCGATGCTTTCCACCTGTATTCTCCAGGGGGGCAGGGGATGGCTGGAAATGCTGGCGGCGATGCCGGCGTTGTTGACGGCGTGGATGTTGTCCTCGCTGATTCTGGCTACCGGGACCCGGATCGAACGGCTGCTCGGCCCCAAACTGGTGGCGGCGATGGAAGCATTGATGGGCCTGCTGCTGGTAGCAATCTCCGCTGAAATGTTGATTCGCGGCATTAAGATGGCGTTTAGCCTGAAATAAATGTGCTTACTGGAAAACAGCGAAGTTATCCTTTCATTATTTCAGAAAGTTTGGAAGCGCGCTGTGTTTTCAGCATTGCTCGGATCAGAGCAAATTCTTCTTCGTTTGCCTCGTGTGCTTTCCGGTACTCCGGGTCTTTCATCGATTCGATGATTTCCGCGCGAATATCGCAATCCATCGGCTCGAAACAGTCGGTTTTTAAGTTACTTCTTTTCATGTTTTACCTCCCAAGAGGGCCTTCTGTTATCTCTTAATATAGCACTTTTGTTATATTTGTCTACGGATATCTTATAATTTTTCGAAGCGCCTGTCGGTGCGAAAAAGTTAAGGTACGGCGGTCTCTCCGCAGACCGCCGTTCACCTCGGCTTGCCTACCGTGTTTGCTTATGCCGACAGGATATTCGTCTCAATGAGAACGGCTGCCTGCGGAGAGACCGCCCCACCCCGGCTACTGTGTTGTCAAATGTCATAATTTTTTTCGCCTCAATTTTGCCTGTTACTTTGATTTTTATGGGATATCTGTGAAATGGAAGCGGTTTATTTCCGCAAGGCTCCGGGGGTGGTGTGGAAGCGGTGACGGAAGGCCCGGCAGAAGTAGCTGGTCGAGGCGAAGCCGCAGGCGTGGGCGATTTCTTTGATGGTCAAGGTACTGTTTTGCAGCAGATTGACGGATTTTTCCAGTTGGAGCTGGAGCAGAAAATCACCGGGTGTGATTTGGAATTTTTCGGAAAATTCGCGCGAAAAATGTGAGAGACTCAGATTGGCCGCCCGGGCCAGGTCATTGACTTGAATCCCTGAGGAAAAGTTCTGCAGTGCGTATTTCCGGGCATTCAGGAGCGATTGGGAAATGTTGTTCGATTCGATGGCGCTGTGCCGTGCCAGAGTCATCATGAAGCGGTAGGAGAGGGCGGAGAGGTCACACGGATTGACCGTATCGCTCAAGCGCAGGATTTCACCGGCGGCATCCAGCAGGGACTCCGTGCTATAATACTCCGACAGCGGGCCGTACTGGGTAATCAGTTTTTCACCGATGCGGAGGCTCTCGCTGCCGCGCAGGATCAGGAAGATGAATGACCATTTTCGGGTCGCGGGCGAAACGCGGTAATAATGGCGGTGCGGGATCTTCACCAGCATCGCCTGGCCGGGATCGACCAGATACGGACGATTTTCAAACATCAATTCCCCCTGGCCGGCGACGGTATATTGCCAGAGCATGAACTCGGTGTTGCCGCGTTTGAGCCCGTCCCAGTGGTAAGACGCCGGATCGGGAGACTCATAGCCGCACATACTGGCCCGGCAATTCAGGGAAATGCCGGTGGTGCCGTAATGAAAATGGCGCACAAAATAATGTTCAGGCAGATTCAGCATAAAATGAAAATATTAGAGTTCGATATGAAAATCCGTTTGTGTTGAAATTAATGAGTTTTTCTGTATAATTATTATATATTCATTAGCATTCAATACAATCTGATGTAAGGTAAAATTATGAAAAAAAGATTAAAAATTGCGTTTCTGGGAGCTGGCAGTATCGGATTTACGCGGCGCTTGGTCCATGACATCCTGAACACGGAGCTGCAGGATATCCATGTTTCGTTGCACGATATCAACGCCCATAATCTGGATATGATCTGCCAGATCCTGCAGCGCGATGTGGCTGCTTCCGGTTTGCCGACAGTGGTGACCGCCGATCTCGACCGCCGGGCGGCTCTGACCGGGGCGGATTATGTGATCTGCTGCGTTCGGGTCGGTGGACTCGAGGCGTTCGCGCTGGACGTGGAAATACCGCTGAAGTACGGCGTGGAGCAGTGCGTGGGCGACACCCTGTGCGTTGGCGGGTTGATGTATGCGCAGCGGACGATTCCGTGTCTGCTGGATTTCTGCAAGGACATCCGCGAAGTGGCCAATCCGGGCGCGATTCTCCTGAATTATTCGAACCCCAACGCCATGAATACCTGGGCGTGCAACCAATTCGGCGGCGTCCGGACGATCGGGCTGTGCCATGGAGTTCAGCATGGCGGCGAGTTGATTGCCAGGGCATTGAAGGTGCCGCTCGAAGAAGTGAGTTATATCTGCGCAGGTATCAACCACCAGACCTGGTATACCCGGATCAAGCACAAAGAGCGGTTGATTTCCGCCGATGAACTGCTGGCTGGAATGTTGGCGGACGAGAAGATCGCGCGTCAGGAAAAGGTGCGCATCGACATGCTGCGCCGTTTCGGATATTTCACTACCGAGTCCAACGGTCATGTCTCGGAATATGTGCCGTGGTACCGCAAGCGCCCCGGCGAAATCGGCCAGTGGATCAGCAAGGATACCTGGATTCATGGCGAAACCGGCGGATATTTGCGGATCTGCAATGAAGAACGCAACTGGTTTGAGCATGATTTCCCGCGCATCATGCAGGATAAGCCGTGGACGCCGGACGGCAAGCGGAGCTCGGAACACGGTTCGTATATTATCGAATCGCTTGAAACCGGCAAGACCTACCGGGGGTGTTTCAATGTTCCCAACGCGGGTTACATCACCAATCTGCCGGATGGCTGTATCGTGGAAGTTCCGGCTTATGTCGATTTCAACGGCATCAATGTCCCGGTGGTCGGCGACCTGCCGCTGGCTTGCGCCGCCACTTGTTCCGCCAGTGTTCGGGTTCAGGAAATGGGGATGCTGGCCGCGGTCAAGGGCGATCCCATGTTGTTGAAACAGGCCATGTTGCACGATCCGCTGACTGCGGCGGTATTGAATCCGCCGGAAATCTGGCAGCTGGCCGATGAAATGATTGTCGCCCAGCAGCAGTGGCTGCCGCAGTATCGCGACTATATCGCGACGGCCGAACAGGCCCTGGCTCCGGAGCGCTATATCCAGTCCGGCGCGGCGGCGGCAAACCCTGAAAACCGGGTAAAAATGCGCGACCTCGAAGAAATCGCGGCGATCAAAAATAAGTAAGAGAGAGCAAACTATGAGAAAACTATGCATCGGTTTGGATTTCGGCTCGGACAGTGTCCGGGCGGTGGTGGTGACTCCGAACGGCGAAACCCTGGCCGCGGCGGTCAGCAATTACCGGCGTTGGAGCGAGGGGCGGTTTTGCGATGCGCTGAAAAATCAATTTCGTCAGCATCCGTTGGATTATCTGGAAAGCATGGAAAATGTAATTCGGGAAGTTTTGACCAAAGTCAACCCGGCGGAAGTAGCCGGAATCGCGATCGATACGACCGGTTCGACTCCTGTAGCGGTCGACCGCAATGGAACCCCGCTGGCGTTGCTGCCGGAGTTCGCGGAAAATCCGAATGCGATGTTCATTCTCTGGAAAGACCACACTGCGCTGGCCGAGGCGGCGCGGATCAATGAAGTCGGAACACAATATTTGAAATACGAAGGCGGGATTTATTCCAGTGAATGGTTCTGGTCGAAAATCCTGCATACTTTGAAGGTCGATGAAAAAGTGCGCGGAGCGGCTTTCAGTTGGGTGGAGCACTGCGACTGGATCACCGGCGAGCTGGCCGGGCGGACCGAGCCGCTGACCATGGCGCGGAGTCGTTGCGCCGCCGGTCACAAAGCCATGTGGCACGAAGAATGGGGCGGTTTGCCGCCGCAGGAGTTTCTGAGCGGCATCGACCCGCTGTTGGACAGTATTCGCGAGCGTCTTTATGCCGAAACTCAAACCGCTGATATTCCGGTGGGCAAATTGTCGCCGAAATGGGCGGATAGGCTCGGATTATCGCCGGATGTGGTGATCGGCGGCAGTGCGTTCGACTGTCATTTCGGGGCGGTCGGCGCGGGGATTGAACCGTCTGAGTTGATCAAGGTGATTGGTACTTCCACCTGCGATATTATTGTTACGCCCGAGCTGAATCATTGCGTCAAAGGGATTTGCGGGCAGGTGGATGGTTCGGTGATTCCGGGCATGATCGGCCTGGAAGCCGGGCAATCGGCATTCGGCGATGTTTATGCGTGGTTCAAAAATTTTCTCTCTTATGGCGGAGAAGTTTCACTGCCGCAACTGGAGAAGGATGCCGCCGCCACTGAGCCGGGGATTATCGCTTTGGATTGGCAGAATGGCCGCCGGACCCCGGATGCCAACCAGAATCTCTGCGGGGCGATTTTTGGCCTGAGTCTGGGCTCAACCGCACCGATGGTTTACCGGGCGCTGGTGGAGAGCACGGCGTTCGGAGCGCGGGCGATTATTGAGCGTTTTCGCGATGAAGGCGTGCCGGTGAAGGCGGTCGGCGCCATTGGAGGTATCAGCAAAAAATCGCCGCTTGTTATGCAGATCTGTGCAGATGTGCTGAACCTGCCGATCAGGGTATCGGCGAGCGATCAAGCTTGCGCACTGGGCGCGGCGATTTTCGCGGCGACGGCGGCGGGAGTACATCCGGATCTGGAAACCGCAATCAGGAAGATGTGTTCGGAATACGATAGCATTTACTATCCGAATGCCGAAAATGCAGAGTTGTATGACAAGCTTTATGCGCGTTATGTCGAACTCGGCAAAGCGGTCGAAACGGAGGCGATGCAATATGTATAAAAGTTTAAAGGAAATCTGTTACCATGCCAACATGGAGCTGCCGAAGCTGGAACTGGTGATTTATACGTTCGGCAAGGTCAGCACGGCGGACCGCGAAAAAGGCGTGTTCGCGATCAAGCCCTCGGGCGTGGATTACACGTCGATGAAGGCGGACGACATGGTGAT
>JAVBRM010000007.1:0-55848 GCA_031548025.1 Victivallaceae bacterium | reverse complement strand
AGCGAGCACAACCGGATTGAAGGTCGCTGGAAGGGTAGCCTTGCGTCTGCTTTCAATCTGACCGGAGCTTCCGTTGATCAGAAGACTTTTTCATTGTTTCAGCAGAATATCAATCCTGAAACCAATGACAAACTGACTCCGCGGAATAACCCTCATTCCGTCCGTTTCTATGACTTCCAGTGTTCGGCGCAGAAGTCGGTTTCGGTGATGTCGTTGTTCGATCCGCGTCTGGTCGAAGCGCATCGGAATGCCGTTGAGATCGGCATGGAGGAGATGCAAAAGTTCGCGGCGGTTCGGATTCGGACCGGCGATAATTGCGCGACCAGGAATTTCGCCTATACCGGCCAATTTGTGTACGCTCAGTACCATCATGACAACAGCCGGTTGCTTGACCCTCAGCTTCATACTTATCACTATCTCAACCCGCGTTATTGCTATAACAGCCGGGAGGCCCTGCTGAACGCCTACCGTTTTTTCGGCATTCTCGGCATCAAAGGTTGCAATCAGGAAAGCTCCGAAACGTGGGGCGGACTGGATGGCTTTCTGCTATACGAAGGCGGCCGGCTGGCCTGGAACCCGTGGTTCGACGAACAAGCCTTGAAAAAGGATTATTTCGACAAACTTTACGGAGCGGCCGGTCAATTCATGATCCGCTACAACGACATACTTGAAGCGGCGCTTTTGAGTAAAACCAATAAACTGCGGATGGGTCTGAGCCAATACGCGGCGGTTCCGATTGAGGAGCTCGCGGAAATGGATAAACTGTTGACGATGGCGGCCCAGGCGGTCACCGGCGATCCCCGGGCCACAAAAGCCGTAGAATTTCAAGCCGGATACCAGCAATTCCTCAAAGCGTTTTCTCATACCATGAGAGCCGGAGACCGTTATTATCATTCGACGACTCAGGAAAATCATCGTGCGCTGCTGGAAGCGATCGGAGAATTGCGCGAAGCCACTAAGCCCTTGGTTGCCAAACGGATTGTTTCATTCTATATCCAACGCGTATACGACGCCTGGGAAAGCCGTTTGAAGGCGGACCACGATGCCAATCAGGCCCTGAACAACGTTCTGCAGACATACCGGCAATTGAACACGATTACCGCGGCCTGGCGCTTTAAAACCGATCCCGACTCGGTCGGCGACCGCGAACAATGGTTTGCCAAGGACTTCAACGACTCGACGTGGGGCAAAATCAAAAGCGGCGGCTTCTGGGAAGACCAGGGCTATCCCGATTATGACGGCGCGGCCTGGTATCGGATCGACATCAATATACCGTCCGGCAAACCGGCGGCGCTTTATTTCGGCGGGGCCGATGAACGCGCCTGGGTGCATCTGGACGGGAATTATATCGGAGGACACCACGAAGGGGACGTCGGAATACTCTGGAATGAACCCTTCGTCATCGACATTCCCGCCGGAACCACTCCCGGGAAACATCAGCTAACTGTCAAGGTCATCGACAGCGCCGGCAAAGGCGGCCTCTGGAAAGATGTCCTGATCCTCCAACAAAAATGACACATCAGGGCATCGACTCCGGCAAACCGGTGAATTTCTGCCCAAGCCAAGGACAATGACGGCAAATCGGCAAGAGCCCTTCCCGTAGGCGAATACGTAATTTTTCGGCTTTCTCGCCGGTGAAAATATCCTGAATGCGGTGTTCCCGGATATTTCCCAGCGAAATGCCGAAGAAGTCCGTACAGAAAGTGGTCTCGCCATCATGCCGGATATGCAAACGGCGATCCATGGCCGGACAGCGACAATCATCAAAGCGTTGTTCCGGGTAGTGATGCGGCGTAACATGTACCGGCATCGGGTATTTGGAGCGGTTTTCCTCGATCAAAGCCAATACCGCGCTCAATTTACGGCAATACTCTGAGTCATCATCGCGAATCCACGCCGACAGTTCCGGGTATGGCGAAAACTGCTGGTATTCGGCATATTCAGCCCGCGATACATAAATCAACTGGCTGAAAATCCATTCATCCGGCTTCAAATACGCCAGTTTTAAAGGCAGTTCCGCTGCCTTTTCATCCAGAATCACGGTCATGAAACTCAATTTGCCCCGCCGCTCCGACAGCAATGGAATATTCTTCTGCAAAGTCGCAAAAACTCCCTCCCCGCGAACCCGGTCGTGATCTTCCCGGTCTCCGTCTATCGATAGAAAAATTTCACTGAAATATTTATTCAGGACTTCGGCGTGATGATGAATCAGAGTGCCGTTGGTAACAATGCTGAGCTCAAATTTTCGCCGGTACAATTCCACGGACAAACGATCGAATTCCGGCCACAGCAAGGGCTCGCCGCCCCACAACATAATCCGGGTGCCGGGATTCAACTCCCCGGCCACCCGCAACCAGCCCTCGATGGAGAGTTCATTTTCAGGATTGCTGGACAGCATCCCTTTGGCCTGTCCGCAAAATGAACAACTCAAATTGCAGCATCCGGTTAATTGAAAATGTACCCGGTCAAGTGTCATGACTGTTGGATAAACCTCAATGATCTTTTCAAGCCGTCCTCGATATCTTCCGGTAATTCATACTCGATCAACGCCGGTCCATGATAGTTCTTCAGGGCCAACAACAATTTGCGCCAGTCCAGCCGCCCCTCTCCGCACGCCGCCGGCAACACGCCGCCCGGCACCGAACGAAAATCCTTCAGATGCACATACTTGATATCCTCCGAAAAACGCTGATAAAAAGCTACCGGATCGGCCTCCCCAACCGCCGCCAGATTGGCCGGGTCGTAATTGATTTTGACCCCGGTTTTCAGAATTTCCGGCCAATAATCGCTTCGAGTCACAGCACTGGCGAAATGCACCTGCGCCGTGCCGTTTTGAGCAACTCCGCCATGAGTTTCCACCACCAGGATCATCCGGTCTCCAGCGTGCTCCGCCGCCCGTCGCAAAGCATCGATCATTACATCAAATCTTCTGCCGTAAACCACACTGTCGGAGTTAAATCCGCCGAAAATCCGCAAATACTTCACCCCGATTTCCGCGCCGATATCGATCACTTTTTTGACCCGGTCCAATTGTTCTTCGACATCGTCGTTGGTAAAATCATTACCGGTGCAAGCGCAATCCGGCTTGATCTCGTAGTCCTCAAACAACGCTTTGACTTCCAGTATCCGGCTTTTACCAGCATCGAGCTGAAGATAGTCCTTGCTATAACCGGCAATTCCAAGTTCCAGCAAGGCCAATCCCATGCCGGCTGTGATCTGAAGCTGTTTTTCCAGCGAAGTTTCCCGCAATCCCCATGCCGCGTTTCCCAGAATCATTCGAAGTCCCTCCAGTCAAAAAGAATTTTGAATACATCATATTTATGCTTGCTCTGATAGGCAAAAGCCTCCGCCGCCTTGCCCGCCGGCCATGTTTCCACCGGCAAATGCTCCGTAATGAATTTACCTTCGCTCATCCATTGCAGTATTTCCGGCTTACCCCGCCACTTGATCGCGCAACTCATGCTGATATTGACATTTTTGACAAACCAGTGGTGATAATGATCGAAAATCAGCTTCTCCGGATAATCGCCATTGAAGTGAATATGCCCCGGCTCGTCGTCATCATTCCACCCGCCTTCTTTGATGAACCTCCACAACATCCCGGGAACTTCCGGATTGCCCGAACATTCAATAATCTTATCGGCCATTTTGCCGTTGGTCATATCCTGTATTTTAGCGCGGGTATGCTCATTGTAATCGAGCACTTCCGCGGTATATTTCTCCGCAATCGCCCGCCGGAAAGGGTTCGGATCGATACAGATCACCCGAACCCCGGGGCACTTGATCTTGAGTATCTGGACCGCGCTGATTCCAACCATTCCGGCCCCGAAAACCAATACCGTATCCGAAGCCCGCAAATCAAAACGCTCAATCCCTTTCAAAGGCACACAAGCCAGATACGCCAACACCGCGTCCTCATCCGAAACATTGCCCGGCACTTTGCACAAAGGGTCCCCCGCCCCACCGGCATTAGCGGCATCCTTGTGGACCATCAACGTTCCCCCGCCCCACGCCGCACAACAATCCAGATACTTGCGGCACTCATTGATCATCACACGGTCCCCCTTCTTGAAACCGGCAGCATACGCCCCCTCTTCCACCACCACGCCCATGTTTTCATACCCGGGCACCAACGGATAATAACACTGCTCCGGATGCTGCAATCCATGATAAGTCTTCATATCGGTTCCCGTGCTGATAGCGCTCATTCTGGTACGGCAGACAACCGTATCATCGCGCCTGGGGGTCAGGGTTACTTCCCGAAACGCCGCCTCACCTGGCCGTTCAATCACCGTGGCTAAAGTTTTCAAATCGACACCTCTATGGTTTTTATATGGACATATTATAATACATGCCGTCAAAAATTCAAGCATCACTCAAATAAAACTAACTTTAATATGGTTTTATTTAGCAATGGCCCAGTCAATTTTTTTTAACCGCGCCAAGTCTCTCAGTGAAACTCCGCGTCTCCGCTCCGACGAGCTGGCTGCCAATGCCGCCCTCTCTCTGCTCAACCTCAGCCTGTGGCTGCTCAAACGCCAGATCGACACCAAAGCCGACCGCTTCCAACGGCAAGGCGGTTTCAGCGAACATCTCTATCGCATTCGCACCGCTCATAAAAATAAATAACATATCACGTCAGCGCGAGGTGATTCGCCGGACGTATTCGAAGATAAAGATTGTGGCCGCCTGGGCGGCGTTTAAAGATTCGAAGTTTCCGGGCATGGGAATCGTAACCGGTTTGGCCCCGGCAAGTTCCCCTGCCCCGTGCGCCTCGCTGCCGATAATAACCGCGGAACGGTCAAACAGTCCGGGTTCCGTAAAGCAACTGCTTCCTTCGTGCGGATCGGTACGGTAAAACTTGCCGTAACCGTACTTTAGCAGAAAATCCCGGGTCGCCGCCAAATCTTCGAAGCATCTTAATTTCATGGTAAACTGTGCCGCCATGGCGGAACGGATGATTTTTTCGCTGTAAGGATCGGCGGAGCCTTTGGTATAGCAGAGTTCAGTAAGCCCGGCGGCCTTGGCGGTCCGCAGGATCGTACCGAAATGACCGGGATCGCCGACCTGGTCGAGCACCAACATGAAAGGATCGACCGGAGGCACATCACCCGCGGGCTCCTCCGGGCGACGCACCACCGCCATGATTCCCTGCGGATTTTCGGTAGCACTGAGCTGGTCGAACTTATGCGCGGGCAAAGTAAAAGCTTGCGGATAACGCTCCGCCAATTCTTCCCGGCAGACGGTGAATTCAATCAGATCGGGGCATTTTTCGAAAACTTCACCGCAACATCTGAATCCCTCACAAAGACAAAGGCCGGATTTTTTCCGGCCATGACGAGTCGATAATGATTTGAGCAAATTTTCCTGATTTCTGCTCAGCTCGCGAGACATGATTTATTTAGCAGCAACTGCCGGAGCGGCAGGCACTTCAACCTTGCTGGCGAGGTAACGGGCTTGCATCTGCCAGAATTCAGCTCCCGGAATGGAAACTTCGCCCAGCATGGTGATCCGCTTCAGACACTTGTCCGCGTCGGCATTATTTTTCAGGCTCAGATAAAGCCGTCCGGCGGCGTAATTGGCTTCGCAGCGAATATCGTCGGCGATAAACTGAGCTCCGCCGATGCGATCAAACTCTTTGGCGGCCTCTTCCGGTTTGCCTTTCAATTCCTGCAGATAAGCCATTTCCAATTCGGCGCGCCAACGGGCTTCTTTCGGAATATCGCTTTTCAAAACCAGGCTATACTGAGCCAAAGCTTCGTCGTATCTCTTTTCATCGGTGAAGATGCGGATCAGACGCAAACGAGCCCGAACCGAAGCCTGGTGCTTGGGATATTGTGTAAGCGCGGCCGTCAACTCCTGTTCATTCTCAGCCACGCCCAAAACCGATATCGCTTTATTTTCCGACTGGGTATGGACATAAACGATCCCGCCATAAACCGCCACCGCGGCCACAATGGCAATTCCGCCGGTCACCATCCATTTCCAGCGTTCGTGCACAAACATTTCAAAACGTTCAAAATCATCGAATACCGCTTTGGCATCCTGGTTTTTTAATTTTACTTTTGTCATGATGTATTCCTGAATCATTAATTTCGTATTTTCATTAATTTCACTAATGTAACGGCTTTTGGCTGTAAATCAATCGTTATTTCCCTTTTTTGACTTTTTTTTTCACTAAAACATGATAGATTGATAGCCAAAACCCGAGGAATACCATGATCGTCAACATCACGAATATCATTTCCGAAGCCTTTCGCCGGACAATGACCCGGTTGTTCCGTCCATTCAATCTCAGCAAATGGCTGGTATTCGGGTTGGCCGTCTTTACCATATTTTTCTCCGAGTCGAATTTCGGGGGCAATCTGACCTTTCCGGGCAAATCCTTCAATACGCCGAAACTCAGCCAGGCCCAAACCAATAATACGAAAGAAATCAAAAAGAAATTGACTTATCTGCTGACCAGTCACGAGGGTACTTTCATCCAGCGTTTTCAGAAAATAACCGGTCAGGAAATCGACCCGCACACCTTGAAAGTCATAACGATTGTGGTGGTGTGCGTGATGGCATTCGTCGTGATTGCTTCCTTTTTTTACCTGATACTGGTCAACTGGTTGCGGGCTCGAATGGAATTTATTTTACTGGATAATCTGGTCCATGATGCAACTCAGGTGCAGTGGCGTTTTTTCGCCGGACGCGCCAATTCGTTTCTTTTCAATTATCTGCCGGTATTTTTACTTTTCATCATAACTGTTATTATCATAATGATTTTACTTACGTTAACCGCTTTCAGTTGGGGCGTCAGTTGCCTGAGGGCCGATACTCTGGTTATGCCGCAGGCTACGACTTTTCTTTTGGGGGTATTGCTGATTATGGCACTCGTTGTGCTCGGTATTGTTTTTAATTTCTATCAATTCATCGCATTCAATATTCTGATTCCAGTCATGTACCACCGGGATATCAAGTTCAAGGAAGCACTCGGTATTTTTATGAAGCTGATCCGTCAAAACCTTGCGGCCTTTGCCAAACTCTGGCTGATGAGTATCGTTATCAGCATCGCTTACGCTTTCATTATCATGGGCGCCATTATGCTGCTTCTGGCTATCTTTTTCCTGATTATGCTCGTGCTCCCTTTCTTTGTTTTCTTTTTGGTCTTCCTGATTATTCCCCTGATGTTCGGAGTAGCGCTGTTATATGTTCCCTATTATGTATTTATCCGCAATCTCGGCCCCGGCTTGCTGGCCCGACTTGACCCTGAATTGAATATTTTTGAGCAAAATGAATCATTATCCAGTTGAAGCGATACTTCCCGCGTTCTCAGATATCCTGAAAAACCATAACCGTTGTATTGTCTCGGCGGCGCCGGGAGCGGGCAAAACCACCGTACTGCCACTGCATTTGCTGGACGCGCCGTGGCGCGGCGACGGCAAAATCCTGATCCTGGAGCCGCGACGGCTGGCGGTATTTGCCGCGGCCTGCCGTCTGGCGGAGAATCTTGGAGAAAAACCCGGCGAAAGAGTCGGCTACCGGATCCGCCTGGAAAACTGCATCAGCAAACAAACTAAAATCGAGCTGATTACCGAAGGAATCCTGACCCGGATGCTTCAAGATGACCCGGAACTCACCGGAA
Source organism: Victivallaceae bacterium (assembly GCA_031548025.1). Lineage (GTDB taxonomy): Bacteria > Verrucomicrobiota > Lentisphaeria > Victivallales > Victivallaceae > UBA5239. Next base: position 48,218 of record JAVBRM010000007.1, on the reverse strand, counting down.
TCAGCGCGGTGATTTTCGACGAATTCCATGAGCGAACCATCCATGGCGACACCGCCTTGGCGTTGGCCCTGGATACCCAGAACAATTTGCGGCCCGACCTGAAAATCATCGTCATGAGCGCCACTCTCGACATTCAACGGTTGAAAACCATGCTGGACGCCCCGGCGGTCGTTTCCGAAGGGCGCAGCTATCCGGTCGAAGTATATTATCAGGACAGCCCCTCGAAACTGCCGCTGCCGGAACAATTGGCCGGAGTCATCGAACGAGCGCTGGCAGCCCAGCCGGGCAGCATTCTGGCTTTTCTGCCCGGTGAAGCTCCAATCCGCCGGACCGCGGAATTGCTGAGGGGAAAACTGCCGGGCGATACCGAACTTTTCGAGCTTTACGGACGACTCCCGCAGGAAGTTCAGCGCCGCGCCATTGCCCCGCCGGAAGCCGGGCGGCGAAAAATCGTGTTGGCGACCTCCATCGCCGAAACCTCTTTGACCATCGAAGGAGTCCGGATCGTAATCGACAGCGGCTTGACCCGGACTCAGGAATATTCATTGGTCACCGGTCTAAGCCGACTGGTCACCGCCGGAATCTCCAAAGCCTCAGCGGAACAGCGGCGCGGTCGCGCCGGACGTCTCGAGCCCGGCATCTGCTATCGTTTATGGACGGCCGACCGTGAAAAACAGATGGCCGACTTTACCGAGCCGGAGATTTTACACAGCGACTTGGCGCCGCTGGCCCTTGAACTGGCGGCATGGGGAGTCGATTCAACGGACAAACTGCTTTGGCTGGATCAACCGCCCACTGCCGCCTGGCGGCAGGCGAGCAGTTTTCTCCGCGAAATCAATGCGCTGGATAACAGCGGCAGGCTGACCGCCGAAGGCAAAAAAATCCTCGATTCCGGACTGGAACCTCGCCTCGGCAAATTATTGTTGACCGGAGATAGCCTCAAAGTCCGGGGGCTGGCGGCCAGGCTGGCGGCATTGCTCTCCGAATACGATCTGCGGCGCAATGATTCCATCGACATACGGGATCTGCTCAACCGCGTCGACAGTTTAAAAAATGTCAAAGAACTTGCCCACAAGCTCGGGGCAACTCAAAACAATCAGCATCAGGGCCACGAATTTACACCGGGTCTGCTGCTGGCGGCAGCCTATCCTGACCGCATCGGCAAAAACTGCGGAAACGGCAAATTTCTCCTGACCTCAGGCCGCCGCGCCGCCGTTCCGTCGGATTCTCCCTTGTCCCGGGTCGATTACCTGGTGACGCCGGAGCTCGACGCCGGCGAAAACGAGGCTCGAATTTACCTCGCCGCCCCGGTCGCGGAAAATGACCTACTCCAATACTATGGCCGCCAAATCCATACCCGGCGAATTCTGTTCTGGGATGACAACCGCAAGTTGTTCAGAGCCAAATCGCATCAGGTACTGGACAAAATGGTCATGAGCGAAAAAGACATTCCCCTGCCCTCCGGCGCGGAAGCCGCCGAGGCCTTGCTCAACCTGATCCGCGAGCGCGGTCTGGATATTCTGCCCTGGAACGACGAAATCCGGGAATGGCGTCAGCGCATGAATTTTCTGCATCGCCACCAGCCAAATTTCCCCGATTTTAGCGACGAAACGTTGCTTGATGGGTTGAATGACTGGCTGGAGCCCTTCTGTCCGACCGTCATCAGCGGCAATATTCTGGAACGCCTCGAATTATTCCAGGCCTTGAAGAGCCGCCTTAATCACCAGCAAGCCCAAATGGCCGAAGTACTGGCGCCGTCGCGCTATGTCGTGCCGACCGGTTCCAGAATCAAAATCAACTACGACAATGATCCGCCAATCCTGCCGGTAAAACTTCAGGAAATGTTCGGCTGCCGTGAAACGCCGCGGATCATGAACGGCCAAATCCCCCTCCTGATTCATCTGTTGTCCCCGGCTCAACGCCCGGTTCAAGTCACTTCCGACCTCGGCGGATTCTGGAGCAATTCCTATCAATACGTCCGCCGCGACCTGCGCGGACGCTACCCCAAGCACGACTGGCCCGAAGACCCCGCCAACGCCCTCCCCCGGCGCGGCGCAAAAAAGAGGAATTGGTGAATTTTTGAATTGGGGAATTGGGGAATTGGAGAATTATGGAGAGGTTGTGAGTGATTGAATAAAATATTCGGCGAAGCCGGAAGTAAGCGCCGCAGGCCCTCAATTCACCAATTCACCAATTCACCAATTCACCAATTCACCAATTCACCAATTCACCAATTCACCAATTCCATTCCGCTGGGTCCAGGCGGTAATACTTGACCAGTAGTTCGTACATGGCCGGGTGATTGTCGCGGGTGACTGTGGGGTTGCAGAAAAATCCTTCGGTGACCACCGCGAAAAATTCAGCCGGATTGGTAGCGCCGTATTCATCGATCGTGTGGTATTCGTGGTGCCTGACCTCGCTCCGGAGCTTCTCCATTTCCGTGTGCATGATTTTCTCCCATGGTCCGTAATCTTCCGGGCGGTCAAGCGGGGGGATACCGTTGGCCGTTCCTTTCAACTGATCCAGTTGATGAGCGAATTCGTGCAGGACCACATTGCGGTGTCCGTGTTCACGGTGTGCGTCGGAGACGGCGTCCGCCCATGAAAGCATCAAGGTGCCGTCGCTCCAGGATTCACCGAGCTTGCCCACATCTTCTTCCTCGACCAGCTGTCCGCCGATGATTCCCCGCTGATCCGAATAATAGGCGTGAGGGGTAATCAATACGGTACGCAGTTTCGGGTAGTAATCGGCATCGCGTTTCAAAATCAACAGACAGGCCAAGGCCGCAATCGTAGTGGAAATTTCAGCGGTAATGTTCAAGCCTTCGAGGCCTTCAAATTCTTTTTCCCGCAGAAAAATTGCAACTTTTCCGTATAATTCATCTTTCAAATCCGCGGGCAGACGCCGGCAAAGAGTGATTTTTTCGATACATCTTTTTTGTTCGGGAGTCAGCCCCTCGTGCTTGTATTGCTCCCGATGCTGACGCAGGAAAACCCCGGACCAACAGGTCCAGGCAATAATTACTCCGCCAATTGCCAATACGATGATAAGATCAAGTACTTCCATGATAATCATAATATCGGATTGTTTTGGTAAAAATGCAAATCCTCATTCAGATAAACTTGACTTTCGATACAATTGGTGTAATGATAAAAGGATGATTTTTACATAAGGATGACTTTATGAGCGATAATCAAGCATCTCAAAAGAGCGGCTATCAGTTCGGAACCTTTGCCGGAGTTTATACCCCTGCTTTGCTTACCATTCTCGGGTTGGTCATGTTCATGCGTATCAACTATGTGTTGGGCAGTGTCGGATTGCGCGCCACATTGATTATTCTGGTGATCGGTACCACCATTACGCTGTCCACCGGCCTGGCGATCGCCGCCATTGCCACCAACACGGACGTAGGGGGTGGCGGAGCGTATTTTCTGATATCCCGGGTACTCGGTCCGTCTTTCGGCACTTCGATCGGAATGACTTTGTTTTTGTCGCAAACCCTGGCAGTCGCTTTCAATATCCTCGGTGCTTCGGAATCGCTGGTTATGGGCTATCCGGTTCTGCGACCATGGTTTCCGCTGTTGAACGTCGCTCTCGGGCTTGGTATCGCGTTGTTGGTCTGGAAGGGAGCGGACTGGGCCATCAAAGCCCAGTACATCATTATGACGGTCCTCGGTTTGTCAGTACTGGTATTCCTGCTGGGACCGATCCGGAATTTCTCTATGGAAAACCTCTCCGCCAACTGGCTCCCGTTGACCACGGAAACTCCGATGATCCCGTTTTTTGCCATTTTCTTCCCGGCGGTGACCGGCATCATGGCCGGGGTGAACATGTCCGGCGATCTCCGCAATCCCCACCGTTCGATCCCTCTCGGGACACTCGCGGCATTGGGAACCGCTGTATTGTTGTATCTGATACAAATTATTTGCGCGGCAGGGTGTTTCGACCGCCAGGAAATGATCGAACGTCCTTATCTGGTGCTGGTTAACCACGCGCTTTTCAGCCTTGGATTTATGGTATTGGCGGGGGTACAGGCGGCTACTCTCTCTACCGCGCTCGGCTGGATGCTCGGCGCTCCCCGGGTCCTGCAGAGCCTCGGCGTGGACAACGTCCTTCCCGGCATCGGGTATTTCCGCAAAGGCGTAGGCGAAAATAACGAACCGCGCCGCGCCATGGCCGTGGTGGTCCTGATTTGCATGGGCGTACTCCTGTGGAGCGGCTTTGCCGGACGGGATGCCACCGGTGCCGAGGATTCGCCCATCAACGTGCTTTCCGTGCTGGTTTCCATGTTTTTCCTCCTGACTTACGCGATCATCAACGTAGCGGCCTTTGTGGAGTCCTCGGGACGCAATCCCTCTTTTCGGCCGCGCTTCCGCTACTATCACTGGCTGTTCGCTTTGTACGGCATGATCACCTGTACCGCGGCGGCGCTGCTGATCGACTGGCAGCTCTCCATTGCCGCACTGGCGATTATCGCCTTTCTGTATTTCTGGACACGGTTGCGCAACCTGGAAATGTCTTATGGCGACGCCCGGCGCGGCTATATTTATTCACGAATCCGCAATCAGCTCCTGATGTTGCAGGAACTGCCGGTGCATGCCAAAAACTGGCGCCCGACCATTGCCGTGCTCTGCGGCGGGCCCGATACCCGCGGCGACCTGGTCGATTACGCAGTCATGATCAGCCAGCACCGCGGGTTGCTCAGTGTCTTGCAGATCGTCGAAGCCAACGGCGAACAACCTTTGCTGAAGCTGCGTGAGGTGCATATGGCCGAATGGCGTCAAGCCGCCTCCAACCGCAATTGGCCGATTTTTCCGGAAGTCATTGTGGCCCCGCAATTTGACAACGCTCTCCGGGTAGTCCTGCAAAGCCATTCGCTGGCTCCGATCAAACCCAATATCATCATGATGGGTTGGCCTTACCAGGAAGAAAGACTCAAGCCGTTTTTCTCCCATCTTAAAACGATTGTCGACGAATTTGGCCAGAATGCCATGATCCTCGGCAGCCGGCGTACCATTTTTCGCCCACTGACGGAATACGGCGGCACCATCGATATCTGGTGGCAGACTCCGGCCGGCGGCTCGCTGATGACCATTCTCGCCTATCTGGTCCAGCTCGACCGGGAATGGCGGAAAACCGAGTTGCGGATTTTCCTGATGCCGGATTCACTCCAACCGGACAAGTTGAACCGTCTGCTTGACTCCGCCCGGATTCATGCTCAGATCATCACGGTACGCCCGGACCTGGAGCAATACGACGCCATCAACGAATATTCATCACGGGCCGAACTGGTTTTTATCGAATTTCAGCACAACGTCATTCAAGACAGCGGCAAAATTAATGAGTTCAATGAGAAACTTCAGGAATTCAGACAGACCGCACCGCCGTTTTTTCTGGTGGTTTCCAATGGCGAAGCGGATTTACTTGCTTAGTTTAATCGCGAGGGCAATAGCTTCTTCTTTGGTGGAAAGCTTTTCTTCCAGCCGCATTTCTTCGACGGCTTTCAGGATTTGGCTGTAGAGGGGCCCGGGAGCAATTCCAAGCTTGAGTAGATCTTTACCGGTCAGCAAAGGCGGAAGAACTTCCGGCTGGCCGTCGCATTCGTTCAATATGTCAAGCAGAAAAGCGAAATTCCCCATCAAACCGTTGCTGCAGAGGCAGTCCAGGCGATGCAATTCGAGTTCCATGGTGAATTTCGGAGCGGCGATCATTTTCAGCAACTTGGTGTGCCGCATCAGATGGACCGAGGCAAAACGCATATGATTCCCCACCGCATGAACCACGGCTCCAGTCTGCTCTTTGGAGAAACGAAAACGCTTCATTATGTTACCGGCAATCCCCATACCATTCCATTCATGACCATAGAAATGCAGTGTCCCATCAGCATCCCGGGTCAGCGAAATCGGCTTGCCGATGTCGTGCAGCAAAACACTCCAGGCCAGTTCCACCGAAGGATACGCCATATGCTCGAGCATCAGCAACGTATGTTCAAAAACATCACCCTCCGGATGAAACTGAGGCGGCTGTTCAACGCCTCGCAAGGCTTCGGCTTCCGGCAGTACCAGTTCCAGAATTCCCAGTTCGCTCAGCATTCTGAACGCCACCGCTGGATTCGAACCGGTCAGCATCAGGGTCAATTCCTGGCGAATGCGCTCCGCCGAAAGCACACTAACCCGATGGCGCAGTTTCCACATGGCCTCCGTCACCGCTTCATCGATTCGCAGCCTGAACCTGGCGGCAAAGCGGACCGCCCTGAGCATTCTCAGGTAATCTTCCCGGAAACGCTGTTCAGGATTACCAACACAGCGCAGAATTCCCTGTTCGAGATCCTCACGGCCATGATGAAAATCGATTAACTCGCTGTTCAATGGATCATAATACATGGCGTTGATGGTAAAATCGCGCCTGGCGGCATCCAGACTCAAGTCGTTGGTCAGAAAAATCTTATCAGGGTGACGGCCATCGCTGTATTCGCGCTCTTCGCGCAAGCTGGCAACTTCGAAGTTAATGCCGTTTTCCACCACGACCACCACTCCGAACGAAGCTCCGACCTTATGGTGGTGTGGGAAAATCTCCCCCACCCGCTCAGGCGAAGCCGAAGTGGCGATGTCGATATCTTTCGGAGCATGCCCAATCAACATATCGCGCACCGATCCACCGACAAAATATGCCTGATATCCGGAGCTCCTCAACTGCCTGAGAATATTAAACGCCCCCTGATATTGGGGCGATTTCGCAAAAACTTCGTTACTTATAACCATTGCCACTTGCCTTTTATACAAATATAGTCTAAAATACCCATAGAATCAAGGATTTTAATTCATGAAAACAGCATTTTTCGGAGGTACTTTCGATCCTCCACACTTGGGACACACCCGGCTTGCCGCTCAAGTCCTGGCGCAGGGACTGACGGATCGGGTCCTGTTTGTCCCTGCCTGGCGGCCGCCGCATAAGCCGGGACTGGAAATTTCTCCATTCGAACAACGTCTGCAAATGTTGAAACTGGCGATTGGCGACCGACAGGGCTTCCAAATCTCGGAGATTGAGCGCCGCCTCGGCAAATCGCCATCGTACACCGTGGAAATCCTGCGGGAACTGGACAAGGAATTCCCCGGGGATACGTTGCAATTGATGATCGGTTCCGACAGCTTGGAACAACTTCACAGTTGGTATTCCGGCGACATTCTGGCCCGGGAACGTGAACTGATTACCTATCCGCGGCCGGATTACCGGGTGACGGCGGAGGACCTGGCGCGCCACTGGCCGCCGGAAACCGTTCGGCGTCTGTTGAGCTCAATCCGAAACTTGCCGGAATATCCTATTTCTTCCACCGAGATACGGCAAAAAATCACGAAACATGAAAATGTCGATAATTTGATGGAAAAATCCGTTTATCAATATATATTAGAGCAAAACTTATATAGAAGAGGACAAAATGGCTGATTTAAGCAAACAGGAACAGATAGCTAAGATATGCGCGGAAGCCGCGGCTGCCAAACAAGCGGAAGATATTATAACGTTGCGGGTGACGGAAGTTTCTTCCATCGCCGATTATTTTGTATTGGCCACCGCCAAATCGGACCCTCAGATCCGCGCGGTGGTCAATGCCGTGGAAAAGGAACTTTTTGAGAAATTGCGGGTCAAATGCAAAAGTGAAGGTTCCGCCGACAGTCAATGGGTTCTCCTGGACTGCGACGGTACTGTCATGATGCACGTGATGAGCCCTGAATTTCGGGCCAGATTCCAGTTGGAAAGCCTGTGGGGCGACGGCGGTCGCAAAGAAAAGAAGGCCGCCACCGCTAAAACCAAGAAAAAAGAGTGATATGACCAATAATTACAACAATCGCGAATGGAACGAATTCCAGTGGGAAAACGAGATCAGGCGGGATGAAAAACGGATCAGCCGTTATTTTCAGGAACTCCCGTCTTGTATCGACCTGCCCGGCGAGGAAGACTATATCATGAAAAAACTCATGGGCATGCCGGATCTGGTTCCGGCGCCCAATGAGAATTTCATTTTCGATCTTGGCGATGATGAGGAAGAATTTTTCAACGGCATCGAATGGCGCACCCGCCCTGGGGCCGAGCTCTACGATATGATTCAAACTGTTTCCTGGCGCTGGAACACCATTCTGGCTGGATATTCAGATAATTCATTCCTGATTAAAGGATTGTCAATCACCTGCCTTTTCGGCAAAGCGATTTCGCGAATTGTCGACATGGTCAATTCCGACGACGACATGCCGGGACTGAAAATCAGTTTACTCAAGCGTATCATGGCCGATATCAATGCCCTGATCGGATATCTCAATGGCATCGCCGCGGAACAGGATTCCCTGGTCAATGAGGTTAACGCCATCTGCGATCAACTCCAGAGCTGCCGGGAAAGAACGATCGATTTGTTGCAGATTATGCGTAAATAACCGGAGAATTTCGGAAAATGAAAAAACTGCTGACCGCCGGAATCATAATAATGGCAGGTGCGATGTTTGCCGCCGAAATCGGTGACCGCATGATCAGTGAAATCAAACTGACAAACGTCACCGTCAGCGAAATGATCCAACAACTCCGGCGTCAGCACCGGTTGAATATTTCTATCCGGGGTTCCCGGCAGGAGCTCGACGCCAGGCCGAAAATCAATTTATTTATGCGGCAAGTCCCGGTTTCGGCCATCATTCATTACGCCTGTGCTCAGGCTCAAATCCAATACCATATCGACGAGGAACTGATTATCCTGGGCATCAAGCTCAGCAACCCCGAGCGTCCAATCAAAACGCCGCCCTTGTTGATCGAGTCCATGCTGCTGGCCCTGCAAACTGTCAATATCGCAAAAATCAGTTTGGAGAACGCCACCGCCGAGGAGGCCTATGACAAATTGTATCAGGAAGTCAAAATCGCCAAGCCCAGTCTGAATTTGAATTTTGTCATCATGCCCTGCCCTGAAATCGAGCGAGTGCATTATTCGACGGAAATCAAAGATGTGACGGCTTACAATGCCCTCAGATATTTGAACCAGGCTGCCGGAACCGAGTTTAGCATAGAGTCTTATGCGGTGGTAATTCACCCGAAAAAGCCGGAAAAACCGCCGGAAGGCAAATAAAGTGCAAAAAAAATTGCTTTTTTTACTGATTGGGAGTGTAATTTCCGCAAATTAGAGTTAGATTATGTTTTTCGTATGGAAGATTTTTATCTAAACCAACATATTAAGTAACAGGAAAAGGTTAAAAAATGGGAAATCTGAAAAAGAAACGCCGGAAAAAAATCGCCAAGCATAAACGTCGCAAGCAGCTGAAGGCGATGCGTCACAAGAAGAAATAATTCTTTTCGGCGAATTATATTATTCAGTTACCCTCTCTCTGTCTGCGCGGCAACAGCGGGAGGGTTCATTTTTTAAAAGCCGCAGGAGTCGACCGATGAAAATATTTATGGCAGCCGTTTTAGTCGGAGGCAGTACGGTATTTGCCGCCGATATCGCTACCGACAGTACCCCACGGGATCTGCCGTCGGTCAGCCCGTTGAATGTCGATTCCGAAAAGATCGGCCACATGGTCGATTTCATCATGGCGCTGCAGGAAAAAGATGACGTCAAGGCAGCCAATCTGTTATTGAGCACTCTCAAGCAGGACCCTGACTCGGAAATGGCCCTCCTGATCCTCCTGAAGAAATGCGCCAACCCCGAAATTCTCAAAACTACCGTTCCGCAGTTGATTGAACTGGCGGAAAAAAATCCGGAAGTTTTGCGGTTGAATCTGGCGGTACAGCTCTCCGCCGGTCAGACTGTCCCGCCGAAAAAATTGACGGATATGGGGTTGGCAAGCCTCAGGACCGTCAAAGACCCCGATAAGCTTCCCAGGCAGGATCAGGCGATTCTCGCCAAAATGGTCGATATCCTCAACCGTTTGCTGATTCCGCAGGCACGTTTGGAAGAAGCCGAGGCGATGTTCGAATTTCTGATAAACTTTGAATCGATGCACCATGAGTTGCTGTTTCTTCAATCCGCCGCAGCCTTTTACAGTGAATCGGCCAAGACCGGAGCCTTGCCGGAGAAAAAACGCCAGACTTTTAAATTACGCCAGAACGAAATTCTCCAGCTCGTTGATAAATATTTTAAAAATCCCGACAGTCTGAGCCAGACTTTGCAAACCGCCGCCATTTATCAGCAGCTCGGCGCTTACAGTCAGGCTATATCCTTGGTTCAGGACCAGTTGCTGAAAATGCCCGACAACCAATTGTTGCAAGAAGCCTTGGGCAACCTCTGTTTTATGGCCAAACGCTATCCGGAAGCGCTGAAAGTCCGCAAAGCCCTGTCCGAACGCTTCCCCGAAAATCTCAATTACCTGAATGCTTACGCCGAATCTCTGCTTTATTCCGGCGATATTGACAAAGCCATCGCCACTTTGACTCAGCTGGCCCAAAAGAATCCGAAAGAACAATATTTCAAGTTTATGCTGGGCATGGCCTATTATTATGCCGGGCGTTACGAGGAAGCCGTCGAACAGCTCAAGACCTTTAAGAATTTTAACGCCCATCGCATGCTGGTGAGCTCGTATGTGTACTTGAAGGAATACGACAAGGCCCTGGCCCTGATGAAGGAAGCCGAAAACACCAAACGCAGCGATTTCGTCCTCGATTTGAATTTTTACTATATGTACCTGACGATCGGCGAAAAGAGTAAGCGCGCCGACATCGTTCGCGAGTGCGCCGAAGTCATCCGGGAAAAATTCGGTTGGGATACTCCGGAAATCGCCAATGCCATCGGCTACACGTTCGCCGAGTTGAATATCAACCTCGAACAGGCGGAAAAACTGATCCGTTCCTCATTGGAGAAAGAGCCGGATAAAATCGAGACCATCGACAGCATGGCCTGGGTGCTTTACCGGCTCGGGGATTTCAGAGAAGCCAAGAAATATATCGATAAAGCGGTCAAAAAGTCCGGCAAAGAACTCAATCCGGTGATTGCCGAACATGCCGGTGACATTTATTTCGCTTTGCGTATGTACGAGCGCGCCTCCAGTTACTGGAAACGCGCTGTCCGCACTCACAGCCCCGAAGTCGATCCGGCCACCGTCAAGGCGAAAATCGATAAAGCCGAACACGAACTGGCCTTTGAAGACTGACGCATGGATACGATCTCCACACTGCTGTTCGCCTCGGTCAGCTCGGTAACCTCAGTATTATTGGTCGCCCTGGCCGGCGCCGCCATGGTGAAATACCGGTTGCTTGGCCCCGAAACAGTCAAAGTTCTGGGTGCGCTGGTGTTTTACGCCATGCTGCCGTGCATGTTGTTTGAATCTTCAGCCGGCATTGTTTGGGGAGAGATTATCAAATACTGGCATATTCCTCTGTCGGCCCTGATCCTGATCCCGTCCGGCATGACGATCGGCTGGTTGTTGCTGAAATGGGCCAAAGCACCGAAGGAGATGCTGAAACCGCTGATTGCGGTTTGCACTTTTTCCAATTCCGGATACCTGCCGATCCCTCTGCTTTCAGCGGCTCTGCTCTACTTCCCGACTTTCAGGTTCTCGCATCAACTCATGATTACCCTGATTGCGCTTTATCTGGCAGTCTACTCGCCGCTGCTGTGGCTGGTGGGGTTGCACATGGTCAAGGGCAGAGAGAAGGATGCCAAATCTAAAATAAAATTCTTCAATATCCTGCCGCCGCCGGTAATCGGGCTGCTGCTGGGAATGTTGTTCGGCGTCTTGCGGGAACATGCCGCCAATCAGGCATTTTTTCTGTGGCTCGCTCCGCTGCTTACCGCCATCGGCACCATCGGCAAAGGCACCATTCCCTGCGCGCTGATTCTCCTGGGCGCCTCCATGATGTCCCGGCCTGAGGCCAACATCGTTTCGCCCCGGATCACCGCAGCGGTGCTTTCCTGTCGGCTGCTGGTTATGCCGTTGATCGGTTTTCTGCTGGTCTGGGTCTTCCGGCAAACCGGCTTGATGGCGCCGGACGATATGATTTCGCCGTTGATTATCATCGTGGAATCCGCGACTCCGGCCGCCACCAACCTGATCGTGATGGCGTCCGTGGTCAATCCGAAGGCCCAACAGCCCTTTGCCGCGCTGTTGTTCTGGAATTATCTGTCGGCAATCTTCAGTTTGACGCTGGTATTGCTGGCGATTGTATGGATTTTCGGACAGCGAGGCGCACTATGATCGCCAGGGTAATTATCGATCTGTCGTTGGACAAAGGCTTCGACTACAACATTCCGCCGCATCTGACAGCGGATGTCCGGGTCGGGACCCAGGTGGTGGTGCCGTTCGGAAAATCCCTGCGGCGCGGTTATGTCCTCTCCATGCTTAACGACAACGAATCGACTTATCCCGATCGCAAGGACATCGATTCGATTTGCGAACGCCATTCATTCATCCCCGAACCGCTGGTCAAGCTCGGCCGTTGGATGTCCGAATATTACTGCTGCAGCCGCGAGCAAGCCGTCCGTACCCTGTTGCCGCGAGCCGTCCGCAGCGGCAAAGTCCAGCACCGGACGGTGAAATATTTTTCCATCAACGATGTCGCCGAGGCGGAAAAATACATCATGGAGCGCGCCGCCCAGAAGCGCTACGCCGCCCGTTCGAATATCCTCAAAACGCTGCTGATGCACCGCGAACTGACCGCCGACGGCCTGCTCCTGGAAGCGGAGGGCGCGTCCGATTCGATCATCAACGCCATGGTCAAGGATAAGCTCCTGAACGTGGAAAAACGTGTGCACCGCCGCGATCCCTTCGCCGACGTCGAAATCATGCCCAGCGTTCCCCTCGACCCGACACCGGAACAACAGGCCGCCCTCGCCCGGATATTCCGGATGATGGACGAGAAAACCGCACCGCATACGCTTCTGTTGTTCGGCGTAACCGGCAGCGGCAAGACCGAAGTATATTTACAGGCCATCGCCCGGGCACTGGAACAGGGCCAGGAGGCAATCGTCCTGGTCCCGGAAATCTCTTTGACCCCCCAGACCGTCCGACGCTTCCGAGCCCGCTTCGGCAACCTGGTCAGCGTCCTTCACAGCGGTCTCACCGAGGGTGAACGTTTCGATGAATGGAGCAAAGTCAACGACGGATTGGTAAAAATCGTGGTGGGGGCGCGTTCCGCCCTGTTCGCGCCGTTCCGCAAGCTCGGCCTGATTATCGTCGACGAAGAACACGAAGGGTCCTACAAACAGGACGAAGCGCCGCGTTACCACGCCCGCGACGTCGCCGTCATGCGCGGCCTGCTGGAAAACGCGGTGGTGATTCTCGGTTCGGCGACCCCGTCTTTCGAATCATACACCAACGCTCTGAAAGGCAAATACGCCCTGTCCGAGCTCAAACAGCGTGCCGAAAGCTGCATGATGCCGACCATGACCGTGATTGACAACCGGCTCAGCGCCGCCGCGGACGAGGGCAAAATCAGCATGCTTTCCAAACCTCTGATCCATGCAGTAAACCTCCGCCTGGCCCAAGGCGAGCAGACCATTTTATTTATGAACCGGCGCGGCTATGCCCGTCAAATGATGTGTGAGGCCTGCGGCTATGTCGCCCAATGCAGCGAATGTTCAGTCGCCTACACGTATCACCGCAGCAAGCAGACCTTGACCTGTCATCTCTGCGGCAACATCATGCCGGCCCCGGAAACCTGTCCGCAATGCGGCTCGCCGGAAATCCGTTATTCCGGTATCGGCACGGAAAAAATCGAAGCCATGGCCCGGGCGGTATTCCCGGTGGCCCGGATTACCCGCATGGACTCGGACACCATGCGCAAATCCAGCGACTACGACGATGTCCTCGACCGCGTCAAACGCGGCGAAATCGATATCCTCATCGGCACTCAAATGATCGCCAAAGGACTGCATTTCCCCAACGTCACGCTGGTCGGCATCCTGAACGCGGACCAGGGATTATTCATTCCCGATTTCCGCGCCGCCGAAAGAACCTTTCAACTGATTACCCAGGTGGCCGGACGGGCCGGGCGCGGCGCGGTCCACGGAGAAGTCATCGTCCAGACCTTCAACCCGGACCACGATGCCATCAAATACGCGGTCAATTACGATTTCACCACGTTTTACGAGTTCGACATGGAAGTCCGCGAAGCCCTGAAATATCCACCGGAAGGCCATTTGATCGCGGTCCATTTTCGCAGCGAAAGTCTCGAAGGCGCCGCTCAGTGCGCCATCCGCATCTACGATGAAATCAAACCTTACATTCACGCGGATCTCCTGCTGAACGAACCCGCCCCCTCCCCGATCGAAAGAATCAAGGGCAAATACCGTTACCAACTCGTCCTCCGCGGCCACAAACTCAAACAAGTCCGCGACAAACTCCGCCAGCTGGTCCTCCACAGCAAACTCCCAAACAACGTAGACGTCTACATCGACGTCGACGCCCTCAATACTTTATAAGAATTGGTGAATTTCTGAATTGGTGAATTTTTGAATGAAGGGCCTGCGGCGCCTACGCTTCGCTTACTTCCGGCTTCGCCGAATATTTGAAAAATTTCTCCAACCTGTCACTATAGGGAAAGGAATTTGCGGACGACTGCGGCCATTTTTTCGTGGCCGCGATTGGAGAGATGCAAGCCATCCATGGTGGAGTCCGAGCCGGAAAACACTTTGCCCAAATAGCGTTTGGGTATCAGTACTACATTATATTTAGCGGCCAGCTCCCGCTGGGCTCGCCCGTATCCTTGTTTGAGCGGCGGCAGCGGCAGTTCAAACATCACCAGCTTGGAGCCGGTGGCGGAGGCTTTTTTCAGCAGCACTTCCAGGTCTTCGCGGAATTTTGCGGCGGGGGTGCGGCGCAAAAGGTCGTTGCCGCCGATTTCCAACAGCAAAATATCATTCGGACCGCATTTGATATGGTCCAGAGAGTCTATGGCTGAACTGACTGTCGCGCCGCCAACCGCCCGGTTGACCAACGGCGGGCCGATCAGATCACTGTAAGTCTTTTCCCCGGAGAACCCGATCCCGGCACTGATGGAATCGGCGACAATATACACTTTGCCGTTGCACTTGACCGGTTCGGGAGCAGACCAGTACCGCAATTCCATGAACATCATCGTCAGGATCATAATCAGAGCCGCCGCGGAGACTCCGATCTTGTACAGCATATTTTTCACCGGCAGGATCGCCGCCGCCGCGAGGATTAGCGCCAGAAAATAGAGCGAGAAACTATAAGGCGTAGCGGAAAAAATCATCGCCGGCAGCGAAAAAACGACAGCAGAGACCGCCAGCCGCCACTTGCCGAACCCTCCCAGCGCCACCATGACCGTCAGCAAAGCCAGACCGACAAAATACAGATAACCTGTTCCTATAAATATCAATACCGGATTCATAATGATAGTATATCAGTAAAAACTACTTTTTCAAGAATCAGAACTCTTTGTTGATATCAGTCTATTGACAAACGGCAAAAAACGGTTATAATATAAAGTATAGCTAGCTATACAGCTTGGAGTTTTAAATGAGAACCATCGACCGAATACGCAGTTATATCGTAACTCAGCAGAATGCCGGATTGCTGAAACCGGGCTCACGCCTAAAATCCTGTCAGGATCTGATGCGCGAATGCGGCGGCAGTTATGCCACCGTACGTACGGCCATGAGCAAGTTGCAGCAGGAAGGGCTGGTGGATATCCGTAACGGTGTCGGAACTTTTCTGGCCGGGGGCTCGCCGTTGGCTGTGCGCCTGAATCTGAACTCCGCAATCCTTCCGGCCACGAAACTCCAGAAGCTATTGGACAAATTCCTGGCTCAAACGGAATTAAATCTGGAGATCGAATACCACTTGCATAAGCAGCAGGCATCTGAAACCGGCAGATTGGATTTTTCCATGGATACGCCGGAAATCACCATTACTTCGTATGCCAATTCACTGCATAGCCATGCTTCATTGCTGACCCGTTTTCCCGATTACCCGGAACTTCTGCATAATCTCCGCCTGATCGAGCCAACTGACAATCATACGGTCATTCCATTTTGCTATTTTCCTTATCAGATGGCGTTCAGCCGGGCACTGCTGCAGCGAATCGGATTTCCGTTAGAAAGAATCAACTGTAGTTTCGATTGGTGGGAAGATTATGTGACATGCTGCCGCCGGGCTGGAATTGTTCCGGTATCGGCTCACTGGCCCACAAACAGCACCATACATTTCAGTAATTTTCTCGGCCCATTGCTGGCCCTGATTGAATACGACAAACAGAATTACTGCAACCGGAACCCGCTTTTCGCAACGCAGGAGGGACGGCGTTTCCTGCAGATCATCAAAGATACCTATCTGTACCGGACCGCTCCGGACCAACAATCATTTTATGGCGGCAAAACAGGGATGGCGTTTATGATCGGCAGTTGGATCATGGCGCAAAATCACATTCCGGACTGGCCGGATTGCCAAGTCGACGATCTGGTCATCGTACCACTGATGCATTGTGAACGACGAATTCTGCCTATTCATGTCAATTATCTCTCCGTCCACCTGCCAGACCATTTGAATGCCGATGAGAACAAGCGTATCTGGGCCTTGATTAAGCTTTTACTTTCGCATGATTTCCAACAGGATTTCTGTAGTCAGACTGGCAGTTGCTCGGTACGCGGGGATATTGGCGCCAGTGAATATACCTGGAATGCGGACGAACGCGGCAATGAATTCTTTCCGGCCTCACCGGACGATTTGGTGGTCCACACCGGCCGGGTTTTCAATGAAAGCGTCCTTACCGCCCTTACCCTCCTGGCGGAGGATTATCTGTTTTATGGAGCAGACGCCGAGGTAACTCTGCAGCGCATGGACGAAAAAAAGAATCTGGAAAATACCGTACCGCAAATTTATCACGGCATGGATGCCGAAGTGACTTTGAAAAATATATAAAACCAAGGAATAAATTATGAACAGATACATGTGGCGAAAACATTTTACACTTATCGAGCTCCTCGTAGTCATTGCAATCATTGCCATTTTAGCGGCAATGTTGCTGCCGGCAATGAACAAAGCGCGTGAAAAAGCCCGAAACAGCCGCTGCAAAAACAATCTCAACCAACTGGCCAAGTATTCATTTCTCTATGCACAGGACCATAACGACAACTTCTATTACTGCCATGCCAATACCGACAATTATTGTTATGCAGGTCCGGAAAGCAGCCTGGCCAAGGATTATGTTGGCTATACCTATGGCCAACGAAATTTATGGAAAGGGCAATCAACCATTTATCAATGCCCTACTTACGGCAACGACTACAATCTATACAATGACCGCATCGGCATCGGTTACGGCTATAATTATTATATCGGTTACCGGCCCAACGGCAATAAAATGACCAATCAGCGTCATCCCTCCGGAACCATGCTTTACAGTGAAAACGCCGGGGTTGCCGCCGACCGTCCATGGTACGCTATTATTGCCAATACCGCCGCCCGAATCAGCGCCTACCGTTTGGCGATGCGCCATGGAGCTTCTCTCAATCTGGTCTACGTCGACGGTCACAGCGCCGAATATCCGAAAGTACCTCCTTCTGCCGCCACTGATATTTATTTCAACAACCTTGACTGAGGACTTACCATGAAGAAATTTTTAGCCCTTGCCCTGTTATTGTGTACGGCGTTGCACGCGGATGTGATAAAACCGATCAGTTATCAGGCGACTCCACCGAATTTTTCGGATAAATATGACGATCCAAATCGCAACAAACTGACCGACGGTATAAGCAGCCCGGAAAACCGGATTCTCTGGAGCATAAAAAAGAACAACAAGAAACCGGTGGTCATCGATTTTACCTTTGCCGAACCGGTCGCCCTCGACGGAGTTACCATTTTCTACAGCCGCCAGCAAAAAAGTTATGGCATCAAACGGATCAATGTTTTCGGCAGCGGAGCGGATGACAGCCAGTTTGCCCTGGGTCATGTCATTCTCGACCAGCCGTATCAGATACCGGAGGGCCAAAAACAGGGAGAGACCGAGAAGGAAACCATCAAGCTGGATCCGTCTCGGCGCGCGGAAAAAGTTCGTGTAGAAATCATTGGCAATGCCAGTAACCTCGCCCTGCATGAAATTGAGTTCACCGGATCAACAGAAATCGCTCAAGTGGTCACTCAGGAAAAAGGCCTTGCCGCCAACCCGCTGCAGAAATATGCTTCATCACGACAGGATGGCCTGAAAGTAGCGCAAACCGACGGATTTTATATTCTCGAAAACAATAGTGTCATGTATATCGTCGATCCGGCCAACTGCGGTCGCGTTCAGTTGGCTTACGACAAAAAAAATAAGTTCAATTTCATTAAATATGCAGCAAAAGATGACTTTGGCGGCATGTTCAACGACCGTTTCTGGCCTGGTGGTTATGACGTTCGCGACATGTTCCGCGATATTCCCTATCAGGCGGAAATGGTCGGAAACAACGCAGTCCGGGTAACCGCCGACGGCAAGAGCGGCATATTCACCAATGTCACGGTCGAAAAAACCTACCGGCTGGAAGCAGATTCCCCGGTTCTCCGGGTGGATTACAAAGTAACCAACGATCAGGCGAATGTCGTTCCGCTGCAATACGGTTTGTGGCTGATGGGCGGAGTCGGCAGCGAACAGGCGTTCGAACTGGTTTTTCCGGGAGTTTACCGGATGGAACGTTATCCGAATAAACCGCAGCGGGTTTATTCGACGCACGCCTCCGCGCCGTGGTGCGCGGCGGTAACCGGTGACGGCAAGGGATTGGCGTTCATCTGCGATTTCGAGTTGATGAAGATGTTTTCATTTTGGAGCAACAGCACGGTAAGCTCGACCATGGAGTGCCGCCTGGGAATTTATGCCATCAATGCCAATGACAGTCTGCATACCTCTTTTTTCCTGGTGCCGTTTGCCGGTTTGGGCGTGCCGGATCAGGTCAACCCGGTCATGGCCGGTTGCCTGAATCTCCCCGAAGAAAGCGCGTCCCCCTCCCCGCCGCCCTTGAAACTCCTGCCGCTGAAGCCGGGAGAATATCAGGTAACCGTCGAGGCGGGCAAGCTGAGCAAAGGTCAACTTGAATTCCAGACGGTCCATCAAACCATCATCAGGGGGACCGGTGAAGTGGCGGAAATTTCTTATCCGTTGAATTTCACCGGCGGGACCTGGGTAATCCGGGTTAAGGCAACCTCGCACGGACAGGAAGTTTTCAGCATGACCGGTTCGACTGTCTATAAACGTGGCAGCGGTACTTATCCACTGCCCGCCGCCGGAGTCAAACGTCCGGAAAGCGGCGTGGAGGAGAAAAAGCTGGATCTCAATTTCAATTCACTGGCGGTAGAAACTCCGCATATCAAATGGGCCAAGCCTTATGCGGGCGGCAAGCCTAAAGTACTCGGCGTGAC
Source organism: Victivallaceae bacterium (assembly GCA_031548025.1). Lineage (GTDB taxonomy): Bacteria > Verrucomicrobiota > Lentisphaeria > Victivallales > Victivallaceae > UBA5239. The sequence goes on along the minus strand of JAVBRM010000007.1, from coordinate 28,902 downwards.
CTATCAGAAAGGCGGCATCCGCGATCTGGTCGAAACCGCCCAGCGCTTCGACCTGGACCTGACCACCAACTATATCGCCGGTCAATGGGCGCTCAGCGGGTTCACGACCTCATTGAATGAAAACGACTGTTACAACGAATTGGCCAAACAGTTGAAAAATAAGTTCGACTGCATCGTGGTATCTTCATGGGTTTGGGACAAAATGCCGGGCGGAGTCCGCAATGAAATCCTGCGGCAAGTCCGGGAAGGCTCAGGGCTGATTCTGATCGCCCCGGAAGAGCACCCGGAGGAGCTGGCGAAATTCTTTAAACTGCTTCCGGTAAAAAGACACCTGACCGGCCCCTGGTCAAGCACAACATCTCATCCCATCACCGAGGGAATTCCGTTCAAGGCCCTGCCGCCAACCCGCGGCCTGCCCTATGAAACCAGCGGCCAGGTTCTGGCGAAGCTCGGCGAACACCCGTTACTCAGTGTATTTGAATACGGCAAAGGCAAGGTCGTGGCCGCCGCCTGGGCCGTGGACGGACGCGATCGCAGCGACTATCACCGGCGAAACGCTCAACCGGCGGTCCTGCCGCTGATGCTTTTCAATCTACCGCAAGATATCGATTATCATTATTGGGAATATCATATCTCGCTGCTGGCCAAGATGATTTACTGGAGTACCGGCAGCAATACCAATATCAACGGCAAGGAGTTACAGGCTTCGCCGGGCAAGCTGACATTCAATCTTTCCGCGACGAAAAAACAGGATGTCACGGCGGAATTGACTATTCGTGACAAGTATTCTCAAGAGGTCCTGACACAGAAAAAATCACTGTCGTTGAATCCCGGAGCCAATTCATGTGAAATCGATTTTTCCGCCCTCTCGGCACATGGGTTGCATTTGGCCGACCTGATTATTCGAGGAGAAAAAGGAGTCGAATGGTGGGGTTCGGCGGAATTCATCAATCGACGTCCGCTGCATATTGAAAAATTGAATTTAACGGAAAAAATCTATCGCAAAGACGAAAGCCTCAAAGGAAAAGTCGTTCTCTCTGAAACCGGCGAGGTCCGCGTGACCCTGTTCGATTCTTTCGGCAACGAATTTGCCCGCGCCACGGGTTCTGATTTCGAGTTGCCGCTCCGGGATTGCCGCACCCTGACTTGCAAACTGGTGGTCGAATGCGACGGCGACCGGCTGGAAAAAGATCTGATGCTCTACGGCAAACCCGATCCGCGGCGCATGAAAGTCATCTTTATCCGCCAGATCCTATCGCAATGCGGTATCCAGGCATTTCTGATTCCGGAATATCAGAAACGGCTTATCGAGCTCGGCGGCAATGGTCTGGTTGCTTTCCACACCGATACCGATTTTGAATTGCAAGAGGCGCGCAAGCTCAATCTGCCGATCTTGTGTTCTCCCTCCCAGGCCAGCGCCGGCGGAAAATTTCCGTTTGACCGCAATGCCAAGATCAAATCCAAATTCGACTTGATCCGCAAGCCGTGCCTGAGCGCTCCCGGATTCAAAGAAGGCCTGGCCGCCAAATCCGCCGCCGGCAATCACTACGAGCAATACGGAGTGCTTTTCCGCCTGGGATCCGACGAAGCGAACAGCATCGTTAACTGGGAAGGGTGTTTTTCGCCCGACTGCCAACGTGAATTCCGCAAATGGCTGCAGGGGCAATACGGTTCGCTGGAAGCGTTGAACCAAAGCTGGATGACCTCGTACAAATCCTGGGATGAGGTATATGCCATGACTTCCGATGAAGTCAGGAACCATCCGTCATACGCGCCCTGGCTTGACCACCGCACCTTCAATGATTGGAATCATGCCGACGCCATCGGCTATATCGTCAAGGGAATGAAACAGGCGAATCCTGAACTGCGTTTCGCCATGTCAGGCACGCAAGACGCCAATGCTTTCAACGCTTGGGACTGGTATCGCTTAATGCAACATTTCGAAGCTCTGCAGGGCTATATGGGCGAGCAGATGACCATGCAGCGCTGTTTCGCCCGCGATTCTCTGATCTGGCAGTCTTGCAACGGTTATGACCGCAGCCGCGAATCCCTGGATATGGAAGTTCTGCGGAGAATCATGCAGGGGGTTTCCGGTTTCAGCATCTACAGCGGCCGGATTTATGTGAATCCCGACTACACGTTCCCGAAGGCGGCGTTGGATTTGAAAGCCGTCTTCGAACGCTACGGCCAGGGCCGGGGCGAAGCGATCATCAATTCGGAATTCGTCTCCTGCCCCATTGCGTTGCTTTATTCGCCCGCATCGATTAAAATGGACTGGATTCTCGACAGCGACGATATCCGGCGCGGTGCGGTTCAAGGTTACCGCAACATCTTCGGCGACCTCGGGCTGACTTACGACTATGTCGCTTCTACCCAACTCGAAACCTCGGATATCCTGAGTAAATACAAAATCCTGGTACTGCCGATGACCGCGGCCCTGTCGGATAAGGAAGCGGAGGCCATCCGCCGTTTTGTCCGCTCGGGCGGAACCGTGATCGCCGATATGGCGCCGGGAGCTTTCGACATCCATGGGAAAAAGAATGCCCAAATGCCGCTCGACGATGTCTTCGGGCTCAAGACCGGTAACTGGCAATTCGTCAAAGGCGACGCCCGGTTGGAATGGCAGAATGAAACCCCGCTTCCACTCAAAGCTTTTGACAACGGCGTGACCTTGACGACCGCCACAGCTCAAGCTTTTGTCAGCCTCGACGGAAAAAAATATCCGGCCGTCGCCATCAACCGCTTCGGACAGGGACAGGCTATTTATTTCGGTTGTACCCTGCCGAATATCATCTCCGAATGGGCGGAAATGCGCTTTACCGCCAACAATCAAAAACATTTCAATAAAGTGAAAGATTTCTTCAAGGTATTGACGGACCAGGCGCAGATCAAGCCGCAAGCCCTCGTCCCCGGTCTGATTGCCACCGAACAGGCCACTCGCCGCAATGGTCCGGCTTACATCATCGGCGTAGCCCGCAATCCGGCCCAGACCGCCAACCTCGATCCCAAACCTCAGGTCCGCACAGTCAATCTCGACGGCAGTTATCACATCTATGATTTACTGGAGCGGAAATATCTCGGTTCGGGTGATAAATTCGACTACGAATTTGGTCCGACCACTCAAAGCGCATTCGTCCTGATTCCCTACAAAGTGGAAAAACCGACGGCAAAACTGCAACAGCAAGGCTCACAGCTCACCGCTGATATCACCGCCAATGCCCAGACCAATTCCTGGGCGGATCACCACTACTATGTGGAACTGATCCAGCCGGACGGCAAAGCCAACCCGGCCTATACGGAAGTGGTATTCGGAAAAGCCAACCAAGCACAATATCAATGCACCCTGCCCCAAAACGCCGCCAAAGGCGAATGGCAATTACGAGTAACCGAGATCCTGACCGGCGAACAAACCATCACTACATTCCAGTATTGACAACAATCAACCCCCGCAAGGCTCCCGAATACCACCGGGAGCCTTTTTTATTGACTTCATCAAATGACATATGTCAATTTTTTGTTAAAAATTAAATATGTCATTATTGACAAACCTGTTTTTTCATGTATAATTAATCTTAAACAAAGGATGACAATGGAACTCAGTGACCTTAATTTCGTACCGAGCAATTCTTCAACGCTGCCCAAGTACCGGCAGATGGCCAATTGCCTGGAAACCTGGATTCGCGACAGAAAGTTTGCCTGCGGGTCCCGGCTTCCCGGCGACCGGGAGCTGGCCGAACATTTCGGCACCACCCCGGTTACCATCAGTAAAAGCCTGAATGAATTGTGCGACAAGGGCTTACTGAAACGCAAGGTCGGCGCCGGAACCTTTGTCGCCGATTCCGCGCCGGGCCAGCTCCGGCGGATAGGAATTATCTGTCACGAAGTGATATCCATGGATGATATTTACGTAACTCCGGTATTGAAAACTTTTTATCAATATTGGGCGCAAGCCGGGTATCAAGTCGTTTCCTTGATGGGAGAGCCTCGTAATTATGAGAACTTGATTCATGAATATGAACTGGCCGGAATCATGGTGCTGGTCCCGCGTGAAGATTACCGGACCGCGCTCAAAGAAATGTTCGAACGCGGCATCCCGATGGTCTCCATCGGTTACGCCATGCCGGAAATACCGGAAATGGCTTTCGGCACCAACCATGAACGGATCAGCGAACAGGCGGTCGAATATCTCCATTGTCTGGGACACTCCCGTATCGGGATTATTTACACCTCCAATCGAAGTGCAACCTTGATTCGCAAGCGCGGTTACGAAAATGGCATGTGGAATTGCCGGCTCCCAATGAATCCGGCCTGGCAAATAAATGCCGGAGGACCTGAACTGGAAAAGGCAATCAGGCGCCTGGTCGATCAGGACAATCTCCCCTCCGCCTTTCTGATTCCCGAGCAGGCCATGGTCCTGAATATATACAATATCTTCCAAAAATGCGGCTTGAAGATACCGGACGATATTTCCCTGGTGGCGTTTGACAATGCCTCTTATCTGGAGGAACTGAATCCGCCCTTGACGGTCTTCGCTCAGAGAATCGAAGAGTTCACCACGGCCGCCTCGCAACAGTTGGAAAAAATGATCAAAAAGGAAAAATTCGGCCCGGCAGGAAATTTGTACTCCGACGCCCTGCTGATCGAGCGTCAGTCCTGCCGGCGGATATCCGAAAAATAAGGAGCAGCATTATGTCGTCAAGAAAAACATTCACACTTATTGAATTACTGGTAGTGATTGCAATCATCGCCATCCTGGCCGCTTTGCTGCTGCCGGCCCTGAACAATGCACGCCGGAAAGCCAGAACCATTACCTGTTTCAACCAGCTCAAACAGCTCGGAATTACGGCACAGCAGTACAGCATGGATTACGATGATTGGTATTTCAGCTTTTCCCCATATGGCGATGAATGGTCTACACTGTTGCGTCAATACAATTATCTGAATTCCGGCGATGCCAAATATATCGCTTTCTGGCATTTCTCCCGACGTTTCACCTGCCCAGAAATGACGGCATCTGCTCAGATAGCGGAAAGCGATTGGTTTTCCAAAAGCAACACATATGGAATACGTATGGATTCCAGCGATTGGCAAAAGGTTTCCGGCAGTTATTATCTCAATTCCGAATTCAATAAATTCAAGTGGGTCAAGAAGGCGACTGATTTCGTTTATATGGCCGATGCCTTCCACACAACCGGGAAACGCCCCACATACTCGTTTTACACCCGCATGAATGCAAGTTACGGCGTCTTGTCGCTGGTACATAACCGCCGGGCGGGCGGCTTTTTCCTGGATGGGCATATTGCCGGAATCGGCCTGGAAGACCGGACTGCTTTATCATTTACCCAATATTATTTCTATAAACCATAAGGAGTGAACCATCATGATTTCGAAGCATTTAATCATTGCAATATTGGCAGTACCACTGATAATGGCCGCGGAGAATCTGTTGTCGAATCCGGGGTTTGAAAACGGCAAAATCCAACCGGGCAAGTCGAAGATCATCGACGACTGGGCGGTGCGCGGAGTAAACAATTCCCGGAAGTTTCACAACATCGATACCACTGTAGCCCACAGCGGAAAGAACAGCGCCAGAATTGATGTCACGGAAACCGGCGGAGTCGGATATTTCACCCCGGAAAAGGCGATCAAGGCCGACACCGGCGGAAATTACCGCCTGACATTCTATGCCAGATATCCGGAACAACCGGCAGGCAGCGAGGCTTATGCCCGGTTGACCCTGTTGGACTCGGCCCAGAAACCCATGTCGATGGGAAGCATCAAAACTCTCAAAATCCCCGCCTCTCCCGATTGGATTCAATACAGCATCGATTATAAAGTTCCGGAGAAAGACCCTGCCGGATATTATTTCAGACTACAACTATCCCTGAAAGGAAGCGGAACCGTATGGTACGACGATGTCACGCTTGAGTCAATCGACCTCCCCAAAAGTATTGTCGAATTCTATCCAGCCTCGGTCAATACCGCCCAAACTTTATATCCAATCCGAGGCGGCGTCTCTCACCTGCTGTTTTATTCGTATGTCGGCGGCCCGCGCGATGGCTATCAGTTGACGGTGGATGTGCCGGAACAATTTCCGCTGCTGGAAGCGGTTCCGGTTCAGAGCGGACAAGCCAAAACACTGCTGCCGGAACTTGTCCGCCGGGACGGCAGATTGATTTACACCATAAATCTGTCGGCGACCTCAGTACGCCCGATATCAGCTCTGAATGAAGATTTGGCCACTGGATATGGCTTGCTTTTCAATACAGCTTCGAATATGACCGACGGTGAATTACATTGGAGTCTGCTCCGGAATGGCCAAAACGTCAACAGCGGTAAACTCAAGCTGGCTCCGTTGAACCCGGTGAGCGGCAAATGTCCGCGCAATTTCTCGCTGTTCTCCTGGTACTCGCCGTTCCTGAACACGCTTTCACCGGCCGGAGTGGAATCCTGGCTCAAAGAACTGACGGCCTCGGGAGTTACCGCCGGCAACCTCGCTAAGCCCAACTTGGCCGAAATCACCAAACGCGAAGGCTTTAAGAACATCCGCTCATTCTGGTACAGAAGTGAATGCACCACCGAGCTCCTGAACAGCGATAAATTTGAAAAATTCGTCAATGGACGCCTGAACGAAATCAAAGGGTTCCATGAGCCGGCACTTAACTGGAATTACGAGCCAGGGCTCGACCAGTATTATCACTTCTGCGATCAATGCCGCAAAGCTTTTGAACGCCACAGTGGTCTGACCACTTCCGGCATAAATGACGGTCGGAGTGCTGAGAAGAAATATCCGGCGGAGTTTCTGAAATTCCGTAACAGCCAACAGGAACAAATCATGCAAAACTATGCCCGGTGGTGCGGAGAGGCCGGCGTCAAGTCTATGTTCTGTTCATATACCGTCAATCAAAATATGTCGCAGGAGAGACTGCTGAATCTCCAGCGACGTCTCGGCGACTTGCCGTCTTACCGGAGTATTATTGATTTTTACCTGCCGCAGGTATATTTCGCGCCGACACAATTGTGGGACAACCTGAAAGCAATGCTGGCTTTCTATCCCGGTTCCATTCCGGTCTTTACCTCCGATGAACGCCACAACCGGGATACCTATCCCTACAGCCTCCTGACTCCGGAGGACCTCCGGTTGGAAGTCCTGATGACAGCCGCCCAAGGTTGCCGCCAGATCGGAATGTTTGTCGGTTACCACACTTTCGACGGACGCCAGATTAACGAGTTGCGCCGGACCATGAACGACATTGTGCAGTATGAAGATTTCTTCTTCTCCGGCACCGATGCGGATAAGCTTCTCAAATACAATAGCCACCAGTTGATTCGCGCCCGTCTGCTTGAACACAGCGGAAAATACCTTCTGGCCGTCTTCAATCCCGATCCCTATCAAAAACACCGGGTGGAAGTAACCTTGCCGACTGAATTGAAGCAACTTTCCATCTCCGATCCGGAGAAAAATACCATTCTGCCGATTACAAATGATAAAATAATTTTCACCGTACCAGCCACCTCGGCAAGACTGTTGACCTTGAGCGCCCCCTCGCCTGAAGACCGAAACCGACAGCAGGAACCGGTAGACGCCCTGGCTTCTCTTGAACCGCAGAACTGGGATATTCTGTCCGCCGACGGCTGGCAGTGCCAGGCCACCGGCACCTCGAAAGATTTGCCGGCAACGGTTACTGTCAGTCGTAATCAGCGGTCGATTACCGTCGACGTTTCGGACAACGCGGTCATTTCCGCGATCGCTCCCGATAAAATTATTCACGAAGGGGGCCTGTTCCGGGATCTGTTCTGGCATCCGCAATCAGCACGCTGGTCCCCGGACGCCAAGGCCGCTTACCGTTTCGACAAAGCCGAACAGCTCAATGGCGAACTTCACCTTGCGTTCAGTTATGAAATGAAATTTCCAGTGATTCAAGGCTTAACGCTGCAAAAGACCTATATCATTGAACCGGACCTGAAAGCCATCCGCGCCGCCATCACTATAACCAACCACTCCAAACAGGAAATGTCATTCACATACTGGTCCCACCACCGTCCCGCCGTCAAACGCTCCGAAGCAGTTTACGAGATAGCCGGACAGCCGCCATTTGTCGCGGCCGATACTACCGAAGAAAATAATTATCTCAAGGTAATCGGTTCGCAATGGATAAAATTGAGTAAAAAAATATTCTTCGGATGGGATGACGCCACACTCGATAAATTCTATCTCTGGACCGGCAGCGACTATCCCACCCTGGAGATGATCGGAGCCCCCACGAAGCTGAAACCCGGCAGCAAATGGAGTACCGCCCTCTCCTGTCGGATACTCGAAGCCCCCAACGCTTCGGTATTCACAAATAAATTCACCCTGGAGAACCCGTATTCAGCCAGAAAAAATGCTTGGCGCGCCTCTCTGCACAATCACGCTCAATACGCCCCGAGCTATACCCATGCCCCGGTCCCACCGGCCGAACGGCTACAGGAATTACGCGACAAAGAGCTCGTGCCGCCCTATAGAATCGCCTCAATCACCGAGCATAACCGGGTAACCCTCCCGGCCAATACCACCCCGGTCGGCCAGGAACCGCAATGGGGAGTAACCGATTTTCTGTACGTGCCGGGAATCGAAAAAACCATGGGTTCCGTGACGGTTGGCTCGGATTGCGGCAAGCTTTTCGGCGAACTGAATGTCGTCGGCGCTTCCCGCCAGTTCGGCCAGGTCGACGACCAGAAAACCTATCCGCAAAACCGCTGGAAAAATGCGGTCAAAGCTTCCGAAGTCCTTGCCGACCTGATCGCCGACGGCACCTTCGTCGGTCTGTGCCACCCCAACAGCCGTATGGAAGCGGATGGTTCTCACCGCTGGAAATCCGCCGGTTACAACTATGACGAACTGGACCTGATTTTCGGCAATCCGGAAAAGGGCCTGAAAACTTTTCCGGTGCTGCCGCATGCCGTGGAGATCGGCAATCAGGGCTATGACTTCTCTGAGCGCAGCAATTTCACCAATGCGGAAGACAAATGGGACATGCTGCTGGCCCGCGGTCATCGACTCCTGGGCACCGCCGGCGACGACGCCCACCACAAAGCACCATGTGCCGGCTGGATCGTCATCTATATGGACGAACTTACTCAGGACGATTTCATGCGCAACCTGAAGTCCGGCAATTACTATTCGTCACAGGGGCCACAGATAACCGCGATCAAGGTACAGGATAAAACCGTCACCCTGGAAACGGATCAACCAGCCCTGATCGAATTCATCGGCAGAGGCGGTCAGGTTCTCAAAGCGGCAAAAGATTCCCTCTCCGCCTCCTATACCGCCATGGGCGATGAAATCTATATCCGCGGACGGATTACCCGCGACTGTCCGGAAATGCGCGAAGTCGGAGGCAACATCGGCCACCGCCGTTCCGCTTGGACCAACCCGTTTTACCTCAAAGCATCCAGAGAGTGAAAAAAATGCGTAAATGATTACGCTTTTATAACAACTAAATATTGATTTTTAGCTACAAAAAAATCAGCGTAAATGATTACGCAATGTTGCAATCTTCGAGAAAGTGGTTATATTCTATTATGTAACTGAATAATTCTCGAAGGAGCATGAATATTATGGAACTGAAAATCAATCCGATGGTAAAACCTGAACTTGATCCGGGGTTTGTCCCCGCCGTACTCTGGAATCGCGCTTACCGTCAGGCGGTCGCCGAATCCGGCAAGGGCCGGAAAATCGTCATCGCCCTGAACCGTCCCAATGGTACCTGTTCGACTTATCCCGCCGAAGTGTTTCCGCACGAGGACGAGTACGCCGAACTCAATATTAAGTATGTGGAGCGGATCGTCAAATTCCTGCTGTGGATGAAGGGCGGTTATCGGGTAGTTATCGCCGGTTGCGAGGGCATCGCCAAAGATCTGGCGAAGATTTATACCGCTGACGGCAAGCGCGCTTTCGACTATGAAATCATGGGGGAACGGATTTACGGGCATCCTTTTGAAGTGGTTTATGTGCCGCTGGCCGACGCTCCCGCGTCGAAGGAAATCGAAGTGGCCCTCGGCGGTCACATGGACGGTTGCCGGATTGGTTTCGACCTCGGCGGCTCGGACCGCAAATGCGCCGCGGTCAAAGACGGCGAAGTCGTATTCACTGAAGAAATCCGCTGGGATCCTTATTTTGAAAAAGACCCGGCATATCATAAGGCCGGGATCATCGATTCCATTGAGCGCGCCGCCGCCCACCTGCCCCGCGTCGACTGCATCGGGGGGAGTTCCGCCGGGGTCCTCGTAGACAACCAGCCGCGGATTGCATCGCTGTTCCGCGGCGTGAGCCGTGAAGATTTCGACAGTAAGGTAGTCAATATATTCAATGAAGTCCAAGCTAAATTCAATGTACCCACGGTCGTCGCCAACGACGGCGAAGTTACCGCATTGGCCGCCGCCATGTCGATGAACTGCAACGGCGTGTTGGGGATTTCGCTGGGTACCAGCCTGGCCGCCGGTTACGTCAATGTCGGCGGCAATATCACCGACTGGCTCGACGAGCTGGCATTCGCCCCCATCGACTACCGTGAGAACGGTCCGGTGGATGAATGGTCCGGTGACGAAGGCTGCGGGGTTCAGTTCTTTTCGCAACAGGGCGTGGCCCGAATCGCTCCGTTGGCCGGAATTAATTTTTCCAATGAAATGAAATTTCCCGAGCGCCTGGTTGAAGTCCAGAAATTGATGGAACAGGGCGACGAGCGCGCCGCCGCCATATACCGGACCATCGGGGTATGTTTCGGCTATGCCATCGCGCATTATGCGGAATTTTATGAATTGCGCAATCTGCTGATCCTGGGCCGGGTAACTTCCGGCAAGGGCGGCGATATCATCCTGCAAGTGGCGGAAGACACGTTGAAAGCGGAATTTCCCGAGCTGGCCGCCAATATCACGTTCCGGATTCCCGACGAGCAATTCAAGCGTCACGGGCAAGCGGTCATCGCCGCCAGCCTGCCCGCCCTCAAATAAGGAGTACACGCCATGAAAACCCTGATTGTCAACGCTCACATCATCTCCCCCGATGTCGATATCGCGGGGGGAGCCATCCTGATCAACGGCAAAAACATCGAAAGCGTTTACCTGCCGGGCGAATCGCTTCCGCAAGCAGACCGGACTTTTGACGCCGCCGGCAAAATGGCGGTTCCGGGATTCATCGATATCCATTTTCATGGCCGTTCCGGATATGACTTCTGCGACGGCACCATGGAAAGCATCACCACTATGGCCAACGATAAGCTCAAAGACGGCGTGACTTCCTTCCTGGGAACCACCCTCACCGTCAGCGAAGAGCAACTCAGCCAGGCTCTGGCAAGCGCCGCCGGTTATATGAAGAATCCGACCGGTGCCAAAGTCGCCGGAATCCATCTGGAAGGCCCTTTCATCAACACCAAGTGTCTCGGCGCTCAGAACCCGGAATTCGTCCGCAAGCCGGATATCGAAATGGTCAAGCGCCTGAACGCCATTTACCCGGTGAAAAAGGTGTCATACGCGCTGGAGACGGAAGGCGCAATCCCGTTCACCCGCGAACTGCTGGCGACGGGCATTACCCCGTCTTGCGTCCACACCGCGGCGACCTACAACGATTACCGTCAGGCCGCCAAGCTCGGGTTCAAAAACCTGACCCATTTCTGCAACCAGATGTCGCCATTGCATCATCGCGATATCGGGATGGTGGGGGCCGGGTTGCTGCATGACGAAGCATTCATCGAGCTGATTTGCGACAAATTGCACATCTGTCCGGAAATGATTATGCTGGTTTTCAAGATCAAAGGCGCGGGGCAAATTCAACTGGTTACCGATGCCATGCGCGCGGCCGGCATGCCCGACGGCGAATACGACCTCGGCGGTATGAACGTCATCGTCAAAGGCGATGCCGCCCGGCTGGAAAGCGGCGCGCTCGCAGGTAGTACCCTGCTTTTCCACACCAGCTTGAAGAATGTCGCAGAGATTACCGGTTATCCGCTGAAGGAACTGATCAAGTCGACTTCCTGGGCTCAGGCGCAGGCGTTGAACCTGCCCGGCCTCGGCAAAATCGAAACCGGCTACACCGCCGATATCGTAGTGTTGGATGACGACTTCACCCCCTCGACTGTATTTGTCGACGGCGTGAAGAAGATATAATCGGACTGGTCCGACCTGTCCGACGCGTCCGACAGGTCGGATATTCTTCAGGCCTGAAGTGTCGTGAGAACTTTCAGGAGCTGCGGGAGCAGTTGCTTTTTGCGGCTCAGGATGCCCGGCAGATCGTAGAGATTCTCGTGAATCTTGCGGTAAGGAAGACTCCCGAGAATCTCACGATCGCCGACAACCAACAACAACGAATCCTCTCGAACAACATTGGTAACCAACAGTCCGAAGAAATTGAGTTTTTCTTCCTCGACCACCTCTCGGATGGTCTGGAGAATATCCCCTTCACGACTGTAAAATTGATCGAAAGCCACTTCTTCAATCTGGGAAATGGCAAACGTATATTTCCCTTCGGTAAACGACTTGCGGTCGGCATTGATGATTTCCACCGGGGTACTGCTTTGGGCAATCAGCGAACCCACCCGGAAAATTTCCGCCATCAGGGTATCAGCTTCCACTCCGGCAATTTCCTGTAAATATTCCACCGCAGCCCGGTCTCGCGCCGTCGTCGTGGGTGAACGCAGCAGCAGCGTATCGGTAATGACGCCTCCCAGCAGAATTCCCGCGGTCTGCGGTGAAATCGGCACCCGGTCATTCAGGTAACGCTCGGTCACCAGCGTACAGGTACTGCCGACGATGTCGCAGGTGATCCGGACCGGATTATGCGTGGGCGGCATACCCATCCGGTGATGGTCGATCACCTCGACCACCGGAACTTCTTCGACGCCGTCGATACTCTGGTCGAATTCGTTGTGGTCGACCAGGATCAGTTGGCACGATTCATCGTTGTCCATGTCCAGTTTACAGAAACTGCCGACCAACCGGCCATCGGGGTTGAGCACCGGAAAAATATCTTCATGCCGGGCCATAACCTGCCGCTTGATATCGCCCAGGCGATGTTCCGGCTGGAAAATTTCGGATTCTTCCTGCATCATCAGCTCCACCGGACAGCACAGCTTTAAGCGCCGAACCACTGTGGCTGAATCAAACGGGGTCTTGATAATCGACATTCCACGTTCGCGGGCGGCGGACAGAACCACGGAATCGACCTCGCGCGATCCGGTGATGATCATCAGCCGCGCGTTCAGGTTTATCGCCATCAGGTGAATATCGGTACGGTCGCCGACCACGATCGCCAGCGCCTGCGGATTGTCGCGGGGAATATGTTCCTTGAAACTTTCGATATTCATCGCCGCTACGTAGACCTCGAAAAACTGTTCTTCATCCTCGCGGCAAAAACTCAGCGGTTCGCCTTGCAGCACTTCATTGATCAGCCGCAGTGAGGACCGGACCTTGCGCCCGGTCAGCCCCGAATCCGCCGTCTGCAGCAGACTGCCGAGCAGCGAGAAAAGGCTCAACATACCGCAAAAACGATGCTGGTCATCGATAACCGGCAGCCGGGAGATATGGTTGCGCTCCAGAATACCAATGGCATCGAGCAGCGAATTGCCTTTGCGGACGAAAGGCGGTTCGGAATTCATGATATTGCGGACTCGCGGATAGACGTCGTTGCGCGTCGGCGGCAATGGGACTTCAAAGCGCTTGAAAAGATACTCGGTGCGTTCCCCGGGAAGTCCGATGCAGACCGGGTGAACATTGGGAACCTGCTGTGCTTTTTTCAACTCGGCCAAAGCATAGGCGGAAGCGATACTGTCGGTGTCGGGATTACGGTGCCCGACGATTATGGTTTCTGTTTTACTATTATTCATCCATTCCTCTTGTTAGAATACTTTACTATACAGGACAAGAGGAATATTTTCAATAACCCGACCACTTGTGAACGGTTAGTAATTGGTTAATTATCCAAGCTTCCTTAATTGAAAATTGACAATTGAAAATGGGAAATCAAGCGAAAGAGCGCCAATTCACCAATTCACCAATTCATTATTCGTCGTCGGTCTCAACATAAAGCATATGGGAGCAGTTGTCGCAATTGACGACCGTACCGCTGTGGCAGGCGTTGCGGGTCTGCGGGGTGATCTTAAAACGGCAGTTTCCGCAGATGTCGCCATTCAGCTTCATGACCGGAGTGCCGCTGTCTTTCAGCAACCGCTGATATCTGTCCAGCAATCCCGGTTCGACTCTGGCGGAAAATTCCTTGCTTTGCGCTACCAGCGCCCTGCCCTGTTCTTTGATCTCTTTTTCCAGATCGGAGAACTCATCGAGTTCATCCTGAATGGATTTGATACGCGCCGAACTCTGTTTTTCGACTTCCCGGACATCGCGGCGCTGTGCCTCGGCCTGGTCCATCAATTCCAGCTGCCTCGTTTCCTGATCGCTGATTTTGTCTTTCAGGTGTTGGATTTCCGTGAGCATGGCCTGGTATTCGTTATTCTTCTTAACCAGCGCCGAATTCACCTGGAGTTTACGGATGCTTTCATTGAACTGTGCAATGTCCGACTCGGTCGTCCGGAGCGCCAGTTCAGTACTTTTGAGTTTATCCTGTTTCGCTTTTAAAGCAGCGCTGACCGTCACCAGTCTTTTCTCGTTTTCCGCCCGTTCCTTCGGAAGCATGGTCAACCGGGTTTTTAACCCCCGGATCTTCATGTCCACTTCCTGGAGCGCCAGCAGGTTAAAAAGCTGTTTGTTCATAAGCCTCCTCCTTAAATATTTTATAATTCCTTATTACTCTAATAAAAACAACGGGATTTTCAAGAGCTTATTAATATTTTTACTGTGTTTCTTGTAAAATCGGCGGAATGGCGATAAATTATTAGCTTGATTACAGACAAGGACAACGATGATAAAACCGGCCGAAGACATCCGCAAACTTGATGACCGATATTTCGATGAAACCGGGGAAATTCAAATCGAAGAATTTCTCGAAGTCTACGAAAACCCGGTGTCTGCAGAAATCGGCGAAATTAACGATATCCCGGACATCGTCAGTCCGACCCGGGAATTTTTCGCCGTCGACGGAGCCCTGGCCCAGGCGGCCATGCTGGGCGGCAGAGCCTATGAACACCGTCCACAACAGGCCGACATGGCCATAAATACCGCCATGGCTCTGCAAAGCCGTTACAATCTATGCGTTGAGGCCCCTACTGGCGTCGGCAAGAGTTTTGCCTATCTGCTGCCGGCCATTCATTTTGCCAAAACTCAGGTCCACCCGGTCGTGATTTCCACCGAAACCATCAATCTCCAGGAACAACTCATCGAAAAAGACATTCCGTTTCTGCAGAAGGTTACCGGCATCGAATTCAAAGCCGCCCTGGCCAAAGGACGCGGTAACTATCTCTGCAAGCGTCGTTTGCATATGGCGTGCTCCGAACACCGCGACCAACTGCTGCCGGCAGCCTCGCTGGTGCTGGACCTGGAACGCCTCAATAAATGGGTTGACGGCGACGGCAGCGGCGACCGCGACGATGTCGAGTTCCGTTATGACCCGATCGCCTGGAGTTATTGCTGTTGTGAAGCTGGTAATTGTCAGGGGTCCAGATGCAATTTTTTCCGCAGTTGCTTTTATTGGCAAGCCCGGATCAATTGGGAAAAAGCCAACCTCATCGTCGCCAATCATGCCATGTTTTTCACCGACCTGAAAATGAAGCAAGACGAAGACCTCGAGATGACTCTGTTGCCCAAGTGGAGCGCGGTCATCATCGACGAAGCCCATACACTGGAAGACAGCGCGGCCTCGCACCTCGGATTGCGTATTTCCAGCGGCGGATTGCAGAGCTTCCTGAATCGCCTGTTCAACCCTGAAAACGGGCGCGGCATTCTTCTGCGCCAAGGCGAAAAAGCCATGAATCTCCGGAAAATAATCGCCGAAATCAAGCCGCAGGTCGGGGCTTTTTTCACGCTCTTTGAAAACATGCTTCTGAAAAACCAGGAAACCGCCCTCCGCCTCCGCACCCCGAATGTCGTTCCCAACCTCCTGAGCGCGGGTTTCGGGCGGCTGCGTACCGCCTTGGCGGATTTTTCCGAGGACCAGGAGGACAAAAACTTTAAAACCGAGCTGGAATCGCAGGTTGGCCGCTGCGATGCTTTTATCAATGGATTACAGACCTTTATCGATATGAGCCTCCCGGAACACGTTTACTGGATCGAGGAGGACAAAGGCGGCATCACTCTGCAGGGAGCTCCGCTCAACGTCCCGGAAGTCCTGGAAAAAATCCTTTTTCATAAAAGATATCCGGTCATCCTGACCAGCGCCACGTTGACCGTCCGCCGCAGTTTCGACTACTTCCGCTCGCGGACCGGATTTATCAACGGCAGCGAATTGCGGCTGGATTCGCCGTTTTCGCCGGACCAGGTCCGGCTCTATATTCCCCGCTCCATGCCGGAGCCCAACCACAGCGACTACGAAGACGCGCTGGTGGCTCAGATTCCGCGCTTTCTCGATGTTACCCACGGCAAAGCGTTCGTCCTCTTTACCAGCTACAAGCTCCTGAAAACCTGTGCCGAACGACTGCGCGGCTATTTCGACGAAACCGGCATTACCCTGTTTGCCCAGGGCGACATGAACCGCACATTGATGCTCCGGGAGTTTAAAAACGATATCGATTCGGTGATATTCGGCACCGACAGTTTCTGGACCGGCGTCGACGTCCCCGGCGAGGCGCTGAGCAATGTCATCCTGACCAAATTTCCCTTTGCGGTCCCGTCTCATCCGCTGATTGCCGCCCGTGCCGAACGCATCGAGCAAAATGGTCAGAGTTCATTTATGGAATACAGTCTGCCGGAAGCGGTGCTGAAGTTCCGTCAGGGCATCGGCCGTCTGATCCGCAGCAAAACCGATACCGGCATTATCGTCATTCTCGATCGCCGGGTCATCTCCAAGCGCTACGGGCAAATGTTCATCGAGTCCCTGCCCCCCTACCCCGTCGAATACGTCAATTAATCCTTTTGCGATATTCTTTTGGGGAGACTCCGGTAAATTCCTTGAATTTGCGGCTAAAATGAAAGGCATCGCTGTAGTGAAGTTCCTGAGCGATTTCCGCCAGTGAAAACTTACCCATCGCCAGCATTACTCCGGCGCGGCGAATCCGCCCGCTCTCCTGGTATTTGCCGGGCGACATCCCGGTTAACTGCTTAAAAAGCGCCAGAAAACGCGAGGCGGACAAATTGACCTTGCCGGCCAATTGGTTCGTTGAAATTTTTTCCATTGATTCCGCAAGGTAATTCAAGGCGGGAAGCAGTCGGAGTAAATCGCTTTTCAGGGCTTCGGCGTTGTATTTAAATTTGCCGAACCGGAGCAATTCCAATGCCAGAGCATTTCCCAGGAGTTGCTGATGCAATGATTCATTCAAGGTCAGATTCCGCGGTTGAGAAATGATTTCCTTAATCAGGATACCGATATTCCCGGCCTCATCCGCCGGAATCACGTTCGGCATGTCGTAGAGCGAAAAAAGTTCCAGATTGCCACTGACAAATACATTGAAATGAAGCCAGTAAGAAATATAGGAATCGGGCCCGTCGCAACTGAAACGATGCGGTGTTCCCGCCGGAATAAAGCTGATAGCACCATTACCGCCATAAACATCCGGCCGACCGGCAACCTCGATTTTCGGCCGACCGCCATCGCCGATTTCAGTCAGGCAGCAGACGTCAACCGGAACTGTACGCCAGCCGAAACGGTGCGGAATCGCCACCCGGGTAGCTTTGCCCTCCAGAAAACTGAAAAAAATCGACAAAGGAACCGTGTTTTTCGAACACTCGTCGTCACCCGGCACCCGAAATGAGATTTTAGTAATATCGTTCATGTTTTTAATATTTTCAGCCATGGATTAATTTCCATTCATCATGTATAATAAACACCGTGAATAAAATATTATCAAGGAGCCTACATGACTTTTTTGAATCTGGGCGTCTTTCTGACGTTTCAAGTATTTGCTTCCATGTTATTTAAATGGGGAAGCACGGAGCCGGGCCGCTACTGGTACGGTTTTGGCGGCGGCAATTTTTTCGGTATCTTAAGCATCATCATGTTGATCAACCTTTACAAGGTATGGCCTGCCGGAGTGGTGCTTGCTCTCGCAACCAGCGGAGCTTTTCTTTTAAACCAAATATTCATGTTTGCCATTTACCGGGAGGCCATGAGCGCTCTTTCGTGGAGCGGCATTGCCATGATTTTCAGCGGCATCGTACTCGTTTCTTTAAACCACTAATTCACAGGAAATAACCATGGAAAAACTCAGTATATCTTTCTGGATCTGGGCCTTGCAGGACATCCCGCCGGGCGGCTGCTATCATGATCTGGACCGGCGAATACGCGAACTCAAGGAGCGAAATTTCAACTGCATCCGTTGCGAGTCGGGAGCGGGATTGGCTTTTGACCTGAACGGCAACCCGCGCGGTGCGATTGAGGTTCTCGAGCCGTATCCGGGATTCAGCCGGAAAATCCGCCAGCAATTCGCAGTGGGCGATCACGGTAAATGCGATTACCGTACCCGTCTGCTGGAATTGTTTGCCGCCGCCAAACGCCATCAGGTGAAGATCATCCTTACCAGTTTCTATTATCTCCATACTTACTGGCATACCGAAGAAGCCATCAACGACGAGCTTTTCGCAATTCCGCCGCACGAACGTTTCCGGCGCTTTGCCGAGTTTCTTGACCGGGTCATTGCGGAACTGAAAAAACATGACTTGATTTCGCCGCTGGCTTTCGCGGAAATCTTTAACGAATACGACGGTCTGCCGTTCGTCGGCGGCTACGGCAATGTCATGAATACTTCGGGTGCCGAGCGGGCCCTTTTCCGGCAGGAGCATGAAGACGCCCTCGCCTGGTTGATGGACCGGCATCCGGATATCCGTTTCGCCGCCGATACTTACACTCCGTTTACCGATGTGAATCTGCTGCCGCGCAATGCCCGAATCTGGAACTTCCACGCCTATTACATGTGGCCGGTCTATGACCTGCTGGAACAGGGGTTCGTCTCACATACGCCCGGCCCTAACCGACCGGATGATAAGTTCATCGATAGCCGCGTGTCCCTGGAAGACATTCGCAATTCGCGCTCCGGCCGCCGTCCGACGGCGGAAGACTGGTACCGCCGGGTCTGGCTCTATGCCAATCTGCGGCCGGAAAATCTGCCGGAACTGGAATCGCTTCTGACCGAAGAACTTCAACTCAAAGAAGAATTATACAAAAGCAGAGCTCGCGAGGCCTTGGGCAAGGCACTTGAAATACGCGATCTTTATTTGCCTTCCGCGGAATTGGTAATGGCGGAAGGTGCGACCTATTGCGGCGCCGAAATCATGGAATGGGAAGAAAAATCCGATTCCTACTGGCGGGTTATCGATTATGCGGCTGAAATTTTCTCCCGGGCCGGGGTCGTCGGATTTGCTCCGCGTACCAATTCCGGCTGCGATGAATCCTCATGGCCGAAAGCGGCAGATCGGGTCCGCCAAGCCAACCGGATCTTTCGCGGATGATTTATTTCAGGGCTTTAGCCAACGGACAAACCGTTGGATCAACTTCTTCACCGGAGCGGTATTTGGCCAATAACTGACGTGAACGCTCGGCCAGGCGGCGGCGCACCTCACGCCGTTCGCCCTTGATCCGGGCGATACTCATGTGATCATAAGCAGTGGTCTGATGACGCATCCAGGCAATCACCGCCGACTCCGCACGACGCTCAATCGGAATCCGCTCGGTCCTGGCGACTGTGCCGCTCCCGACCGGAACCGCCTGGTCAGTCACCGAATCCGCCATCGTCCACGCCAGCTCGGAATATTTGTCGGCAAACGCCAAAAATTGCACCACCGCCTCTCGGAATTCAACCACATAAGCGTCCTGTTTGGCCTCCCGCGCCTTCCGGGCGGAATCCAATTTTCTCTGATAAGCCGGATCGGAACGCTCGGCCTCAAGCTTCGCCTTAACCTCCTCAATGCGCGCGGAATCGGTCCAGAGCCCGAGCGCTTCCACCCGGTTCTTGCGACGATGGACCAGCACCCAGTAATCCCCGGAGGCCTTGAGCCGACGCGTTACCCCCGGATCTCCGGAAGGCACGAACTCCCAGCTTTCAGGCGGCCTCACCTCTTTGCCATCGCGGAGAAATATTCTCTCCCGCGCCGTTTTCCAAACTTGTATTTCATCTGATTTTGTCATCCCGCAATATATCACCTCAAGGCAGAATATCCAGCTTGCAATGATAAAATTGCGCAGATATCCGCTTCAAAGTCCTTCATGCACCAAGCGCCAGTCCTGTACAAAATTCTGATTGCTTTTTAGTCCGCGTTGGCAACGGACAATCAGCCAGTCTCCAATGTTTGCTTTACTGATTTTACAGTCGTCTTGCCAAAGCTCAAAATACCCTTTAACGTGATGAGGAGAGCTTCTTCTTTTTACCTTCTCGATATCTATTATAGTATAAGCGGGCGAAAGCCAAATCCTCGGGCTCACCTCATTTTCTTCTATTTCAACAATTTGCCCGACGATCAATTCCTGCCTGCCGACAAACCCAATCAAAGGCGAACTGGCATTGACCAATTTCAATTGCTCGCGAGTCCATGGATCGTCGATCTTCTCGATAATCTCTCTATGGCAGCCGCACAAGAAAAGAATCAGCAATACGAAGACCTTCCAACACTTCATTTTATCCTCCTTGCCATTGCTTTTTCATGAGGGTAAATTGTTCGAGGTAATTCGATTGCGAACGCGACAGGCGAACAGCCGGGCGGGCGGCTTGGATGAGTTGCAAGGCCTCGGCTGGAGTTTGAGCAAGACCGCGATCAAGCAAAATTGCAGCGGAGAACATCGCGGAGCGGCCATGTCCGAAGGCGCAATGAACGTATACTATTCCGGAATGAGTAGACAAGTATTTGAGAGCCGCCGAAAACTCCGCCAACGGAGGCGCCAAAGTATCGAGCGCCGGAAGACTGACGTAATCGCACTGCGCCGTTAAGCCTCTGGCTGCGTTGAATTCACATGCCAGATCAATGACGCAAGCCGTCCCGGACGGAAGTTCGGATGTGTAGGGGCGCCTCCCCAGCCACAGCCCGGGAACAATCTCCGTACAGCAAGGCTCACGGCTGATCAAGCGCCGCCACGACCAAAGCAACCATGAGAATCCCAGGTACGGCAACAGGCAAATCGTAGCCCACACAGCCCGGGAGCCATCCGGTTTCTTGCCGAAAATAGCCGAACCGATTCCGCCGTATGCCGCCGCGACCATCAAAAACGACAGCACCGGCCACAACAGAACCCAGGCCGCGCCGCCCTTCATAGCAGCAGTCCAGGCAAGGCCTCCGGCAAATACGGCAAAGATGACCATATAGCGTATGGATATCATTTTATCATTCCCGAAAATTCCTGAAAATTATATACGCCTGTGAATTACCAGCCAGGGAATTCCAGTGATCTTCGATAACTGTTCCAGAATATCTTCTTCATATGAAAGAGTTTTAAAATTACGATTGATTTTCAAGCTTGCTTTACAGAAACCGACGAGAAAATAATAATCCAACTTATTCAACGTCGACGGCTTACCGCAACATGGCATTACAACATCAAGTTTGAAAAAACCTTTTTCAACCGAATAAGATGCATCCATTGCATCACCCCACCAATCATCCAGTTCCTTACCGCAGAAAGGACAGGAAATCCGTTCCAGATTCCCGCCGCAATCGGCAAATTCCACATTGTCGGTTATTTCAAATGTTACTTCCTCGGTATCAAAAGATAAGGCCCTGATTTCCTTTACCATCTCCTCATTTGGCACATAATGAGGGTCATCCGGTATGAACACCCAATAACAATCTGACATAGAACTCCAGCTCCTTGTTGGATTTAAGTTTTTTCAGGTTATTTGCTTGCTTTTAGATTTTTTCAAATATTTGTCTTTGAAAAATTCGATCGGCTCCGACAAGGTCTCAGGAGAAAGGCACTCGCCATCTTTCAAGGCACTCACTCTTCGTAGATTATGTTCTGCCGGAAGGTATTTCGGATTGAGTTCCAGTGCCTTCTTCAATGCAACGACCGCCTCGTCTTTTTCCCCCAACATGGCATGGCACAAGCCGATGTTGCCATACGACTGGACATGCTCCGGATTGGAGGCCAAAACTTTTTTGAAGCCTCGCAATGCAAGCTCCGGCTCACCGGCATACATCAGATCAAATGAACCATTGAATATTTTTTCACCTTCGATATATTCATCCAACGTCTGATGACTTGTTTTCAAAAGCATTTTTTCAGTATCATCAAGCCTCTTCGCGGAAAGCTTAAAAATTTCATCCCCGGGATTTGACAGCCGCTTGACCATACGGTAGGCTTTGATCATGCCGCTGATATCGGCCAGCTTGGCCAAAGATTCCCCTTTGTTATGCCATGCTTCGGGGAAATAGGGAAATACTTCAAGACTCAGGTTAAAATGAAACAACGCCTGTTGATAATCCTCGCGCATGCCGGCGACAGTCCCCAATGCGAAATGCAACAGATGAGAACCGGGAATCAACGAAGAAAGCTCTTCCAGGCGCGCGGTAGCCTTCTTCAGTTTCTTAGATGCTGCAAGCTCTAATATTTCATCGATTTCCGTTTCGTACCGCATATCCAGCTGAAACCGATGTTGACCAGTGGATTTGAAGCGCTCTATGGCGTAGTTTTCCGCTTCCACATAGTAATGACATTGACCGCAGGGAATGCCACGTTGCTTCACGCAACACGCTGAACAAATCGAAGCATTGTTTTCAAGCGGACAAGATCGATTGCCTTTTCCATTTTCACATAGCACACATATTGTTTTTTTCATATTTCATCACTTATCTTCTATCCGGATACGGTCTCCGTCCGGTTGACTCCATTCGAGTTCGGTGTAGAATTCCCGGATTGCTTCCGTGGCGGTCGCCCGCCTGTTGGTTCGAATACTGCGCGGCGGGAGTTCGCCGAACAAGGCAGCCAGTTTCGGAGAAACGGCTCGATATTCCGCTTCCGCGACAAACGGGGAAGTCAACCGGGGCATTTCAAAAACGCCCGGATCACTCAAAAAAAGTTCCGCGGCCTTCAAGGCTCCGGAATAAAGCGCTTCTAAAACTTGCCGGCGCGGAAAATGAATCGCTGCCGACTCTGCGGAAAAAAGCCGCTCGGCCGGAGTCTCCGCGGCAACCGCTTTGTTGAGTCCGGCCTTGACGGCCACGCCGATCACGCCCGGGGTCAGCTCCGCCGCCTCCCGCACCATGGCGGTATCGCCGCTGACAAAAATGGTGGTGGTCCCAATTTCAAGAGCCGCCAGAACCTGTTGCCCGTATTCACCGATTGACAATCCGTTCAGCCGGAAATCGATCGCTTCCTCGGTTTGAGTATGAGCCAGATGAGCGCATGACGCCCCGGCTTTCGCATGTTGCCCGACAAACGCGAGGGCTCCATAATTGCTCGAAAATGCCGGCCAATCAACAGTACCGCGCTGCAAGGCGGCCCGCCCGTCCAGCAGTTCGCCGCGCAGCGAACCGCCGGAACCATGCCCGTCCCAAACGACGATTTCGGTGAAACCGCCTTCGAAAAAACCATCCAGAGCGGCATTGACTTCTTCCGTCAGAAAACGGCAACCGGCTTCATTGCGCTTTCCCTCGGGAACACACCAATCCTCAAAATTCAGAACACCATTGACCCCTTCCAGATCGGTAATAATCAACAATCGTGTATTATTCATTCGGCCAATCCTTTATTATTATTTGATATAAAATAAAACAAGAATAAAGGATTGCAAATAAAATATAAATTCCACAGGAGAAATATTTATCATAATCCCGCAGGCTGCAGGCCGTTGGCCTGGGCCAAAAGCTTGCAGTAATGGACAAAATCGGGCCAGGAGACGTCGGAGGGCACCGCGTGGTCGCAGCCGGGAATGTAACCGCCGCTCCGGATCACCGGCAGCAGTCGCTCGATTTCCTTTTCGATATAAATCCCGCCTTTGGCGATGGCGCGTTTGTCGACTCCGCCGCGATACGCCATGTTACGGCCGAATTTTCGGCGGAAAGTGTTGATATCGCAGCCTGCGGCCACTTCGATGGGATCACAGGCATTCAAACCGGATTCGATCCACAGCGGAATCAGCTCCTCAATATATCCGTCGGAGTCCACCGAGTAGACCGGAACTCCGGCCCGGCGAATCTGTTCACCCCACTGCTTCCAGCTCGGCATCAGGAACTTGCGGCACATTTCCGGCGACAGCATCGAGTGACCTTTGTAGGCCATGTCCTCGCTGATGGAAAATTCGTCGGGAGTCACATAGCGAAACAGACGTTCGAGCAGCGCGGACACAAATTCCTTCCAGAAATCGATCATTTCCATGACCAACTCCGCGTCATCGTAGAACATCATGCTTAGCGGTTCAAATCCACACCATTCGCGCAATTGCCAATACGGGCCGTTTACCCGTACGCTCAGATAATGGTCCCGGTCAGCCAGACTGCGCCCAAGTTCTTCGGCGTTGACCGGCCAGCGAGCCGGATCGTCGGGATTGTAGCGCTTTTTCATTTCTTCCCAGTCGCGGCGGTTTTCCACCGGGCATTTCAGCCAACTGCGGGTGACAAAATCCCGGGTGCTTTTCAGGTACGAAACATCAAATTCCAACCCGATTTCGCAGATATTACCCTTCCAATCCTGAACCACCTGGGAATTGGAACGGCGTTCGATGAGTTTTTCTTCGAACTGCGGGATCATGATATGCGCCATCGGGAAATTCGGCCCCGATTCCGAAAACGGAAATTGATAACCGGCTTCTTTACAAGCATACCCGATCACATCCCGGCGTTCCATTCCCGCCGGCAGGCCCTCGCGACGCCAGCGTTCCATAGTGGATTCCCTCCCCCACCCGGGTTGAAAAGGTATATAATCCACTTCTTTGAATGTCAATGCCGCGATCATCCGTTCACGTTCTGTCATGATTGCCTCCATAATTTGGTTTGCAATATTATTTTATATGCATATAGTATATAAAGCAACTGATATTGCTGTAACAAAAAGATCATAAATATATCTATAACGATCATGAAAATTTATCATTCAGACCGCATTCGCGCGCCGGAACCGGCGGAACTGGCCCTGAACTTGTGGATCGACCGGATGGGGGCGAAATATCATGCCGAAGAAAATCGACCTGATTTTTTCCGTTGCCTGAATCTTTATGCCGCAGTCACGGTCATTGAAGGAGTCGGTTTTTATGAAGGGAAAACCACCGGCAGGCTTCCGCTTGAGCCGGGCGACACCATGATGATTTTTCCGGACGAGCCCTCGCGGTATTGGGGGAGCGGCATCTGGAGTACCGAATGGATCGTCTGGAATGGCAGCGACATGGAAAAGCTGGTTACAGAAGGTTATTTCACACCGACCCGGCCGATCATCCACCAGAGCACACCGACCGTATTACGCTGCCTGAATAACCTGCGGCAGATGGTTCCCGGCTACGGCGTCGAGCTGGCGAAAAAAGTCCTGCTGTTGGGCATGCTGCTGGAACTCCATCGCCTGGCTCAAAATCCGCAGGAAAACCGGCACTCATTGGAGAAAAAACTGCATGAACTGGAACTTACCGGCAGCCGCTATCTGCCGGTAAATGAAATCGCCCGCCATTGCGGTATGAGCGCGGTTCATTTCCGCCGCCGCTTCAAAGAAGCCTTCGGCATTTCGCCCGCGCAATATTTCATGCAGCAACGCCTGAATTATTCGCTGGAATTGCTGAGTTCCGGCCTTGCGATCAAAGAAGTTTCCGCGCAATCCGGTTTCTGCAACGAATTTCATTTCCGGCGGAAATTCCGTGAACACTTCGGCTATCCCCCCGGCAGCTACACCAAACTCGGAAATTGAACTTCGCGCAAGGAAATGTTGTTTTCGAGCGCGCAAGCGGCGGCATGCCCAGCGGCTTCGCCCATGGCCAGACAGTCGCCGGTAACCCGGTAGGCCGCATGAGCCATAAAACTTCCCGAAATACAGCGACCGGCAGTGAGCAAACCGTCCAAACCTTTTGGCAGCAGCGCTCGGTAAGGAATTTCAAAACCGGGGCTCTTGATGTTGGTCTGGCTTTTTTCCTCCGGTTCATGGATATCCACGCCAAAGTTGACCTTACAAACCGCGTCAGGATGGCTTGTACCGTTTCTGACGTCGTCATCGGAAACGGTATACTCACCGACAATCCGGCGGGATTCCCGGACACCGATCAACTCCGGCAGTTCCAGCAGATAAACTTCGCCCAGGATATCGGGAAGCTTTTTCAGGAATTCCATTGCCTGACGCACCTGCCGGCGGCCTTCCAATACAGCCTTCGCCAGATCGTCGCCGTCGATGGCGCTCATCCTGCGAATATGCGTCCACTGGATCAGCGCTTCTCCCCGGCGCGGCAATTTGATGATGGCCGGAAAATTGAAAGGAATCTGCGGCAACACCTCATTTTCGGGAACACGCTTGACCAGTTCGCGATACCAGCCGATGACATTATCTCGATCATATTCTTCGCGCACACCTCCAAGTTTGAACATCATAGTCATCGGCTGGCAGCCGCCGGAATCTTCCCGCCCAATCCGATATTCGGCCCCAGCCAACGCCGCCACGTCGCCGTCACCGGTACAATCGATCACCACCCCGGCCAGGATTGCCTGCGCACCGCTCTTGTTTTCAATGATAACCCCCGTTACCCGGTTGTCCTCAACGACGGTTTCCACAGCCATGGTATAGGGCAGAAAATCCACACCTGATTCCAGCAGATATTCATCCAGCAGCATAACCATCGCGGTTGGATCAAAAGCGATATTCCACAAGCCACCCCAGGAACCGTTTTTTTCCAAAGCCTCCCGTAATTCCCGGTTTAGTCCCCCTTTATTTTTATTGTCAAAAAAAGGACTCACCAAACCCAATGTCCACATTCCGCCGGCCATACCGCCGCGCTCCACCAGCGTTACTTTCGCCCCGCCCCTGGCTGCCGTCACCGCCGCGCCGAAACCGGCCGGTCCGGCCCCAACCACCAAAACATCTGCCCGGTTCCTGATCGGTACTTCCGTTATTTTACGTTTGATTTTCATGCTTACGCTCCGTGTTTATTGTTATTTATATTATAATGGAATCGAACGGATTTGACAATGCAGAAAAACGCTGTATCTTTACAGTATTATGCTATTGTTACCATTAAAATGAAAAATATTCTCAATTTACCTAAATTTTCCTTGCTGGAAGAACCGCAACTGGCAGAGGAGGCGGTGAAGTCATTTGAAACGCGCTATGAGGTGCGGATCACGATTCATGACCGAGGCGGACTTCTGTTCAATGAAGCCGGGCAGCCTTTTCTGCCGGGGCGTCACCATCATGAGCACCCCTTTTGCCAAACCGGGCGATATTCAATCCCAGGCTGGAACAAAAACTGTCTGGAAGATTGCGCGGTCGGAGTGGAAAGCATTGCCGCGCGGGAAATGCGGCCGTTTCTTCACTCCTGCTGGAAAGGCGGGTTGGAAGTCGTTACACCGATCGAACGCAACGGGATACTGGCCCTGGTGATTTACGGAGGCGTATTCCAAGCCGAGGCCGACACCGAATTCCTGCCGGGCGAATACCGGCAGTTGCCGGTTCCATCCCCGGAGAGGCTTCGGGAATTGGCTGTAGCCATGCAGATTCTCGGGCGAACTCTGCTGGAAGCGGCCTTGGATTGCCGTCATACCCAGGAAAGCCTCCAGGGTAGAAAAGGAGAAATCAACCAATATATCACCGATCACGCCCACTTACCGGTAAAGCTGACAGAGCTCTCCAGAAAACTCAATCTTTCGCCGTCACGTACCAGTCACCTGGTTACTAAATTGTTCGGTCTGCCTTTCCAGTCCCTGCTGCTCCAGGAAAGGATGGGACGTGCCAGAAACCTGTTGCTCTCCAGCGATTATCCCCTCAAACAGATTGCTCAAAACACCGGCTTCGCCAGCGAATTCTATTTCAACCGCGCCTTCCGCGAATTCTACGGCCTACCGCCCGGAGAGTACAAACGAAAAATGAGCAACGATTTGAGAATTGAAAATTTTCAATAAAATAATCGTTCAGGATGTTTCATAAAGAGCGATTGCGGGTTATACTATAAACGTAACCTACAGCTATACTTTTACTTGAGAGTACTTATGCATAGAAACAAAATAACATTTATTGGAATCTGGCTGGTATTGGTTGTTCTTCTATTTTTCTTACCCGGGTTTGAGGCGCGCGGCCTGGCATTTGGACTGATTGTCGGCTATTGGCCATTCCTGATTTTTACCGGGTTCGAGCATGGCCATCCGTCCATCGTTTTACTTATCATGTTTATCCTTAGCGGAGCTTTTGTAGTATTATGCTCCATGCTGATGGATAAGGCCGGAGGGTATATGCGGTTCGCGTTTTTGCTTTTGGCTCTTATGATTCTTTTGGGAAGCTTTTGTTTTCATACGGCGATATCATACAAACAATGGAGGAATATGCCTGTTATCGCGCAGGCCATGGATTCGGAATTCAATTATCAAGCCTCCAAAAGCGATTACCACAGAACAATCGTAATTCCCCGGACAATAGCCGGATTTCAACTGGGCCTCTACCTGGCCTCCGCCTGTGGAGGATTACTTTCCGCGATTATCCTTCTGGTACGCAAATGTAATTTGTATAAAATCAAATTACCGCCGAACGAGGATGACTCAATCTCCTGAGACGATTCCGTCAAAAAAATCGGACTTGTCCGACATGTCCCTTAAGCGCTAGCCAAAATGTGAATTTAAATTAGTAACTTTGAGGATAGCAGAGTGTAGAGGGCGTTGTCGTTTTCGTTCAGATAACTGCTTGGCGATGCGCCCCCAATTACTCAGTAAGCTCCGTAAGGTAAGTTC
>JAVBRM010000216.1:0-25091 GCA_031548025.1 Victivallaceae bacterium | reverse complement strand
GTACCGTCCGCCCGGAACGATTTCAACGTCACATGCTTCTGTTCGCCCTCTGTATCGAAGAATTGAAACAGCCAGGTCCGGCGTTTATCGGGGCTGCGGTAAGTGAGCATACGCTGGTGCTCCATGGCGGATTCCTGGGATGTGGTGTAATAAAGCTTCAGAATTTCCGATTCGCGCTCGGTATAGGGGACCAGGGTTTCGTTGAACCAGAAGTTGAACCCGGTAACAATCAGGCCGATCACGAAGATCGGACGTCCGCAACGGATCAGGGAGAGCCCCGACGCTCGCATGGCGGTAACTTCCATATGTTTGCCGAACATGGCCATGGTCCACATACAACCGAGCAGCATGGTAATCGGCAGGACGAAACGGATATTGCCGGGTAGTTTCAAGAGAAAAAACTGGGCCATTTTGGTGATGGGGACATCATGTTCGAGAAAATCGCCGAGATCATTGAATACGTCGCTCAGGATAAACAGAGTTATGAATACAAACAGCAAAATGCTGAAATACAGCATGAATTCGGTCAATATATATATATCCAGAGTTGGCAGATAGAGCCATTGTCTTTTGACATGATCCTCCGGATTCTCGATCTTTTTACTCATTTAGTCTCCACAGATAAAATTGTCAAATGACAATATAACCCGTATTTACGAAAATAAAAGTTTATGAGTTCCGAAAATTTTCCAAAAGCTCGCCCCCTATTAGCGCTTGACATTGTTTTTTTCGGTGATATTTTCTAAAATATGAAAAATTTGATGCGAAAAATTTTATTAATAATGTTTTTGGTCTGTAACTTGGCGCTGATTGGCCAGGAGGTCGCTTTGGAGCAGTTTGCCTACTTCAGCGGCGAAGAAATCACCATTACCACGAAGTTCGAAAAAAGAGTTTTTGGACGGACCGGAGAGTTGGGCTGGCAACTTAACAGCAAGGGTAGTGTTCTGGGCAAAGGGAAAATCAACCGCGAAGACCAGAAAGTTACTTTCAAGGTCAATGAGCTGCGTCCGGGTATGTCCATTCAGGCCAATCTCCGCTTCAGCGGACATGGGCGGCAGCGCGCCACCAATCTGTTTTTCTTTTCGCAGGATCCCTTTTCCGAACTGAAAATACTGGAAAAAACCCGGATCGGGGTCTACCCGGAGAACAGTCCGCTGACGCAGCTTTTTGAGCATTACAAGTTGCATCATCTGAAACTCAATTCCTTGAAAGATTACGAGGGGCAGATCATTTATGTTACCGGAGCGGATTTCACAACCACCCCGGAGTTGACCGATGCTCTGCTTAATCTCGCCATCAAAGGGGTAAGAGTTATCGTCGTGGCACCCTTTAAAGGAACGTTCAAGATCAAGGACAATGATTTTCAGCGGATTATTTCATATCCGCCTCAGGGGATCAAGAGTTTTCGCCGCGATTTTGACATTCCGCCGCTGGCTTCCGGAATCGCGTCGGCAAGCGACGGGCAGGGACTGACTTTGCAATTCCAGGAAAATGGCGGCGGATTCGGGGCGGTATTCGTTACGATCGGCCGGGGAAGTATTGTTTTTTCCGGTTGGTCGGTGGAAAATGCCGCCAATCCGACTTCGATTTACCTGTTGCGCCAATATCTGTTAATGGATATAAGATAATTTATAATCGGACTATTTATTTGTATTTTATTTTTTAAATGATAAATTATGCTGTTCCGTGAATAAATCCGGGACAAAAAAAGAAGAGGATCCGATTATGAAAAAGATGGCTATCATGATGGCAGTGGTAGCGGGCGGCATGCTGATGTTTGCCGGCTGCAGCAAAGAGCAGACCAATCAGGAAAAGCTCAAAGACTCCACAAACAAGGTCAATCAGGCTGCCGACACCGCTGTCAAAGACACCAAGGCTGCGGCCCAGGACGCTTCGAAAGGAATCCAGAAGAGCGCTGACAGCGCCGCCAAAGACATTAAGGCTGCTACCAAGTAATTCCTTGGATTATTATCAAAACGGAAGGGCGGTTTTTCCACCCTTCTATTTTTTTGCCCCTGCGGAAGCGATGGTTTTCAGATCTTTGATCACCAGACGTTCCTGCCAGAGCGGGTCTTCTCCAAAGCTCTTTTCCAGGAGTTCAATAATATCCTGAATCCGGTTTTCCTTGTCCTGCCCGGTAATTACCAGGGCGGCGGTTTTTAATTGCTTGAGCATGGGATATGACGGCAGCGCCGCGATCCGGTAATCCAGTTCCAGTTCCGGTAATCTGAGCAGCCAGTTGAGGATCGAGGGGCCGCCGGATGTCAGCGTCAGCAAGGCACTGCGCCGCCACCAATGGGTGTAATAACAACTGTCATTGGGAATTGCCGGTAAATCGATGTTTTCAAGGTTGCGGCGGTCGAGAAAGCGGTCCCGCGCCGCCACATCGCAAATCATCAGCGCCAGTAATTCTTTTTCTTGGCAGGATTTGAGCTCGGGTAGGCTTGCCGGTTTTTTATTGTTGAATACCTCGGCACACCAGTTAATAACCAGAAAATCATCCTGGAGCTTGAGGGATGCAAACTCGCGCTGTATTTCCGCCGCCTGATGGCGAAAATCGCTTTCACCGAATTCCGGATATTGGATTTGTATCAGCAGCCGGGCAAGCGCGGCCTGATATCCGCTCATATTGTTTCGCCGGCTTATCGGCGATGCCAGTTTCAGCGTCTGCGGATAATCTCTGATGACAATACCGTATTTCAATACCATGAAAGGGGATGTCGAATCCATAGACATGATTTTAGCGGTATAATCCACCGCGGAGATTTCGCCGAACTGGGTTGCCGCAACCCCATAATCATAAAGCAACGAGGTTTGCCAGTCGCCGGTATTTTCCAATCTTACCGGTTTACGCAGCAGCTCGAAAACATTTTGCCGGTCTCCCAGGTCGGTGGCGATGACCAATTGATAAGCAGGATTCGAGCTGTGCATTTGCCAGTTCCCCTCCAGCCATCGGGTGATCATGCCTGGCGGCGGAGGTTTGATCTGTCTTTCAAAGGGATTGATGTCGGAGGGCAGAGGAAGGCCGCGAACCGTGGTATTTTTCAGGTTACGGGAAAGATTACGAGTTTTTTTGTCTTGGCTGCTGCGTTCTTCGGCAGTGGCGGCCATGGCGATGGCAGCAGAAAAATCTTTTGCCGCCATCGCATTGTCTTCCAGATATTTGAAGTATAATGGATGTAACTCCGGGAAATACCATAATAATTGCGCAACGGTTTCAGAAGCGATTTTTTTATATTTATTTGCCCGCGGCTCACTTTGAAGCTTTAGCGCATTCAGCATGGCTTTGTCCCAATTCTTCTTTTGGATATCATTGTTTATTGCGACAAGTATACTCAGCAGCTTAATCTGTTCATTCATCACCGACAGGCTGCTGAAAAAATTTCGCCATTGCGATATTTCATCCGCGGTGAAAAAATCGTTCCGTTTCAGCAGACCATCCAATATATCGGACATTTTATTGTTGAACAGCCACGCGGCGATGCTGAACTTTTCCTCCGGATTATAAGTATTTGCGGGTTGTTTCAGTATCCATTTGTCAATCAGCAGCTTGGTTTGTTCGGGAGTCAGATTGGCACAGGAGAATTTTTTGCGGAACATGGCTCCCGCTTCCATTTCGACGCCGATCTGGAAAACCTGATTTTTGATGCTCAACAATTTGAGCGGGGTCTTACCGTCGTCCTGCCATGGTAAATCTTTGTCTTGCCAGATTTCCGGATGCTTTTCCATAACCTCAAGCCAGCCGTTTTTGTTTTCGAAGATCCCGGCGGCGAATTTCAAAAGCACGGACGCGGATATTTCCTCCGGTTTCAAAGTTTTTCCGCTTCTCAACGCTTCAAGTTGTCGGAAATACCGCAAATCAGCATTTGTCTGTTCCATGTTCAAGCCGTTCGAAATACCCTTCCGAGGCTGATATTTACGTAGTTCCTGTAACGCGAACTGGCGGTTTTGAGCTTCGGCTTCGGTGTGTTTTTGGGTGATTTCCGCATCAATTGCGGATATTTTTGCTGGCAAAGGCAGGTCGATTTGAGAGCGCTCAAGCTCACCGGCTTCAATTTTCTTTTCGATCTCGTGCGCCAGGGTGCTTAAACGACGCCGGATTTCCATTAAATCGGAATAATGATATTTTTTGAAATTGGAATCGCCGACAATATTTTGATAAAGATCGGAGAGTTGTTGGTTTAATTCAGCGGCCGAGATTTTTTTTTTACGTTTTTATCCGTTCCTGTCGGGGGCGGAGCCTGTACCTTTTCGTCTTTTACCGGTAACGGAGCTTGCGCTTTTTTGATTTTTGCCGGCGGGTTGACCTCATCTTCTCCATTATCCATCAATACCACCACGGCCACTACCGCTACCGCAATTGCCAGAATCGCCAGGATGCCGCCGATCCATAGCCCGGAAAGGCTTTTCTTTTTGACGCCGTGTAATTTCTGCGTGCTGCCGCTGGCGGGAGCTCCTTGAGAGCGGTGCTTCTGAAAAAATTCAACCACCTCACTCCAGTCTGCCGGACGGTCATCCGGGTTTTTCGCCAGCATCCGGTCGATGAAATCGGATATTTCCTGAGGAAACAGGGGTAAGCGTTCCACCAGCGGAACGTGCTGTTCGTTGATATGACACAGCAGAACCTTTTCGGTATCGTTTTCATCGAACGGAGCCTCGCCCGTGAACATATAATAGAGGGTACATGCATATGAATACATATCGGATTTGAAGCCGATTTTGTCGTAATCGAAACTGCATACTTCGGGAGCTGCGAACATGGGAGTCGCCATAATTTCCCCTGAGTAGCTCTCGTTGGCGGTTTTGGCCAGGCCCAGGTCGGCAATCTTGGCCTTGCCAAGCGGATCGATGATGATATTGGCCGGTTTGATGTCGCCGTGGGTCAATTTCTGAGTCCGCCAGGCATAATCGAGTCCCTCGGCCATATCCAGCGCCATTCGGAGGGCGTCTTTGAATTCGGGGGGGCCGTTACGCATCACCAGATAATCGAGGGACTTTCCGTTAATCAATTCCATGGCGAAAAAATAAATGCCGTCGTCGGAGACTCCGGCATCATAGGCCATGACAATTGAAGGATGATTCATTTTGGCGGCGGCGCGGGCTTCTTTGAAGAAATCCTCCACATAGGTTTTATCGGGATTATCGCCGACCGGAAGAATTTTCAGCGCCACTTCCCGGTCCAGCTTGACTTGCCGCGCCCGGTAGACAATACCGTTGGAGCCCCGTCCCAGTTCACAAACTATTTCAAAGCCACCAACCATCCGTCCAGGGGTCAAGCCGATAACCTCTACGTTGGAACCGCAAATCGGGCAAAGCTCAACTTTTTCGGTTGTGATCTTACCGCATTTCTTGCAAATTTTGTCCATTATAAAAACCTTTCTGTCTATAAAATTACCTGATAAATCGATTAAATCAAGTATTTTAACCATATTTAAACAGAAAAATCAGGGGAAAGTGGTTTTTCCCCTGATTGCTTCAGTCCTGGACTTCTCCTCCGGCCAGCTTCAGTTCGAGAATCCGGCGCCGCTGCTGATACTCAATCTGGATAAGGGCAAATTCTGACTCAAGGAGCTCAAGCTCCTCGAGGATGGAGAGACGGATTCTGGCTTTTTCGATTTCGTTTCGTACGAGTTCCTTTTGATTTGACATACTGCCTCCATGAAGGTTTCCTGTTGGTTTTTATTGCTCCGGTTTTTCCGGTTTCTGAGAAAAGGTTCAAGCTCCGGGAACATTTCACAGCGGGATTTGATAAATTTGTGGATGGCCTGTTTGGTGATTTTCCGGGGGCGGCTCATATCGGTGAATTTGATTTCCGGATGATACAGCTTTTCCTCGAGCATTTCAATTGTCTGCCAATCCAGCACCAGGAAGAACGAAATCACGTCATACAGATCCTCCTGGGAATAAATCTTCGCGGTGGCGGCGTTGTCGTTGATCGTCGGCGATACGGTCGGCAGTTCCGTATCGAGCCAGTCACTGTTTTCGGAAAGGCTGACCATTTTTTGCAGAAGCATTTCCGGGTCCTCGGCTTCGGCGCACCATTTTTTTTGTTTGCATTTATCGCATTCTGCCAACTTTTCATACATTTTGCCATAACATTCCATAACTGCCTCCTGGTGTTTATTTGTTGCTTAATATTATATTTCATTAAATTTAAATTTCAACTCTGCTTCTGGGGGTTGTAATTGCACGGTTAAATCTTGATTAAACTTATATGTTCAATAGTTTAGAAATTGTTAAATAAAAAAATAATGAAAAAATATTATATTAATTAATAACTTAATAAATATTGATTTTATTTCTTACTTTTCAGGCATGGGGTGCATGGCGGGCTTTTGGCAGCCATCTGCTTTTGACGGTGTTTTTTTCGTGTTTCAATTGAATATTTAGAGCTTTCATGCCATATTATGCGAAACATTTTATTATTTTTGCTGTCATAGTGTTAAATATGACAATTTTGTATGTGAGGTGAAACCATATGACGAAAAAAGTACTGATGCGTAATCTGGCCATGTATTTCCTGGCGGCGGCGGCCACTCTTTACTGCCTGCCATTGTTCAGCCAGAGTGTAAAAACCGAGTTGAGTGAAAATGAGAAACTGTCGCTTGTAACCCGGCTGACCGCCCGGATTATCGGGCGCAATCACTATCGCCAACATCCTCTGAATAAAGAAATTTCATCGCAGATATTCGATGATTATTTCAAACGTCTCGACCCCAATAAAACCTATTTTACCAGTGGCGATGTTGAAGATTTTGAATCTTACCGTTTTTTGCTGGATGAGATGATAGAACAGGGTAATTATGAATTTGCCTTCAAGGTGTATGATCTCTTTTTGAAGCGTTTCGAATCCTACCGTGATTATACGCTGAAATTACTGGACCAGGAATTAAGCTTTACCAAAGATGAAGATTTCGTGATCGACCGCCGTAAATTGCCGCGGGCCAAGAATATGACTGAGCTGGAAGATATCTGGCGGAAGAAGTTGAAAAATGAAGTCCTGACTTTCCGTTTGATGGAGCGCGCCCAGAAAGAGGCCGATGCCAAAAACAAGGAAAATAACAAAGACGCCATTGCCATTAAACTGAAGTCACCGGAAGAAAAAATCCGTTCCCGCCTCCGGATTATTTTCAATGACCTGAGTCAGAAGGAAAAATTCGATATTCTCGCGGAATTTCTCTCTTGCGTAACCCAGACTTACGGACCGCACTCCGGCTATTTCTCTCCGCGTGAAGAAGAAGATTTCAATATCGGCATGAGCTTGTCCCTCGAGGGAATCGGCGCCACGCTCTCCAGTGAAGACGGTTATACCAAAGTCGTTCAGCTGGTTCCCGGCGGGCCCGCGGCCAAGGACGGCCGGCTCAAGGCCGATGACCGGATCATAGCGGTAGCCCAGGAAGGCGAAGCGCCGGTCGACGTGATCGATATGTCTTTGACCAATGTGGTGAAGATGATCCGCGGCAAGGAAAATTCCAGGGTTATTCTGAGCGTCCTGACCCAGAAGGGCGGCGGCGTTCCGGAGAACATCGAATTAACCCGCGCCAAAGTTGAGCTCAAAGAAAGCGAAGCCTCCGGCCGGATTGAAATCGTCAAGCAGTCTGACGGCAAAGAATTCAAGGTGGGAGTCATTACCCTGCCCAGATTCTATATCGACTTCAAAGGCGCCTCTACCGGCCAGGCCAATTATAAAAGCTCCACCAGCGACGTCCGCAAAATCCTCGAAAAATTCAATGAGGAAAAAGTGGAAGGCGTGGTCATGGACCTGCGTTACAACGGCGGCGGCAGTCTGCTCGAAGCCATCAGCCTGACCGGGTTGTTTGTCCGCAGCGGCCCGATTGTCCAGGTGCGTGCCAGCAACCGCAAGGTCAATGTCAGCGAGGATCCGGACCCGGAAATCGCCTATGCCGGTCCTTTGGCGGTACTGACCAACAAGATGACCTCGTCGGCGGCGGAAATTTTCGCCGGCGCCATCAAGGATTACAAACGCGGCATCCTGATCGGCGATACCCGTACTTATGGCAAAGGTACAGTGCTCGAGGTGCTGGAATTGCGCAATCTGCTGAGATTCATCAATCAGGATTTCAACGCGGGTTCGCTGAAGTTTGAGAATGCGGTATTTTACCGGATCAGTGGCTCTTCCACCCAACAGCTCGGTATTGCTCCGGATATTGTCATGCCTTCGATGACCGAGCATATGGAAATTGGTGAAATGTACAATGACAATCACCTGCCGTGGGATTATATCGACCCGGTACCGCATGATATTTATGACGCGAACCTCGATAAGTGCATCGAGCCGCTCAAGGCTAAATCCGAGGCCAGAACCAAAGAGTCTCCGGAATTCCGCAAGCTGCTCGAGAATATCGAGATTTTCAAGAAATACCGCGACCGTACTTCCGTATCCCTGAACGAAGATAAGCGCTGGACCGAATACACCAAAGAAAAGCAGATGATCGAAGAACAGGAAAATGTATATCGCGAAGCTGCCGAACAGCAGGAACAGGACAAACAGCAGAAATTCGATCCGGTGGCCAAAGAGGCCGTCAATATCCTTTATGACTACACTCAAATGCCCAAGGGATGAAAGAGATCGTAATTTATACAGACGGGGCCTGCCGGGGTAATCCGGGGCCCGGCGGTTATGGCTGTATCTTGCGCTATGGGGCTCACTCCCGGGAAATATCCGGCGGGTTTGCCCATACCACCAATAACCGTATGGAAATCTACGCGGTTATCGCGGCCCTGGAAGCCTTGAAATATCCCTGCCGCCCGCAGATTCATTCCGATTCGCGTTATGTCGTGGATGCGATTTCCAAGAGCTGGCTTGAGCGCTGGGCGGGCAGTGGCTGGCGTAAGGCCGACAAACAGCCGGTGCTCAATACCGATCTTTGGCGGCGGTTATTGAAGCAACTGCAAACTCACGAATGCCAATTTGTCTGGGTCAAGGGACATGCGGAAAATCCCGACAACAACCGTTGCGACGAGCTGGCGACCCAGGCGGCCACCATGGAGAATCTTCCCGAAGACCCGGGATTCAAAGAAGTCGCGGAAGATACGCTTTTTTAATTGTATTTAGCCCCGGACGCATGTATTTTACCTCTTATGATGATCGAAATAATGACAATTGCAATTGTGCTCCTGCTGCTGGTGGTAATCATTCTCCAGATCGTTTTCCGTGGCAGTAATGCCGGTATGGAAGAAGCCATGCGGGAGGAAATTTCCCGCAGCCGGGATGAATTGAATACATCGCTGCGTGAAAACCGTCAGGAGTTGATGAACTCATTCGTTCAGTTCTCCGGCAGCAATGACCAGAAATTCCATACATTCCGCGAAAATATCGGGGACAGCCTTGAAAAAATTCGGGAGACCGTGAACCAGAATCTTAAAAGCGTCCAGGAAGATAATCAGCGGAAATTTGATGAAATGCGCCAGGAATTGTTGAACTCATTCGTTCAGTTCTCCGGCAACAATGACCAGAAATTCCATACATTCCGCGAAGGTACCTTGAGTCACCTCGAAAAAATCCGGGAAACCATCGACCAGAACCTCAAAAGCATTCAGGAGGACAATCGCCGCAAACTCGACGAAATGCGGCAGGTCGTCGACGAAAAACTGCGGGAGTCGGTGGAAAAGCGTTTCAACGAATCCTTTAAACTGATCAGCGACCGCCTGGATCAGGTGCATAAGGGACTGGGTGAGATGCAGAACCTGGCTTCCGGCGTCGGCGACCTGAAAAAAGTCCTGACCAACGTCAAAACCCGCGGCAATCTCGGCGAACTCCAATTAAGCAGTATTTTGGAGCAGTGCCTGTCTCCGGATCAATATGCCGCCAACGTCACGGTCAAGCCGAATTCGCTGGAAAGAGTGGAATTCGCGGTGAAAATGCCCGGCCGGTCCGATGGCGAAGAGCCGCTTTATCTGCCCATCGACGCCAAATTCCCGCTGGAAGACTATCAACGGCTGCTGGACGCCTATGAAACCGGAGTCGATCTGGAACCCAGCCAGCGGGCGTTTGAAACGGCCGTTCGCAAAAGCTCCAGAGAGATCAGCGACAAATACATCAATCCGCCGTTTACCACCGATTTCGCCATTTTGTTTGTGCCGACCGAGGGGCTTTATGCGGAAATTCTGCGGCGAGGAACTTTGTTCGAAACCCTCCATCGCGATTACAAAATCGCAGTAGTCGGCCCGGCCAACCTGATGGCATTCCTGAACAGTTTGCAGATGGGATTCCGGACTTTGGCGATCGAGAAGCGCTCCAGTGAAGTCTGGAACATCCTGGGCGCTATCAAAACCGAGTTCGGCAGGTTTGGTGATGTCCTCGAGAAAACCCGGAAAAAGCTCGAACTGGCCGCCAATGAAATCAGCAATGCCGGGGTTCGAACCCGGGCTATTCAGCGCAAATTGCGCGATGTCCAGGAGCTCCCTGCCGTGGAATCATCGCGGCTGCTGGGCGATGTCTTCGAAACGGAGGCCGCCTCTTATACGGACGATGAAGCGTGAGCTTTCTGATGGCCGATATTGGAGGTTAATTTGGGATTCTGGAGTTGCAATTTTTCCAACCTGGTGTTAGAGTAGGGACCAGAAATCTAGAGGAAAATAATTAATGGAGGAAAAATTATGGCTAAGTATTTGATATTGTGTTTAGCCGCTGCAATGGCGGTGGTGCTGGCGGCTTGCGCCGTTATCCCCCAAAATGAAGAATTAGCGAAGACTTTTGCTCCGCATAAGGTTTTCGGTTCCAAGATGGTGCTCCAGCGCGAGCGTCCAATTCCGATCTCGGGGAGTGCCGAACCGGGTAAATATGTCAAAGTCGATTTCGCCGGCAAGACCGTTTATGCCCAGGCGGACAAAGACGGTGAATGGGAAGCGGTGTTTCCGGCGATGAAAGCCGGCGGTCCGCATGTTTTGATGGTCAGCGGCGGCAGTGGTGCCGCATCCCAGGAATTTGATAATATTCTGATCGGTGAAGTCTGGATGTGCAGCGGCCAGTCCAATATGCAGATGCCGGTTTGGGGCCGTAAATTCTGGGAGGTCGTCAATTTTGAAAATGAAACTAAGAACGCCGATTATCCGAATATCAGGTTGTTCAATTCCAAGCGCCGGGTTTCGCCGATTGTCCGGCAGAAAGAGGAAGCCGGCTCCGGCTGGATGGTTTGTTCTCCGGCAACGGTAAAGGATTTCAGTGCGGTGGCTTATTTCTTCGGTCGCGAGCTTTACAAAGAGCTGGATGTGCCGATCGGTCTGGTCAATGCCTCCTGGGGCGGTACCAAAATCGAGCCGTGGATTTCCGAAGATATGTTTGCGGCGGAAAAACGCCAGAACGAGATTGGACAGATTTATACCGCCCGTAATCGGGAAGGCGAAGGCAAGCTGGAATTTCAGGAAAAGCAAAAAGAACAGTTAGCCATGTTTAAAGCCTGGCTGGATAAATTCAATAACTATGATCCGGCCAAAACCAAAGAAGCCGAGGTTTGGAAAAATTCCGATTACGATGATTCCAAGTGGGAAAAAGCGATCATTCCCTCCGGCATCCCGGAAAATGTGGACGGTATCGGCTGGTTTCGGAAAACCGTGACGTTGCCGGAAAAATGGGCCGGGCAGAATCTGACGCTTGAGCTTGGCGTGGTCGATGATTGTGATGTTACTTATTTCAACGGCGTCAAAATCGGTGAAACGGGGGCCGATGTGCCGAATTATTGGAATGTTAAGCGTGTTTACAAGATTCCCGGCCACCTGGTCGAGGCCGGCAAAAACGTCATCGCGGTTCGGGTCAGTGACTTTTACAGCAACGGCGGACTGATGGGCAATGAAGAACAGATGCTGTTGAAGTACGACCGTGCCAAAGAAAAAATCAACATCTATGAAGATTGGAAATTCCGCATGGAATTCGCCATCGATACCAAGAAAATCGGCGTCCGCCCGAATGTTGACTTCAATACCCCTCTGGCTTCGTCGCAATTCCCGGGTACTCTTTTCAACGGTATGATTGCGCCGTGGCTGAAATATCCGATCCGCGGAGTCATCTGGTATCAGGGATGTTCAAATGCCGGTAACCCGGATTATTATCCGCTGCATAAAATGCTGATTCAGGACTGGCGCAATCAGTGGAAAAATCCTGATATGCCTTTCCTGATTACCCAGCTTTCCGGCTTCCAGAAGCATGTGCCGAAAAAACGGCTGGCCGACGATTTCTGGAAACTGGTGCCGGCCGATACCAATTCCTCTTTTGCCCTGACCCGTGAAATTCAGGCTGAAATGCTGAAGTTGGACAACACCGGGATGGCGGTAACCATCGATATCGGCGACCATTCCGATATCCACCCGGCCAACAAACAGGATGTCGGCTATCGTCTGGCTCGCGAAGCCATGCGGGTGGCTTATGGCTGCAGCCTGGTTTCCCAAGGACCGGAATTCAAAAAATTTGAAGTGAACGGCGACAAAGTCAAAGTATTCTTCGATAACGTCGGTGAAGGACTTGCCACTGCCGACGGACAGCGTCCGGGGGCGTTTGCTGTGGCCGGCGCCGATGGCAAATTCCATTGGGCCGATCAAAGCGAGATTGTCGGCGATACGGTAGTGGTTTCGTCATCCCAGGTCAAGGAGCCCAAAGCGGTTCGATATGCCTGGATTCAGTACCGCGGCGACATCAATCTCCGCAATAAAAACGGTTTCGCGGCGATCCCGTTCCGTTCGGATAAGCCGGAATATAAGTAATTTGTTGGCGGTTTTTTTGGGGGGAGATCCGCCACTTTTTGTTCCTGATTCAATAGCAGTAAAATATGAGGTGGAGAAATGGATTGCAAAAGTTGTAGCAAGAAGGACTGTCCGTCCCGAGGTGGATGCGGTAATGGCGGTGAAGTTAATCCCGAGCAGGAAAAGATGGTCAAGCGGATGCGTGATATCAAGCATCGTATTGTAGTTTTGTCCGGCAAGGGCGGCGTTGGCAAAAGCACGGTGTCCGTGAATCTCGCGGCGGCTTTGTCCCAGGAAGGGTATAAGGTCGGCCTGCTGGATGTCGATTTGCATGGGCCGAGTATTCCGACCATGTTGCATTTGCAGGAAGCCAAAGCGGTGATGGGCGAAAACGGCATCGAACCGATTGAAGTCGGCCCCGGTTTCAAGGTCATGTCGATTTCATTCTTCCTGGAAGGCCGGGACCAGGCGGTAGTCTGGCGTGGGCCGATGAAGCTTTCCGCCATCAAGGAAATGCTTCAGGACGTCGATTGGGGCGAACTTGACTACCTGATTATCGATTGTCCGCCCGGCACCGGCGACGAGCCGCTGGCGGTGATCCAGTTGATCAATTGTCTGGACGGCGGGATTATCGTCACCACTCCGCAGGAAGTGGCTACGACCGACGTTCGCCGCTCGGTGCGCTTCTGCGAAATGCTCCAGCTGCCGGTGATCGGTGTGATCGAAAACATGAGTGGTTTCCGTTGCCCGGACTGCGACAAGGTGCATTACATCTTCAAACAGGGCGGCGGCAAAACCATGGCGGAAACGATGGACCTGCCGTTTCTCGGAGCGATTCCGCTGGATCCGATGATCGCGGAAGCCGGCGACCGCGGCACTCCTTACCTGAATACTTTCCGGGATTCGCCGACCGGCGAAATATTCCGTAATATCGTCAAAGAATTGACGAAGTAAGCTTAAAATGGAGACCCGGACCCGCCCGGGTCTTCATCTTTATCCAAAGTCTTTGTCGAAATGGATGCACATGCGATTTTTGCATTGGATAAGGATCACGTGATCGTAACCGCTCGGATAAAAATGGAAGATCCCGAATGTGCCAGGATATGGGAAATCCAGGTTCCGGAGCGTCCACCAGTTAACTATTATCTGGGCCAGATCAAATTGCCGGACGAACATCCTGCCGGAGAATGCTTAAACCTGAGCCGCAGCAAACGCCTCACAAGAGGAATTATTCTTGTGCCATTGACTGTAAGTTGTGGGGTGTAACATAACGTGCTCAACTAGATTCTGAAGAGAAACAGTCGCCAGCCCGATCGAGGTAT
This sequence comes from Victivallaceae bacterium, assembly GCA_031548025.1. GTDB lineage: Bacteria > Verrucomicrobiota > Lentisphaeria > Victivallales > Victivallaceae > UBA5239. The sequence continues at coordinate 11,073 of JAVBRM010000216.1, read as the reverse complement.
CGGTACAGCCATAATACATATAAAGCAGGCTGTCTTTCAGGATTGCTCCCGTTGGAAAAACCACATTGGGAATAATTAATCCCATCTTTTCATATTGCTCTTGCGGCTCGAAGATAAAATCCGGGGTTCTGGCGATAACTTTTTGCGGATTGTTCAGGTCAAGCATCATTGCTCCCACGCGATAGACCGTATTTTCATCAACCCCATGATACAGGAGAAGCCATCCTTTATTCGTTTTTACAGGTGGAGTTGAGGCTCCTATCTTTTTCCCTTCCCACGGCCATTCGGGACCGGCAATGATTTCCGGCTCGCTCCATTCATGTAAATTGAGGGAATAGGATATCCAGATAGACGGTTTTTGGTCTTTATATTTGAGATCTACGGCACTTTGCGGGCGACGCAGCAGGGCGTATTTTCCGTTAATTTTTTCGGGAAAGAGAATATTATTACGGTCATCCACATCCGGCGACGCCACGAAATTCAAAAATTTCCAATCAATCAGGTTTTTCGAAACAGCAATTCCCGACCGGGTGACATTCCCGTGGGGGGCGTCATGCCACTCCGGATAAATAAACCTGTAGTCAAAATCCTTAGGCGGTTTATTAAATAATGCATAGGGCCTGACGGCAAAAGTCATATAAAATAAACCGTCAATTTTGACTACCCGAGGGTCTTGTATGCTGCCATTGGGTATACCGATCATATCGGGAGTAAGTACCGGCTGGTTGCAGACATGACGGAAATGAATTCCATCTTCGCTTTCCAACAGTCCGATATGACATTTGTGAGGCTGTATTGAACCTGCCGCCCGCTCCAGGATATAGAATTTCCCATTGTTCATGATGGCCGCGGGGTTAAAGACTGTAAGCCGTCTCCAATCAAAAACTCCGGGCTTGATGATCGGGTTTTCCTTGGCACGATTAAATTGTAATAACATATTATGCTCCATATTCAGTTGAGAATCTCAGTTTACTGAAATTCCAAGGTTCCAAAATTTTCCACTTCTCGAAAACGATTCATGATTCCACTCCAGGTTGAATTTTCAGGCTGCCCGCTACCCGGCTGGCGCAAGCGGCCGATGTTGAAGCGGATGCTTTCTTTTCGGCCATCCAGCAGCTTAAATGGTACTGCGATGAAAATATCGAAATACTGATTTTCACAAGTGTTGCCTTTTGAGATAACCCCCGGGTGGTTTTGTGGTTTTCCGTCTTTCAGGATTAACGATTGCCCGGCAGCATTGACCATAATCTGAATCACACTTTTCCCATCAAACCAGAGCTCGATTTCGTCATCGTCCCAGAGTGACGGGTTTCCGGTAATCGGTTTCCGTCCGGTTTCGGTACATTTGACGCCGACATACAGATAGTCGTCATCATAACTGAACCATGCCTGGGTTGGCATTTTAGGAAATGCACAGCCGCCGACCAGGAAAAAGCGATTGATGGAACCCCACGACTGCCATTCGCTTGCATCAAGGGTTCGCATCGAACCGGGGCTTTTGGTAATCCTTGGAACGATCAATTTTTTAGGTTCGGTAAATTCCTTCCGAATGGCTTCGGCATCGAGTCCTGCCAGGATTGGCGCTTTGGCTCTGTTGTTAACGGCTAGAATCGTAGCTGCCAGCCTGCGATCGGGCTTCACATGGTCTGTCCCAAGCGAAAAGAAGACGGTGCCATCCCAATTTTCCGGAGCCCATTGGGTAAGATCCAATGAGAATATTTTGCGGGAGCCTTCATCAAGCAGATTTCCGAGTTCGATAAACTGTTCCGGCACGGTGTTTTTGCCCCATGGCGGGAGCGGGTTGGAGGCTTTTTGACTCAACACACCAACGCTGAGCGCGACCCGTTTCGCATAATGCCTGCCGCCCACTCTATAGTCGATCACAAATCCGGCGAACTCCTGTGGGCTGCGTCGGTATTTCTCCACATGCCGCAACAGTTCAATCGTGGGGGCGTTGTAAAATGAATTTTCCAGTTTTATCTGTATTTTTTTTATTCCTTTCAGCTCAAATCCGGCAAATGCCGCTCCCTGATAGTTGTCGATCCGGCGAGTTTGCCCGACCCGGAGAGTCTGCTGCTCATGATCCGCATCCGCGATAGCCGGCGGCAAATGGTTTTGCAACTGCATGGTTTCGGTCCATGGACTCAAATACATTGCGGAGGTCCGGATGTACTGGTGTTCCACTTTTGTAATCTGTTTTTTCTGCGGATGACGGGCAATGTGCGTTATCTGGTAGAGGTGGCTTTTTTCTCCTGCCGGAATATCTAGTTCAACGCCTTCCTGTTTATTGCCGGCTTGGCGCAAAATGTATTTCCCTCCGGCTCGCCGTTTCGGCAATACAATAGGGGATTTGCCGGTGTATAAAGTTTTGCCGTTGAATTCAAGTGCCGGCAATACATCGGAATCGACCTCGATTCGGTCTTCTTTTAAAGCGCCGTTCACTTTCATGAGAGGAGTGGGGATCCGTGGTTTTGGGGTCCAGGAAACAGTGAATTCACCTTTGCCTAGCTTGAAAACTTGAAATATAACTCCTCCAATATCCACTTGGCGAATTGCTGTTGGCGTTCCACCATTCACCCGTATATCGGTGAATATATGATCTTTATCCGCCAGAATGATTTCTGCATTATCATATTCACTTCGGATAGTCATTCCATCTATAACCAATCCTTTGCGGGATGTATAAAAATAATTTGCTCCGAGGTCGTCAAGCGAGTATACCGCCAAAGGAGACGCAGTAACCACAAATTGATATAACCGGTTGTTTTCAAGATTGGAAATTACATGTTTCAAGGTTTGACTGGGCGCTCCCGAGTAGAGCAACTCCGGTGCGGAAATTAAACCGCCGAGCCAATCCTGATCGCGGCGAGCTTCCCTGAATTCAGTGTCTGACGCCACATAACGAGATACCGTATCCTGATCGATTTTCATACCCCAGATATTAATTTGCCTGGAGGAATCGAATCCCAGGGTTCTGAGATCGATATCAACAGGAATATCTGCCGTTTTTCCTGTGCGATTGATGAATGACATCAGCACATCGGACGAGTTTCGGCGGCGCATAATGTATGACTCTATTTCCGTTTTTGAATCTTTTTTCCAGTCCGGAGTGTAGACCGCGTCTACCGGATCGGCATTGCCGGTTTCATAGGCGGCCCGGACAAAATCCATATGCTCAAGCTGTTTGGTTGTCGGAATCCAGCCCAAAGCCAGCAGGCGAGTCGCGTAATCTACCTTCGGCGTCCAGTATAATGGTGAAATCCGTGCATCGGGACGAAGCTTCAGAAATGTTTCCACTCCCAGGCCCATTCCGGCAAACTCCCGCCATCTGCCCGCTTCGAGCTGCGCATAGGCTTCGATATAATTGATATCGCCGTACGGGTTGCCGCGACCATTGAAAAATAAGGCTTTGGTGCCGTATTTTTTCATGTTTTTCCAGATTTCATACCAATGGTCATCGCGTACCAACTCGCCGGTTTGCCAATTAATGAAATTGGTGGTTTTGGTTTCATCAAGATAGATATAGTCGGCTCCGAGAAATTCCGCCGAGTCAAATAACTGTTTCCACATGAATTCAGCGCAATCAGGACGATTGACCATTGTCGCAAAATTAGGCGCGCTGCCGGGAAAGAGAGACGCTTCGTTGCCTTCGCGGTCATAACGCTTGAACCATTCCGGGCGCTCCCTGAAGATCGGTGAATGAATATTGACCGAGGTAATCCAACTGTAAAGGGCGACTTTAATTCTGGGCGAAATTGCTTTGATATTTCGAATATGCTCCCTGAGTTCGGTTCCCGATATATGGCCGCCGAAAAAACCATTCGCTCCATTCTTCTCGATTCGGTAATCAGCCCAATCTCCGATAAGCCGTGTGACCACCACCATAATGAAACCGTCATCGGTTGCTTCCGCCAGGCGGCGTATGCCGGCTTCGGTTTTTTCCGGTGTAATCAGCCGGACATCTTTCAACCATTCCGGTACGGGAGCAATCGTATCCAGCTCTTTTTTTACCACTGGATCGGCTCCGTATATTTTGTCGAAAAACTGAAACCAGGTACCATCAAATAAATTCATCGTATCGGTGACGCTGAAATTTCCGCCGGGTTCCAAATCCAAAGTGCCGAGCGCCATGCTCCAGCCGTTCGGGGTGTAATGCAGAATATTCGGTTTTTCCTGATACGTGCTGATGGTGGATTGCCACCAGGGAAATACCATCGTATCATTTAACTTCAATCGATAATGCGAAAAGCTCTTTTTGCCGTCCCAATTGCTCAAGACCATTCCTTTGGTGGTTTGATAGTAACGGGTTACCCGCGTAAGAGCATCAACCTGCGGGAAGGGGATCAGTGGGCCGATATAGCCGGCACCGAGCACATAGGAGTTCTGCCGGAATTCCGGATCGAAAAATAACTCAGTCACCGGGGTTATATAGATTTTTTCTTTTCCCTCGTTATGAAACGTTATTTTCCGGCGGAGGCTGTCCCCCTCCACCCAATATTCTTTACTTAGAAGTAATACCGGAATTTCCTTATTGCGGCAGTCAAAAGCAATCCTGCCGTTTTCAGAACGCACATTGATAACCTTGTCCCCGGACTCCACTGCCGTTCGATCTCCGGAGACCGCCATTACATAATAGCGATTTTCTATTTTTGATAAGGCCGTTTTGCCGGACTTGTCGCGAATTTCACCGAGAGCTCCGCTTTTTTCATCAATATTCCAAATTGCAGTCATTGTTTCCAATGTGGAGCTGTATAATGATATGGTTAGAGCCCAGACAGCCGCTATGATTACTGCTTTCATGAATCGTTCCTCTTTATGTAATTGAATTTAATCCATGTAAGGATTATAAGCTTCGGCGATGGTTTTCTCTCCTGTATTCTGCTTTGGGAAGAGATGATTATGCGTTGGAACCTTGTCGCTGCGTCCAAGTGCGGTGGCATGTCCGTCGACGAACAGGAAGTTTGCCCGCTTCTTGTGCCGCAATTCTACCCGGGCTTTATCATTCGGATAGTGCTTGCGGATCAGGAAGTATTGGGTCCGCCCATTTGAGGTGAATCCATTGGGAGCGGCGGTAGCTGGCGGATCTGTTGTTACAGAATCCGCAAAAATTTCGCTAAGTGCCGGACGGGCAATAGTTTTTAGAGAACCACTATAGGTGAAGTCGCTTGGGTTGTAAGCGCCTACCCGCCCATATGTATAAGTGCTGGCTTCGCTGAGAGCATGAAATTTATAGGGTGCTTGCGCGGGGCAAATAAATGCCGCATATCCATTTTCCTTTATTATGCTGCCGCGCTGCAGCAAGGTGACCCATTTCTTGGTACTGCCATCCTCGTACGGGCAATAGGGCAGTGCTCCATTAAAAGCCTCGGAATACAGAACGGTATATATGCCTAATTGCTTGAGATTGTTGATGCACCCGATTGCCTTCGCATTATTTCTGGCATTATTCAAAGCCGGAAGCATTATTGCAGCAAGTATTGCAATTATAGCAATTACGACCAAGAGTTCTATGAGTGTAAAATTTAAGAAACGCCTGGCCTTATAATGTTTGTCGCCGGAAAAACAAGGGTACCCGCATTTCTCGCCATTCGGGGGCATATCACTGCAATGAGATTGGAACATGATAAAATTCTCCTTCGATTTTGTATATGAGTATTATGTTAGGATTTCCGTACAACTTTCCCGCTCCACTAAAGCCGGTGAAAGTATAATATCTGAGCAATCATCATCTCCGTTAATCAGTTTCAAGAGTAATTCAGCTCCTCTTTTTCCCTGTTCAAAATGCGGCTGCGCCATTGTGGTTAACAACGGAAATGTCATTTCGGCAATTTTAGAATCATTGACTCCGATTACAGATAATTCATTCGGAATTTTTATACCTTGCCGGTTTGCTTCATACAATACCCCTGCGGCATTGTCGTCATTGTAGGCAAATATTGCGGAAACTTTAAGCTTCTTCTCCAGCATCATTTGCACGGCGGTCCGCCCGCCATTGAATGAGGTCTCATGAGGAATTTGATAACACTCCGCTTTATTTTCCAGTTCCTGTTTAAATGCTTCGGCGCAACCTGGACGATTTCCCAGCAAAAGAATCCTGCGATGCCCAAGCTCCAGAAGATATCTTGCGCTTTTTCTGCCGATTTCATCTCCGTCCACATAAACTCCGGGAATTGATTTGAGTGGAGATTTGTAGAAAAGATTGACTGCAATGAACTTGCCCGCGAAATCATTGAATATTTCTTGATATTCAGGGGTGATCGGAGACATGAATAAGATTCCATCAATTTTTTTGTGTATCAATTTTTCCAGTCTGCGACGGCAGTCGTCGGGGTTGGAGAATGAGGTCAAAAGCATATTGTAATCATGTTGGTGGAATACTTCCTCGGCACCGGAAATGGCGTTCGTAACAAATCCTTCTCCAAAGTCAAAGCGCAAAATCGAAACCAGATAACTTCTTCCGGCCCTTAAGCCTTTTGCCATAATGCTCGGCGAATAATTCAAATCCCCGGCAACCTTCATGACTCGTTCCCGGGTTTGAAGACTGGCTCTCGATCTGCCGCTCGTATTGTTCAGTACATTCGATACCGTACTTATGGATACTCCTGCCTGTCTGGCGATTTCTTTAATTATCGCTGCCATTTTTTTTCACTTTTATCATTAGGTAAAACGTTTCGCCTATGTTTTGTATATTATACTGATATTTTAATAATTTGTCAACCCTTCAAGAGAAAATTTTTCTGTTAAAACATCGATTCAGGGAAAAATTGGTAAATTTTTTGATTGCCCTGTTGACATATATGGAAATCTGTATATAATAATATATATAAACAGAAAACTGTATAGTTTGGTGTATGTGGATATGGCACAGAGAGCAAAATATATCGAGATTGCGGATTTATTGACCCAGCGTATTGAGCGTGGGGATTACGGTTTTGCCGCTTTGCCGGGGGCGCCCAGGTTGGCGGCTGAGACTGGCGTCAGTTACTTGACTGCGCGTCAGGCGGTTCACAAGCTGATCGATGACGGTATCGTGCAGCGCGCGGCCAATGGGCGGTTGGAGATCTCCGCCCGGAAACACCGAAAGACTCGCAAACTCAAGGTCGCATATGTCTACCCGGTTGATGTTCCCGCATATAATACCTGGCGTAGCGCGATTCTCCAGGCTTCGGAAAAATGCCGGTGTGTGACCCGGGAAATTCCCTACAGCCACAATGCCGATCCGTTGTTATTCGATGCCCTCAGCGGCGATTTTGACCTGATTTTCGTCCAGTTTATCACCGTTACCCCGTTGCTGCTGGAAAAAATCAAGAAGATCAAAGACCGGGTGGTTTCCCTGTTTTATGATCTGACCGAACACGGAATCCGTTGTTTCGAAGGGCCGGACCAGCAATCCATCCATCTGTTGTTCGAGCATCTGTATGAGCTTGGGCACCGCAAGATCGATTGTTTTTTCCATACCGAACTTCCGCAGATGCAACAACGGATCGAAGTCTGGCAGCAGTCCCTTGAGAAGCTGGGTTGTACCGGCAAACTGCAGAGGAGTCTTTGCTCGGCTCACTATACGGTCGGCATGGAATATGCTTATGATAATACTTGTAAGCTGCTGAAACAGAAAAAATTTGACGCCACGGCGGTCTTTTGCCTGACCACCAGCGGGGCCCAAGGTGTGATCCGGGCGTTTTATGATCACGGGATCCGGGTACCGGAGGATGTTTCGGTGGTTTCATTCGGCGACCGGGTGTTGGCGAGGATGGTGATTCCCGCGATTACCGCCATCTGCCCGCAGGAACCACACGTCACCGCCGCCGAGATTTTTGAGCACTATATGAAAATAAAAGAACAGCCGGAGAAACTGATGTTCAGAACCCCCGGCGCGGAATTTATCCAGTTTGGAGAATCGACAGCTAAAATAAAGGAGTCGTCGAAATGAAAATAAAATCATATTTTACACTTATTGAGCTCCTGGTGGTGATCGCGATTATTGCCATTCTGGCGGCAATGCTGCTGCCGGCCTTGAGCAAAGCCCGGGAAACTTCAAAACGAATCAAATGCGCGGCCAACATGAAGCAGATCGGGCTGGCGATGAACATGTATGGCAGCGACAACGACGAATGGGGGCCGCATATGAATGCCGATGCGGTGAAGCTCCGGTTGTTCGGTCCGGCCTTTGCCAATGAGGAGGCGGTGACCTTGACTTATTATATGAGCAAAACTGTTTATCCGGTCGGCACGGATATGACTAAGCTCGATGTTGATCCCGCGGCGCTTTGTCCATCGGGGCGGCGAGATGTCAGTAATCCCAAGAGCATGATTGTCTCCGGCGATTATAATTCACCGAACGGCAGTTACGGGGTGGTTACTTACCTGGTAACGTTTCCCGATACGACCAGCCCGGAACGTTGGAGCAAGTTATCTCAGGTCAAGAATCCATCCGGTCGCCTGTTGGCGGCGGACGTCGAATCCAGAGCCGGATCGACACTCAGTTCGAGCCGCCCCAATAATCTCTCCACCAGTACCAACTTTGCGTTTCGCCACAGCAGCTACGTGAACCTCGTTTATGTGGATGGACATGTCGGCTCCGAATCGATGGCGGTAGGATTGAGCAAGGGCGCCGGCGGAGTTACCGACAACAATAACCGTGGGTTCTGGCACGGCAAGGGGCTTTGAAAATATGAAGAAGAATATCTTTCTCATAATCTCATTGTGCTCATGCGCCGTATCTGCGGCGTCCTATTATGTGAACGCGGCCACCGGTAACAACAGCAACGACGGATTGAGTAAGGAAAAGCCATTCGCCGGCATCGGTCATGCCGCCGGACTCGTCAAGCCCGGCGATGTGGTCAATGTTGCCCCCGGAGTTTATTTCGAACAGCCTCAGTTGATGCGCTACGGTACGAAAGGCAAGCCGATCATTTTCCGGGCCGAGGATTGCGCTCCGGATCAGACGGTAGTCACGGCAGCCGACCCGGATTTCCGCAACGGCAAAAGAAGCTGGAAACTCGAAAATCCGGATTTACAGCTTTATTCCATCGATTTCACCCGCAACCCGGCACGGATTCTCTATTCCGGCTACGATCTTTTTCCTTACTCATCGCTGGATGGGTTGAAAACCTTTACGTTGAAAAATAATTATCCCGGCATCGAAAGCGGTTTTTTCTTTGACGCCTCCGCCAAACGTCTTTATGTCCGGCTGCGTGCCGATGGCAAATACGGCTCCAGCGACCCCGGCAAGCACCAACTGGCGGTGGCTCCGCCCAATGCCGGCGGCTATAACGGACACCATCTTCACAAACCCGAACACAGTATTTTTTATTTGCCGAAAAATGGCGACTGTAATATCATTCTCGATGGCTTTACCCTGGAAACGCCTGGGGCCGCCGGGGTGCTGACTTATGCGGATGGCCTGGTGGTCCGCAATGTGACTTTCAAGGGGTGTCGCTTCGGTGTCGGCGGAGTGGCCCGGAAGGAACACAATCCTTCGGGGATTTTCGTCGAAAACTGCCTGTATTATTCCCGCAATATTTTTACGGAAATGCGCGAAACCATCGACAAACACCCGGACCGCACCGATTTTTACTGGTGGCAACGCAAGGGGGTCAACTCGGATTCCGCATTCATGAAAAATTATGAAACCAGCATCGCATTCGGCAACGGCACGGACTGGCATATCCGGAATAATCAATTCTTTGATGTCTTCGAGGGCATGTCCTGCTGGGGCTTGAACAGCAGCCACGGCGCTCAGATTTACGGAAACGATTTCCGGCGGATCGTCGACAATGCTATTGAGACCGAAAATCACAACAAAAACATGCGGATATACTTCAATTATTTCGAGGATATTTTCGAACCGCTTTCTCATCAGCCGCTGGGCGGATTGCCTTTCCCCGGCCCGGTCTTCATCTACCGCAACATCGTCAACCGGACGCCGGGCGCGGAAAAAATCTGGCCGCACAAAATCCATCATCCCGGAGTTTTCAAAATCGGCGCGCAAAAACAGAACTGGGAGAAAAAACATATGGGCGGTACCTCTCCGGACCGTCAGGACAGCCGGATCAGCAAACGTTTTTTCTTCGTCGATTACCCGGGTTTTCTGGCCTTTAACAATACGATCGAGTCGCCCGGCTCCAACATTCTTTCCACGCCGCAACCGGTGATTGGCGAGAACGCCCGTGAACACGTCAATTTCCGCTTTTTTAACAATATTTTCATCTGTGACGGCTTCCACCGTTACTCGGCGTGGCGCGGCAGTCTGATCGAATTTTTCTCCAATGCCGAAGTCTATTCGAAAGCCGCCGTCGAGCACCGGAAAATCGCGGCAGGCCAGGATGGCGTGACTTTGGAAAAATTACAGTTGAATGAATTCATCTTGCCCGCCGACAGCAAATTGCGCAATTACAGCCGGACCACGATGGGTGAAATTGATGCCGCAAGCGACCTCGGCGCGATTCCTTACGGCTTCAAATGGCAGCTCGCCGCCGGCCCGGGGAACGGCCCGAAAGAGTTCAGCAAGTTCCAGCAACAGGTCCGCTATGAACCTACCTTTATCCGAACCATGGGACCGGTGCCCGGCCTCTGGGGCGTCTACCTGCCGGAAGGCGAAAAGCAGATCGAACTGACCGGGCCATTTGACAAATTATCCATGACCCTACGCTTCCCGAACGAACCGGAAAAAGTCAAACTGCTGGATATTCCAAACCGTCTTCAGCTCACAGTCGAAGGAGCAAAATTGCTATTCACCCTGGATGGTGGCAAGAATTGCGAAACGACCTTACCGGTACTTTCCCCGGCACTGTGGCAAACCCTGGTTCTGACCACTCGAAACGGTAAATTGACCGTAGAATTGAACGGCACTCCTTTGATGCTGACCGGAAACACCGAATCAGCTTCCTTGTCGGCCTCCAAAGTAACCGTCAACATCAGCCGCATTCCGATTTTCGACATCCAACTCTAATTTTCCGCAGCAAATTTTTAAACCACGGAATTTTCGGAAACCACGGAAGGGGGGAAGCGAGGTGCTCCGCGCCCTCGCGCTCCAGCGGCGGATACGATCCGCTGCGAAGATTCTGTTCAACA
>JAVBRM010000071.1:0-78667 GCA_031548025.1 Victivallaceae bacterium | reverse complement strand
TAGAATCCTTTGAGTATCGGATTTTTCATATTTTCAATCACCGAATGTACAATATTTCAGGTACTGAGGGAATAAACTATGGACAACGCCGAATTCGGCGCCGCGGAGTTCAGCGAGGCCGCGCAAGCGGCCGATGGCGCTGTAGCCGGGGGTGGAAATCTGCGGTTTTTTCAGGTCATCCAGCATGGTATGTCCGTGGTCGGGGCGCACCGGAATCCGCCAGTCGTTGCGTCCGGCCTCGATGCGGCGAGCCTGTTCCTCGCTGATTGCCTTGATCATGCCGTACATGTCGACGCAGCCTTCAAGGTGGTTCGCTTCGTAAAATTCACCGGTCGGCTCGTGATGAGTACTGCGCAGATGCAGAAAGCCGACGCGATGCGAACAGCTTTTGAACATTTCGACCAGATTGTTGTCAAGACGTCCGCTGAAGGAACCGGTACAGAAGCAGATACCGTTCGAGGGACTGTCGACCATGTTCAGCAGATCGGTGATGTCCTCGGCGGTGCTGAAAATACGCGGCAGTCCGAGTACGGAAAACGGCGGGTCGTCGGGGTGAATCACCATGCGGCAGCCGGTTTCGTCGGCCACCGGGCAGATGTCCGTCAGGAAGGCTTTCAGGTTGGCCTTGAGCTGTTGACGGTCGATGTGATCGTACTTTTTCAGCATCTCGCGGATGCGGTCCAGTGTACAGCCTTTCCAACCGGGGAAGTTGTCGACGATGGTCTTTTCCAATTCAATTTTTTGAGCATCACTAAGGGAATTGAAATACGCTTCGGCTTCGGCGGAGTATTCCGCATTTGGGCGCTTCAGGATAAAGAGGTCGAACGCCGCCACTTTCTCCGGGTCATAAAACAGCGTAATCGAGCCGTCCGGCAGTTTGTACTGCAGGTCGGTACGAACCCAGTCCAGCACCGGCATGAAGTTGTAGGTAATGATCTTGAGCCCGCATTTGGCGAGATTGCGCAATGACTGCTGATAGTTGGCGATGTATTCCCGGTAGTTGCCGGAGCGGGTTTTGATATCCTCGTGAACCGGCAGGCTTTCGACCACACTCCAGGTCAAACCGGCATCTTCGATCTGTTTTTTGCGTTCCATAATCGCTTCAATCGTCCAAAGCTCGCCGTAGGGGATCTGGTGCAGTGAACTGACCACACCGCTTGCTCCGGCCTGACGGATATCGGACAGCGAAACCGGGTCATTCGGCCCGAACCAGCGCAAGGTTTCTTCCATGAACATATTTACACCCCGCTGAAAGACGAGAATCCTCCGTCCACCGGAATGATCGTTCCGGTGACGAATTTTGCCGCGTCCGAAATCAGATAATGAATGCAACCGAAGACTTCGTCCTGCTCGCCGAAGCGACCCATCGGAGTTTTGGCGATGACCTGTTGGCCGCGGGCGGTGAAAGAACCGTCCGGATTGACCAGCAGCGCGCGGTTCTGGTTGCTGACGAAAAATCCGGGCGCAATGGCGTTGACCCGCAAACCGTCGCCGAATTTCTGCGCCAGCTCCATCGCCAGCCAGCGCGTCAGATTGTCGATGGCGCCTTTGGCGTTCGAGTAGCCAATGCCGCGCGTGATCGCATGACTGGCCGCCATACTGGAAAAATTGACGACGCAACCTTTTTTCTGCGCGGCCATCGCTTTGGCGAACGTGATCGTGGGCAGTAACGTTCCTTTGAGATTCAGGTCAAGCACTTTTTCGTATTGTTCAATCTGCAGGTCGAAAATCGTCTGGTCGGGATTGACCATGGCGCCGGCCATATTGCCGCCCGCGCCGTTGATCAACACATCGACCCGGCCATGTTCCGCCATGATTTTTTCGTAGACATCGTCAAGCATTTGTTTATCGAGCACACTGCAGGCGTAACCGGAAACATTCGGAGATATCTCTTTTTTGCATTCCGCCACGGTTTGCTCCACCGCTTCCGGACGCAAATCCAGCATGACCAGCTTAGCTCCCTGGCTCAACAGATAACGGGCCGTTCCTCCGGCCAACACTCCGGCGGCGCCGGTTACTACGATTACTTTGTTTTCAATGTCGAATAACTGATTTTTCATTTGTTGGATTCCTTAAGCAAGTTGTATCTTTTTGACATTCGCGGTTAATATACTGCCTGTATTGTTTTCGGGCAAGAGAGCGGATTGACATTAACTTGTATGGGATTGATATATCTCTTGTGTTTTCAATATTTGAATACAGTCAAGCAAAAGTTCTTCGTCCAATGCTTCGATTTCGAGAATTCCATCAGCCGCCTCAAGTGCGAGTTCGGCCACGGTCTGATTGCGCACCACATTCCAACACCAGTCGACAGTACGGTCTTTTGCGTAAATGTTAATGACTGCGAGTTCTCTGCCGTTCAACAGGACGCGATAACGGAGCTGGTCGCCGTCGGCCGGGTGAGTCGGAATCATCGCGATCCGGATTTTCAGGTCTTTTCCGACAACCGGGAACGTCGCTTTCCGCCTGACCGGCAGAATAGCGGCCTTCGCCTTGTAGCCGAGTCCATAGGCGCCTTCCAGATCAGTCAGAGAATCCATGCCTTGGAATTCAATGATTGTTTGCGATGACTCAGGCTGGAATATCTGTTCTTTCGGGCATGAAATTTCTTTGGTGTATTCATTGAAAGAGCCCCACCTCGGATCGGTAAGCCCCATCATGCCGTTCCACTTGGGAAGAGCATTGTAACTCTTGGTCAAGGCGAGAATATGTTCGTATGCGGCATGGGAGGCGCGCCACGGCATCTTGCCGTATTTAGCCATTTCACCGTAATAATATTTCCGGTTCACCGCGGCGGCGGCGCAAACCGGATATTCGATGAGCTCGAACCAGGCGTCCGCGAGTTTCGGGCGAATTTTTTCTTTGATTTGTGTGATTTGCTTTTCGAGCGCGGCGTATTCCTCCAGCCGTTGGAGTACTTCGGTTTCGGTGAAGTCATTCGTTTCCGGAATGTATGCTTTAGGGGCATGGGCTTCACGGCGCCAGCACCAGATCCGCGAATCAATGCTTTCCGGTTTTCGAATCCAGGCCAGACGGTAAAATTCCATCATGCATTCCGCAAGCTCTGAAGCCACATCGTTGCCGAAAACCGTATCCAGCCAGTTCCTCAAATGCCCGAAGACGCCCTGTTCGCCCACGGCATCGATATTCCAGGCCATATCCATGGTCAAAGCAAGTTGATACTCCGTCGGCTTGATATCTCCGACATTGATGATCCACATACGCCTGGCGTTATTTTCATATGAACGCTTCAATTCCCGAAAAATCTGGCCGGGATGGTTTGTCGATAGCCACACATAGCTGAATGGCGTGCCCCAATAGGAAAGATGATAATAAATCCCCGATCCGCCGGGTCTTTGGCGGTCACTTTCATTGGGTAGGCGCAAGACATAACCGTAGTTGTCGTCGCACCACATCAGCGACACATCGGGCGGCACTTCCAGCCCCGAACGGTAAACGTCGAACACTTCTTTGTACGGAATGAACACTTGCGGCACCTGATCCGCCGGTTTGCCACTGTATTCGGCAAGCAAAGCGCGCTGATCGGCGAAAACCCGCGTCAGAAAATTCCGGCACTCCTGATCATTCGCCGCACCGTTCATCGGGCCGTCATGGATTCCGCGCATACCGATCGTGTAGAGGTTGTCGCTTTTGCCGATTTTTTTCAGGCGTTCCCGCCAGAAATTCAGGACTGAATCCCGGTTGGTGGCGTAATTGTATTCACCCTGACCACGGCAAGCCCATTCGCCGTTGGCGTTGCAGTTCATCGGCTCGCAATGCGAGGTGCCGACCAAAATGCCGTAACGGTCCGCCGCTTCGGCATTGCCTTCCACCAGGAAAAACGGCATGGAACAGGCATGCATGGCCGGCCACAATGTATTGGCCCGAAGCCGGATCAAAAGTTCAAATACTTTGGAATAAGTTTTCGGGCCGATAACGTCCTTGGTTTCCGGTTCAAATTTCGCGGCCCACGGGACAAAACCGATGTCTTCGTCGTTGATGAAAATACCTCGGAATTCGACATCGGGCCACTGGATGTCGTTATATGCGGCGGACAAGGAAAAACCGTCTAGTTTGGCTGGAATCGCATCCGCCCACCATTCCCACGGCGAAACCCCGAGTTTGCGTGAAAGCTCCATGATGCCGTAAGCCGCTCCCCGTCGGTCGGCCCCGGCGATCAAAAGTTTGGAACCGACAACGGCAAGTTGAAATGCTTCCGGATGGGCCGAAAGTTGTTCTTTCGAAAGCGTCCCGTTTTCAAACCACGGTTTGAGTAAAGGGCTCTCCAATGTACCGACTATAATCTGCTCCCGCCCGGAGTGAGTTGCCGCAATTTCAAGATCGGCCCCTAAAACCTGAGATAAATCTCTTTTCAATAAGTCGAGCGCGATATCAATCAGAGGCATTTCCGAACTGTCGCGGATGACCGAAACAGTTTCATTGCATTTCAGGTGAAAAATAGTCATTTTCAAGTTTATCCTTACTTCGGCAGGGCTTCTTTGAATAGCTCTCCGGCGTAATCTTCGAATGGAACTTTCTTGCTTGTCGATTGGTTGGTCAGGTATTCATAAGCGCCGATGCTCATGGAGATGGACTGATTGGTTTTCAGATTATCAATTGCTTTTTCCGCTTTGACCAATTGTTCATTGTTTAAGTTCATTCCTTTCAGGAGCGCCGTCGCCATCATTTTATTGCCGAGCGGATTCATGTGGATGCCGTCGACGGTAACGAAACGCTTGTTTTCATTCGGATAAAGCTTTTTATAAGCAGTCACGGTGTCCAGCATTGCCTGGTACTGATCGATCAGGATGCAGTTTTTGGCCGCTGCGATTTCCCGCAGGAATTTATTATAGTCGGCCAGGGCGGCGTTTCTTTTGTCGGTAACGCTCTCCGTAAGCATGGTGGCGGTCATGACAATTACTTTAATGTTTGCGGCCTGGGCGCGGTCGATGATTTCAGTGATATTTTTCTGATAATCTTCCAGAGAAGTTCCGGCGGGGGGCTTCTTGAAGCCGTGATATACATCATTGACGCCGCAGCTCAGAACCATAAACTGGGGTTTCCTCGAAATCACATGTTTGTCCAGGCGGCCTTTCATATGATTGGACTTGTTGCCGCCGATACCGGCGCCGGTCGTTTTCAGCTCGATTCCATTTTCCTTCATGCCTGCGGCGAACATTTTGATATATCCGTCGCCTTTATCTCCGTCGCGGGTAATTGAGTCGCCGAGGAATACGATTGAATCGCCATTTTTTACCGGGATTTCAGCGGCATTCACAACTCCGGCCAGGGCCAATAGGATGATCAAAATTCTCATGTTTTTTTCTCCTCTTACTTTTTGATGGTGATGATGATGGTTTTTGAATCGGAATCGACTTTCAACTCAGTTCCGGGGATGTACGCCAGAACTGCCGGAAGTTCGCCGATCAGTTCGCCGTTTTCTTCCACAAACTGATAGTTGGTCAGGTTGCTGTCTTTGCCGGAATTAATCGCGATTTCGGTATTGCCGTTGGCGATCTCGACTTTTCTGCCCTTCGTCTGGATCGTAAGCAGCGGCAGCGAAAATTCATTCAGATAAGCGGGCAGGGCGCCGCTGGTTTGATAGGTCCAACGGAAATCGGCCTTGGCCTCGGCCAGCGCGGTCAGAACCGGGCGCAGCGGACAGACCACTCCGGTAGTGCCGTCGGGGATAAACGGCTGATTTGCCGCCGTGAACGAAACGGACTGCCCGTTCACGGTTATTTTGTAATACTCCACGGTCGCGGTATTGGAATCAAGCTCACGCTGTTCCACGGCGGACGACTCGACGGAGGCAAAGCGGACACCGGCCTTGAATGCCTGTTGAGGCGGCGCGAAACCATCCGCTATCGTAATCGCTTTAGCTTGGATACTCGACTTGGCGGAGAGTTTGCCGGATTGCGCGGTCAGGGTGATTTCTCCCGCCTGACGGGTGGCTTGGACAAACACCCGGTTCGATCCGCATTCGGCGAATACATAGCTCTTGCGGTTAACGGAATTTTTGCCGAATTTGCCGGAGTTATAGCCGCCGAGGAATACGCCCGGGCCTTCAAGTTTGAAATCGATACGGTCGTAATTCAGCGGGCAGACGCGGCCCTGAGCATCGACGATTTCCACATCAAAGAAACCGATATCGGAACCGTCGGCGCGAAGTCCCTCGGGGCCGACCACCGGCGTGAGGCGGATTGCCGCGGGATCGCCGACGGTTTCAATGGTATAATCGGCGATGACTTTGCCCTTGCGGTCTTTGGCCACGGCATGGATTTTGCCGGACTGGGTTACGTCGATGCCGGGGAACTCATAAACGTACAGATCTTTCGGCTTGGAATTTACGCCGACGCTTTTGCCGTTCACGAAAAGTTCGATGCCGGCGCAATGGACGGAACCCAACACATACACGGTCTTGCTCTTCGGATTGCGCTGAGCGATTTTGTCGGTTACGCGCCAGTGATCTCCGGTCCATTCCTTCTCGCGGTACAGATAGGTTTCCGGGGTCAGTTTCGGATAATTCCAGTGACCAAGAATCATAATTTTCGGTTCATTGGCCTGAAAAACCTGGAACGCGTAGAAAGACTCTTTGCGGATACGCACGGGGTCGACCCGGCCGGAAGTACGGCTGTTTTCCGTGCCGCTGTTGCGCCCGAGTTCATTGGAATCAGCCCAAACCAGCGCCCCCACCGCCGAGTAATAATTTTCCTTGCTGCCGCCAACCCGCCTCAGATAATAATGCGCGTAGCCTCCGGCGTTTTTCACGCAGAACTCTTCCTGGGTCAAATCCCAGATATCGAAGCCGTCCCGTTTCTTGCCGCCCTTGCCGAGCCATTTATTGACATAGTCGTAGTCCGGCGGCGAATAACGGTCCCAGACACGGCGCGGAGATTCTTCACGGGCGTGCTCTGTTTCGACCATCGGCTGTTGACGTTTCATCTCGTTCATGCTTCTTTTCGCCTTCTCGTCATGACGGCCATACATCGTGCCGACCCACTCGGACGAGGCGAGTTGTTCTTTTGAGGTAATGCTACGGCAGCCCATCAGACGGCCGCCGGCCGGATCAAGGCGTTTTTTCATCGCCATGATTTCGGCCATGTGTTCGGCGGAAATCGCATTGTTGCCGGCTTCCCAGAAAATAACCGACGGAGAGTTGCGGAAATAGATCAGCGTATCGCGCATGGCTTCCATGCGTTGGTTCCATCTGCGGTCTTTGACGTCGGTTTCCTTGTCGCCGCCGGGGGCCACTGAAACCACCCCGTATTTGTCGCCGGAGCGGATGATCGTCGGTTTTGGGGCCACATGCATCCAGCGGATGAAATCGGCACCGGATTCGCGGACCAGCGCGGCCTCGAAGTCGTTCAGCCAGTCATTGGCTACGCCGATCACCGCCCAGCCGTTGGTGGAGCGCTGCGCGTAGCCTTTCAGGAAAAAGGCCTTGCCGTTAATCATCAATCCTTTGTCCGCCACGAATACCACTTCGCGGAATCCGGTGGTGATGTTCTCGATATCGCAGACTTTGGAAGAATCGGCATCGAGGAGCGAAATGCTTACCGTATAGAGTTTCGGATTGTCCGGCGACCAGAATTCCAGGCCGTTTACCGTATCCGATACGGTGATATACTGAACGTCCGGTGTAATGACGTCGGTCGGTTTGGGATTTTCGTTGTAGATATCATTTTCGAGGGAGGTTTCATAAATTTTACCGGCGTCTTTGGCGGGGGCTACGGCATTGACCGTGCCGGTGAATGTTTTAATCAGTTTTCCATCGGCGGCGTCATTGATGTTGACCGCGAGCTTGAGCTTTGCCGCGGTTTTCGATTCATTGCGCACTTCGGCTTTGATATTGATCCTGGCCGAACCGGCGGCAAAGTTGAAATCATCGGCGGTAATATAAGTCCCGGTGGTTTTCAGGTTGTTGTACAGGGGGAGCGTCAGGTATACGGGTTCCTTGACATACAAATTCACATTACCGGCGATTCCGCCCTGAACCGGGTTGAAATCCTTCTGATTCCATTGGTGGCTGATACCGGATTGATCGCCCGGTGTGCTGCCCGGTTTCGTTTCTTTCGTATAGAGTTTGATGCCGCGGGCGGCGGTATTCTCGGTGGCTACCGCTACCAGGTTGTCGCCGGGTTTGACGAAATTGCTGATATCGAAACCGACCGGAGCGATGCCCGCCTCATAATAACCGGCAAAATTGCCGTTTACATACAGGTAAATGCTCTGGCGGATGCTTTCGAATTCGATAAAGGTTTTCTTGCCGGTCATATCTTTCGACAAGGTGAAATTTTTGCGGTAAAACATGAAGCCGCGATACAGATTGGCCTCTCCGGCATCGACAAGCCGGTCGTCAAATGAATCTTCCGCATTGACGGGATGTGGCATGCTCACCGTTTTCCAATCGGCATCATCATAATCCACGGCATAGAAAGGTTTGCCGTTCTTCTCGACGCCTTTCAGCGCGCTTGCCAGCGGGAAACTGGTTCCTTTGGCTTTGGTGAATTTCCAGTCGATGTTCAGGTTATAGCCTTGCGCGAGAACTTGTCCCGCAAAGCCAAGAACCAGGAGACACGATACCATCAAAGCTGTTCTTTTCATTTTTACCTCTCGTTTATCTGCATGTTACATGAAATCATTTTTGTTTCCATGAATAATTATACATTGTAATCACTCGTATGTCAATAACCTATTTCATGAATTTATGAAATTTTTCTTATATTTTGAATCTAAATAAACTTTATTAATCAAAAAGTAATCAGATATTTGTTTCCCGTTTATTTTCATTCCACATATTGATTTTTTTCAATAAATCATTATATTTATAATTAACATGACAAAGGGAACTAAAAATGAATTTACAGCCCGGGATTTATCCATTCTGGTTTCTTAATGATCGTCTTTCCGCCGATGAAATTACGCGACAGATCCGTGAAATGGCCAGTCAGGGAATTCGCGGATTTTATCTTCATTCCAGGCAGGGACTGGAACAACCTTATTTATCGGAAAGTTTTTTCCGCATGCTTGATGTTGCTCTTCTGGAAGCGGAAAAACATAATATGGTGGTTAACTTTTATGATGAATATCCGTATCCTTCCGGCATTGCCGGAGGAGAAGTGACCGAGGGTAATCCGCAGTTTCACGCGACTGAACTGAAATCCGAGATTTTTGATTGTGGAGAAGGTTTCGTTCGTCGTGCATTTCAAAAAGGAAAAATCCTTTCCTGTGAAGCGTTTCCAAGGCGTGATGGCCAAATTGTCTGGGATGAAAAAATCGACCTCAGATCCCATATCGGAATGTCGATGGAAAATGAATCTTATCATCACGGCGGCTTGACGCCATATAACCAGAAGCGTTATTTTGCCAGTGATCCCGCTCCGACGCTGGAATATAATTTTCCTGAGGGGGAATGGCACGTTACGGCCGCCATTCAAATCGTGGTCGAAAATCATAAATACTGGGGAAATTTTGTCGATCCGCTCAACCCGGAAGCAATTGCCGAATTCATTCGATTGACTCATGAACGTTACTATGCGCGCTATGGAAAGCATTTCGGTACGCTGATTCATTCAATATTTACCGATGAAACCTATTTCAATTGGTCGCGTCTGGTTCCGGAAAGATTTCTCCGGGAATACGGATATCCGCTCGAGGGCAACTATACCGCTTATCTGGAGGTGGAGCACCCTGAACACAAGCGGATTTTTACCGATTTGAAACAACTCATGTACCGGATGTTTTGCGAAAGTTACGACGGGCAGATTTCCGAATGGTGCCGCAATCACAATATCCGTTACTGCGGCGAAAAGGATTCCGCATTCTTTGAGCAACTGGATTATATGGATATTCCCGGCTGTGAACCCGGGCATGTCAAAGCCGGAGCGAAGCGGCCGGACAGTCTGGGCGGCAGGCTTCGCGGGAATGCCTTGGCGACGGCATCGGCGAGTTATTTTTTCGGTAAGGAAGGTTGCCTGTGCGAATGTTTCCATTCACTCGGCTGGTCCGGTACTCTCCAGGATACGAAATTCATCGCGGAAAGTCTGATCATGCAAGGGATTACCTATCTGGTGCCGCATGGATTCTTTTACAGTACCCATGCTCTGAAAAAACACGACGCCCCGCCGACTTTCTTCTTTCAGATGCCGTATTTTAATCAATTCGGAATCCTCTCGAAGCGCTTTGATCGTATTTGGCAGGTATTCAAGGGAAAATATTTTGCCGCCCGGACTCTTCTTCTTGACGTAACGGAAGGAATGCCGGAGAACGATCGAAGCGAGGAATACCTGATCAATAAAGAGCTTCAAAATCAACTTATGGAGCATCATGTCGAGTTTGTAATTGGCAGCGCCAAAATTCTTGAGAATGGAACTTTGGGAGACGCGGTGGTGCACTGCCGGGATCTTGATATCGACACCGTGATCGTTCCGCCGCTGAATATTCGCCTGCCGGAACTGGAAGCTGTTTTGGCTAAGCTCCGCCGGGCGAATATCAATATGATTGAAGCCTCGGATGCCACTGTAATTACGGAGTCATTGTGGAAATATGAGGTCATTTCAGGCCAGGATTCCAAGCTTTGGTATCGCTCGCGGACAGACGGCAAAAGCCTGGTTGGATTTTTCCAGAATATTTCACCGGAAGCAATTACCTTGCGTTTTGATGCTGTCGCGGCGAAAGGGCTTGGTGAAATTTCGCTTGATGATCATGATATTCCGGTCCTTGCGCTCCAGCCGGATGGAAGCGTGCTCTTTCGCCTGGAGGCATTCGGGTCGTGCCTTCTGGCCTACGGCGACGGAGTCGCCCCGGCTCCGGCCATCCCGATGGTGAAAATTCCGGTAACCGGTAAATTCACGGTTACCCCGGAAAACCTCAATGTGCTGCGGATAAATGATTTTTTCATGCAAATACGACAGGCGGATGGGAAATTCGGTTCCGCCATGCCGGTTCAAGCCATGCCGATAGCCAATCAACTGGCTCAGGGTGGTTTCGAGTTTTCTCCTAAATATCGGTTCGGTTTCGGGAGAATGCCCGCGCTCGGTTTTCCGGAACTAACCATACGTTATGAATATACTTTCGACAATGATTTCGACGGTTCAGTCCTTCTGGTCATGGAGCCGGGTTCACTGCGTGGGGACTGGTCGATTTCAATCAATAATTCATTGCTTAATTTCACTTCGGTCGATGCTCATGTAAAAGGCTCGCTCGGCGCTGAAATAACCTCATATCTCAAAAAAGGACTCAATACAGTCACGGTGGAGTGTGTAACCGACCGAATGGACGGTGGATTGCGCAATCCGCTTTACCTGGCCGGTAAGTTTGGGGTTGAGCGGGCTCGCCTGACTTCTCCTGTCAGTACTGGAGAGTTTGAAGATTACATTGGCAATAAGCTTCCATTCTTCTCCGGTACAATCGGTTATGAGGGAAGTTTTTTTCTGAATAATCTTCCGGAGGGCGAAAAACTGATTGCGGAAATGAGCCTGCCGGATGGGTTTGAGGAATCGCTGCGGGTATCCATCAATGAAGGTGAGTGGCAGGATATTCCCTGGAACCCAAGGAGTTTCATGATTGATCGCTCATGGTTGCATGTCGGAGAAAATAAAATTGCCTTGAAAGTTGCAACCACCTTGATCCGATCATTCGAGGGGCAATATTTCGATGCAGCGACTCATTGCCATCTGAACATTTCGTAAAATTGAAAATGGAAAATTGAAAATGGAAAATGAAGAAAAGACGGAGCATCTCTCTATAGTCTTGGCGTGATTGCGAGCCTTCCCTTAATTTTTAATTTTTCATTTTCAATTGTCAATTGTCAAGGTCTGGAATGATCAAAGAGGGTTCGACCATGTGGGTGATGCGGGGCCTTTCCGGATGCTGGATTCGCCATGCCATGGCATCTATTGCTGTTTGCCCGATCTCCAGGGTGCCGATATCAATTTTAACCGGTTCCGGAGATAAATAGCTGTTGCATACTTCTTTGTCTCCCGCCACGAATTCAAAATCCTTATAGGGGCGGAAGCCATTGGCAATAAGCTCCGCATAAATAGGCAGGCCAAAAGCATTTGCCACGAAAAAGCCGTCCGGTTTTTTGGGGAGGGCTTTTATCTGCGCAACTGCTTCCTTGGCTATTGCCCGCTGTTCGTCAATTGGCAGGTCAACTGAATCCTGGTGAGGCAGATATATGGTATCACACTCTGTCTTATCGCAATGAGCCGCATTCTGAAATGCCTGTTCACGGGTTTTCCAATACCGGAAAAAGGAATTATAGCCCTGGCAGCTTATGCAGCAAAATTTTTTGCATCCTTTGCCGTGGAGGTACTGATAGGCAAGAAAACCGGCATATGCATGATCGGGTTGAACACGATCACCGAAATCATGAAATCCGGATTGAAGCAGCCAGATCACCGGAAATTTCCTCACTTTTTCAATGGAGGAGCTGGAAAAGCGGCCTCCGTTCAAGAAGAAACCGTCGATCTTTTTTTTGCCCAATATCTCCGAAATGTCGCCGGATTCTGGCAAAAACTCGATGTTTATGGTAGCTCCGACAATGCTTGCGGCTTCGGACAAACCACGCATGATTCCCTGTGCCGTCATGGACATGGAAGCTTCGATTCCGCCGGACCAGACCATCGCATAATTATTATTTTTCAATAAATTTACCTTGGTTTGATCCTGATTGCGCTTCCGCTTGGATTCCTGCGGGGTGTAATTATATTGTTTCATTACTTTATTGATTAATTTGCGGGTGTCTTTTTTGACAAATCCATTGTCATTCAAAACCCGGGATACTGTCGTCGTCGAAACTCCGGCCAATTCCGCTATGTCTTTAATCGTTATACTCATGAGTAAGCAACTCCATTTGGAAATTTTGTTTCCATATAAAATACATTATTATTTCATGAAAGTCAATACTTTTTTTGAAAAAATATTTACTTTTTAATTTTACTAAGTAATTAACAAAAAAGGGAATATAACGATTAGTTTTTGGAGTTTGCTGATTCCATAAAAATTATTTTGATTCCCTTTTTAATAATGTTCCGTGAAAGACGCAGTAAGCTTTGCTCAGTAAATCCGGGGCTGGGTCGGCTGATTGTAGCCAATGCCGAGGCGATGCGTCGGATCTTTCATTCTGTCATGACAATGCAGCACGGCAAGCAAAGCATGAAAGTAAGCAGTACTTTTTTATCGTTTCCAGCCCAGGCTGGCTGTTGCCGCATATAAATAAGTGTAGTTCGTGTATTCGCTTTGTCTGCTGTATGACAAATGGCCATCCATGAACACGGTGTTGCTGCTGGCATTGTGCGGTAATTTTACCATTCTGGTGCCGCTCAGCCACTTTCCTTCAGTTTTATACACTCCCAGGCCCGATACTACTTCGATACAGGCCAGGTCGCCGATCAGTGGGACTTCCGTAGCGGCAAGGACATTGGCTTTGGTTGAGCTGGTGGATACGAATATCCGGGTACCCAGCCAATTTATATTGGGAGTGGATAGTGTTGAGGTGCCTGAATAGATATTTTTATTGGAACCGAAATAGCTGCCCGTTTGCCGGTCCTGGCTGGAATAAGAATACACCAGGTTGTAACTGCTGTAAATATAATTGTTATTGTAGTAGCCGGGCCGCTCGGTCGCGGAAAGATTATCGATATTCATTCCCGGGCACATCACAACTTTCAAATCGCTTCCAGTACCGGTATCTCCGATTCCAAATGATTTGCCGAATGTAGACCGGGTCCATCTATGGGCGTAAGTTACTTCGGTTTTCGGTCCCCAGCCGTTGTCGTCATTGCCGAACATCAGCATGGTATACGCGAGGTTTTTCAGTTGCCCGCCGCATTTCATTATTTTCCCCCGCTCGCGTGCCTGAGCCAGTGCCGGCAGCAGCATGGTGGCCAGAATTGCGATGATCGCAATCACGACCAGGAGTTCAATGAGTGTAAATTTTTGCGTCGTCCCAATCCAATTTTTCATTGCCGAATCCTCCTCACGGTATTTTTGATTTTCTGTTATATATATGTTATATAGGAAATTTAATATTTTCAATAGTTAAAATGAATAATCTTCGGTTTATGTTACAGTGATTTTCTGGAGTTGCTTGCCACATCCCAATAATAAACTTTCGACAAGCTTGACCCGTGCGCTTTGTAAAAATCTTTAACGGTCTGGCTGTAAACAGGAATCGAAATTGAGAGAACATGACCGTCGGCATAAGCCGCATTGCCGAGATTTTTGTGCAAAGCGGCAAAGCCGCTCTTGCCCGAAGCATATGCGGCACGCAGGTTCGCGGATCCCGTAAGTCCCTGGCCGGCTCGGTAGTCGGCGCAACAGCCCCATGAGATTGCGGCACTCGGGCTCTTCAGCATTCTCAGGCCCAGTACATAAAAATATGGAGTTGTCGTCTTGCGGTAGGTGTCAAAAGCCGATGGCATCGAGCATACATTGTTATCCGTTCCATAAGGGACCGATTGCCCGTAGCTGCAGGTAGCGGCCGGGGCGTCGTTTCGCAATTTCAGCTTATTCGACGGGCAGAAGAAAATCTTTTCATCACTTGTTAAATCGCTTAGGCTTTTCGAGGAGTTATCGGCGAGCTGTGACGCGATTTTTTTGCCGGTCAACACTGTCGCCCCATATGGAGCCACCGAATCAATGCCTCGGTCCACATAGCACAGCATATCATTATAGTCGGTAATATACATGATTTGCCTTGCCATAACCTGTTTCAGGTTATTGACGCAATGGATACGGGCGGCGTTTTCACGAGCATTGCTCAGGGCCGGTAATAGCATTGCGGCCAAGGTTGCGATGATCGCAATCACGACCAGGAGTTCAATGAGTGTGAAAATTTTGAAATTCATCGATTTGATCTGCCCATGTTTTGCCGCCCGTTGAATTGTCGATTCATACCCCTTCATGATTACTCTCCTTTTGGTGCAAATATGAAATATTGCGTGATTGCCTTTTTGTTTTCATTACATTATATCATCAATTATATGATTTGTCAATCCTTTTTTTGATAAAAAAGAAAATTATTTCTACTTGATAATTGAATATTATATTGTATGGAAGCATTATGGAATCTTATGAAAATATCGACTTGTTATTTATATATGTGGCTGCGTTTGCGCTTATAGGCACAGGAGTATGCTTGAAATATTTAAAAATCTTCATTATTGGGGGTTGACATTTCGATGGGATGCTGTACAATAAAATGTAAACACATATGGAATCAAAAAAAACAAACATGCATTTTAAGTAAGAAAGGAATTTGAAAGATGAAAAAGATTTTAATCTCCGCATTATGTTCTCTGACCGCAATCGCTTTCTCCGCCGACATCCATATGGCGGGTGATTCTACTATGGCCGGCTATGGTGAAGATAAAGCGCCGATGGCCGGTTGGGGGCAATACCTTCCGGAATTCTGCCAGGAGGGGGTAAAGGTGAATAATCATGCGAAATCCGGATATACGCTGCAGCGTTTTCGCGGAAGAAAGCTTTGGGGCAATCTGCTCAAAGATGTAAAGGCGGGAGATTACGTCATTATTCAATTCGGCCATAATGACCAGAAATTGGCGAACGACGAGAAAATCGGTCCGGAAAAATCCATGGAAATTTACAAGAGCTGTATTCAGACCTGTATTGATGATGTCAAAAAGAAACAGGCGAATCCCATTGTCGTTACAAGCATCGTCCGTTGCACCTTCAATGCCGAGGGTAAGTTGGAAGATCCGACCAATCTCCGGGCCTACTGTGATGCCGCCATTGAGTTTGCCAAAGAAAAGGAAGTTCCGGTCATCGACATCAATAAAATCAGCAGCGAAAAAGCCGCCGAGATGGGGAATCAGGCTTTTGAAAAGTTGTATATGGTCAGCGCGAACAAGAAGGACCGTACGCACCTCCGCGAAGCCGGAGCCAAGGCTTATGCCTCCTGGTTTATTGAAGCCGTCAAAGCGGAAAAGCTGCCGCTTGCCGAATGTTTCAAATAAGATATGGAGAGATTGATCATGTCTCAAATTCGTATTAAACACAATTTCGATTTTGACTGGAAATTCCGTCAGGGAAGTTTTTCGAAAGCCCCCGGCATGAACTTTGATGATTCCGCGTGGGAAACGGTTCAGATGCCGCATGATTATTGCATCGGACAAAAACAATTCAGCCGCGACTATGCCTCCAATGGTTTCCTGGCGTTGAAGAAAGGCTGTTACCGGAAAACCTTCCGCATCCCCAGGCAGTTCAAAGGGAAAAGGGTATCGATCCTGTTTGACGGGGTTTTTCAGCGGGCGACGGTTTACCTGAACAGCGAACAAATCGGTTACCAGGCTTATGGCTTCACCCCTTTTGAGTTGGATTTGACCTCAAAGATCATTTGGGACAAGGACAATGTGATTGCAGTAACGGTTGATCCCGCCGATGCTTGCCGCTGGTACTCGGGCGCGGGAATTTACCGCCATGTCTGGCTGCAGGCGGTCAGCGAAATTCATGTCGCCGCCAATGGCACTTATGTCACCACCCCGGAAATATCGCCGAAAAAAGCCGTGATAAATGTCGTTTCCACCATCCAAAACGATTCCGCGGAAAGCCGAAAAATTGAAGTATTGCAGACGGTATTTGACGCGACCGGAAAATCGGTAGCGGAGTTTCCGGCAAAGTCGGTTACGGTTGCCGGCGGCAAAGCTGCCGATATCAATCAAGCCGGGACTATCCGGAATCCCAGGCTCTGGGATATCGACTCCCCGAACCTTTATTCGCTCTTGACCACCGTCAAAGTGGACGGCGGGATTGTCGATGAATATACGACGACTTTCGGCATTCGCTCCATCCGGTTCGAAACTCATGGATTCTTCCTGAATGACTGCCCGGTCAAGTTCAAGGGCATGTGTCTGCATCACGACGCCGGGCCGCTCGGAACCGCGGTTCCGGACCGCTCGTATGAACGCCGCTTGGAGATTCTGAAAGAATACGGTGTCAATGCCATCCGCTGTTCGCACAATCCGCCTTCACCGGAATTTCTGGATCTTTGCGACCGTTTGGGTTTTGTAGTAATCGACGAGGCGTTCGACAAATGGAAAGCCGGATATTATAAAGAGATTTTCGATGCCAATTGGGAAACCGATATGAACGCCATGCTGCAGCGCGACCGGAATCATCCGTGTATCGTAATCTGGAGCATCGGCAATGAAGTCGTTGAAGTCAAAGATGAAACGGACGAAGGTCTGGAGCGCACCAAAATGCTCCATGATTATATCCGGAAGAACGAACCGACCCGCCCGACGATTCTGGCCTTGCAGTACCGTTTTCTGCAGAAATACGCCGACGTTACCGACCTGATCGGTTATAATTATCTGGAACGCCAGGCCATAAAGGATCATCGGGAAAAGCCCGCCCGCAAATTTATCATCACGGAAGCTTTGCAATATTACACTGCCGGCTGGGGCGGAGCATTTCGCGGGGTGGAAGAACGCAATCCATGGAGTTTCGTTCTGGAGAATGATTTTATCCTGGGCTCCTTTATCTGGACCGGAGTGGATTATATCGGCGAAGCGGTTCATCCAAGTACCAAAGGCTGGCCGTGTGCGCCGTTTGACAGTTGCATGAATGAAAAACCGTTCGGAGCTTATCACCGTTCATTCTGGAATCCGGAACCCATGGTCAAGGTGGCGCTGGTGGCCAATGGACTCGATTACAATCCCGGTAAAGATATGTGGCAGTTTCCGAATATGGTGCATCACTGGAATCTGCCTTACCGCGATGAGCGCATGGTTGAGTTGCGGGTGGTTTCGACTTGCGATTATACTGAATTGCTCATCAATGGCAGATCGGTCGGCGCACGCGACCGCTCGTTCTTCAAGGACAACGCGACTCCCTGGATTATCGCCTGGCAGCCCGGTACGGTCGAAGTGAAAGGTTATGACCGGACCGGTAAAGAACTGGTTTCGGATAAGATCGTTACCGCCGGCAAAGCGGCGTCTTTCAAGCTGACTCCGGACCGTGACACGATCAAAGCCGACGGACAGGATCTTTCGCACATTGAACTCGAGCTCTTCGATGAAAACGGCAACCGGGTCTATGTCGATGACCGCGAGGTAACTGTAAAAGTTGAAGGCGCGGGGCGTTTTCGGGGAATCGACAACGGCGACTTGCGCCGCAAAATATCGTATGCCTCCAGCCGATTACCCACCTGGCAGGGCAGGGCGCAAATCATCGTGCAATCATCCCGGAATTCCGGAAAAATCAAAATATTGGTTGCAGTAAAAGACATTTCGCAACCAATTGAACTTGAAATTGCCGCCATATCCACTAAATTCATGAATTGATCAACAAATCATAGGGGCAAAGCAGGATGAGTAAAATTAAAATAATACGTCCGGTTCCGAAGTGGAAAATCATACTGGGGATTTTGGGTGCGTTGGCGTTGCTTTATCTGACGATGTTGCTTTTTTCATATCTGGTAACGCCGGATACGCGACCGCGGGAACAGGATTGGACCGCGGAGGAGATCGAGAGTGCCAAGCAGACGCGAAAACTTCCGGATTCACTGGAAGGATTGGAAACGCGGGTGACATTGGAGGTGGCGGAAAGCGATTATCGCAAAGCGGCCGATTTTTTCGAGACGTATCCGGTTGTGACGAAATCGGATATCGAGCGTGAAATCGCGGCCGGGAAACTGCCGGGATGGTATCCGCGCGGCGAGTCGCCGATTCTTAATAAAATTGATCTTCCAGATGTCGCACATCGGACGGGACCGGAGCCGGTGGTGATGCGTGGTTGTGAAGGTGTCGGCAATTATGGCGGGGTGTGGGTGCAGTTTGTGGCCGGGTCGGGTGCGGACAAAAATCAGGTCATATTCCGGCTTACCGGCAACAGTCTGTTCCGTTTCAGTCCGATGGGCTATCCGATCGTACCGCATATCGCCAAGGGCTATGAAATGAAGGATGAGGGGCGCGTATGGGAGATCGAATTGCGCCAGATCCGCTGGAGCGACGGGCATCCGTTTACGGCTGATGACGTGATGTATCACTGGTATGACGAAATGATGTGCAAGTCCGTCGGCAGCGGAACCATACAAAAATGTTTCACGGTCGGCGGCAAGCCCGGCAATCTGGAAAAACTCGGACCGCACAAAATCCGTTATTCTTTCCCGGAGCCGCGTACTGATTTTCTGGAAGCGCTGATCATCTACGGCGCTTTCCGCCCGGCGCACTATTTGAAGAAGTATCATCCCGACTACGGCGATTCCGAATTTATTGCGGCGGAAATGAAGAAATATAATATGCAGACTCCCAAAGCCCTGTACAGTTTCATGAAGGTGGACAACCCGGAGCTGCCGTCTTTGAATCCGTGGGTTTACCGCAAATACAATACGATGTCGCCGTTTTCATATGTGCGCAATCCGTATTATTTCGCAGTTGACGAACAGGGAAACCAGCTGCCGTATATTGACCGTCTGCAGCTGGAAGCGGTGGATTCGATGATGCTGCCGCTGTCGGTGTCGAGCGGGCGGGCGGACATGCAGTTCCGTTACATCCGGTTTGACAATTATACGGAGTTTATGGAGCGCGGTGTTGAAAATGGCTATAGCGTGCGCTGCTGGATTCCGGGTTCGCGCAGCGACTGGTTGATCAGTCCTAATATCAACCGCGCGACGTCGGAAAGGGATTCCGGCTCGGCGATGAAGGCGGTGCTGTTGGCGGACAAAAACTTTCGTAAGGCGCTTTCGCATTCGCTGCGGCGTCAGGATTTGATCAATGCGTTCTACAGTGGACAGGCCAAGCCGGAGCAGGTGGATCCGGGGCCGTATTCGAAGTTCCCGGACGAAAAACTCCGCCATGCTTACACACAGTATGACCTGGCGCTGGCAAACAGCATGCTGGACGAAGTCTGGCGCAGTCACGGGCTCGACCCGGCGGTACGCAAAAACGGATACCGTTGCGGGCCGGATGGCGAGCCGCTCACATTTTACATGATCTTTACCGATTTCACCGGCAACGGACCGGCGCAGTTTATCGTGGATGATTGGGCTGAAATCGGCATTCGCGGCATTTACCAGTTCTGTTCGCGGCCATTGCTTTATGTGCGTAAATCTTCGCGGGATTTCGATTTTTTCGTGTGGTCGAGCGAATCGGAAATGCTGCCGCAACTTTCGCCGCGCTGCTTCGTGGCGGTGAACAACGAATCGGCTTTTGCGGTGGGCTGGGGCAACTGGTTCAACCTGGGCGGTATGTACGGCGATCCGCGGGCGAACAATCCCGGTACGATTCCGGTTCCGAAAGATCATCCGATGTATCGCTCCATGCAAAATTTCGATGAAATGCTGCGGACGCTCGATCCGGCCCGTCAGAAAGAACTGATGCAGGAAATCACCGACACCACTCGTGACAACCTCTGGACGATCAACCCGGCCAGCGCCGCGCCGAAAATCGTGGTGGTTTCGGACAATATGAAAAACGTGCCGGAAAAGGCGGTGGAAGGAATCATGGTGATGAGCCCCGGCAATACCGCGCCAGAAACCTATTATTTTGAAAATCCTTCGAGTGTGGCCGACAAGGACACGGTCCAGCAGCTTACCACACAGGATAAACTGCCGCCGGCCTCGGGCGTGGAGGTCCCCGGTTCGCAGCGGATTTTTCAGGGGCTTATTGCCGGAATCGGTATTTTGCTGCTGGCATTGTTGATTCTGAAACATCCGTTTGTACTGCGGCGATTGCTCATCATGATTCCGACCTTGCTGGTGATTTCGATCTGTATTTTCACGATTATCCAATTGCCGCCGGGGGACTACCTGAGCACTCGGATCATGCAACTGGAAGAATCCGGGTCTTCTCCCCAGCAGATCGAGTCTGAACTGGAAAATCTGCGGACATTGTTCCATTTCGACGACCCGGCATGGCAACGCTACTGCCGCTGGATGGGGTTCACCTGGTTTACCAGTTTCGACTCCAAAGATACCGGATTGATGCAGGGCAATATGGGCTACTCCATGGAAACTTTGAAAAGCGTGAATTCGATGGTCGGCGACCGGATCATGCTGACGGTGTTGATCTCACTCGGAACGGTCATCCTGACCTGGAGTTTGGCGCTGCCGATCGGGATTTACTCGGCGTGCCGGCAATATTCGCCGGGTGATTACATTATTTCGATCGTCGGATTTCTCGGCATGTGCATACCGTCGTTTCTGCTGGCGCTGGTGCTGATGGCGCTGACCGGCATGTCGGGGTTGTTCTCAGCGGAATACGCCATTCAGCCGGAATGGAGCTGGGGCAAAGTCGCCGACATGATGAAACATATCTGGCTTCCGATTCTGGTGACCGGCATCGGCGGTACCGCGGGCATGATCCGTGTAATGCGGGCGAACCTGCTGGACGAGCTCAACAAACCCTACGTCACCACCGCCCGCGCCAAGGGCGTCCGCCCCCTGAAACTGCTCTTCAAATATCCGGTGAGGCTGGCGCTGAACCCGTTTATTTCGGGGATCGGCGGGCTGTTTCCGTCACTGGTTTCGGGCAGTTCGATCGTTGCGATCGTGATGAGCCTGCCGACGGTCGGCCCGCTGATGCTCGGCGCGCTGTTCAGCCAGGACATGAATATGGCCGGATCGATGCTCATGGTTTTAAGTTTACTGGGTGTTTTCGGAACGCTGATCAGCGACCTGTTGCTGATGATCGTCGATCCGCGCATCCGTCTGGAAGGAGGGGCCAAATAATGAAAAAAGAACTCACTTATGATATGCTCAATCAACGTCAACTGACGTTCCTGAAGTTCCGCAAACACAAGCTGGCGGTCGCCGCAGCGCTGCTGCTGGTAACGCTTTACATGCTGGCGGTGTTCTCATCGTTCTTCGCGCCGTATGAAAAATATGACCGCAACCTGAATTATATGTATTGCCCGCCGCACAAACTCGGGTTCAATTTCACCGACGGACTTTATGCGAAAGGCCTCAAGCGGATGGTCGATCCGGTCACGCTGAACAATTACTATCAGGACGCGCCCGAAAACAACGCACCGCTCGGATTTTTCGTTAAGGGCACGTCGTACAAACTCTGGGGATTCATCCCGATGGAACGCCATTTCTTCGGTGTGAACCCCAGCAAAATCTCCGGATTCAAACCCGGCGACGAAACCCGTTATGTTTATTTCATGAGCGGCGCGGACAAATTCGGCTGCGATATTTTCAGCCGGATTATCCACGGCTCGACCATCTCGCTTTCGGTGGGGCTGATCGGCGTGATGATGTCGTTCATCCTCGGCATCGTGGTCGGCGGCATCTCCGGATACTGCAGCGGCAAAGTCGATACCGTGATCCAGCGTTTCATCGAGATCATCAACTCGTTTCCCTCGCTGCCGATGTGGCTGGCGCTGGCCGCGGCGGTCCCGCAGGACTGGAGCTCGCTGCAGGCGTATTTTGCGATCACCATCACACTGAGTTTGCTCTCCTGGACCGGATTGGCTCGCGTGGTGCGCGGCAAAATTTTGAGCTTGCGTGAAGAAGACTACGCAGTGGCGGCCCGGCTGCTCGGTGCCAGCCACCAACGTATTCTGTTCCGGCACCTGTTGCCGGCTTTCACCAGCCACATCATCGTCACGCTGACGTTGACCGTGCCGGGAATGATCCTCGGCGAAACCAGTCTGTCGTTTCTCGGCCTCGGACTGCGTGCTCCGGTGGTGAGCTGGGGCGTCATGCTGCAGGACTGCATGAACGTGAAAATGGTTATCAGTTACCCGTGGTTGCTGGCGCCGGTTTTGATGCTGGTGTTCACCGTATTGTGCTTTAACTTCCTCGGCGACGGTTTGCGCGACGCAGCCGACCCGTATGCGTCAAAGTGAGGAGACCGAATATGAATCCGAACGTACTTGAAGTCGAAAATCTCAAAGTCAGTTTTTTCACCGACGGCGGCGAAACCCGCGCCGTGAACGATGTCCGTTTTACCGTGCCGCGCGGCAAAATCCTGGCCCTGGTCGGCGAGTCCGGCTGCGGCAAAAGCGTGACCAGTTACTCGATTCTGCGCCTGATCAAAAAGCCCGGCAAAATCGTTTCCGGCAAAATCCTGTTTCACGGCACCGACGGCGAATCCACCGACATTGCCGCGCTGAATGAAAAATCTCCGAAACTCTACGACATTCGCGGCAACCGCATTTCGATGATTTTCCAGGAACCGATGACCGCGCTTTCTCCGGTGCATACCATCGGCAACCAACTCTCCGAAGTGCTCTTTCTGCATCAAAAAATCAGCAAAAAAGACGCTCAGGAACGCGTCATTGAAATGCTCCGCAAAGTTGGTATTCCGGCTCCCGAACGCCGCTTCGCGCAATATCCGTTTGAGCTTTCCGGCGGCATGCGCCAGCGCATCGTTATTGCCATGGCCATGCTCAGTTCGCCCGAACTGCTGATCGCCGACGAACCGACCACCGCGCTCGACGTAACCATTCAGGCGCAAGTGCTCTCGCTGATGAAAAAACTCCAGCAGGAAACTCAGTGTAGCGTGTTGCTGATCACCCACGACCTCGCGGTGGTCGCGCAGACCGCCGACTATGTCGCGGTGATGTACCTCGGCCGCATCGTCGAAAAAGGCACCGTATACGACATCATCAAGAATCCGCGCCATCCCTACACCAGCGGCCTTTTGCGCTCGCTGCCGGACCTCCACGACCGCCACGAACGGTTGCCGTCGATCAAAGGATCGGTGCCGTCCCTGACTGAAATCCCGCCCGGTTGTCCGTTCCATCCGCGCTGCGAATACTACAAACCGGGCCTCTGCGACGTAGGCGGACCGCCGCCCGAAGAATCAAACGGCGCGGACCGTACGATCTGCTGCTACCGTTCCGCCGAAATGGCCAAACTTTTACCGGAGGTGCTCAAATGAAATACTACTCCACCAACGATATCGGCATTGCTCCGGAAGCCCCGCGCCCGTTGCTGGCGGTACGGAAACTCTGCAAGTTTTTCCCGATCAAAAGCCGTGGCCTGGTCCGCAAAAAAGTCGGCGCCGTCCGTGCCGTCGACCACGTCAGCTTCGACCTTTACCGTAACGAAACCCTCGGGCTGGTCGGCGAATCCGGCTGCGGCAAATCGACCACCGTCCGTACTATTCTCCGCGCCCTTGATTTCACCTCGGGCCAAGCGTTTTTCGATGCCGACAACTCGGGTAAATACGTCGAACTTGGTGAGCTCAATTCGCACGACCTGACCGGCTTGCGCCGCTCCATCCAGATGATATTCCAAGACCCTTTCGCCAGCTTGAATCCGCGCATGACCGTCGGCGAAATCGTCGCCGAACCCCTTCGTATCCACAATCTCGCCAAAGGCAAGGAGCTCGATGCCAAAGTCGACGAAATTCTGGTCAAAGTAGGCCTGCGCCCCGAACACAAAACGCGCTATCCGCATGCCTTCTCGGGTGGTCAACGCCAACGCATCGGCATTGCCCGCGCCCTGATTATGAACCCCTCGTTCGTAGTCGCCGACGAAGCCGTTTCCGCGCTCGACGTTTCAGTCCAGGCCCAGGTGATCAACCTGCTCGATGACCTCAAACGCGACATGGGCCTCTCGTATATTTTCGTGGCCCATGATTTAGGCGTAGTCAAGCATATCTGCGACCGTGTGGCGGTGATGTACGCCGGCCGCATCGTGGAAATCGCCCCGACCGAGGAACTTTTTGCAAATCCGCAGCACCCCTACACGAAACTGTTACTCGCCTCGGCCCCGATTCCCGACCCGACGCGCCGCCTGGAACCGCCCGCGGCGGGCGAAGTAGCCGACGCAGGCAATCTGCCCCAGGGCTGTGCCTTCGCCCCCCGCTGTCTCCACCGTGGCGACTGTACCGAGGTGCCCCCATTGATTGAAATTTCCCCTGGCCATTCGGTGGCCTGTTCAAAAGTCAATTAAAATTGAAAACCCGAATTTTTATAGCGGCATGTTCGTTAACATGCATGATATCCCTACCCAATTTTTACTCAATGGAGAATTCAACTATGTATTGGCACGACAAAAAAAGAGAACTCAGGTATTTACCGGAAGGTGAAGAATTTGTTATTAAAAACGGCAAGAAACGGTTTACTCGTGCGATTTACGGGCTGAACTCCAGTTTTCGCTTTGAAACCAGTGATTTCCCCGAATTCGGGCTTTATATGCCCCGCCTCGGCGGAAGCATCTATATGGCAGTCGCCGCTTCCGGCAAAACCGTCTGGATCAAAGACCTGAAATCCGTGGAATCGCGCTTCAAATCCGGGCAGCGTACTTATATCCTCAAAGACAAGAATCTGCTGGGCGATGGAGTGTTGACCATTGACGCGGTGGTGCTGTCTGACGGAGATGGAATTATCGCGAAATTCAGCGGTCGGAATATTCCCGCCGACACGAAAGTATTCTGGATATACGGCGGGGCCAATGACCAGCGTTTTTCCCGTGAAGGAGATTTAGGCGTCGACCCCAAGGACAGTTTTTTCATCAAGGCGGAAAATTGCGAGGGCAACGCATATGAAATTTCCGATCACACATTCGCGCTTTGCTATGCATCCGAGCGCCGGATAAAGGGTGTTTTCCCGGTCGGAACCAGCATCAAAGAAGCTGACGGAAATGCCGTTAATTCGCTGGTCGACTTGCTCAAATCGGAGAAATCATCGCGCCCCGTGATCATTGCCGAATATACCGTTACTGACAAGTCTTTTTACTTTGAAATGCATAATCCAGCGAGCCGGAACGATTTCAAATACGATGATTTATCGAAATGCTTTGATGACGGTGTTGCGGCCAGAGACAAAATTGCCTCGAGAATGAAATTGAATACACCTGATCCGTTCATCAATACGCTCGGCGGAATATTTGCCGGAGCGGAAAACGCGGCTTGGGAACACCCTGGGTATCTTCACGGCGCCATCGGCTGGCGAGCTCCGTTGACCGGCTGGCGGGCCGCCTATCTGGGGGATCTGCTGGGGTTGCACGAACGGGCCAGAATCCATTTCGACGGCTATGTAAATTCCCAGGTCACCCATGTACCGGTTACCAAGCCGCATCTTCAGGACGCGGAAAAAAATCTGGCGCGCCCGGCCAAAGAATGGGGAACTCCCATGTACAGCGACGGCTACATCTGCCGTTCTCCGAATAAAACGGATGTCATGCATCATTATGATATGAACCTCGTTTTCATCGACGAACTGTTGTGGCATTTGAATTGGACGGGAGATATGGATTATGCCCGCGCGATTTATCCCGTGTTCGAGCGGCATTTGGCTTGGGAAAAGAACACATTCGATCCCGACAATGACGGGCTATACGACGCGGTTTGCTGTATCTGGGCTTCCGACGCGCTGCAATACAACGGCGGCAAAGTAACCCATTCCTCCGCTTATAATTACCGGGCCAATAAAATGATGGCCGAAATCGCGGCCAAACTCGGCAAAGATCCTTCCGTTTACGAAAAAGAAGCCGCATTGATCCTGTCCGCGCTGAACCGGGAATTATGGATAAACGATAAAGGCTGGTGGGCGGAATTCAAGGACAATATAGGTAACCAATTGAGACACGACAGCGCCGCGGTGTGGAGCGTATATCATCCGATAGACGCCGGAATTCATGATTCATTCAAGGCCTATCAGGCCACCCGTTACATTGACACGGAAATTCCGCACATACCGGTCGCTGAATCCAATTATGTGGTTTCCACCACCAACTGGCAGCCGTATATGTGGTCCATCAACAACGTGGCGTTCGCCGAAATCACCCACACCGCGCTCGCTTACTGGCAAACGGGACGGTGCGAGGAGGCCTTTAAGTTATTCAAGGGAGCGATTCTCGACTCCATGTACCTCGGATCGGGCTCCGGAAATATCACCCAGACGTCGTTTTATGACGCGGTGCGCGGCGAAACCTACCGGGATTTTTCGGATACCACCGCCACCGGGGTAAGAGCGCTGGTCCTCGGCATGTACGGAATTATCCCGGACCTGATGAATGACAAACTGCTGATCAAGCCCGGATTCCCCGAGTCCTGGAATTTCGCCGAAATCGAAACTCAAAATATGAAATACTCATTCCGGCGCGACGGCGCTACGGATCAATACCGGATCACTCCCAATCTCCGCAAGAAAAATCTTGCTTTGACCATGGAGGTAAAAGCCGCACTGGACCAGGTGAAATCAATTCTGGTCAACGGCAAAGAAACGCCGTATACGTTGGTTGAAGATGCCATTTCCGCCCCGATGATAAAATTTGAGGCCGGAATTGCGGATGAATATGACATCGAAATCAAATGGGAAGGCAACAAAATCAATCGTGATGCGGTTTCCGTCAACGTCGTCAACGGTGAATCTCTGACACTGCCCTGTCTGTCCGGTGAGATCTACGATCCGCAGGGCGTTCTGTCCAATGCCGAATTCAAAGACGGTATGCTGACCGGCAGGATCACGGCCTTGAACGGGCATCGGACTGTGTTTGTCAAGGTTCATTCCGGCGACATGAGCTATTGGCTGCCTTTGGATATCAATGTCGTCAATCCGGTCGAACTCATCAATGACCCGGAATCATCTTCTCTGGTTTTTGAGCTCGCGAATAACACCGGAAAAGAGCTGAAAGGCAAGCTGTTCCTTAATGGCGCGGAAGTGAAACATGAAGTCAGCATCGCCGCTCACGGTAAAGAGCGTTTCCAGTTCGAAGCCGCGACCTTGGGAACAAATATAGTTGAACTGAAAACCGATCATGCAATTTATACTATGAAAGCCATAAATTGGAATCTCAATAGTCCGGAAAATTCGGAGTACCGGACTGTGGATATGGACGATTTTTTCAACGACAAAGTAAGGGATATTTTCGGCTACGGAAAATACGTCAGCCCCAGGTGGAAATATACGACTCTCCAGATTCCTTCCCAAGGCATGGGTGAATGGTGCCATCCGATGGACCTTTCCGCCATCGACGACCGGGGGGTTAGGGAAAAAGCGGGAAGCCAAAACACATTCACTATGCCGCAGGGAATACCTTTTGCCACGCCGGGCGGAGCGGAGAACAACAATATCCTGTTCACGACTCTGTGGGATAATTATCCCACCTCGGCCGACATTCCCCTCCACGGCAAAGCGTCAAAAGCGTATTTCCTGGTTGCCGGCTACACGTATCACATGCAAGCTCATATCCTCAACGGCAGAATCCGGGTAAAATACCGGGACGGTTCCGAAGATGTGCTGGAACTCACCTTGCCCGAAAACCTGATCCCGCTGGACCGCGACGTCTTCATCGACGGCTGGGCATTCACCAGCAAAGATCCCCGCCCATGGCGCGTGCGGCTGAAAACTGGCGAGGTCGACAAGTATCATACCGGGAAATTGCGGAAACCGTTCGTTTCCAATTGTCCCGCCATTGTCGACGGAGGGATGGCGACCATGCTGGACCTGCCGCTGAACCCGGCAAAGGAATTGGCGTCTCTGACCCTGGAAACCGTCGCTAACGAAGTCATAATCGGATTAATGAGCATCACCCTGGTCAAATAAAAATGAAACAATTATCAATGCATTGGTTGGATGGACGTGAAAAGTATGGGATGGTAACGTTTGGCGTGCCGTGGAAATCCGGCGAGGTCTTTACCGGGCAAAATGTCGAAGTCAACGGAGTAGCTTCGCAGACCAAATCTCTTGCATTCTGGCCGGACGGCAGCATCAAATGGTCCTCGGTAACCGCCAGGATCGACACCGATGAAATCAGCATCGGAGTAACCGACCGTATGCCGCAGCCGGGAAACCGCGTCAGTGAAGATGTCGAAAAGATTTCCGTATCGAACGGGCTTTTCTCCACGGAATTTCCTCGTACCGGAAAAATATTCATGCGTACGCCTTACGCGGAGGGCTCGCTGACATCCATTCTCGAACGCCGCAGTCAGGACGGAGAAACGCAGATTCGCAAGGAAATTTCTTTTGCCGGTGAAATCGCCCGGCTCGAACTTTTTGAATCCGGACCTCTCAAAACGACCGTCAAGATTTCCGGTGTTTACCGGGCTAATGATGGCAGCACATTTTTGCGTTTTATTCTTTATGTTTCCATCTTTTTTCAGAGCAATGAGATTCAGATAAAACACACGTTTCTGTACGATGGCGAGGCGGCAACCGATTTCATCAAGGGTGTCGGCATTCAGTTCCGCCGCCAGATGAATGGTGAACTTTATAACCGCCGCGTGAAAATCGCCGGTGATTGCGGTATTCTCCACGAAACGGCGCAATTGCTTTGTGTTGTACGGCCGCATATCGGCGATGGCCTGTTTCAACGCCAGCTCGGCGGAGAAATACTGCCATTTGATTGTATCGGCGATGAGTTGCGGAAGGTATTGCCGAATGTCACCATCTGGGATTCTTATGAACTGTTTCAGCAGACCCCAAACTCATTTTGCGTCCGAAAACGTACGGGGAAGGACTGTTGCGCCTATATCGATGCAAGCTGGGGGCGACGTTCCAAGGGGTCGCTGTATTGCGCCGATGAAAACAGCGGCATCGCGGTGGCGGTACGCGATTTTTTTCAACGTAGTCCCGACTCACTTCATCTCTCGGGACTGTCGCAGGAGGAAGCGACGCTGAGCGCGTGGTTGGTTTCTCCGAGCGCGGAAGCGTACGATATGCGCCACTACGACACCGAGTCACATCAGCTGACTTATTACGAGGGATATACTTATGTGGACAGCGATCCCTACGGAATCGCGGCCACCTCGGAACTGTCGCTGTTTGTATTTGACGGGGTTGCCTCGGATGAAACTCTGTTGGAGCTGGCCGAACGGGTACAGAAGCCCCCGGTACTGCTCTGCGAAAGCTCCTATTACCACGCGCTACGGGTGATGGGATATTGGAGCATGGTCGAGCGCGACACTCCGTTCAAAGCCGCGTTGGAGGACGAGCTCGACAAGGCTTTTGATTTCTACAAAAACGAAATCGAACAGCGTAACTGGTACGGCTTCTGGAATTACGGTGATTTCATGCACACCTATGACCGTTTCCGGCACTGCTGGCGCTATGATATCGGCGGTTTCGCGTGGCAGAATACCGAACTGGTCCCGACTTACTGGCTATGGCATTATTTTCTGCGCACCGGGCGCGAAGACGTCTACACGATTGCCGAGGCCATGAGCCGCCACGCGGCGGATGTGGATGTCTATCATTTCGGCCGGCGCCAGGGGTTGGGCTCGCGTCACAACGTCATTCACTGGGGGGACTCCTGCAAGGAATCGCGTATCGGCATGGCGGGTCACCACCGGCCGTTTTTCTACCTCTCCGGCGGAGATTTCCGTATCGGCGATGTTTTTTCCGATGTGATCGACGCCGACTACGCCACCTGCCGCGCATTCGGCCACCTGAAAAAAGTTTTTACCGAAGTGGAACCCCCGCTTCCCTTTGAGGTGCGAACCGGGCCGGACTGGTCGAGTTTTTGTTCCAACTGGATGACCGAGTGGGAACGCCACGGCGGCACGCAATACCGTGACAAAATCGTGCAGGGGATTGACGGCCTGAAAAAAGCGCCGCTGAAAATGCTCTCCGGTCTGACCTACTCCTACGATCCGGATACCGGCGAAATGCGTTATATCGGCGATATGCCGAACGAAAGCTATCACCTTTCGCTTTGCATGGGCGGCCCCCAAGTGTGGATTGAACTTGCCGATTTGCTGGACGATTCGGAGTTCCGTGCCATGCTCGCGGAATACGGCACGTTTTACCAGCTTCCAAACGAAGATAAGCTGACAGCCACCGGCGGTTTTCGGAGTGACCGGGATTTTCTCTTTCCCTACATGGCCTGTACCTTGAGCGCCTATGCCGCCTATTACCGGCGCGATTCGGCGCTGGCGTACAAGGTATGGAAAGTGCTACAGGAAGCTCCCCGCCTCGAAAACGGCAAGAGCATTTTTGATAAATCCACCGTTGCCCCTTACTTCAATTGCAGCGAGTTGGAAGAAGCACCCTTCATCACGACGAATTTCACCAGCCAATGGTGTCTGAACGTCATCGCTGCTCTGGAACTGCTGAAGGAGTATATGCCGGAAAAATTGAGTCATGCATAAAATTAAGTGAATGTGAATATTCTTGATATGCGTAATCATGCATAACTTTGTTGTTTTTTCCACTTTGGAGAGTATTGCAAATAAGACGCCTTTGCCATATAATATTAGTACTGCAGCCGTTATTGGCTGATAGAATCTAAAATATTTGGCAAAGGCAAATTCATATGAGAAAAATCCGAATCATCATCTTCAGTCTGTTGATCTGTTGTGTCTGGAATCTGTCTGCCGGTAAATCGCTTTATCCGGCAATCCGCAATACGGTGTTTCCGAACGATAAAACGGCGGCTATGCTCAATCCTCCCAATCTGCAGTGGCCGCGCGTTGACGACAAAACGGCGGTATTCAAGGTCGAGCTTTCAACATCTCCGGATTTTTCGTCCGACCGGATCGAATCACAGGAGATTCGTTATTGTTTTTTCAACCCGCACCAGAAGCTGAAAAACGGGAAATGGTATTGGCGTTATACGACGATCGTTCAAAATCAAGCGACGGTCAGCCCGGTTTATACCTTCGAGATTACCGATGATACGCCGGTGTTTGTGACTCCGGCGGTCGAAACACTGGTGAAAAATCTGCCGAAGGAGCGCCCGTATATGCTGTCATTCGGTCAGCCTCATGCCAAAATCATTGAAACTGCTAAGAAATATCCGCATCTGGCCGCGGAAATCATCCGCAAAGGTGACAAAGCCGCGGCGCTGCCGATCCTCGACCTGACGGCTCTTCGCGGGGAGTGCGACAAAATCGGCCTGAGTGCTTACCTGAGGAGTTATACGCCCCAGGCACGGGCAATTCCCGAGCTCGGTGAAGCCTATCTGGTAACCGGCGACATCAAGTATTATCACGCGGTCGAAAAGCGGATCGAGCAGCATTTGGCCGCCCCGAGAACCGATAATATGGAATGGCCCGACCGTGTCCGTTATTTTGCCCTGGCCTACGATACATTTTACCAGTGTCTTAATCCCGAGCTCAAATCGCGGATGCTTGATGCAATTCACGAGTATCTGGAAAAGCAATACAGCTGGTGGCCCGGCGACAAGGAATCGTTGTTTCTGGAAAACCATTTCTGGCAGGTTCAGGTGTCGGGATTTTTCATCGCGGCGCTGGCTACGGTGGCCGACCGTCCGGAGAACATCAAATACCTGGAGTATGCCTACGGAATTTTCCTGACGCGAGCGCCGGTGGCGGGCGGTAATGACGGCGGCTGGGCCAATGGGCTGGCTTATTTTACGGTCAATTTTCCCACTTTGGGAGATATGGCTTATTATATTTATTCCGTCGGCAAAGTCAATGTTTTTGAAATGTCCTGGTACCGGAATCTGCCGGCGTACTTTCTTTATTGTGCCATGCCGCGCGCTCCGATGGACGGTTTCGGCAACATGCACGACCGGGCGTATGAAGGGTTGAAAAATAATGGGATCGGTTGGAATTTCGGCAAGAAATTTTCCCAGTATATCGCCGCCGCCACCGGCAATCCGTTGGCAAAGCTCTATTGTTCGCTGACCGCTGATATCATGCCCATGCTGGAGCTTTCGCTGGGCGGTCCGCAGAAGTTCGAGGTCAGGCCGGAAGTCGCGGCATCTTTACCGCAGGCCCGTCAATTTCGTGAAGTCGGCGTGACCGCCATGCATACCGACCTGATGAATCCCGGAAACGACATGGCAGTTTACTTCCGCAGCAGCCCATTCGGAAATCAC
This sequence comes from Victivallaceae bacterium, assembly GCA_031548025.1. Lineage (GTDB taxonomy): Bacteria > Verrucomicrobiota > Lentisphaeria > Victivallales > Victivallaceae > UBA5239. The sequence continues at coordinate 45,960 of JAVBRM010000071.1, read as the reverse complement.
GGACATATGCACGCCAATCAGAATGCGTTCAACATCGCCTACAAGGGCGAGCGGATTTTCTATTCATCGGGTTACTACACCAAATTTGACGACCAACATGGTCTGATCTGTTACCGTCACACTCAGGCGCATAACACCATTCTGATCGACGGCAAGGGACAATCATATGGTCCGGAGGGCTATGGCTGGCTCAAGCGCTTTGCACACGGGCGGAATATTTCCTATGTCTGCGGCGACGCCTCAAATGCCTATGTCGAAGTAACCAATCCCATGTGGTTGAAAAATGTCCGGAAAGCGCTCTCCGAGGCAGAACAGAACCGGCTTTTCGGCGATGCGAAACTGAAAAAATTCGACCGTCATCTGGTGTTTTTGCGCCCGAACACGGTATTGATTTACGACGAACTGGAATCCGAAATTGAACACGACTGGACTTTTCTGATGCATACTTATAAAAAATCGGAGAAAAGCGGTTCAAATACCCTCGAATACCGTTTGCCGGGATCCGCCTCAAGGGCTCAGGTATTCGGTTCGCAGAATCTGGATATGACGATTACGGATCAATTCGAAGTCGACCCGCGAACGGCCAATCCGCGCTACCGGAATGCCACCAACCAATATCATATTTCCTGGAAAAGTACCGCCAAAAGCAATAAAATGCGTTTCTTCGCGGTGATTCAATGCGCGGACTCGGAAAATGGGCTTATGTCCGTGGCGAAGAACGGCAATGAATACCGTTTCGGGCAATATACCGTCGCCGCCGAGCTCGATACCGATAAACCGGCTTCGCTGGTTGTCAACGGCAAAGATGAATCGGTACAGGTCAAGGCATCGGGCACGCTGGTGAAAGAACAGATCGACGGCCATGCATGGCAGGAACTCTCCACCGATACTCCGCCGCGTCTGGCACACTGATTTCCCCCTCTTAAAAAGCAATCAGTCCCCGGTGTTTGATCGGGGGCTGATTGCTTTTTTTAAGAGAATTATTCTTCGAACTTGATTCCGGTGATGTGATTCCATGGGCCGACGTGGTTGCCGCGGAAGCAGAAGCGGATCGTCTGAACTTGCTGGGGTGGGAATTCGAACCTTTCGAAATCGTCGGTTCCGCCCTTGGTCCAGCCGTCAAACACCGGGTTGAAATCAATCCCGTCCGCCGAAAGTTCAACTTTCAACGAGTATTGACGTCCTTTGCCGCGCGGCCAGCGGATTGCCATGGCCTGTAATTTTTGGGCATGGAGGAACTGAACTTTCAACGGGATATTGCGCCCGAATGCACTCCATTCTTTTTTATGTGTGCTTACCATCTCCCAGAAGATTTTAGCGTCTTCTTCGGCTTCCACCAGCAGAATATTGCCGGGGGCTTCGATGGTGTCGAGAAATGCCGAATTCGAGCTTGGATCATAGTTGAGCGACATGCCGAAAATTCCCGCCGCCAAGACCGCCGGAATTGCTTCCCGCGACTGCGGCAGGGTTACGCGCGGCTGGAACTCTTTCAGCATGGTCGCCAGCGGTAACATTGCGTTACCGGTGAGTTTTAAATCGGGATGCAGTTGGCCGTCGATGAATACCAAATTGGACGGAGCCGGGGCTTTGGGGGCAGGGCGGGGTGCCGGAGCGGGAAGGTCTTTCAGCTTCGAATGTTCGACGCGGCGAAATTGATATTCGCCGGGTTCAAGCACGGCGAAAAAACAGTCGGTAGTTTCGCATTTGCCTATACCGTCAAGCTCCCAGAGGCCGGGGTCCAGATTCAGCAGCAAAACTTGTGTGGTCGATTTGGTGACTTTGAATTTTACCGATTGCGATTCCGGCGCCGAGGCGTTTCCGAAATTTATCAAACGATCGGCGATTGTGAGCGATATCCGGTTTCCGTACTCAGTATGCTCGACCGGCAGCGGCGCGGCATCGCCATCCTGTACTTGCAGGAGATGGAGAAACGTATTGCCGTCGCCGGTGATTTCCGTGCGGCAACCGTTTGCCTCCGGGACTGTCGGAAATGGCGGGGCAAAATAGGTGCCGTCCAGAGTATGAACATCTTGGCCGGTCAGAATTTTCTTTTCCGCCTGTGAAGGCAGCAAGGTTTGCACGGCAAGCTTGCCGGTTTGGCAGTACGGTGAAACCGCTATTTCCAGATTGTCGCCATTCGTCAGCGGCGCGGTCAGTGAAGCCACCTGAAAAATCGGCTCGATCCGCTCGGCGGACTTTTCGAAACGGTCCAGCACGATCAATGCCGCCGGGGTTCCGGGCAAGCCGAGATTGAGGTAAACGAAGCTGCGGGTATAACTTTTCACCCGTTCCGGATAAAGAATGGCGAGATCGCTCTCGAGCACGGCATACAGTGGGTCCGCCGCCACCGGGCCACAGAAGGAATTCAAAGTCTGGCCGTTGCGGTATTTATCGCCGGCGGTTTGCTCTTCCAAGCTGGTGGCGGGCCACCAATCGTGAATTTCCTGAGTTCCGGTGTTGGCAGTGAATTTGGAATTCATGCGGTAATTTTTCTGTTCGGGATCACGAAAACGCATGGCGGAGTGCGATACTGTGCTTTTGCTGAAATTCCAGTCGAATTCGCTGCCGTATTTTCCATACTGGCCCAGGTCTGTCGCCAGGTTGCCGCGATAATAAATCTGAAATGCCCCCATATCGAGGTGCTGGTGATTGCGATAATGATAATCCGCCCCGTTCAATGTGATGACCACGTCGTCGGAAAGGCGGCTGAAGTTCCAGCCGGTACGAATCGCCATGCCGGGCAGGGGATCACGGTAAATTTTGCAAAGCGGTAAATCGGCGCGACGGTCTTCCGGCTGTAGCGCGGGATCGTTGATCAGTAGGAAAAACACCGGGTCTTCCGGGAAATCCATGGCCGGGTTGTATCGCTTGAATTCGGCTTTCAATTCGGCGTCGCCCCACAGGAAAATCGCGGACAACAGCAGCCGCGGATTGCCGAGATAGTTTCCGGCCCAACTCCAGTTGGTATCACCCTCGACCATGTAGCGGTTGTCGGGGAGTCGGATGTAAAACCAGTGATAAGGTATCTGCGCTGTTTCCGGCGGCAGAATTTCATACCCGAAAGTGCGCCGGAACTGAATGGCGGCGAACAGGTCCCACATATGGCGGTAAGCTCCGTAGTCGCTGCCCTGATCATGGCGCCCGCCGCGATAGAGAAAACGTTTCGACGGTTCAAAAAGTTCAAGCATCAGATAGCTGACGTATTGATACGGCTTGGGATCTTCGTCGTACACGGCAATCGCCATTGCCAGCAGGTCGCGGCTGATTTGCGCTTCGTTACCATGGCCGAGGACGACCGATTCTTCGAATGGAGGCCAGCCGATTTCCATGGTTGCGGCCAGTTCAAGCATTTTCCGATGCATCAGGTTCCGCTCGCCGCCGGTCAGCAGACTGTAACACCAGTCATAAATCAACGACGCCGTATAAATAACCTCGCCGATCGGGCGGGTTTGATCCTGTTTGTTTTCAAAATACAGGCCTTCAAGGAAGATCAGCATTTGCTCGATGGCTTCGCGTCCGACAGCAGGTTCGCCGGTAATCAGATAGTAAAACGCTTTTTGGCCGAGAATACCGGTAGTTTCAGAGTTATAAGCGGAGCCGGATGAGAGCCGGAGCGGAGTTGCCGCCGTCCGGCGTACCTCTTGCCATACCGTGGAGTTGATGCCGGTGTTCAGGTTCCGGCGGACATTTTCCAGCTCCGCGGCATTGATCAGGAGCCGCGGATGGTGTGGCGGTGGAACAAACGGCGGTTGGTGGTCGGATAATATTTGGGCAGGCTCTTTCATAGCGGCTTTCACTCCAGCTTTTTTAGAATTGAAAATTGAAAATTGAAAATTGAAAATGGAAAATGAAGGGAGGGAAAAATCCCTTCGGCCTTATAATATCCGGCAATGTGATATCTGGCTGGGGCTGCCTCTCCGCAGGCCGCCCCTCCCTGACGTTTTCTACTCGACAGATGCTTGGAAAAGTTATATGATGACTGTAAATATCTTCTCAATTTTCCATTTTCCATTTTCCATTAATAAATTTCAACATGTCGGCGATATAAACCCGGCGGGTGCCGTTTTCAATCGCGTTAAAAACCAGATAGCGGTTGCTGTAATCCCAGGCGGGATGCGGGTCCAGGCGGAGGTCAACGTATTTTTTCCGGATTTCGCTAGAAGGGTCAATTCCAATCCGGGCCAGCATGGTTTCTTGCCGAGTTTCAAGGTCGATGAGGCGCAACCTCGAAGTACCGTCGTCAAACGAAAACGGTTCGAAAATATAGGCGTCAGTGACCAGAAATTTACCGGATGCATGGATAGTCGGATGACCCGAACCCACCGGAGAATCGAACATTTTCCGCAAGCCGGTGCCATCATAATTGACCTGGCAGAACTTCACCTGGCGGCCGCCATCAATCGCCAGATTCATCGAAAGGTGCTTGCCGTCCGGGAACCAGTTGGTGTGATGTCCGACGTTTTTCCAGACCTCCGCATTGATGGCGTTGTAAAGTTCTTTGCCGTCCGGCGTGATGGTGAAAACGTCGTATTGCAGCAGGTCAAACCGTCCTTGCCCTTTCGGATAGCGGCGCAGAGAAAACATGATGCGGTTGCCTTGGGGGTTCCATTTGGTGTGAAAAACATAATTTTCGTATTCATCGTACATCGGTAGCGTATCAGTCGGAGCGGTACGTTCGACGGCTTCGCGAATGGAGATTAACAGCCGGGTTTCAAGGGTACTTAAATCGGTAATCCAGACGCCGTCTTCCGCGTTCAGACCGGCAAAACGGGGGACCCGTTCATCGGGGATGACCACGCCATAGCCGGGTTGGGTGCGGCGTGCGGTTATCAGGTTGCCGCAAACGGCGTAGCGCCCATCATGGGAAACATGATACACCCCTTTGGCAAAAGTCTTGCGCTGCCCGGTTTTCCAGTTCAGTTTGACGCCGTGGACCTGCCAGTTCGAGGTGTCTACGTCATTGAAAATCAGCGTATCGTCATCACTTCCCCAGTTGATGTTCGCCCCCATTTGACACTCCCAACCAGCGGTGGTGGTGACGACATATTCTTTGCCTTCTTCAATATCGACGACCACGATTTCGCCGTTGTCGCCGGGGGCCGGCGGATGGTCTTCGAAGGGCATCCGGAAAACCGCCAGATAGCGTCCGCCTGGGCTGACCGGAGAGGTATCAAAAAAACGATGTATACAGCGTCCCGTATCCGGAGTCAGGCAGTAAATCGGGACTTCCGGTGAAAATCTGGTGTAAAGCGGAAACTTCGAATGGATTTTCATATTTGCTTATCAATCCTTCCTGGACCAGGCCTTGACGCTGTTGAAAGGCTCTATCACATAAGGATCATAAATCGATGCGGCCGCATAACGTCCATGACCGGGGGCTTCTTCCCATTGCTGCCTGGATTTCACATGGGAAACATGATTGTCGACCCAAAGTACATTGGTTCCGGCATCGTGGCGGTTCGACAGCAAGCCGCCGTTGACGCTTTGCCATTCCAGAGTGGACAACCCGGTTTCCGGTTCGTCGCTTTTGTAAGAGTCGGCAACGGACACCTTGTTGGAGGGATTCCGGATTTCCATGATTTTTGCCTGGGGCCCCCACGGGGTACCGCCATGCGCCGAGGTGCCGCCCGAATAGCGGTTGCTGTAAATATGACGGTAATTCGCGCCATAATCGATCCAATTCAGCGCCGCCCGGTTGGAGGCGTCCAGGGTTTCCAGAATATCGGTGGTCTTCTGATTTTTCTTGGCGGGGCACAGGAAAATTTTGAAACCGTCTTTGACTCCGCCCGTGTATTTACCGTAGGCCAATTGTCCCGCCCAGAAAAAGTTCGTACTGGAATCATTGGTTTTGTACGGCGGAAAATAATCTTCGTAGTCCTGTTGGTACAGGCTTACCGCGAGCCCGGTCTGTTTGAGGTTTGCCGTGCATGAAGCCTGGCGCCCCTTGGCACGGGATTTACTCAAAGCCGGCAAGAGCATGGCGGCGAGAATGGCGATGATTCCAATCACTACCAGGAGTTCAATGAGGGTGAAACGGTTCCGGATTTTTGTTTTATTCATTTTTCGACTCCCTTGTCAAAATTAGGTGTACTTGTCATGCTAATATTATATGGCAAGCGCGTCTTATTTGCAATACCCTGTGATGTCGAAAAGAGAATAAAATTGCGCATAATTATGCATATTTGAGATATTCGTATTTTATTTTAAAATTATGCATAATTCATGAATTTCGCTATTGACTTAATCGCCGTCATGCGTTATACTATTTTACGAAATATGATTTACATGGAGATTCAGACCGTCATGCTGTCACAAAAAGCAATCGCACAAAAACTGAAAATATCTCAATCCACCGTTTCCCGGGCTCTGAATAATGATAATTCTTTGCCGCTGGCGACCAAGTTGAAAGTAAAAAAGCTGGCAATGGACAATGGCTATGAGCCGCGCCGGTACAACACGAAGAAGCAGCGCCAGGAAGAAGATCCTGTCGGCAACCGCATGTTGGCACTGGTGCACCACGCGCCGACCGTCGACGGCAAATATTATTCGCTGCTGCTGGAAATGATTCAAGGGTTTATTCAGGCCGCGGCCAATAACGGGGTCAAGTTGATCGTCAAGGAAGTCGACAATATGGAATCGGCCCGGAATATTGTCGCCGAATTCAGTAATAATGTCATCGGGGCAACTCTGCTGCTCCGCTATCCTGCCGAGATGATCAATCTTTTCTGTGATAATTTTAATTGTGTTTCGCTGAATCACCGTTATGAGGACGTGAAAATCAGGGTAATCGAACCGCAGCAGGAAGTGGCTTTCGCTCAGATGTACCGGTGTCTGTATGAGAAGGGGCATCGGCGTATCGGCTTCCTGACGGTGCAGAACAGCTATCAGTTTGCTTTTTCGCGTTATGCCGGTTCCATGCAGGCGGCCTATATGTTGAAAAACAGTTTTTCTTCCGAGTGGGCCATCAATGTTCATACCGAAGATCAGTTGAGCCTGCCGCAGATTGCCAATCAGGTTGCCAGGCTTTATAAAGATGAACAGGTCGGTGCCTATCTCTGTTCCAGCGGGAGTCTGGCGAAAAATCTGATTGAAGAATTGAAGAAAAAGAAACTGCGGGTCCCCGAAGATATTTCTCTGGCGGCGTTTGACGATATCCTGACTCCGACCGCCGACGGTCATTTGCTGTGCGGAGCCCAGGCCAACTATGAACGCATGGCGCAAATGGCTATCAAAGTACTGCGCAACAGCCAGGCATTTACGGAGGCCGCGGTCATCTGCTGCGATACCGATTTTCATTACGGCAACACCGTATCTGAACTTACTTGAACCAGGAGAGCAAAATGCAGTCCCGGCCGAATATATTATTGATCATGTGTGACCAGCTTTCCGCCAAAGCCCTGGTTCCCGGTTTTGCCGATGCGCCCAACATTGACGGCATCATCAAACGCGGGGTCAGTTTCACCCAGGCCAACACCGTGTGTCCGCTCTGTATGCCCGCCCGCGCTTCCATCTGGACCGGGCGCTATCCGCATGAAACCGGCGTAGCCGACAATATCGAGGAGGACCACCGGGAATTCACGCTGCCGATGCCGACGCTGGGTGAAGTCTTTTCAGAGGCCGGATACCGCACGGTTCACTTCGGGAAAATGCACGACGGCGGTGCCCTGCGAGGCTTCAAGCTGGTCAGTCCGCCGGTCAAAAAGCCGTTCGAATGTGACCTTCCGGTAAACTACGACAGCTTCGAGGATGTCGATACCACGGAAAAAGCAATTGTTTTTTTGAAGCACGAAATGGCAGACGCCGCGCCGTTCCTGATGGTGGCCGACCTGAACAATCCGCACAATATCTGCCAGTTCACCGGAGAGAACGAATCCTGGCCCATGCCGGATGAATCGTTGCTGCCGCCGTTGCCATCGAATTTTCATTGTCCAGACTTCGTGAGTCGTCCGCTGCCGTTGCAATACAATTGCTGCAACAGTCCGCGACAGGCCCAGGCGGCGCATTGGACGGAGTTGCATTACCGTCATTATCTTTATGCGTACAAGCGTTACCTGAATATGGTTGACACTCAGATCGGCCAGATTTTGAATGCTCTGGAAAAAAGCGGCAAAGCCGGGAATACCGTTATAGTATTTACTGCCGATCACGGCGACGCCCTGACTGCGTTCGGCATGGTGACCAAACATATTTCAATGTACGACAATATCGTCAATATTCCGTTTGCGGTTTACGATCCACGCTCCGGAGCACTTCGGGGTGTGAATCGCGAGCGTTTGGTATCCAACCTGGACATTTTTCCGACTTTGTGTGAAATCGCGCAGATAACCCCGCCGGAAAATCTGCGCGGTTATTCGGTACTCTCGGGCACGGGGCCCCGCTATGTGGTGGCTGAATGGCTCAGCGAATACGATTCCGAATCGCCAGTCCGGATGATCCGTATTCAGGGTTTCAAATACATTCATTATACTGAAGGCGACAGCGAGGAATTGTTCGACATGGACAACGATCCCGGCGAATGCCGCAATCTGTCCACTCATCGGGAGTATCAGGGCAAGTTGGCCGAGTGTCGTGACATTCTGCGTGAGCATGCGAAAAAATGCAACGATCCATATTTTTCTCTGAAAGCCAATACCCCGGCTCACAAACGCGCTCACCGGTCCGGTTTCAAACATCATGGCGAATAAAGACTTTTCATTGCTTATAAAACCGGCGTCATTTGACTGCAATCTGCGTTGTGAATACTGTTTTTACCTGAAAAAAGAACAGTATTTCGGTCGCGGCCCGCACCGGATGAGCGATGAAATGCTGGAACACATGATCGCCGATTATCTGGGTGGCGGTCGTCAGAACTGCAGTTTCGGCTGGCAGGGCGGCGAACCGACCGTCATGGGGCTGGATTTTTTCCGTCGTGCCGTCCGGCTCATGCAGAAATACGGACACTCCGGACAGCGTATTGCCAACGGATTGCAGACCAACGGTACACTGTTGGATGACGATTGGGCCAAATTTCTGGCTGAGTACCGCTTTCTGGTTGGGGTCAGCGTCGACGGGCCGCCGGAATTGCACAATCCATACCGTTGCGGCAGTCATGCGGCGGTTATGCGTGGTATCGAAGCCCTCCGCCGCCATCAGGTGGAGTTCAATGTCCTGACGCTGGTCAATTCTTTTAACGTTAAAGAGCCGTTGAAAATTTACCGCTATTTGCGCGATGACCTCGGAGCGAATTATCTTCAATTTATCGAATGCGTCGATTCGCATTTTGCGCTGAGCGGCGAAGAGTGGGGGGATTTCCTCTGCACGATCTTTGATGAATGGTATGAACATGATGCCGGGCGCGTTTCGATCCGCTTCTTTGATGCGGTGCTGAATAAAATTGCAACCGGCAATCCGGGCATGTGTTCCATGTTCCGTGAATGCGGTCAATATCTGGTGGTCGAACACGACGGCAGTGTTTACCCCTGCGATTTTTATGTGGACTCTGAGCACCGGCTGGGTAGAATCGGCGAAAAACCACTGGAGAAATTTCTGGAAACGCCGCGGGCTCGGGCATTTGCCAAAATGAAAAGCCATCTCAATCCGGAATGCCGCCTTTGTCCGTACCTTCGCTTCTGTGCCGGAGACTGCCCTAAAAACCGGCGCGGCAACTATAGTTTACTGTGTTCCGGTTACCGGAAATTTTACGAATACACTTTGGAGCGTTTCAAATGATCGATTATCTCTTGGCTAACTGGTCGTTGCTGACGGGCGGTGTGATATTGGGAGCGGTGGTCGGCACTCTGACCGGGCTGTTTGGGGCAGGGGGCGGGTTTATCGTCACGCCTGCCTTGAATATTTTCCTCGGGATCGAGATGAATTTCGCAGTAGGGACCAGTGCATGCCAGGTGTTGGGAGCCTCGGCATTTACACTTGGACATCAATTGGATAAACGTATGCTTGGTGTTAGGGTTGCATTGTTTGTCGGTTTGGGAATTCCGTTCGGCAGTTATCCGGGCGCCTGGATTGTACAGCAGCTCAAAGGGATTCCCCCATGGGAAATTGCCGGGCGGGTGGTCGATCCGGTCAACTTGATTCTGCTTGGGATTTTCGCGGTGTTTCTGTTGGGGATTGCCGCCTGGATGTTGATCGACAGCTTTGTTTTGAAACGCCGCGAAAGCGAACGTACCGGACTGCTACGCCGTTGGCGGATTCCGCCCATGTTCAAATTCCGTACCATTTCAGGAAGCGAATTCAGTATTCCGGTTCTGATCTCTCTTGGAGTGGCGATGGGATTTTTAAGCGGTTTACTTGGCATTGGCGGCGGTGTCGTTATGATGCCCGCGCTGTATTATCTGGTAGGACAGGAGACCAAAGCCGCCACGTTGACCAGTACCATGCTGATTTTTGTCTCCGGGGTATTCAGTACTCTTTTTCACGCCTTCGATCATAACATCAACTATCCATTGGCGGCGGCTCTGGTTGCCGGAGCATTCGCCGGAGCAAAACTGGGCAGCAGGCTGAACCGCAAACTGGAAGCCGGTTCTCTCCGCAAGTATTTCGCCTTCGTGGTCCTGGCCGCTTGGCTGATGGTGTTGTTGAAAATTATAAGCTTTTTATAGGCCATAATTTTTAATACCGAAGGAATATCGGAATGAAAAATATTTCTTGCTTGTTTTTTGGGCTGAAAGGATTATATTAGTTATTTTCGGTAAAAATAAGGACATGAAGGCATATGTGGCTAAAACTCGGTATGGCGGACTGGATTACCGCGGCGGCCCTCTGGGCCAATCTTATCGCGGTAGTGGTAGGTATAATCTATGGGGGGATCAAGTGGAACCGCGACAACGACCAGCGTCAGGAAGAGGGGAAGAAATAAGCCATGTTGGATAAAGTAATTCTTTTCAGTATCATCGGGGTGTACCTGGCCATGGTTATTTACCTGGGATTGCGCGGCTATATGAAAACCCGCAGTCAGGAGGATTTTCTGGTGGCCGGACGGCAGGCCCATCCTTTCATCATGGCGATGTCGTATGGGGCGGCGTTCATCAGTACGTCGGCGATTGTCGGGTTCGGTGGTATGGCCGGCTGTTACGGGCTGGGTTTGATGTGGCTGCCGTTCATGAATATCTTTTTCGGAATTATCATTGCGTTTATTTATTTCGGCAAGCGTACCCGAAAGATCGGGCACAACCTCGGCGCCAAAACCTTTCCGGAATTTATCGGGCGGCGTTATGACTCCAAGTGGCTGAAAATATTTTCCAGCGGCATCATGTTCTTTTTCATGCCGTTATACTGCGCGGTGGTGCTGATCGGGGGAGCGCGTTTCCTGGAGCAATTGCTCCAGATCGACTACAACATGGCGGTGCTCGGGTTTGGGATCGTGATTGTTTTCTACGTTCTGGTGGGCGGCTTAAAGGGCGTGATGTACGTCGACGCGATCATGGGGTTGATTATGATTTGCGGTATGGTGTCGCTGCTGGGACTGACTTATTGGGAGCTCGGAGGGATTTTTCCGGCCCATGAAAAGCTTACGGAAATGGTTCATCTGATTCCGGCGGACTTTGCTGCGAAGGGGTTACAGGGGTGGACTTCGATGCCCCGGGTCAATTCCGAAGTTTGGTGGATGCTCGGTTCCAGTCTGATTCTCGGGGTCGGGATCGGGGTGCTGGCACAGCCACAGCTGGCGGTGCGTTTTATGACGGTCAAGAGCGGACGCGAGCTCAACCGGGCGATTCTGGTTGGTTCGATTTTCATTATCGCCACGGCCGGTTCGGCCTATATGTGCGGAGCGCTGTCCAATGCCTGGTTCTATGAAAAATTCGGGGTGATTTCGATTGATTTTGTTCAAAATCAGGAGTTTGTGGGCAAGGCGGTTCAGGCTAGAATCGCGGGCGAGCCGTTTCCGGTCCTGGAGCCGGGGACAATTACCGGGCATGGTAATCCGGATCAGATTATTCCGGTGTTCCTGAATTTGGCGCTGCCGCGCTGGATGATGTATCTGTTTGCCATGACGCTGCTTAGCGCGGCCATGACTACGCTCAGCGCGCTGTTGCATACAATGGGGTCGGCGATCGGTCATGACTTTTTCGGAACGCTGTTCGGCAACAATCGTGACAGCACTTTCCTGACCAAAGCCGGGATTGTGGTCGGGTTGTTTGCCAGTATGGTGTTGGCATACATCCTGCCGGACGGGGTGATTGCCAGGGGGACGGCGCTGTTTTTCGGTATCTGCGCGGCGGCGTTTCTGCCGGCTTACGTGGGTGCTTTGTATTGGCCGCGGGTTACGCGCAATGCGGTCTGGTGGAGTATGGTCGGCGGTTTTTGCGTCAGCATGTTCTGGATGCTGTTCGTTCATCGCGCCGAGTCGGCCAAGCTGGGAATCTGCAAGATGCTGTTCGGCAAAGCTGAGCTTTTCAGTACTTATCCGGTGCCGTTTATCGACCCGCTGGTGGTAGCGTTGCCGGCCTCGGCAATTCTGCTGGTGGTGGTGACTTACTGCAGCAAGAAATTGCCGCGCAAGCATATCGCCAAATGTTTCAAAGATATCAAAGTTAAAGAATTTAAATATTAAGGATATTATATGATGCAGGAAAAATTATTTTTAAGTGGAGACGAAGCAATCGCCCTGGCTTGCCTCGACTGCGGCGTTGGTATGGGAGTAGGATATCCCGGCACTCCGTCGACCGAAATACTCGAGCATTTCTCGGTCCTGGGCGGCCATGCCCAATGGGCTCCGAATGAAAAAGTTGCGCTGGAAGTCGGAATCGGTTCCGCTTTCGCCAACGTCCGCACCCTGGTCACCATGAAACACGTCGGCTTGAATGTGGCGGCCGACCCGCTGTTCACGGTGGCATATACCGGAACCGACGGCGGTCTGGTGATTTTGACTGCCGATGATCCGGGCATGGCTTCCAGTCAGAATGAACAGGACAACCGCAACTATGCGGTGGCGGCCGGTTTGCCGATGTTCGAGCCCGCCGATTCACAGGAAGCCTATGACTTGATGGTCCGGGCTTTTGAGATTTCCGAACAGTGGAAAGTTCCGGTGCTGTTCCGCATTACCACCCGGGTATGCCATTCCAAGTGCATCATGGAGCGTAATCCGGAGTTGAAGCCGGTATCGAATCCGCATTTTGAGCGCGATGTTCGCCGCAAAGTCATGGTTCCGGCGTTTGCCCGCCCGGCTCACCGCGAACTGCGCCGCAAGCTGGCTGAGTTGGCGGTATTCAATGATAAATCCGATCTGGTGAAGGAGTTCCGTCACGGCGACAAGTTAGGAATTATTGCTTCGGGTATCTCGGTCCAGCACAGTCTGGATGCCGCGCCGGAAGCTTCGGTTCTCCAGTTGAAAATGACTTATCCGCTGCCGATGGCTAGGATTACTGAGTTTGTAAAGAGTGTCGATCGTTGCGTGGTGATTGAAGAAGGCGATCCGTGGCTGGTCAATCAGTTGCTGGCCGCCGGTTTGAAGGTCGAAGGCCGTCCGGAAATGTACCGGTTCGGCGAGTTGAACGTAAATCGGGTACGGCGCATTCTGGCCGGGGATGTTTCTCCGGAAGCCGAGCCGCCCGCCGGCAAGCCGCCGCAGCTCTGCCCCGGTTGCCCTCATCGCAAAGCGTTTGAAACTTTGCGCGATTTGGGGTGCATCGTGACCGGTGACATCGGTTGTTATACCCTTGGGGTGATGCCGCCGTTTTCGGCTATCGACACCTGCGTTTGCATGGGCGCCAGCATCGGCGTAGGGTTGGGAATGCGTCATGTATTGCCGGAAATCGAAGCCCGCCGCGTGGTCAGCGTGATCGGTGACAGTACGTTTATGCACAGCGGTTTGACCGGGATCGCGGATATGGTTTACAACCGTCCGGCGAGCGGTCATCTGGTGCTGATATTGGATAACTACACCACGGCCATGACCGGGCTGCAGGAACACGCCGGGACCGGCCGTTCGCTGGATCACTCTCCGGCGCCGCGGGTGGTGCTCGAGGACGTGGTCAAGGCGATGGGCGTCGATCATGTCGACATCATCGATCCGACCGCCGATCCGGAAGGATTTACGGCGCTGGTCAAGGAACGCCTGGCCTCCAACGATATATCGGTAATTATAGCGCGCCGCCCCTGTATCCTGGCGCAGGTCAAGATCAAACAGTATGAGAACAAGCAAAGCTGAGCGAGGTTTTTATGAATGATAGAGTAATGAATGTAGTATTTGCCGGACTCGGCGGGCAGGGCGTGTTGAAAGCGTCGGATATCCTGGCGGAAGTCGCTTTCGCGGCCGGACTGGATGTGAAGAAAAGTGAAGTGCACGGGATGAGCCAGCGCGGCGGTTCTGTGGCCAGCGACGTCCGTTATGGCAAAAAGGTCGCCAGCCCGATGGTACCGGACGGCGAAGCCGATATCCTGGTGGTGCTGGACGAGACCCAGGTATCGGTCAACGAGGGCAAATTGAAAAAAGGCGGATGCCTGATCGCGCCGTCCATGATCGACGTCAAACAGCTTGCCAATCCCAAATCATTGAACGTGGCTTTGCTGGGGGCTTTGAGCTCGAAACTGGATTTCCCGGAAGAATTGTGGCTGGAAACGGTCAAAAAATCGCTGCCGGAAAAGCTCCATGAAATGAATATTGCCGCATTTAAGCTCGGCTATGAATCTTTAAATTGAGAGGAGAAGTTGCCATGAGTACAAAAATCCACCAACTGTCGCTTTTTCTGGAAAACAAATCCGGCGCCATCAACGCCATCTGCCAGACCTTGAAAAAGGCCAACATCAGCATCCGTACGTTGTCGCTGGCCGACACCGAGCAATTCGGTATCCTGCGGCTGCTGGTCAAGGAATGGGAAGCCGCTCGCGAGGTGCTCAGCGCCGCCGGTTTTGTAGTCAAAGTCACCGACGTGATCGCCCTGACGGTGGATGACCGCCCCGGCGGCCTGGCCGATATCCTTGAGGCCCTGGACAAACACGGCGTAAATGTCGAATATATGTATGCGTTTACCTTCGGCACCGGCGACAAGGCGATTATGGTTTTCCGTTTCGCGGATCACGACAAGGCGATTGCCGCGCTCGAAGCAGAGAAAATCGATACGATCAAGGAAATGGATTTATTTAAATAAGAATCAGGTAATAAGATGTCAGAGATCAAGATTTGGGAAGCGGTGGAAACAATGCCGCAGACGGAAATCCGCGCACTGCAAGTGCAACGGTTAAAACAGTGTGTTCAGCGAGCCCTCAACGTTCCGTTGTATCGCGAGAAATTCGCGGAAATGGGAATCACGCCGGACTCGATCAAGTCACTGGATGACCTGAAAAGACTTCCTTTTACGGTCAAGGACGACTTGCGTCGTAATTATCCCTTCGGGATGCTTGCCGTTCCCAAATCCGACTTGCTTCGTATTCATGCCTCCAGCGGAACTACCGGCAAGCCGACTTTCTGCGGCTATACCGCCAACGACCTGGAAACCTGGGCCAATCTCTGCGCCCGTTTCCTGGTAGCCGGCGGATTGCGCCGCGAGCATATTGCCCAGGTATCGTTTGGTTACGGGCTCTTTACCGGCGGTTTCGGTTTGCATTACGGTATCGAAAAAGTCGGCGCTGCGGTGATTCCGGTTTCCTCCGGCAATACCGCCCGGCAGTTGTTGATGCTGCAGGATGCCGCTCCGGACGCACTGATCTGTACCCCGAGTTATGCGCTGAACCTGGCCGACGCGCTGGCGGAAGCCGGTATCAAACCCGGAACCCTGAACTTGAAAATGGCTTTCTTCGGCGGGGAAACCTGGACAGAGAGCATGCGGTTCGCCATCGAAGAAGCGATGGGGATCAAAGCATACAACAATTACGGCCTGAGCGAAGTGATCGGGCCCGGGGTCAGCGGTGACTGTATTTATCATACCGGGATGCATATCCAGGAAGACCATTTCATCGTCGAGTGCATCAACCCGGAAACCGGCGAAGAAATGCCGGAAGGCGAACAGGGCGAGCTGGTTATCACCGCGATCACCCGCGAAGCCATGCCGATCATCCGTTACCGTACCCGCGACCTGGCGGCGCTCGAAAGCAGTCCGTGTCCATGCGGACGGACCACCCGGCGGATGGGACGTGTTTATGGCCGTACCGACGATATGATGATTATCCGCGGCGTCAATGTTTTTCCGTCGCAGATCGAAGAAGCCCTGCTCAGGGTCGGCGCCGCGCCGCATTATCTGATCGAACTGACCCGTCCCAAGAATACCGACCGGGCGGTGGTGAGAGTGGAAATGAGGCCGGAAGATTTCTCCGACCGCATGAATGAAATGCAGGGACTCAAACAGCGCATCGACCGCGAAATCAATTCGGTGACCGGATTGCGTTTCGACATCGAATTGGTCGCTCCCAATACGCTGGAGCGTTCAATGGGAAAAGTCAAGCGTGTCAACGACCTCCGCAATCTTAAAGATTAAAGATTAAAGTTGAAAGTTGAAAGTTGAAAGCGGGGAGGTTATGTGCTTTTCTTTGCTTTCAACTTTAAACCTTGGATTTTTAACTTTCTACTGGAGCGAAGCGTTTGTGCCGCCGTCGATTTTGATGATTTCGCCTTCGACTTTCAGCCATACCGGCATGAAGGACGGATTGCGGACGATGTCGCCGCTGACGGAGAATTCCAGGCGGCGCAGTGCTTCCACGTAATCGTAAATTTCGATATTGGTGGCGTACCAGATATCGTCGTTGAAAGCGATGCTTTGGCAGAAGTCTTCAATTAATTCCCAGTTATTGTTGCGGTCGAATTCATAGCTGTGACCCCAGACGTAGAACAGGGCAAAGTCATATTTCGAGGCTTTGAATACTTCGCTTTTGGCAAGGACATCGTGGGAATGATGACAGGTCGGATGCCATTGCAGCCAGTTGTCCGGCAGTCCGAAATTGCCGGTGCTGGCGGTCGTCCTGGAATAAACGATTCCGGCGGCGGCACAGATTTCCCTGACCTTGGTACTGTGGGTGCCGTAGGGGTACGACATGCCGCGGACCGGGTAAGTTGCGCATTTTTCCAGGATCTTCCGGTCTTCGACAATCTGGTTCAATATATTGATTTCCGGCGTCCTCTCCAGGAAAGGATGGGTTGAACTGTGGCATGAGATTTCGTGCCCACGGTACAATTCCGCGATTTCGGCGGCGGAAAGATGGTTCCCACGGTCCAGCAAACCACCGTTCAGGTGGAAAGTCCCTTTGAGGCAGTACTTATTGAAAATGGCGACCAACTGACGGTCTTCGACGACTCCATCGTCATAACTCATGGTCAAGGCCTTGCGGCGTCCTTCCGGAAAAGCAAATATAATTGATTTCATTCTGAGTATCCTCTGGTTGTTTAATTCCATTTATGATACTGTCATTTTGCTTAAAATCAATATATTCTCCACGAAAATGGCAATTTTTTCGAACCTACAACAGTTTGAAACCGGTATACAAGGGGAGCCACCAATGCGGCGATTTATTCTGAACACCGTCATTGATGTTGTCCTTGCGGGAGCGAAATTTTGCGGAAGTCATCCATTCGACATGCTGATCGGCAAACAGGAAATTGCATCCGCCCTCATGCCGGACCGCCACATTCATCGGCTGTTCAACGTAATACCCTGCATAGGCGTGAAGTTCCGTGTAGGTTATCACACTCGAGGGCGTAATTAAAGATACGAGGGTGTGCATGTACTCGGTGGTTCCGTCAGCATTGATTCTGCCGGACAGCCAGGAGTTGGGGCCGTAATGGGTAAAGGAGAAATATGAATTCGCTCCGCTATTATCGTAATCGATCACCCATTTTTCAGTCGGGCATGTGAAGCTCTTGCTGTAGCCGCGTTTTCGGCAATCCCATTTGAGTGCATTGCCCAACAGTCCGGAATGGTCAGAAAGAAGCGACATGCTGAATCTATAGAAAAATGACGGCGACGCGACAGTGTAATTCGGCACGATCCATCCATTGTACTGATCCGCGTAAGCCTGCCACTGGAACCCTATCTGTCTGAAGTTGTTCGCGCACGATATCCGTTTGGCTTTCTCTCGCGCGCTGTTCAGCGCCGGCAGTAGCAAAGCCGCTAAGATTGCGATGATCGCGACCACTATCAAGAGTTCAATGAGGGTAAAATCTGCTTTTCGGGACCGTTGTTTCAAGGGCTTTATTTTCATTTGCCAAAACTCCTTTTATTTGAATTTCAGTTCGATAAACCGTGCTTTGTCGCCCGGTATTTCAAGTTCGAGTCCGCTTTCGCCGACAGGTACCGGGGCACCGGAGAAGCAGTCCTTTGCCGAAACAAGCCCGGCGAGCGGCAGAAATGTTTTCGCGCTTTTCATGGTTCCGTAGTTTCCGACCAGGACAAGACCCTTTCCTCCGAGTTTCCGGAGCGTATAGGTCAGATTCGGGTTCGAGCCTTTTAAGTCGAAATCGAGCGGCGCGCGGATGAGAAATTCGTCATGGGGAGCGACCGCCTTCATGCCTTCGGCGACATAAAGGAAATCGACGGGCGAGGAAAAACTGCGGACCGAATAGTACGCGATCCCGTAGGCGCCATTCATGTAGGCTTCGACGAGTTCGAACTTGGTATTTTCTCCCATGTTGTCGGTGTAATATGCGCCTATTCCGGCAGTCAGATAAGCGACGATCTTTGTCGGGTCGCCGATTGCGGCCAGATTGGCGCGTACCCGCCTGTTGACTTGAGCCGGGTTGAGGCCGTAATAAGGTGTGTGGGCTTCGTCGAGGAGTTTCGGAAAAAGATATTTGAAGCCGAATATTGGAAATTCCTTGCCGTCGACGTTTTGTTTGCGGTCCGCGCAGTACATGTAGCTTCCGACGCGGGCGGTCGGACACGCTTTGCGCGCGGCTTCGATGATGCCTTTGTAGAAATCGGCCATGGCCCATTCGGCGTATCGCGGCCAGTCCATGTTTTCGGATTTGCGGAGCGCGTCGCAGCGAGTGCATGTTTTAAATGCCCTGGGTGCGAACCAGAGTTCATAGTCGAGGTGATGGATGTCCGGTTGAATGCTTCTCAGTTGAGTTTCGACGGTGTCGCAGAGAAGTTGGTAATATTTGCCGCGATAAGCCGGACAGACCGTATTGTGCACTTTGACCGTCGCATGGTTGTCGCATTTGATCGAATCGATTTCGCGGGTGACGGCGGCATTGATCGCACTCGGTTGTTGTCCCTTCATCGAGTTTGTGATTTCTTTTTCGATGATGATTTTCACATTGGTGGCAGGCACGCCGAGTATCTTGAAACCATTGGCTCTGAGCGCGGCTACGAACGGTTTGTGTTTTTCGCTGAGTATTTCATGATAACCGGAGCCGTTGATTCCGATATGTTTGGCGGAATCGATGAAATTCGGCCAGGAAGCCGTGATGCGCTGGGGAAACCACGGGGTCGAAAGCAGAAGATGCCTGGTGCCGGGAACTCTGGGGATGTCTATGATGTTGAGTTTCATGCGTCTGACGGTCGGCTGCCCGTCGTCGATGGAAGTTGAGAATTCGACATATTTTTCTTTTGCGGGGATGTCCGCCTCCGCGCGGAAATAGAACGGACCCAGCCCGAACGTTTTGGCGCGCGATACGCTTTGGGGGTCGGTCATGCACTTGAAATTGTAGATGACGCGCCCGTCTTTCTTTTCCGTTTTGACAAGTTCGCGCATGAGAGCGGGCCAGCCCTCGGTGTCCGGGGTGTATGAGATCTGTTCGGGAAAGTTGACACTGTAGGTTATCCGCGCCTGGGTGAGTTTGTCATGATCTTCAAGCTTGAACCAGTTCGGGAGCATGAGTTCGCGCGGGACGTAGAATTCAGGATAGTATGGAGTCACGATAGGATCCGTATTGAAAAGCAGCGGATTCGGGACGGTGGTGTATGCGGAATTGAAGTCTTGTCGCGCGCCGGAGCCTTCGATGATCGCAAGTTCGTCGGCAATGAAAAGGGTCTCTCTTTTTGAGAATATGAGTGCGAGATAACGGGCTTCGGCATTGACGTCGAACTGGAACGGGTGAACATAGGCAGGTGCTTCATCGCCCTCTATTTCCGGCAGATAATAGAGATTTTTCCAGTCGGCGTCGGCGCGTTCGTTGACTTTGACCTTTTTAAGCGACGAGGTGCGATACCAGGTTTCTCCGTCGCGGCTGACCCAAACTTCGGCAAGATCGGGGAACCAGCCGTAACCGTGGTGTGGATCGATTCTACCGCCGCATATGCGCATGACGGCGCGGTCAATTTTTTTTACGGAACCGAAATCGGCGATAATCTTACACTGTTTGTGCTTTTGATTCCATCCCACAGAGGCGGAGTCAAACCAGATATAGTCACGAAAGTGTGTACTGAGTTTGCCGTCTGTGAGGTCGGTAGCGTCCGTACCTTTGTCTCGGGTGAGGGGATAATCCGGCTCGGGAATGAATTTAAGCGTAAGACCCGCCGCGAGATTTACGCCTTGAATGCGTTCCTGCCAGAGTTCGCGGTTGAGCACGGGAGAATAGAGCGCGTTCTCCTCGCCGAACATGCGGCGGAGCATGAGCTCCTGAACCGCGAGGGAGTTGTTTTTATCCGCCATTACCTCAAATCCGAAAGATACGGTATTTTTATGGGTCACGTCGAAAGTTGTCGAACGGGAGTGGAGTTCATTGCGCGGATTGGAAAAATCATAAAGTTTTCCGGCGACCTTTTTATTGTTCGCGTCGTATTCCGTGAAGGCCATGCGCAGACGTCCTTCTCCTGTGTATCGCGCTGTTACGACAGCGCATTCGCCGTATTTGGTCTGAAAGCGCGTGTCCAGTGAGAGTTTACCGTCCTGTAGGACGAGGCCGCCTTTTGGAGCGCTCCTGACTTGCGCGCCGCCGGACGGCGTCCATTTGTCAAGTGTGGGAAATTTGACCGTTTCGACGCCTGCGTACAAAATCAGCTCGAAAACCACTGCGATAAGGAGAATAAGCTTTTTCATTTTTTCTGTCCTGATATGTTATCTGTTAAATGCTTGGTTTTTATCGCCATTTTCTGGTAGCCGAACAGTTTGCCGTTTTCAGCTGCTTCCATGGCTTTCTGTGCCGTCTCGACACCCATCCTGTAGGTGAATTCCTCAAGCGTTTCGCTGAACGGGTAGCATATCCTGGCCCACGGATTTTCATGTAGAAATTCGGTGAGGGGGAGATTTTCGTACGACAGAATCAGCGGTTTGAAGTCAGGATATTTGCGCAGCACCGGAAAAAGCGTCTCACGAAAGATGCCGCCGGCGCAACGAAACGCGTCAACGTTGTATTTGTCGATCAATTCGGGCAGGCGCTTTGCAATATCGCGCGGGGTTGAAAGAAGCCGGTCTGGAGTCCATGGAAGGCCGAGTTTCATGGCTTCGTCCGCATAATATTCCGCTATGGCGTCTTTCGTACCGCATTGAAAGAGACTGCGGCATCCGCATCGGACGGCTTCGCGCACAAGATGACGCGCCCAATTTTCCTGGTCCATTACAATGACGTTCATTCCGGAATTGAATTCACCGGAGGTTGAATCCAGGTTGGTATTGAAATTGTAAATGAATCTGGCGCGGTCCGTTTCCGGGGTGGAAGCATGAAGTTTCAATGCCTTGTCCGGAGGAATTGTCTTGAAAACGATCGCATCAAGTCCGTATTTATGCATGATCAATGGCGCGGTATCAATGTTGGCGCATTGGACGAAGCGGATCAGGAAACGCCTGTTTTTCGAGATCTCCGCGCAAA
This sequence comes from Victivallaceae bacterium, assembly GCA_031548025.1. GTDB lineage: Bacteria > Verrucomicrobiota > Lentisphaeria > Victivallales > Victivallaceae > UBA5239. The sequence goes on along the minus strand of JAVBRM010000071.1, from coordinate 24,287 downwards.
AACCGGCCATCCAGGACGGCTGGTTGAGGTATTCCATCGTTCCGCCTGATTCAAACATAAGTCCAATGACAAAACAATTTTTTGGAGCAAGGAACATCCCTTCCTTGCGTGACCTTCGCGTCAGTATTTTTTCATTGACCAGATCATTCATGCACCGTTGGAGCGTGTTTTTCGTTGTTCCCAGTGCCTCGCACAGCTCAATCACTGTGGGAATACGTCCGTCCGCCGCCGCGTGGAGCCTCGCGTATTCCAAAAAATGATGCCGCAATTGTGCGCGCATTTCCATACGGTTTAATTTTGTCATGTTATATCCTATATTATTTTAGGATATATTATAACGCGGCGTTGATTGTTTGTCAAGAGCTCTTTTTATGTTTTACAAAAAATAGGCTTTTCAGTATGTACTGGGACCTGGACATTTAATTTCCCCGATAAGCTTGTTTATTTGTGGTAGGACTGTTGACAATTGCACGTGGTCTAGTTATAATTTGATAATAGAAAGCAGAAAGATTATTTGGAGAAATAGGCAATGCGACCTCGTAACGGCTGTAAGACATACCGGCAGCAACTTTATGAACGGTTGGTACGAAAAATTGTATTCGGCGAATATCCCGCCGGCTGCGAATTGCCGAGCATGGGGCAGGTGGCCGAACAACATGGCGTCAGCCGCTCGTTGGTCAAGCAGGTTTTCGGTGATTTGGCGCGGGAGGGGATGATCCTGAATCGCAACGGTCAGCCGGCGTTGGTACGGCCACCGTCGAACGACCGGCAAGAGCTGGTTATGGTGGCGTTGAGAAATTTGAATTTCGAATATGGGGATGGGCCCTGGGGATGGCAAGTACTTCAAGCTGTCAGCCGGGAATTGCTGAGCGCCAATATTCCGCAGGTCAATATCCCGTTTGAGAGAATGAAAGATGAAATGTGGCGCAATCTTTCCAGTGGGATTATCCTGTTTCATGATCATATATTTCAGGAAGGGCGGACGTTGGCACAGGAATGGGGTAAGCCTTATGTTTCACTCCGTGCTTTTGTCAATGAGCCCGGACCGAATACGGTTTATGTATCGTATCGTGGAGCGGCGGAACAGATCGCCTGTTATTTTCTTTCCGGCGGAGTGAAGTCGGTGGTTAACATCGTTACAGGGCAGAGGTTGCATGAAAAATTGAGTGCCGTTGATCCTTGCCACCGCTTTCATGATACGTTTCGCATGCTGACAGCCAGCGGCAATGTTTCCCCGGATAAAATTGTTTTCTTGCGATCCCCTGGAATTTTTGTCGATCCAGGGCCGGAGGTGGAAAAATTGCTGGAGCATCTGCCGCGTCCGATCGGTGTTCTGACCGATTCGGATTACATTTCCAGCAAATTGGCGTTGATGGCGATCCGAATGAAACTGCGGCTGAAAAAAGATATTATGATTGTCGGCGGCAGCGGACTTCCCGAAGCGGGCGACTGGTCGCCCGCGCTGACTTCCTGCCGGATTCCGTTTGACGAGCTTGCGGGAAGCGCGGTGCGGATACTGGCTGAGCAATGGAAACGCGGCGTCAACATTGTCGGGCCGGTCGGAGTGCCCACTTCTCTGACGATTCGCGAAACTTAAGGCTTTATTAACTGAAAATTGAAAATGGAGAATTGAAAATGAAAAAGCGGTCTGTGGGTTTCAGATTTTTCACCCTCATTGAATTGCTGGTTGTGATCGCGATCATCGCGATCCTGGCCTCTATGTTGCTGCCGGCGCTGACCAAAGCCCGTGAGAAGGCACATACAATCAAGTGTCAGAACAGCTTGAAAACTTTGGGGATGGCGTTTATGCAGTACCTTCAGGACAATGACGATATGTTTCCGCATTACGGCACCGGAGTGAACCGGATTTTGCCGGATGCGGAACATGTGACCGATCCTGAGGAATACGCGATCTGGTCGTGGGTGATCAGTCCGTATTTCAACAACGCGCGTTACAACTCGCCGGCCCGCTGGCTCCCGGTTTCCTGTCCGTCGCGCACGCGTAACGTCGATTATGGAATGGGGACCGGAATCCATTACGGCTACAACCACAATCATGTCGGCAGCGACCGGCGTTATACTTCCTCCACTAACACTACGCCGAAACTGAGTCAGTTCAAGCGTTCGTCGCATACACTGTTGGTGGTGGATACCACCCGCTGGACGGTACCGGGGCCGGTCGCCAATAATGGAACGGGGTATTATATCTGTACCGATATCGCTTTGACCAGTAGTTCTTTTTACGGTCCGTATGGAGTTCACGACGGCATGGCCAATATGGCGGCGGTGGACGGTCATGTGGAGAAAGTCAAATCAAGTAAGGAACACAGCAGCCTGGTTTCTGCCGGGCTCGGCGTCTGGAGCGGAACCGACGCGGCCAAACAGGCCTGCCGATTCTCCAGATAAATCTTCAATATAGGGAATATTTATGAATTTTCAGAAACTTCTTCTCGTTCAGGTACTGGCGGCAGCCGGTTTTTCCGGCATGGCTGCGGAAAAAACGTTCGAGCTGGGCCAGGCTCCGGAATTACAGCTCAAGTACCGTGGACAGGTTTTGCTCTCAAATGAAAATATCAACTGGAAAAACGCATTGGCAGTTGATGGAAACAAGTATGAATCCAAGAACGGAGTAATCAATACTTGGAATACCGCTCCGGAATTTTCGTGGCGGCGCGAGGCGTCGACCCGCGAGAATGGCTCCGAAGTCGAAATCACTTTTCAGGGGCGGGTTCCATCTTATGAGGTTCCGGTCGGGGCCGCCGGCGAAACGTTGAGTTATTCATTCGCCGCCGATGCCGCACTTTTTGACGGGATGAAGTTCAAAGCTCAGTCCGGGCGGACCGGCTCTCCTAAATTAGAGGAAGGGGTATTTCGGGCCTCGCAAAAGGACGGAAATCTATTCTCCGGCGCGGTCCGTTTCTTAAGTTTCGAGGGGAAGAACACCAGTCTGGTTTTTGATTTCAACCCCGAGGGGGTCAACTCCTATGGCGACTATGGCCCCGGTTCGCTGCAAGGTTTATGGAATGTCAGCAAGAAAGGCGACAAACTGGTTTTTTCGATCGGCGGTAGGATAAGTTTCTCCGGTGGCACCGTAACGGCGAAAGCGGTTATTTTTGAAGGAAAATTCAGCGATTTCCTTAATCGGCATGTGGAAGAACGCTACTCTTATGCCAATGAAATGAACTTGGAGCACGCTTATGTGTTCGGAGCGCAGAAGTTCGGCACTTTCTACTCTGACGCAGGAACCAAAGACTATGACGAAAAACAGAAATTCGGCTGGCTAGATGCTTCGAAGCTCGCGGTAACCCGTTTCGCGCCTTCCGGAGCCATTTACAGTAGCGTGGGCAGCGAACAGGAAGGGCGCTTCAAAGTTTCCGGTGTGCGTCCCGGAGTTTATATGGTTACTGTTCGCAGTGCCGCCTATGAGACTCCGACCGGGCTGTTTGCCATTGCTTGCAACGGTGTCGAGGCGGTTCGGGATCTCAGTCTCGACAAGCAACAGGTCGCGAGCATTACGTTTCCGGCCTGGATCGAGGATGGCAGCGCGGAATTCGTCTTTAAAGGTTCGTGGCGGGTCAGTGCGATTCTCATGCAGTTTTTGATGCACAGCAAGGAAGATTATAAATTCCGCCGCGGGGTCTGGCTGTCCGACGGTTTTGAGCCGGGAATGCTTTTTCGCAATGCCGATTATGCGAAGCCGCCGCGATTCCAGACCGTCGTCGAGAAAACCGCGCTTGCCCCGCATGATTTCAAGGCTCCGGAGAATTACCGGTTCGAGCTGAAACGTGATAACGCTCCCGTGTCGGTAAACACGGACGCCACGGCGTGGTGCTACAGCGGCGTTCTCGGCTCGCTCGGCCCGGGCAACGTCGCCGGAGATTTCAATAATTTTGCTACGGCGGCGGAAAAAGAACGTCGGATCGAGGAACTGAAACAGGACCGGATTAACGCCGTCATCGTCAACGGCATGTTGTCGCGTCATACTTACCCGAGCCACTTGGACCGGGTTACCGGATTTCTGCGCGATTTCACTGCCGTGGCTCACCGTAACAATATCCGGATCATTGATCACCAGGACTTGACGCTGCTGTGGAACGTGGATTCCGGTTTCCGGGTTATGACCGAGCGCACCGATTCATTGGAGCGAATGGTCGACAGCGACGGGGTCGTGCGCGGCCTTTGCCCGGTCAATCCCCACACCCGGCGTGAGTATTTCGACCGGACGCTGAAGCTCATCCGGGATACCGATATCGACGGATTGATGGTGGATGAAGTGTATTTCCTCACACCGAAACTCTGCGGCTGCCGGTATTGCCGTGAAAAATTCACCGCCGACACCGGACTGATTCTACCGATGGACGAAACCAGTCCGGTATTGTTCGACAACCAAAACTTGATCTGGAAAGCCTGGCTGAGCTGGCGCATGAGCGCCATTGCCGACTGGTGGAGAGAATTTCGCCGCGAGGTCAACCAGGTCAAGCCGGATCTGGCGTTTCTGTTGTATACCACGCATTACGGCTGGGGCTCTACCTTCGGTTCGCTGAACAAGGCATCGGATCTGATAACCTGTGCCGGAGCGATCGATTTCCTGGGGACGGAGATTATGAGCCGTAACGTGATGGCGTCGCGCCGTCCGGTAATGGCTTACCGAAAAATGAAGAATTCCATCAAAATTCAGTACGGGAAACCGATTTTCGGGTTGGTTTATCCGCAGGAAGATTGGAGTATCGGCTACTTCGGCTGGGCGCTCAACAATATGAACTGCCAATCCAGTTGGTTCACCAAGCCGCCGCCGGCTGCTGTTGGAATGCCGGATTATTTTTCCTTTGCGGAAAATTATCCGCTGCGCTATGCCCGCCCGGCGGGCCGGACCGCGATCCTTTTTTCCGCCGCCAGCCGCGACTGGGGCCGGTTTCTTCCGCATACCAGCGAAGTACTCGGTACTTCCGAGGCCATGACCGATATTCATATGCCGCACGAATTCATCCTGGGGGAAACACTGGTGATGCCCGAGAAAATGCGTAATTTCCGCAATCTCTTTATCATGGGAGCCATGTGCATGAGCGATGCGGAAATCGCCGCCGTCCGCAGCTTTGCGGAGCAGGGCGGTACCGTTTTTCTGGGGCAGCACAGCGGCTTGGGGGATTCGCTCGGCATGCTGCGGGCGAAATGGCCATTTGCCGATATTTTGGGATTTTCGCCGCGGACGAATTCCAAACTCCGCCAGGCCACGCTGTTGAAAAGTCCGTGGGGCGATTTCGAATTCGACAAAACATTCGTGGCGGCATTGCTTCAGGGAAAGCCGAAGGCAGCGGTTAAGCCACTGGCATTTTTCGGAGATAAACCGATGGTCTTTGAAGTTCCGTTCGGACGTGGCCGGATCGTCTACAGCGCTTTGCCCCTGGGCAATGCGACCTCCGAAAAAGAACAGACCGCCGGTAAGCCCTATCAGCCCGGGAATTATCCGGAACTGTTGAAGATTTATCAGAACATGCTGAAGGAACTTTTTGCTGCCGGTGATGATTTTGTTCCGGTCGCCATTCCGGCGAAAGTAATGGTCAGTACCGTGGAAGTTGCCGAACCGGGCAAGAGCCCTGAATTCGTGGTAAATCTGTTGAATGCCACTGGAGTTGAAGTCGCAGAGGGAACGGTAATTCCGGCGAAAATGCCGACGGATTGGGGAAAAATCACTTCACCGTTGGTCTTTCAGGTAAAATTGCAAGGCATGAAGGAGGCTTTCGCGGTGTCGCCGGATTTTGCCGGGCGCAAGGTAGTCGAAGTCCGGGAAATTAAACCCGGACTCATGGAATTCACGTTGCCGCCGGAACTGCTGAAGTACTATACTCAGGTGCGCATCATACTTTAATCAAAAGTTTCGAAAAGAGCCCAAAGTGGAGGACTGGAATTTTCTGTCTCCCTTTGGGCTTTGTTATTTGGCTTCCTTATTGAGGGTAAATTGCAATAACGGCACAGTGGGTGTGCAAAAATGTCGCAGTATCAGGGAGGATTGGCGGAGAGCAATTTGAGCAGGGATAAGGGAGAAAAAAAGAAGTTGGCATGGACTTTGCTATATAGTATGGCAACATAATAAACACGGGGAAGAACCCCAGAGGAGGCAGCATTATGTTAATGAGATTGTATGACAACTTCAACCAGTTGGTGCCGTTCAAACCTGCAGATTTGAACCGTCATTTAGCCGGTGTTCTGGAATCGCTCCAGGAAGGTATGAACCGTTATCTGACCGGTTACCCGAAGATGAACGTGGAAGACAATGATGACAATGTGGTCGTCAAGCTCTCCATGCCGGGAGTAAAGCTGGAAGATATTACAGTGGAAGTCGTAAGTGATTTCCTGACGGTGAAATCAACCCGGGTGCGCGAAGATGAGGGCAATGGAGAAGATTGCCTCTATTCGGAAAGGCGTTTCAGCCGGTTTGAAGAAAAAATCAAGTTGCCGGCCAAGGTGAACGGCGCTGAAACCGAAGCGAAATATGTCAATGGTGTATTGATTATCACCATGCCGAAAGATGAAGTCGAAAAGCCGGTATCGGTCAAGGTATGCTGAAAGGAGAGTGAAGTTATGAGTGAAGAAGTCAAAGATGTCAAAGTAGAAGCCGCTCCCATCGAATATGTGGATTTTCTCCCGCCGGTGGATATTTATGAAACCAACGGCACGATGAAGTTGATGCTGGATATGCCGGGCGTCAGCGGAGATAATATCGCGGTAGATGTGGAGGATCAGATATTGAAAATTTCCGGTGACAGCGATCTCAAGGATTATGGGCGGGCGGTGCGTTACAAGCGCCAGTTCCCGATCTCCAAAGAAATCAACGCCGCCGGAATCACAGCCAAAATCAAGGATGGCGTATTGGAAGTAATCCTGCCCAAGGCCGAGTCGGCCAAGGTGCATAAAGTTAAAGTTACAATTGAATAAAACCCCACTCCCTCCTAATCCGTTCCATCCCCTGGAACGGTCCCCCCGCCGGTTCCCCTTTTACCGGCGGGGGGTTTTTCGTTTCTGAATTATTGAATTGGAGAATTGGAGAATTGGAGAATTATGGAGAGGCTGTGAGTGATTGTTGTAAATATTCGGCGAAGCCGGAAGTAAGTGAAACGCAAGCGCCGCAGGCCCTCAATTCACCAATTCACCAATTCACTAATTCTCCAATTTCCCCATAAAAGTTGGCATGGGGTTTGCTAATTATTCAGTATAAATTTTAATGATGTCAAGGAGGATGTATTATGGCTAATGAAAAATTTACTACGAAGTCCAGAGAGGCTCTGATCGGAGCCCAGAATCTGGCAATTGAGCATGGTCATCAGGAGGTGGGCGGATTGCATTTGCTGGCGTCGCTGCTGGAACAGAACAACGGGTTGATCCCGTCGCTGTTGAAGCGGATGCAGATGGATGCGACGCGTTTCGCCTCGGATGTCGGCGGGGAATTGAAGAAGGTTCCTTCGGTGTCCGGACCCGGAGCCGGGCAGGTGTATCAGTCGCGCGAATTCAGCGAGATCATTTTGAAGGCGGGTAAGATTGCCGACGATATGAAGGATGAATTCGTCAGCGTGGAGCATCTGTTTCTGGCGCTGCTGGAGCAAAAAAGCCGGGCCGGTGAGGTTTTGAAGGCACGCGGGATCGATAAGGACCGTTTTCTCAAGGCCTTGCAGGAAGTACGCGGCAACCAGCGGGTGACGACCGAAGATCCGGAGTCGACTTTTGAGGCTCTGGAAAAGTATGGGCGTGATCTGACTTTGCTGGCGGCTCAGGACAAGTTGGACCCAGTGATCGGGCGTGACGATGAAATCCGTCGGACGATCCAAATTTTGTCGCGCCGGACGAAAAACAATCCGGTGTTGATCGGTGAGCCTGGGGTCGGTAAAACCGCCATTGTGGAAGGCTTGGCCCGGCGAATTGTCCGCGGCGACGTGCCGGAAGGGTTGAAAAACCGTAAGCTGGTGGCGTTGGATATGGGCGCACTGATTGCCGGTGCCAAGTATCGCGGCGAATTCGAAGAGCGCTTGAAAGCGGTATTGAAAGAAGTTACGTCGGCGGAAGGCAATGTCATTCTGTTCATCGACGAACTGCACACCGTTGTCGGGGCAGGGGCCTCGGAAGGTTCCATGGACGCCGGAAACCTGTTGAAACCGATGTTGGCGCGCGGCGAATTGCATTGCATCGGCGCGACTACATTGGATGAATATCGCAAGTACATTGAGAAAGACCCGGCGCTGGAACGCCGTTTCCAGATGGTGCTGGTGAATCAGCCGACGGTGGAGGACTCGATATCGATTCTGCGCGGTTTGCGTGAGCGTTATGAACTGCATCACGGGGTTCGGATCAAGGACAATGCGTTGATTTCGGCGGTGGTGCTTTCGGATAAATATATCGCGGACCGTTTTCTGCCGGACAAGGCGATCGACTTGATGGACGAGGCCGCGGCCAAGCTCCGGACCGAGATCGACAGTTGCCCGACCGAAATCGACGAAATCGAGCGCAGGGCCATGCAGCTCGAGATTGAAATCGCCGGTTTGAAAAAGGAAAAGGACGCCGCTTCGCTGCAGCGCAAGGAATCGCTGGAAGCGGAACTCGCCGAGCTGAAAAGCGAAGGCAAGGAATTGCGGGCGCGCTGGGATAACGAGAAGAAAGGAATCGCCGATTTGCAGACTCTGCGGGAGTCGTTGGAAATGACCCGCCACAGTCTGGAAAAAGCCGAGCGCGAAAACAATCTGGAAAAAGCGGCGGAGTTACGCCACGGCACGATTCCCGGTATCGAAAGACAGATTAAAGACGCCGAAAAAAAGCTGAAAGCCGGTGAAAACCGTCTGCTTAAAGAAGAGGTCGACGAGGAGGATATCGCCGAAATCGTCAGTCGCTGGACGCATATTCCGGTGCAGCGCCTGATCCAGAGCGAAAAGGAGAAACTGTTGGAGCTCGGAACGCATTTGCACGAGCGGGTCATCGGCCAGGAAGAGGCGGTGGCGGCGGTTTCGGATGCGGTATTGCGGGCGCGGGCCGGTTTGAAACAGGCTAACCGCCCGATTGCTTCGTTTATCTTCCTGGGGCCGACCGGTGTGGGCAAAACCGAGCTGGCGAGGACTCTGGCGGAGAACTTGTTCGACGACGAACGCGCCATGATCCGGATCGACATGTCGGAGTATATGGAAAAACACAGCGTGGCGAGAATGATCGGCGCGCCTCCCGGATACATCGGTTACGATGAAGGCGGCCAGTTGACCGAGGCGGTCAGGCGGCGCCCGTACGCGGTGATCCTGTTCGACGAAATCGAAAAGGCGCACCCGGATGTGTTCAATATCTTCCTGCAGATATTAGACGACGGGATCGTGACCGATTCGCGGGGCCGTACCGTGAGCTTCAAGAATACGATCATCATCATGACCAGCAACCTGGGCAGTGATCTGATTCTGCAGCACCAGGGCAATGTGGAGGCGGTACGCGAGCAGTTGAATCAATTGCTCCGGTCGAGCTTCCGTCCCGAGTTCCTGAACCGGGTGGACGAAGTGCTGATCTTCCATACTTTGAGCAAGGAAAACCTGCTTAGGATCGTGGATATTCAGGTCAAGCATTTCGAAAAACTGCTGGAAGACCGCGACATCAAGTTCAAGATCAGCGACAAAGCGCGTGCGTACCTGGCCGATCAGGGATATGATCCGGTATTCGGAGCGCGTCCGCTCAAGCGTCTGATGGTGCGTGAGCTGGATACGCCGGTTTCGCGGATGATCATCTCCGGTGAACTGAACGACGGCGACACTCTGCTGATCGACAAAGGCAAGCAAGGCTTGCTGATGACCGCGATCAACGCGGAAAAAAAAGAAGAAGAGTAAAGGGAAAAGAGAAAAGAGCAAAGGGGAGGGAGGCGAGTAACCTCCCCAACTCTAAACTCTAAACTCTAAACTCTCTTATCTGTTTTTATTCCTTAATGGTCATTTTGATTTTATAGGTGGTCAATGCGCCGTTTTCCAGTGAATTTTTCAGGAAGCACGGTTCGAAACTGGTGGTCAACTGGCGGCTGCTGTCCCAGAGGCAGAATCCGGCGAGCTGTTTTTCCGGTTCGCATTGCAAATTCGCCGAGAATTTGTCAGTCACGAACCGTACTTGGGGAGAATTGACCGGACGCGGCGGGTTGGTTATTTCGAAGACCCTTCCGGCTATCGTTTCAAAATCTTTATTGCCGAATGAAAACATCTCGTGCTGGAAGTTGCGCTTGAAGCTGATACTGCCGAGTTGAATGGTTCCTTCTCCGAGCGCGGGCATCGAGTGATAGCGCATACCGAAATTATAGGTCAGTGGATATTCGTCGCCGGTGTCGTTTTCGAGCTCGGTGGTAACCGCTACCTGGCGGCACTGGTCCGTGATATCGAAGGTTTGACGGATAATCAGGTCGCGCAGAAGCGGGGACTGCTGTTCGGTCAACCTCAACTCAGCCTTGATGCGGATACCGCCATCGATTTTTTCCTGATTGGTAACGCTGAATCCTTCCGGGCGAATTTGCGGAGTCCAGAATTCAGCGGAACCGAAACCACGGTTGTCGATGGGCTGGACCACGATTCCTTTGGCGGTGGTCCACTTGCTCAGACTCATGACGCGGGTATTCAGGACCATGGAATTTTCACCGGCGGAGATTATCAGCTGATTATTTGCATTGTCTGCTTTGGCGGTGATTCCGGCATTGGCGATATCGGTGATTTTTGAGGTTTTCACGCTGAAACGTTTTTCGTAATTGTCATCTTCCTGTTTGGCTTTCTGCAATTGCGGCAGACGCTTTTTCCGCAGGTTGACCAGCCGCTCCGGGGTCCAGGATTCGCCTTGGGCCGCTCCCGGAATCAATTCATAGACCACGCAGCGGACGGCCCCGGCGTGCAATGGAACTCCCGCCGCCAACTCCGCGCCGGTATAGTATCCCCGAGCCGAGGCAAATTGTTGACCGTCGGCAACGAGGTGATATTTTTCCGCAGGCGGAAGCCCGGAAAGTTTCAAGGTGAAGAAACACTCGGCTTTTTCCCAGAAATTGAATACGGGAACGATCCATTTACCGTTCAATTCATAGGCAACGTGTTGGAGCGGGGAAACGTTGATATCGTTCAGATTGCGATCAATGCCGGCGCAGGGGGCGGCAAACAAGGAATCGGGAACCAATGAAACCTGTTCGTCCTGGCGTTTGCCGTCAAAAACAAAGTCTTCATACCGGACAGTTTTTCCGACATGCTCGGCAAAGGCTTTGTAATACCGGTTGTCGAAGCCGCGTGGAAAATAGTAGATGATCGAACCGTCGAATCCGTTGAAGAAAAAACAGTCCAGGTCGATGGCGATCCCCTCGGGAGTACTGATCTGCATGTAGCCCTGATATCCGTTGGGAAACGCCATCAGCTTGGGGCGTTGGTCCGCTGGATAGTCGCGTTTGAACTGGGCCGAGGCGCTGCGGGAGGCACAGAACGTATAGAGATTCAGTGCTTTCTTGTAGACGAAGGGGCGCTCTGAGAACCAGCGCGGATACGGGCCCCACGGGTCCAGCCAGCGCAACGATGTAGCATAGTCGTTGGCGCAGACTTCCTGGCCGTTATCCCGCTTGCGCCAGCCCTCGGATATTTCGAAGATGGAAATCCCCGGAATGAATCCGAGTGATTTGTCCCCGCCGGTGATGTCGATGATGCTTTCGTTAATGGTTTTGACCATTTTTGCATGTTCCAGGCTGCGAAAACGGATTCCTTTTTCATGATATTTGCGACCGCGCCGCAATTCATCCGGCCAGTCTTTTTTCAAATCATCCACCGGTACTCCGATGAATTTGGCAAAGCCGTCGCGACAGTGATCGCAAAAACAGCCGTTCCCCGCATAACGGTAGGGTTCCCAGTTGGCCCAGACACCGTCAAAACCGGTAAGGTTTTTCTTGAAATAATCCATAGTCTGATTCATAAAATACGGGCGTTTTTCGTAAACCGCCGCCGGGCAGGTTCCTTCATTGAAGGGATATTTATCCTGCATACCGGACCAGGTGATGAATCTATCCTGTTCGGGGCGGTTGGGCAAGCCGGCGCGGTAGCCGTTGGCCAGCCAGTACAGTTCTTTGAGGACGACGTCAAGCCCGTTGCGCCGCCAGACATCCGCTTCGCCGCGCCCGGCAATCACCCAGCGGCTGCCGGTGTCGCTGATGAATCCGGCCATCAGGCCGCTGCCTTTTTCGCCGAATGTGAAGTATGGCCCTGCGACATGCATTCCGTCATAATAACGCTTGGGCTTGGCGGTTTTGATTTCCGGAATAAAGCCGAATGTGATGTTTTCCAGATTGGAAACGACTTTGCCGGAATCTTCCAGGCGGCATAAGCCGGAAGCGGTCTGGCCGGGAGCCGCGGCGGTACTGAGGACGAGGCCGAAGCGTTGGACCGGAGTCTTGCTCTGGTTGAGCATTTTGATGATTTCCGGCTTGAGTTTGATTCGGTATTCATTCTTCGCGGCATCGTGACGGAAGGAGGCAAAATCGCCGCAGATGTCTTCCAGCTTGACCACTGGTGGAAGCGTCAGCACCAACTCAGGGTCTTTCAGGGCGAGGCCGTCAAGGTTGCGAAGGGCAAAGGCCATTAACGCCGGCTGGTTTTGCGAAATAACATAATCGCCACCCAATATGCCATGCGGATTGAGCGTGATGGAAAAGGAATTGTTGGCTTGCGAGCGGACAAGACTGACATTGCGAAACTGTAGAGAACCGACTCCGTCAATGCGGAAAATAAAGTTGACAGCCCCGGTATTTTCCGGAATGTTCAATTCGATGGAGTTCCGGACCCAGTCCGCAGAATCTGCAAAACTTGTCACTAACGGCTGACCGACCCGCTGACCGCGTGACGGAATATCCGCCGCAGCGTGGAAAATCGCCAGAAATTGGTTCACTCCGAATGAATTGTGCTCGGCCCGGTATTCATAGCTCAGCTGATATCTGCCGCCGCTTGTGTCGGGTAGCTTCACATAGCGCGAAACCGTTCCCGAGACCCTGGCGACGTCCTCGCCGCAGATATCTTTCAATTCCGGCGATTTGCTGATTGTAATGGTGTCGCCGGTAAATTCAAAAGTGGTTTTTTCCCGGATTGCCGGCAATAAACTCCGGCTTTTTTCTTTGTCCGGGATATGGATGTTGGCGGAGGAGTACCACCGGTAATAATCCTTCGGGTCTTCCTGGAGTTTCATATCGGATGGAAAATAATTTTCGAGCGAAGCCGATGGTTTTTTATGCAACGCATCCGAATATTTGGCGAAGTCAAAGGTCAAGCCGCCACTGTCGAGCCCGGGCATATTCAAAGTCAGGGCAAGAGAAGCCGAATAGAGTAGTTTTCTGATCATGATTGATTCCTCAGGAGGTTACCAGTTGTCGCTGGTGTAATTCCATGGCTTCCAGAAACTGGAAAGACTGTATTTTATGTAGGGAACGCGTGTTCTTTCGGTACCTGCGGCGTGGCCGTCGAGGTAGGTGATATTGCCGGTTGCCGGGCGGTCAGAGTTCTCGGCGGTGAGGAGTTCCCCCTCATAATAGTAGGGATTGTTGTGCGGAAATACCAGCGAATAAAAGCCGCCGGCGGGATCGGCTCCGTGAGTGATCTGGGCGGCTTTCAAATTGGATTCGCCGAAATATGCCGAGCGTGACGGAACTCTGGCGCTGGAAACTTTTTCGATGCTGTTATAGTTAAAATTGATATTCAGACCGTAACAATGAAAAATGGTCTGGGTTGAACTCATGAAGGCCACCGGGTTCCTTGCTTTGCAACTGAAAGTCCCCGGCGGATTCTTGCCGCTGGAATAAGTATATCCGTTGATTGCGACATTGTTTCGCGCTTTGACATAATCCGGCGCCAGCAAGCCGTCGGCGGCGTACCAGAATTTCGATCCGGTTCCCATTGCATTGCGATAAGGAACGGGATAATCGTCGTTGTCGCCGGTATACAGCATGGCGATTTTTCCGATTTGCGACAGGTTGTTCAGACAATCCATGGCGCGTCCTTTGTTCCGGACCTGGTTCAGGGCGGGAAGCAGCAGCGCTGCCAGAATCGCGATGATCGCGATTACGACCAGGAGCTCAATAAGTGTGAAAAATGACTTCATCCGGACTCCTCATTCTTTTTTAAGGGGTTTATATTTGGTTGATTTTTCCCGACGGGTGATATTGGTGGATTCCCGTTCGATCAGTTGATAGGGCGAGGCGTTTACCGGTTGAGGAACGCCCGGCACGTTGAACCATGAATGACTGTCCAGCAGCAGCCGGACCGCAGCGTGGCCGACTTTGACATAGTCGAAATCGATTGTTGAAAGCGATGGTTTCAGATATCCGCCTCCGGGATAGCCGCTATAACCCATCACTGCGATATCCTGCGGAATGCGGAGTCTCTTTTCCTGCAGATAATCCATCACTTCGATGGCGTAAAAATCCGAATGACATTGAATAGCGGTAGGCGCGCTGTCCCTAAGAATAGCGTCGACGGCGTTGCGAATAGAGAACTTATCAAATTCGGCATGATACAGAAGTGGTCTGGTCGGATCCAAACCGAGTTCGCGGAACAGGCCCGGTAATTCTTCAAGCTGCCAGCCTCGGAATTTGTCCTCATGGAAAGAAATAACCTTTACCCGGCGATGGCCTCGGGCAGCGAGGTATTCCAGGGCGGTACGTGATGCTGACCGCAGATCGGAATAAAACAGAGCGAAACCGGTCAAACGGTCATCATAATCGCCGCGCGGAATGATAATCGGCAGGTTCAACTTTTTCAAAATAGCGAGCTCGGGGAGATCATTTGTGAATGAGCTGGTGAGCAGAATGACTCCGTACAATTCTTTTTCCTGCAAAATATTCAAAGCGTTTTCAGGGGAAAGCTTGCGCAGATATTCGAAAAAACAGACTTCGGTTTTGAATCCTTGCGCAGTAGCTGCCGCTTCTATACCCGGCATAATATAATTTTGAGTCAGGGCGATATTGTTATCTTGCAATATGAGGACCAGTATCTTGTTGGAGCGGTTGGCTTGACTGACGAAAGTTCCCTTGCTGGGGACGCGCTTGACCAGGCCGTCGTTTTCCAGTTTTTCCAGGGCCGCCCGGAGGGTGATTTTGGCGACGCCGAGTTCGCGGGAAAAATCGATTTCCTTCGGCAGCTTATGGCCGGGTTGATACTTGCCGGATAAGATGTCCTGGCGTAATGTCTGATAGATATTTTCTTTTTTTAGAGTGTATATTTCCATTGCTCGGTCCTATTCGATACTATATAATTATATATGATCTTGTCGGCTTTGTCAAGAGGTGATAGGGAAAAAACGAGAAAAATGATGACGGGAGGCCATGAAAGTCGGACTGGTCCGACGGATTGTGAGCTGATTACTTTTCTGGTCGGCTTGCTTGAAAATGTGGTGAGGCGGTTGTATGTTGGTAAAAAGGGAAGTGAAAAATTGGTTTTTGATCGGGCTTATATTGAGATTACCAGGCGCTGTACGCGTTCTTGCGCGTTTTGTCCTTCGGTGGGGGAGGATGCGGTGATGCCGGTGGAGATGTTCCGGCAGGTAATCACGGAGGCGGTTCCGCTGGCGGGACAGGTGTTTCTGCATGTCCTGGGAGAGCCGCTGTTGCATCCGGAATTGGGAGCTTTGTTGGAAATCTGTCGGGAGGCGGGGATGCCGGTGAATCTGACTACCAATGGGGACCGGATCGGTGATTATGAAGCATTGGATATTCTCAATCCGATCGTGCGGCAGATCAATTTTTCGTTTCATGCTTTGAGTGAGCATGATGACACATTGGAGGCCATTCTGGAGTTTGCCCGCGAGGCCGGGAAGCGCCGGCCGGATCTTTATCTGAATTTTCGTTTCTGGAACGATGATGCTGATAATAGCGCGTTGCTGGCCCGGATCGGGGAGGGGCTGGGAATCGAGACTCCGGCGCCACCGCAAAAATCGCGACGCAGTCTGCGAATCTGTGGACGGGTTTACCTGAATTTCGACCGGCGCTTTGTTTGGCCGGAGTTGCATCATGAGTTGGTAGATGAGCGCGGGACATGCCATGGATTGGAAAGTCAGTTTGCCGTATTGTGCGACGGGCGAGTTACGATCTGCTGCCTGGATCAGGCGGGAGCGGAAACGCTCGGGCGTATCGGCGAAGCGCCTCTGGCGCAAATTCTGAGCGGCCCGGCGGCTGAGCGCATCCGCAACGGCTGGCGGGAACGGAAAGCGGTGGCGGAGTTGTGCCGTCGGTGTTCGTTCCGGAAACGCTTCATAAAATAATCTTTTTTCGTTTGAAAATCGGGTGGAAATGGATTAATTTACCACTATCCTCGATTAGAGCGAAAATTGGGAATTGATTGCAGTCTCCCCGGCTGGCTTTCCGCCTTGCCGTTTCTTCGATACGACTGTATCGGCGAACCGGCAAAACGAAAATCCAAACCGGTGATTTCAGCAACCAATTTCAAATTTTCATTCTAATGGAGGATAATTCAGGAGAATTATTATGGAATTGCGTAGTTACCGGAATACGGATGAAAAAGTGTCGTTGCTTGGCTTCGGCTGTATGCGTTTCCCCACCTCGGGCGAGCAGAATAAGATTGATGAAAAAGCTACTGCGAAAATGATTGATTACGCTTGGAAAAATGGCGTCAATTATTATGATACCGCATGGCCGTATCATGGCGGCGAGTCGGAAACGGTGTTGGGAAAAATTCTGAAAAAATATCCGCGCGAAAGCTTCAAGCTGGCTACTAAAATGCCGTCATGGTCGGTCAATACCCTGGATCAGGCCAAGGATTTGTTTCATAAGCAGTTGGAAAAGTGCCAGGTGGAATATTTCGATTATTATCTCTTGCATTCGCTGACGGTGAAGAGCGCTTTCAACAAAATGTATATCGATATGGGTGTGCTGGATTACCTGAAAGAAGAGAAGAGGGCGGGGCGAATTCGTAAGCTCGGTTTTTCGTTTCACGGCACGCCGGTGTTTTTGAAATATCTGCTGGAAAATTATGATTGGGATTTTGTTCAGCTGCAGATCAATTATCTGGATTGGGACATCCGCAGCGCCCGGAAAATGTATGCGCTGATGGAAAAGTACGACATGCCCTGTGTCGTCATGGAACCGGTGCGCGGCGGGATGCTGGCAAAGATGAATCCGGAGAGTTTGAAGATTCTCAAAAAGGCGGAGCCGGACCGTAGTGCCGCTTCCTGGGCAGTGCGTTATGTGGCCTCGCTGCCGAAAGTATTGACGATTCTCAGCGGCATGAGCGATATGGAACAGATCAAAGACAATGTCAAAACCCTGAAGCATTTCGAGCCGTTGAATGATGATGAGCGCAAGGTATTGGACAAGGCTTTGGCGGCTTATCTGAAAAACCGTCCGATACCCTGTACGGCCTGCCGCTATTGCATGCCGTGTCCGTTCAAAGTGGACATACCGCGTGTTTTCATGGTCTATAACGAGGTGGCCGGGGGGAATGGTTTGCCGGACCCGGGTGGGCCGCACGACGAAGCATTCAAGAAGAAAAAACAGTCATTCTGGTGGCGCTACGGCGATATTCCGAGCAACCGGCGCGCTCATAATTGCACACATTGCGGGCAGTGCGTGAAAAAATGTCCGCAACATATCGTCATCCCCGAAAAGATGAGTGAGATCGCGAAACTGGCGGATGCGATCAAATAGCGGTTAGGAGCCGTATCTTTTTGTACTCTTCAAGTTCCGAGGCGGTTTTGAGTTGCTGCAGGTCGAGTACGGTTCGACGGTTGCTTAAGTTCGAGCAGATCCAAGCGACCAGTTCTTGCGACGGACGCCAGAAAAACTGTCCGAAGCCCAGATCATCGATCTTGCGGTAGAGTTCGCGCCAGTCGTCGTTCAATCTGGCGGCGCCCGGCTGGTATTGGATCACTTTTATACCTTTGACCTGGCTCAACGCTTCCACATGGACGATTGCTCCGGGACCATCCAGGTGATACTCCGCATAATCAACAGCGGCTGCTTCGAATTTCAGTGAGGGCAAGACGAATTCAGCAAGCATTTCAGGATTGATCATACAGGAAAAATCGCACTGCAGCAGTCCGTTGATGCCCTGGCAATAAAGTCCGTGCCGGTTGATGCTTCCAAGCGAGTCGGTGTCGAATTCTTCCCGAAAGACTTTTATTACTTCGGCGAATGCCTCATTGACCTGATCCAGTGCGCGTTTGACCTGGTCCGGAGAATCGATCAGGTCGAAGAGAAGCGGTTGGACGCCGCGCAGGGCCGCCAGACAATCGAGGTTGCCCTGCAAATGGGTCGGGCTGATCAGCAATTTGCCGTCGAAACGGCGGCGCAGTTTGCGGGCGCATTCCAAGGTCCTGGCGGCAATCCGGCTGTTCCAGTTGATCTTGATTCGGTATTGGTCCCAGTCGTCAACGCATGGCGTGATCCAGGTGGTCCGGTTTGCGGAGTCCAGCGTCATTTCCGCCCCGAGCATGGCCGCGAAATGATCGGCTCCGAAGCTCAGCACGCAGCCCGGAACCGTATCTTCGGGGAAAGTGTGGGTTTCCGCCCATTTTTCGAGTCGGTCGCCGAATTCGTCAATGTCGCCATCCACCAATTGCATCGGATCGGGAGCCGGTACCGCTCCCGGCTGAGGCAGGGCAGATATGATCATGGGGGGCGTCCTGGTATTGCCGTTCCACCAGTTTTGCCATTTGGGGACGACGCGGTCGAAATCGGATTTAAAGGAGAGATTCATTTATACAACTTCCAGGGAGTCTTTGTCCGGCAGCGGCAGCATTTTGTGGGTCGGTTTGTCCTGATACCAGTAAGCCACCGAGGCAATGTCGTCCATCAGCGGCATGAAGCGCCCGCCGGAGCGCCAGCCGAGGGCCTGAATGGTGATCCGGATTTTCTTCTGGAAACGCACCGGATCGGTCAGGTGCCAGCGGTACATGCCGAAACGCTGTTGCGATTGATAAACGCCGTCCGGGCGGAGGACTTGCGGCAGGCCGGCATAAGGGGTGCAATACTCATAATATTGTTTGGTTTTCTGGTCTTCGAAGTTATAGGAACCGCAGAAATAATCCTCGGTGCCGGTACCGCAGATGGTGGGAAAATCGGTGTCATCGTCGAGATAAAACTTGATTTCACCTTCGCCCCACCAACCGGTGTTATTCACGCCCCAGGCCATGTAAGTGCCGACATAGTGGCCGAACCCCTCGATGCCGTCCAGAATGGTGTATACTTCCTTGTAAGGCAAGGGATTTACCCGGCGGAACTGAGCGTGGAAATAACCGGAATCAGTCGGTACTTCACCCAACGAATAATTGATCTGGTAGAATACCGTGACTTCTTCGGCGGAGATATTTTCAATGGTGATTTTCGCACGCTTGTGAAACGGCATTTCCCAGTAGCAGTTGAATCCGCACCCGGGGTTCACGCATACCGGCAGGCTGCTGATATAAGCCGGTTTGCACCAGCCGTTACAGAAGAAATCTCCGGCGGGGCATTCGATGGCCGGCGTGTCCTCGCCCTCCCAGTAAAAACGCAGGATTTGAAACCGCCAGTTACCGGTAAGCGTCATCCAGATTTGCTGAATCACTCCTTCGCCCTCGATATCGGCCAGCGTAAAGGTACTGCCGGCCGGAACTTTGACGTATGGTGAAATCTTCCACCCCATGCCGAGCTCGCGGGCGCTTCGCAGCGCGGTCGGCCCATCCACGGACCTGCCGCCGCCGCCCGGTTCACCGGTGAAGTTTTCGGGACTGATGGAACGGGAAACCGCGCTCGAAAGGCGGGAAACGGTATTCCAGGATGCTGAAGCCAGTTTATTCATAAAAATCCTCTCCGGTTATACTCAATTATAGTGGACAAGACCTTTCAGGTCGATTCCGTTTTTCAGCGCGTCCTCCGCCGCTCATAGAAAAGCGTTGCCATACGACGGTACCTCCAGTTTTCCTGATTCTAAAAATACTTCTCAATCGTGAAGTTTCAAGATGTGATTGGTGATTCCCGGCGAGAATGTTTATTTTGAGCTTGTAGTTGACTCTTTTCCTTAAGGTAGTTTCCGACAATAACTTTAAAGGAGAAGAAAAATGTCAAATGGCTACAATGTCCAGAATTTTAAAATCGGCTCATGTGCGTTAACTTACAAAGATCAGGTTCTCGGCGGGACTCAGAGCGCGCCTCAGATTCAGATTGCTCCTCAGATTTATGAATCCAAATGCGACCAGAGCGGCGGATTGGTTTTGCGCGAAATCATTACCGGAATGAAGGTGACGATTACTGCCGACCTGAAAGAAATCGATACCGCTTTTGCCGCCATGCTTGACGATCAGGGCGAACTGACCGAGAATATCATCGGAGTGGACTTGAAAAGCAAAGGTGGAGTTTTGCGCCTGACTCCGGTCAATGCCGCCGATAATGTCGGCTATGAATTCCCCAATGCCGTAATCCGTCCGTCATGCACTTACAAGCTGGAAGGAACGCAGGAACACGTTCTGGCCGTGGAATTTTCCGCTTATCCGGGTGAAGATGGCGTCATCATGAAAAAGATCACCATCAGCGGAGAGGAAACCGAGGCATGAAATTATTTCCCAAACTAGGCGAGCGGACGGTCCGGCTGCAAATCGGCAACCGGCAGGAACTGGAAGTACGCAAACTTTCGATTCTTGATTACGACCGGCTGAGCGAAATTATCCGTCAGGCTGAGGATAAACTCAAAAAAGAAGAATTGAGCACCTCGGAACAAACGGCGGTACTCGAGCAGAGCGGCCGCCGGATATGTGATTTGCTGACGGGTTATTTCCCCGAGGAGATAGCCGGGGATCTGTTCAGGCTGGGGTATATCGGGTTGATCGAACTCGGGATGTACCTGGCTTTCGGCTCCGGAACGGAAAATACGGCGGATGCTTCAAAAAAAAACTGAAGATCAATTCGCGCCGGCCGGATTTTGAATTCATAACCGCCAGAATTCTTCATACATTCGGCGGTTATACCCTGAATACTCTTCTGGATGAACCATTGGATATTTTTCTGGCCCTGGCCGCTTTGGCCGACCGGGCGCTGGCCAATGAAGTTCTCGAATACCCGCAATTGGCGTTGACCGCCGCTATCCGCAAGAACGATCAGTTGATAGACAACCTGCGTCGGCGCCGCGGCAGTGTTTTCCTGACGGAAAATAGCGGCGCCACTTCCGAACAGCTTAAAGCCGCAATGGAATTGGCGCGCAGTGTTGCTGAAGGTAGGACCAATATTACCGATATTCGCGAGCTAACTCCACAGGAATTAATCAAAGCCAATGGAACAACCAGTAATGATGAATACCCCGAAATTTGAGTTTGACGACAATGGTTATTATCCGGCGATGCTGGAACGCTATTTGCACCTGGCGGAGGAGATTCTCCGCAACAGTCAATTGCAAGGCGGCATCAATATTGAAAAGCCGGAAAGCCATGAGTCTGCCGTAAACAACAAAGAAAGTGATGCAGTTCGAAATGCCGCCAGCGCGGATACTATAGTTATTGACCGGATAATAAATGGAATATCTGAAAGCGGTAATAATGAATTCTCTCCGGTGGATGCGGAGCGAAATACCCCTGATCCGGATACCATAGTTATTAATCAGACGATAAATGGAATACTCGAGCAGCCCATCCGGTCCGATGTGTCCGATGCGCCCGATGTGCCCGACGCAGTTCTCAACCGGATACGCGATGGAATATCCGATGTGCCCGACGGCTTCTTGCCGAGCCCACCGATTTATAATTCTGTTGAAAATAATATTCCGGAAAACAGTCTGAGTGAATTGATAGAGCGAGTTACAGACGTTGGCAATAATATTCCGGAGGACAGCCTGACCGGGTTGATCGACCGGATTGTGATGTCGCAGCAAACAAATCATAAATCAACGGCTTGGAGTTCCGAGGATGACAGAGAAACAACTCCGTTCGAGCTTGAAAATATGATCAAGCATCTGGATGAAATTCTGTCCGTCAATGTATCCGGCGAATATCGGACAATCAGTCCGGAATCGGATCTGAATATCACGGTGGAAGCGGCGCGTCGGCTGGAGGAAATGGCAACTCATTTGGATGATATGAAAGGAAATTCGGATTGGGCCGGAAATTATCATCAGGCTCGCGATGAAGCAAGTACCGGAGGTCAGGCCGGGAATGAAGTCGCGGATATTCTGCGTGAATTGTTGCCGCGCCTCGAGGATATGGTGCGGGCAGTGGAGCAGAATACGGAAATTCTGTCCGCCAATCAGGAAAACAGTTTGGAGCTTAATGATTAGGGGTGTAACCCCTCAGGAGTCGATATGCAGCTGACTTATAAAAACAACATCGGATTCAGTGTGGATGCCGCCAATCAGATTTACCGGACTATGATCTGGGAAATTATGCCGGAAACGGACAAGTATATGGATTGGGAGGAATTCCGGGAGGAAGTGGAAGAATGGATCGGCCAGATTGGAGATCCGGTCAAAGTACCCAATAGTGACGGCATCAGTTATTATCTCGATGATTCATGGGTGGTGACCGCGATCAAAGCGGACTCGCAACAGTTGCGCAGTTTGTATACGGTCTCTTATACCGCCAGGAAAAAAAATCTGGATGCCTTGATGACTGGATACAGCGCCCAGGTCAATAATAACCAGGAACGGGAAATCAATGCGGTCTTCATCATCAACGACGAGTCGTTGGAAGGCTGGCTGCCGCGGGTCGGTGATATCGTGATATGGATCGGACGGGATTATTATTGCGATAATATTTCCTCCTCCAAACGCCCGGAGGGTGAATGGGAAGTCCGGCTCAAGATTAGAGATATGAGTACTTTGATGCTGGGACTGCCGAGTTTTCGCACGACCCGGGAGCTGGAACAAAGCAAGACCGCCCGCTGGCGGGTCGCGGCCCAAAACATCGATGAGTTTCTGATGAACAATAATATTGGCTATCCGGCGCTTTGGGCAGGGGAAAATTTTATCGTTACTTCCAGGGATTGTTCACCGATCGGAGTTTACGGATATCACGTGACTTTGACTGCCGTTCATTCCGGCTTGCGGCTGATCGACATCCGCCGTTCGGACCGGCTCAAACATATTGACGGTTGGAGCAAGGAAATAGTCCGGGAAGTTACTTACACCGGACGCTGGCGGGTCCGGGAGGAGGAGCTGGAGGTATTCAACGGCATGACCGGCAACGATGCGGGCGAATGGTCGGAAAAGGGCTTTATTGTCGCTTCAGTCGAGCACCGCCGCAGCAATCCGGGAGAATGGGAAGTTACTATGACTGCCAAGGAACCGGAGTATGTCTGGCCGTCTTACGGCGATTTTTTCAATGGATTTACCGGCGATACCGAAAGCAATGTGGAACTTACTTATCAGAAGTTCAGCGCCTCGGAATGCGGCTGGATCGAAAATAACGGCGAATATGAAGAATATTCCGACTGGGATCGTGATACTCAATGCCCGTTGATTGTCAATGGCCCGCTGCCGGTAAATCTTGTAGAGACTTCGCTTGAGTGTTTTACGGTTACCATGATCTCTTATAGGGAAGGGGAACCGCATACCAATATGACCTTTCTGAAAAACTGGCTGACGGAGGATATGGTATTCAACGGCAGCCTGCAGGGAAGGGCGTCGCTTCACGGAAGTTGGCGCAAAGCATACCAGACAATCAGCCGCCATGTGTATGACGGCAAAGTCTGGACCCGGGTGGTGCGGAAATGGGAAAACGCTCCGCGTGGTTATCAATGGAATCCAGAGTTCTTTGAATAAAATGGAGAAATTATGAGCCTGTTCAGCAATTGGCATTCGGCGTGTACTTACCTCAATGAGAAAATCGAGCAAATCAGACCACTGGCCGGACCAAATATCATTATCGAAAAAACCCCTTCCGGCCAGCGGATCAGTACCCGCAAGAATTCCGGCTCCGGGGGCGGCGGCAGCTACCAGGGGTTTTTCAAAGTGAGCGACGCCAGTGACCGCTCAAACCCGGACAATCCGATCCTGTTGGTTCAGATAGTGGATGGTTCATTCGGCGGTGGCGAGCAATTGGATTATGACGCCGGAATTGCTTATATGAATAACTTCAAGCTTGATTGTCCAGCCGGAACACTCACTCTTTCGGGAGGGATTTCTTATGTGGTGGCGGAGTTTTACCTGAATGGTACGACTCCGGTTTTCGGGGGGTATTCTTGTGTCAGTTATCCGGAAAACTATACGCATGATAAAATCGGAATTATTCTGGCGACCATCGAAACCGGTGAGAAATCGATACGGATAATCCAGCAGCATCATGGCGCCATCTATTCATATTTGTTCAAGGAG
>JAVBRM010000110.1:0-22039 GCA_031548025.1 Victivallaceae bacterium | reverse complement strand
GGGAAGCGGTGGCGGCATGTGCTTTGCCGGATTATTACGAAGTTATCGTGGTTCCCGGCATGAATCCGAAAACCAAGCCGCGGGCCTGTAATTACGGGTTGGAGCGGGCTCGTGGGGAATTATGTGTTATTTACGACGCCGAGGATCGCCCCGAGCCGGATCAGTTGAAAAAAGCATGTTATATTTTCCGCCATGTCGATGAAAATATCGCCTGTATCCAGGCCAAATTGAATTACGATAACGCGCGTTACAATTGGCTGACCCGGTTGTTCACCATCGAATACTCGACCAATTTCGATTTGCTGTTGCCGGGCCTGAGCACCATGAAAGTGCCGCTGCCGTTGGGGGGGACCTCGAATCATTTTCGTACCGAATTGCTCAAGCAGACTGGCGGCTGGGACCCCTTCAATGTCACTGAAGACTGCGACTTGGGCATGCGTATTTACACCGACGGGCACAAAACCTGTGTTCTGGACTCCACCACCTGGGAGGAGGCCAACTCCCAGTTATGGAACTGGGTCCGGCAGCGTTCGCGCTGGGTCAAGGGATTCATTCAGACGCATCTGGTGCATACCCGCCATCCGCTGAAAACCTGGCGTCGGCTCGGCACCCGCGAATACCTCGGTTTTTACCTGAATGTCGGCGCATCCTCGTTTATGATGCTGGCAAACGTGTTTTTCTGGCTGATCGGACTGGCCTATCTCATTTTGTTATTGCACGCTGTGACTCATGGCGACACGCTGGTCAATTCGATCGTCGGTCCCCAGAATTTCAACGGTTACAACGGGTTGGAGATTTTGGGAATGCGCTTGCGGCCGTGGCCGCTTTTTTACTGGGGGCCGGACGAGAGTACGTTATGGGCTACTTTGTCGGTGGTGCTTTTCAGCATCAGTATGGTGCTGCTGGTCGCCAATCTGCTGTTCATCGGCATTCACCTGGCCGCATGTATCAAGCGGCGCTATTATTACCTGATTCCGATGGTCTTTCTGATGCCGTTTTACTGGCTGCTGATTTCGTTCGCGGCCTGGAAAGGATTTATTCAACTGTTTACCAAACCGTTTTACTGGGAAAAAACCAACCACGGCTTATGTGGCGATGAAAATACACTCAATAAGGAACCCTCCGCATGAAAAAGCATTTTACTCTCATTGAACTCCTGGTGGTGATTGTGATCATCTCAATTCTGGCCGCCATGCTCCTGCCGGCCCTGAATCAGGCCCGGGTCAAAGCCCGCCGCACCGGTTGCATCAACAACCTGAAACAATTCGGCATATTGAGTTCCAATTACAATACCGACTACGATCAATACTACGTACCGTGGATTTCCAGGCTGTACCCGGCTTATACCCAGACCAAGGCTATTTATCACTGCCCGGAAGACGGCAACAAGAAAGACACTACTGCCGCCAACTGGAAAGCCCACCCGGAAGGGCATCACGACAAAGCCTATGACCGGATCGGCAATACCGGCTTGTATGGCGACGATCCCAATCCCGACGTGGAAAAGATCAGCTATTTTTACGAATTCAACGAGGCTCTGTGCGAATGGGACCATCGTGACGGGGACGGTTCCTGGCAGGAAGTCAAGATCCACGCTATGAAATACGGCACAAACCCGTTTACCGGAGTCAAATACTCCGGCAGTTTATCGATGTTTCCGATGATCCGTTGTTGCTGGCACGCTTCGCAGACCAAGAATTGGGCCCCGTTCCTCAATCTCTCGCCCCTGGGTAACTGCTTCTGGAGTCAAATGGAGTGGGAACAAGACACCTGGCCGTTGTAAAAAAAGAGTAGGATTTCTGACAAGATCTTCCTCAAATCCTAATTTTAAAACAAAAAAAATCCCGGCCGAAGCCGGGAATTTTTTTAGGGTGAATCAGTGTCCGAGAGCCTCGAAGAGGACCCCCGCCGCTACGGCGGAACCGATCACGCCGGCCACGTTCGGGCCCATGGCGTGCATCAGCAGGAAGTTATGGGGATCGTATTCCTGGCCGACTTTGTTGGAAACACGGGCAGCCATCGGAACGGCGGAAACCCCGGCCGAGCCGATCAGCGGATTGATCTTGTAACCGGAAAGTACGCACATGACTTTGCCGAGGATTACACCGCCGGCGGTACTCACCGCAAATGCGCAACAGCCGAGAATCAGGATACCGATGGTTTCCAGGTTCAGGAACTGGTCGGCGGAAAGTTTCGAGCCGACGCAGAGACCGAGGAAAATGGTAACCGTGTTCATCAGGGCGTTGGAAGCAGTATCGACCAGACGAGTTACCACGCCGCTTTCCTTCATCAAATTACCCAGCATCAGCATGCCGATCAGCGGAGCCGCGGAGGGCAGGATCAGGGCGCAGAGCAGGGTGATGATGATCGGGAAGCAGATTTTTTCCAGCTTGGATACGTGGCGGAGCTGGCTCATGCGGACTCTGCGTTCTTTGTCCGTGGTCAGGGCACGCATGATCGGGGGCTGGATAATCGGCACCAGCGCCATGTAGGAGTAGGCCGCTACCGCAATCGCGCCGAGGAGACGGGGCGACAGTTTGGAGGTCAGCCAGATCGCGGTCGGGCCGTCGGCGCCGCCGATGATACCGATGGAAGCGGCGTCTTTCAGCGAGAAACTGATGACATCGCCGGTGCATACGGTCAGGACCAAAGCCCCGAGCAGGGCTCCGAAGATACCAACCTGAGCCGCCGCGCCGAGGAGGGCGGTTTTGGGATTGGCGATCAGAGGACCGAAGTCAGTCATGGCGCCGACGCCAAGAAAGATGATCAGCGGGAAGACTCCGGTGGCGATACCGACATTGTAGGTCATTCCCAGCAATCCGGCAGGGCCGGCAATTCCGGCCAGCGGAATATTGGAAAGAATTGCCCCGAAGCCGATCGGCAGCAGCAGCAAGGGTTCAAAACCTTTGAAGATTGCCAGGCCGATCAGCAGAATGCCGATAAAAATCATCAGCAGTTTGCCGAGTCCGAGATGCCAGGTTTTAGTGAAATGGGAAGAGGTTTGCATGCAGATATCATACAGACCGGTACTATGCCATAGGCCGGTGAGCAGTGAGCCGAAGCTTTCCAGCTTCTGAGTTTCGGCGCTGGCCGAAACTGAAGTATGGGAAAGCAGGGTCGGCTTGATGGTGAACAGCTCGGTGCCGCCTTTGATGACTGCCGACTGATAGACTTCCTTGGCGTTTGTCGAGACGATATCGCAGGAAGTTCCCAGCAGGGCCTCGGCCTTGCTGCGGCCGGGAATGGAAAGCGTCAGAGCTTTGAATTCCGCGGAAAAATGCAGACCGGGAGTCACATTCATTTCATAGACCGTGGCATCGGTATTGTGATCGTAGAAAAAGGTAATGGAACCGTCGGCATTGATTTGCTGGCGGAATATATCTTTTTCGACTTTGACTGCCGGTGTTTCGTTGGCGGTCATGATACAGGCCGCCACACCCAACAGCATCGCCGTCAATAGGTATTTGATTCTATGCATTATTTCTTTTGCTCCTGATTAAGCGAGTTCGACTACAGCCTGGCCGGAAACTACGTTTTCACCCTGGTTGACCAGAATTTTGGTGATGGTGCCGCCATGTTCTGCTTTGATTTCGATTTCCATCTTCATCGCTTCGATGATGATGACGGTGTCGCCGTCGTTAACGGAATCGCCTTCTTTGACCAGGATCTTGAAGATCGAACCGGGCATCGGGGCGACTACCTTGCGTGCTTCACCGGCCGGAGCGGCGGCTTGAACCGCAGCGCCGCCGGCAGAGGCGGAAACCTTGAAGGTTTTGCCGTTGACCGTAACGCTGGAGCCGTCGGCGGAAACCTGGGCGTTGAAGTTCTGGCCGTCAACGTTGACGGTATAATTGCCGCTTTCGGAAGCTGAAGTTTCGCTCTTCGGAGCTCCAGCTTCTTCTTTGTAGTAGATGCCGTCCGGGCGGTTGCCTTTCAGGAATTCCAGACCTTTTTCGCCGCAGGAGGCTACGATGAAGATGTTTTCATCGGTTACCGGGAGGTTGCTGTCCTGCAATTGCTTGGTTGCGGGGGCGACGCCGAGCTTGGGATTGCGGTCGTTGATGTCGTGAACGTCTTCGGTGGTCGGCTTGAGGTTGAGTTGTTCGGAAGCGATTTTGACGATTTCCGGATCGGGTTCAGCCGGAGTATGTCCGAAGTAACCAAGAACCATCTTGCCGTAACCATCGTTGATTTTCTTCCAGGGGCCGACGGTGGCGTTCAGGAAAGCCTGTTGGAAATAGAACTGGGAAACCGGAGTCACGGAGGTACCGAAACCGCCGCGACGCACGACTTCTTCCATCTCGGTGATGACCTTGCCGTAGAGCGGCAGCGTGTTGGTGTCGCGCATCATCTGAGTGTTGGCGGTCAGAGCGCCGCCGGGCATCGGTGAATAGATGATCATCGGGCTGACGGTGGTGGATTCGGGCGGGAGCAGATATTTTTCGAGGCAGTCGGCGAAAACGCGTTCGGCTTCGAGAACTTTCTTGGGATCGATATCGAGTTCGAAACCGGTGCCTTTCAGACGGCGCCAGAAGGTCAGCACGTCGACTTCGCAAGTACCGCCGCTGAGCGGAGCCATCGCCAGGTCGACGCAATCGGCGCCGCCTTCGATAGCCGCGAAATTACAGGAAACAGCCAGACCGGCGGTTTCGTGAGTATGGAAATGGATCGGCACATCGTTGCCGAGCATCTGGCGGGCGCCTTTGATGGTTTCATAAACCACGGACGGTACGGCGGTGCCGGAGGCGTCTTTGAAAGCCACGCTCTTGAACGGGATACCGGCGTCTAGAATCTTCTTGAGGGTATCGAGATAGAACTTGGGTGAATGCGGATAGCCATCGTCGGAGCCGGGGGGCAATCCCATCAGGGTTACAGTGACCTGGTGATTCAAACCCGCGTCAGCGATGCATTTGCCGGAGAATGCGAGGTTGCGGACGTCGTTCAGGGCATCAAAGTTACGAATAGTGGAGACGCCGTGTTTCTTGAAAGTGGTGGCATGCAGATTGATGATGTCGCGGGATTGAGAAATCAGTCCAACTACGTTAGCACCGCGGGAGAGGGTCTGAAGGTCGGCCTTGGGAGCGGCCGCGCGGAAACGGTCCATCATTTCATAAGCATCTTCCTGGCAATAGAAATAAAGGCTCTGGAAGCGGGCGCCGCCGCCGATTTCAAAATAATCGAATCCGGCATCGAGAGCGGCCTGGAAAGCGGGCATGATGTCATCGGTTTTAACGCGGGCTCCGAGACATGACTGGAAGCCGTCCCGGAATGATGTGTCCATGAATCTGATTTTTTTCATTAGAGAAGTGCCTTTTGTTTTATATGAATATTACAGAATTATTTACGGTGCATTTTGTGGGCGGCGGCGGCAGCGGCTACCATACGCGGATCGACGCCGGACGGCTTGGGAGCATCCTTGGCCGGTTCTTCCAGTAAGTGCTCAAATGGCTTGACTGCCTTATGAGTCAGTTGGATGATGAAGACTACCAGCACGAGAAAGGCGAATACCGCCACCATGCCCAGTCCCATCAGTTTGAGTCCGTCTAAAACGAGTTCCATGTTTAACGTCCTTTATTTATGTTAGTTATAGGTTCAAAGATTGCTTTCTGATCCTGACATCTCCGCTGTGAAACGTCTGACGTTTTCCGCCGGTTTCAAAAATCAACTCGCCATGCGGCCCGAGATCCACTACCGTGCCGGTCAGGGTTTGGTTACCGCTGTCGAGTTCGATATTGCGACCGATAAGACGATTTTCCCGCTTCCAGTCGTTATATAAAATATCAGGGTATTCAAAGCTTGTAATATAATACTTGTTGAGATGAAATGCCAGTCGGTCAAGCAATTTTTTTACGTCAAAGTTACGTCCGGTTTCGGCAAGCATTGAAGTCGCGGGCTGGTCGATGGCCGCCAGGACTTCCCCCGGCATATTGACATTGACACCGATTCCGGCCACGATTCCCATGGGGATATTGCCGGGACCGGATTTGATTTCACCGAGCATGCCGCAAATTTTCCGGTTGCCGCAGAGCACGTCGTTGGGCCATTTCAGCCAGGAGTCCATTTCCGGAGCGGCTTCCCGCAGCATGGCCAGTACGGAAAGTGAAGCGGTCATGGCGGCATATTGCCAGTTGTTGTCGCGCAGGTTCTTCATGATGAAGCTGGCATAAATATTGGTGTCGGGAGGCGAAATCCAAGAGCGGTTTAGCCTCCCGCGCCCGCTGGTCTGACTGCCGGCGGCAATCAGGGCGGCATCGGGAAATTCATCAAAGAACTCAAGCGCATAACGATTGGTTGAGTCGACTTCGTCCAAATATATAATTAAAGGAGTTGTCATTGAAATTCCGCTCTAAACAAAATTATATAAATATATTGATATTTTGGGAAAAATTCAAGTGAAATAAATAGAAATTCCCCTTTTAATTTACTTCTTTTTTGTCACAAACGACAAATTAATTGGTAAATAATATTGACAACCGGAAATATCGGTTATATGATAAATATCAGGAAAACAATCATCGGAAGGATATTATGGAAATCATCAACGCCGGTATTCCCGGCAACGGCAGTGCGGATATTCTTGCCAGGTTGGACAGCATCATTGAAGCGGCTCCGGATCTGGTCTGTTTAATGGTTGGAACCAACGACGTTCTGAATTCCCGGAAAAACATATCATTGCGGGAATATGAAGAAAATGTCCTGAAGATAATCCGCCGCTTGAAAGAGTCTTCCTGCGCGGTTGTCCTCATGAGCATACCGCCTTGCATCGATCAATATCTGATTGACCGCCATGGAAGCGAATATTTCAAAGATTACTCGCCGTCTGAAAAAGTGAATATCGCCAATAAAATATTGCGCGGGATCGCGATTGCGGAAGGATTGCCGCAGGCGGATATCTATAAAGCTATCGAGCTGGATAAAGCCAATTTCTTGCGGCAAGTGTCAAATTGCGGAGAGCCCGACGGCGTCCATTTAATGCCTGACGGTTATAAAGTTATGGCCGCGGAAGTATTTTCCGCCGTCAAGAGTCTGAATACGAATTTTCAAAAAATAGTATGCCTGGGGGATAGTATAACTTATGGAGTCTATGTCCCGGGCGCCGGTACGGCTTCCGGCGAATGTTACCCGGGACAGTTGTTTAACTTATTTTAAGCTTCCCAGGCAGTATTGCCGAGAAGGCCTTCGGCGAAATATACCGGTTGGTAGCCGGCCTCCGTCGCTGTTTTGCAGCAATATTCGATTCGGTCGAAATGATCCGGCACATAATTGAAATAGTAATCGAAAGAATACTGTTCATGCGTCGCCATGCCGAGGGTTTCATTGTAATACGGTGAATTGATGGCCCGGTCCAGGCGTTCCCGGATTACCTCCAGCGGATAGAGATTGGCGCAGACCCCGGCGCCGGAGCCGAGCATCATGCCGGTGAATTTATCGTAGAACATTTTATTTTTTTCGATATACATTGCCACGTCTTTCTCGTAAAAATAACCGATGTCACAGCAACGGAATTGAGTATCCTTTTCGCCGACATAGGTTTTGGAACCGATAAAACCGCCGCTCAGATAGCGGACGCCGCGTTCTTTCAGCCCCGCGAAGACTTCCGGATTGGCCATGGCCCAGTGGAGTACCACCGGCGGGATAAATGAGGGCTCCCCGGCAAAACGGACGATTTCATCGCGCAGCAAATCGTAATCCGCCATCAGTTTTTCCTGAGGAGCATGCTGATACGGGCGATCGGGAAATTCCGAATAGGAGTGAAAAGAGAGGCGGAGCCAGTCGGCATTATCGCTCCATTCCTGTCTGTAAGTATCCGGAAAATCTTTCAGTTCAAACGGAAAATGATCATTCCGGTAAAAAGAGTTCAAGGTGAATTTGGAGCCGTATTTATCATGGATATCACGCAGACGGCGTAGAAAAAAATGATCGAACAAGGATTTCGGGCGGGTCTTGGCGATGTCCGTATAAAAGAAAACACAGTCGTCGATGAAATAGTTGTAACGCTTGAAAGATTTTTTATCCCAGGCCACGGTCAATGTCTGTCGGACTTCCCCGAACTGACTGTCGGCGGACACCGTAATTTCATTGATTTTTTGAATCAGCCGGACCGTACCGCTGAACTTCCGGTCGTTTCGGTCTTCCACTTGAACGCCGTTAATTTTGACCAGCGCCTGTGGATCGGCAATTCCTTCCACTTTGATTTCCAGGCAGTCATCGGTTTCCCGTCCGTGGTTCCGGTTCAAGACTGCGCCATTCCTGAAATTGGTTATTTCCAGCATTTTTCGACTCCTTTGTGAGGTGTGTTTCAATAAATATATTGCATTATTGCGAATCCGGCAATATAGTATACTGGTATTTTTGAGACAAGATATGGCATAAATCAGCCAATTCAGGGGATTTTAAGGATGATCTATCAAGACAAATATTATTACGAGGAACTCATCTTCAATACCCGCCCGTATAATGCCGGTATGGAAATGATCCAGATGCATGCTTATTTCAACTCCACCATGAATCCGGGATTTGAAAGCAAGGGGAATTTGCATCCGTATGCTTTGTACTCCGTTACCTTGAGCGGCAGCTATCAATCCCAAAGCGATAAGGGGAAAATCACCATTACTCCGGGGACGTTTACCATTTCGCCGGTCAATCGCGAACTGCGGAAATTCCGGGTCATCGGTAAGATTCCGCTTGAACGGAAATGCTGCATGGTTTACCGCAACGCTCTTCACGATATGATTGTTTCGCAGCTGGGGTTCGGGGGAGGCGGCCGGCTGAAACTGCAGGATGTCGCGGCAGTCAGCCGGATCATGGATTCGATCTGCGAGATCATGCGGGACCAGAATTACAGTGAGCCGCATCTGTCCGGTGTATTTTTTGAATTGTTGCAGGAGGTCTACTCGCAGCAACAGCGGAACAATCTGCCGGACCCGTTGAACACGGCATTGGGGTACATCAATGCGCATTTCCAGAACAGCACGTTGTCTTGTCGGGAAATTGCGGCTCACGCCGGGGTCAGCACCCGCAGTTTGAACCGTCTGTTCGGGCAGTATCTGGACCGGCAGGTCAGTCAGTACATCAACCATGTTCGGCTGGAACACGTCCGCAGTATGTTGGCGAGGCCGTATCTGCGGATCAATGAGATTGCCGAGCAATGCGGTTTTGCCAGCGCCGGTTTCATGTCCCGGCAGTTTCGGCGTCATTATCATAAAACCCCCAGCGAATATCGTCAATAATTCATGCTTTGGCGGTTTGCGAACCGGAGTAAAGGGGTTATATTATCTATTTCTGGAGATTATTGAAAATGAATGATAAAAATTGTCAGCTTCGTCGGGATGTATTGAAGAATTGCCGTCGGGTCGTGGTCAAGGCCGGTACCCGGTTGTTAACCGATCCTGAGTTGATTCCGCAATTGATTTCCGGTATTACCGTTTTGCGGGAAAAAGGATTTAAAGTCCTGCTGGTTTCTTCCGGGGCGGTAGGCACCGGAATGAAGCAGTTGAATATGAAGAAGCGACCGCATAAGCTCTCGCAGGTTCAGGCGTTGGCGGCGATCGGACAGTGTCATTTGATGGCGATGTATGACGACGCCTGTGCCAAATACGGCTTCAAGACCGCCCAGTTGCTGCTGACTGCCGACGATGTCCGGGAGCGGGAGCGCCACTTGAATATCATGAATTGCATCGATTCTCTGTGGGACAATGATATTTTGCCGATCGTCAACGAAAACGACTCGGTTTCGGTATCCGAATTGAAGTTCGGGGACAACGATATTCTCTCCGCCATGCTGGCCACGATGACCCGCGCGCAATTGGGGATCATCCTGACTACCGAAGACGGCTTGCGCGAGCGCAATGAAGACGGCACCCTGGGCAAACGTATTTCGGTGGTCAAAAAGATTACCGATACGCTGAAAGATTCGGCTCAGGGGACCGATAACAAAGAATTTTCCATCGGCGGTATGATTTCCAAGCTCCGGGCCGCGGAAATGCTTACCGGGGCCGGAGAGCATCTCTGGATCGCCGATGGCCGGGTGCCGACCATTCTCAGCGATATTGTCGAGGGTAAGGATGTCGGAACTTTGTTCGTACCTTCCCGCAAACAGATGGAATCCCGCAAGCGCTGGATTCGCTTTTTCTCCAACTGTTCCGGCAAACTGGTGGTTGACGACGGCGCGGCCGAAGCCATTCGGACCAAAGGGCGGAGTCTGTTGCCCTCCGGTGTACGTTTTGTGCAAGGCACTTTCAAGCGCGGCGACACTCTGGAAATCGTCAACAGTTCGGGGACGGTTGTTGCCCGCGGCATGACCAATTTTGACAGCGACGAATGCACCCGTTTGATCGGTTGCCACAGTTCCAAAATCGCTGAAATCCTGCGGCGCGCCGCCGATGAAGAGATTATCCACCGGGACAATCTGGTGGCGTGGGAATAAGATGAAAATTTTCATAAAAACCTATGGCTGCCAGATGAACGAGCGCGACTCCGAAGCCGGAGCCGCCATGTTTGCCGCTCGCGGCCACGAGCTGGTGGATCATGAGAATCTGGCCGATGTCCTGATTTTCAACACTTGCAGTGTGCGCGACCAGGCGGAGCGCAAGGCCGTCGGCAAGATCGGTTTTATGAAAAAATTGAAAAAAGAGCGTCCCGAACTCATCATCGGAGTGATGGGGTGCATGGCTCAGAACCGGGGCGAGGATTTGTTCCGGGAGCTTCCGCATATTGACTTTGTGCTCGGAACCGGACAGCTCCACAAGCTGGCCGATATCGTGGAATCGATCGCTGCCGACCGCCGGTCGCAGATCGCCATGTTGGAACCGGGCAAGGAGGTTCTGACCAGCCTCGATGCCCATTGCAACAATTCGATATTTGCCTCCATAGCCATTACCCGCGGGTGCAATCGCTTCTGTTCGTACTGCATCGTGCCCTATGTCCGCGGCCGCGAAATCAGCCGGGAAATCCCGGATATCGTCGCCGAGGCCAAAGAGCTGGTCAAGGAAGGTACCCGCGAAATCATGTTGCTGGGGCAGAATGTCGCTGCCTTTGGGTTGGGGGGCGATATCAATCCGCCGGCGGCGGACCATTCGCCGTTTGCCGATTTGCTGAACGAATTGTGCCGGATCGAAGACCTGAAACGAATTCGTTTCACTTCGCCGTACCCATCATATTTCAATGATAAACTCATCGATACGATAGCGGCCCAACCGAAAGTCTGCCGCTCGATTCATCTGCCGCTGCAATCCGGTTCCGACCGGATTCTCAAAGCCATGAACCGCCACTACACCTCCGGTCAATATCTGGAAATCGTCAATAAATTACGGAGCAAGATGCCGGAACTGACTTTTTCCACGGACATCATCATCGGCTTTCCCGGCGAAACCGATGAAGATTTCAACGCCACCCGCGAAATGATGCAGCAGGTCGGCTACGATATGGCCTATATTTTCAAATACTCGCCACGCGAAGGCACCTTGGCGGCCAAAACCGCCGATTCCGTACCGCAGGAAGTCAAAGAACAGCGCAATCAGGTTTTGCTGGATGACTTGGCGGCGCGAACCGCCGAATTCAACCGCCGGCTCCTGAATACCGTTCAGGAAGTTTTGGTGGAAGGAGTCAGCAAACGCAACCAGGAACGCTGGTCCGGTAAAAACACCCAGGCCAAAACGGTAATTTTCGAGCCAACTCCGGGTTTGAAAGCGGGTGATCTGGTTCAGGTAAAAATAAACCGGGTCACCGCGGTATCCCTATTCGGCACGATCATTTCCTGAGTGTTATTTACGAGGCGAAGCCATCAATCCTTCATCAGATTTGTGTGAACTCGTCAGAAAGTTCAATCCAGATCGATGACTTCGAGGGCGGCATCGGTTTTCTTTTCTACTTTGTCGGCGGCTTTTTCTGTAAAGTCGCCGACGGCTTCGGTGGTATCCTCAATTTTATCGGCGGTTTTTCCAGTGAATTTTTTGATCTTGGAACCGGCGGCTTCGGCGGTATCGGTCACTTTTTCCTTGATTTCTCCGACTTTATTTCCCAGATCATCCTTGGAATAGCCGCGTTCCTCGAGCTTGGGCATGACCAGGAACCAGAAAATAACTCCCAATATAGCTGCGATCAATACCAGGTAACCGATAATCTGTCCAATGGCGGAACCGCCTTTTTTATCTTCGCTCATAATTGTGTTTCCTTTGATTTTGTCTCAAACAATATTGACATCACCGGCAGGAAGAAATCCGGAAAATTTGAATCATCGAGATTCCAGGTTTCCCGTTCTTCACCCGGCAACAATGGCTCCAGGGTAATCTGTCCGGCATGCCGGTAATATCTTTTCAGAGCAAATTGGCCGTGCTGCCGGGTCAGGACGATATCGGCGTCGCTTTGATACTCGTCGCCGCCGATGATCAACAGCGCGTCCAAACCTTTGAGCAGTGGTAGTTCCTCGCAGTTTGCGGAGAGTGCCCACATGAACTCGTACTCTTTGCGGCAGAAGTAAGTTTTTTCGGCATTTTCCCGGGCGAAGTTGGAGGCCGCGCCGAGGCTGCGCTGAAATTTTTTCAACATCCGGATGTCCAGACAGGGAATCATCACGCTGCCCGCGTGGTAATTGCCTGGCTGTTCGGCGCTTTCTTCTCTGGGGCCGATTTCTGGTTCTTTGTAATTAGTGGGTTTCGTACTCCATTTATCCGTGTCCAGGTGCAAGGCTTTACCCAGCCTGATAAGTTCGTCTTTGTGCGGTAAATGAAGCGGATTGGTTTCGAACAATTTAATATTTACCGGGGAAATATCGGTCTGTCGTGCCAATTCGGAAATACTGATATTGAGCTTGCGCCGGGCCTCTCTGAGTTCGTAATTCAGATTGGATAATTTCAGGTGACCGCCGGATTTAACGGCTGCCACCAGGTGCTGCCATTCCGAATATTCTTCCCGGCTGCATTTCATTTTTTCGGCAAGTGTGCTTAATTGACTTAAGTTCGGAGTTAATTTTCCGTTAAGCATTTGTGAAATAGCCGCGGGGGTTACATCCAGGAATTTCGCCAGGTCGATTTGGCGAAGACGGCAATTTGACATTTTCGCCTTAATCATTTCTCCAAGCTCGATGCGTTCTTTCTGCAACTCATTCATTGTTATCACCCTTCCTTCTCTGGTTTTCCTCTTCTGAATGAAACATATAATAGCATAAAATATAATTATATCAAATAATTAATTAATAATTTACTTAATTATTTGAGCGAGTTAATTCGGAAGGGTAGGGGAGGCTCAGATCCGTTGAATGAAACTTGCGTTGCTGATATCACCGGGAGCAAAATTTTCCTGATTGGTCAGTTGGTAGTTGAGGGATTTGACTATACTGTGATAAATTTCTTTCTGATTGATTTCGATAGCATAGGCATGTTGAAGTTTTTTGGGTGCCCGGGGAGCCGGATCGAGAATCACGATGTTGAAGTCCTGTTCGGGAAGCCAGCCATGCCGGGTCAGGACATCATATATGCCCTGGGTGCTGTTTTCCGATATGGTCAGGAAGGCGGAATTGCGCGGCAAGTTGTTGGCCAGCAAATATTCCGCCAACTCCGCGGAAACCTCGTAACTGAAACCCGGATCATGAAACATTATCTGTTCTTCCGGAATTCCGTGGTTTCTCAAAGTCTGGAGAATCGGGTGGGTAAAAATTTCAGAAGCATTTCGGGTTATGCGATTTGCTTCTCCGGTAAATGCACGGGCATCCATATTCATGAAATGGAAATTTTTGATTCCCATGGTCAGAAATTGAGAAATTAGCCGCAAAAAAGCGCTTTGAAAAAACAGGTCGACATGATTGGGTTTGACTTCCGCAATGGTGCTGCATTGCACGATCACATAGGGGCGGCCGCTTTGTTTGAGATGTGACTCATGCTCGCTGTTGACCCCCAGGAGATCAATCATGATATAAGCGTCAAACTCGGTGGAACATATTCCCGGGAGACTGCTGAACGGAAAACACCTGATAAGATTATTCTGCTCGGTCAGTTTATTCCTCAAGATATGCAGTATCTTATTGGGCATCGCCAAGCTGAAATGGGAGCTGGAGTCAAAATTGCCGATCAATGCTATTTTTTTATTGTACAAAGGAGCTTTCTTCTGAACGGTGCTTTGAGATATGATTTGGCTGCGTCTGCCCCGGCGGGTGGAAACCAGTCCTTTGGCTACCAGCAGTTTCAATACATTCTGCGCGGTCATTCTGCTGATATTGTAATTCGTGCTCAGTTCGTCGAGTGTAGGAGCCAAGCCATTCAGAGGGAATTCTCCATTCTGGATCAACCCGCTGATTTCGTATGCTATTTGCTCGTATTTTTTTCTTGGAGGCATGATTTCCTGCTTTGTTGATATAAAATAATGCAAGATAATGAAATTTCCAGAGAAAAGCCAAGAATTTTATCTTTTATACCATTTGGGAACGCCTTTGCTGCGGAGGCGTTTGACCAGGCGGTTCCTTCGCTCGAGTATTTCCATAGCGGTAAGTTTAAGGCCGGGATCACGGTATGGAACTCCGGCCGTGGATTTTTGGATGATGGCGAGTTCCTTTTCGTCAAGGCTTGTGGGGCCGGATTTGACGGCGGCGGTACCGCCGCGTTTGCGACCGAAGGGTACGGACTCCGTCACGCTCAGCCCCAGGCGAAGCAGAGCTCCCCGCACCGGATAAGCGCTCGAATAAGTCACCAGGATTCCGTCATTTTTCAGCAATCTTTTTAATTCGCGGAGAAAGTCGTAACTCCACAATTCCGGGTTGGTGTCCGGAGAAAAACCGTCAAGGAAAATGACGTCGAATATTTCGGATTTCATTTCCCGGACCGATTGCCTGGCGTCACCGAGGATCAGTTTGATATTGGTCGCACAGCCGTCGGTTCGTGTCCTGTCAAACTCAAATTTGCAACAAGGATTGCATAGATTCCGGGGTTGATTTGAATTCGCAGGAGCCGCCGATAGCTGGCTATCGAAGGTTTCCGGCGGGTTCGAAGCAAGCGCGGAAGATTGCAACCGCTCTGCGGCAAGCGTCTTTCCGGTGGATTTATTCTCAGGATTCCTCGGACGATGCCCGCATCGCCCTTCGGCCTCCTGAAAAAAATTCCCTCGCAAATCCAGCTTGTCCTTGTTACAAATTTGAGCTTGACAGGACACTAGCAATCCGCTGATAACCTGATGTTGGAACGAGGCCGGATCAAAAAGTTCCCGGGCGGCTTCGAGGGCCTTGCGGTCCTTCTCCAATGTGGTGATAACCGCACCCGGATTGGCTTCGAGGGCGGCGATCGCATTGTAGCCCAGGCCGAACCCGATATCGAGTACTTGCGGGTTGACCCGTTCCCCGAGCCCCGAGGGAATGATGAATTTTTCCCGCGATTCGGTGGCGGCTCCGGCTACGGAGTGAAAATGCTGGCGGTATTCCGGATGGTAGAGGGTAGGGGTGCCGTCGCCGGTGATGACTTTTTCCGATTCGCTGCCGTTCATCAGGCCTTTGATATATTCGATGAACTGGCCTTTTTTCATCCACCATTTCGGGGCGATGATTGCCTCGTTGCCGGCGTCGGCCATCAGACGCATGACGATCCAGTTATCCGGCAGACGCCGCAGAAAATCCACCGCGGCGGCGGCATACTCATACTCGTTCAGCGGCTTGACTTCCAGTTCCCCGGAGGCGAGCAGCGAAGCCAGCGGCGTTTTGCGCAGAATCATCAGCTGGTGAAGTTTGACGGCTTGAAAAGGCAGAGCGGCGAGCGCCTCGGCGGTTTGACGGTAATCTCCGCTGTTTTCGCCGGGAAGCCCCAGAATGACATGTGCCGCGGTTTTGATGCCGGCGGCGTCGAGACGCCTGACCGCATCGGTCACGGAGGCGAAGTCATGGCCGCGCCGGATCAGGGCGAGGGTGGCGTCGTTGGTACTTTGCACGCCCAGCTCCACCCATAATTCGTAACGCTCCTTGAGCTCGGCCAGATATTTCATGACTTCGTCCGGCAGGCAGTCCGGGCGGGTGGCGATGATCACCATTTTGAAATCCGCCATGGCCAGGACCTCCTCATACCAGGCGCGGAGGGTGTCGACCGGTGCGTTGGTATTGGTAAATGACTGAAAATAGGCGATATACGGGCCATGGTTCTGGTGGCGCCCGGCGATATAGTCGATGCCGGCA
Organism: Victivallaceae bacterium; assembly: GCA_031548025.1. Taxonomy (GTDB): domain Bacteria; phylum Verrucomicrobiota; class Lentisphaeria; order Victivallales; family Victivallaceae; genus UBA5239. The sequence goes on along the minus strand of JAVBRM010000110.1, from coordinate 5,895 downwards.
TTTACCTGTTCACGAAGCGAGAAATTATTCCGCAGATGCCGGGCCCGGTTGCCGTCCTCGGCACAATAAATACAACCGACCCCGCCGTTGCGCTCCCGGTTTGGGCAGCTCAAAGGCAAGTCGATTGGAACACGGTAAAGCACCTTGCCGTATTTATTCGTCAGATATTCGCTGAAAAGATTTAGTTTATTCATGATCCTATAATTTTACTTTATTTTGCCGCAAAATCAAACTGTTTATTGACTTTTTGGGATAAACTGGCTATCTTACAGAAACAAGAGGGTAATTATGGCTGAAAAAATTGTAATAATCGGTTCCGGGGCGGCCGGCGTCTCCGCCGCCAAGACTTTAAGAGCGCGTAATGAAAATATCACGATCGATATTTATACGGAGGAAGAGTGTGTTCCGTATTTCCGGCCTTCGCTGACTTTTGCGGTGGCGATGAATCCGCCCGTGCCGCGTCCGATCAGCCCGCCGGAGTTCTACCAGGAAAAACGCATTGGTATGCATCTCAATATGAAGGCGGTTCGCCTGGACCGTACTGCCCGTAAAGTTATTTTTGCGGATGGTTCCGAAGCGGTTTATGATAAACTGTTGCTGGCCACCGGTGCGCGTTGTTTCGTGCCTCCCATTCCCGGCGCTGATCTGCCGGAAGTCATGACCTTGCGCAATGCCAGAGACTTGCAGAACCTGATGGCCGTACTCAAACAGCCGCGCAAGGTTTTGGTCATCGGTTGCGGGGTCTTAGGATTGGAACTTGCCGGATCGCTGTTGAAGCTTGGCAATGAGGTGACCATGATTGAAGCCGCCCCGACCATCCTGCCGCGCCAGTTGGACGCCAACGGCGGACGGCTTTATATGGATGGATTGGCCAAAGTTGATAAATTGAAAATCGTCCTGGGTTCCGGCGTCAAGGAAATCACCGGGGAGGGACATGTTTCCGGCGCGGTACTGCTCGACGGTTCCAAGGTCGAATGCGATCTGGTGATGGTATCGGCGGGCAACCGCGCCAATCTCGAGCTGGCCAAAGACGCCGGTTTGAAGACCGACCGTGGCATTGCGGTCAATGAAATGATGGAAACCGAAGACCCCGCCATCTATGCCGCCGGGGATTGCGCCGAGATCATCTGCCGCAATTTCGGCTTGTGGGAACCGGCCTTGGAACAGGGCAAAGTCGCCGCCGGAAGAATGCTCGATGAACCCGGCAAATTCAATTGCGGTGTATACGGCGCGACCCTCAACGCATTCGGCATCAAGCTGTACTCGATCGGAGCCATCGGCGGTGACAACGCTTTTGAGACCATCGACCAGGAAAAACGGATTTACCGCAAGATTTTCATGGCCGGGGGCAAGATCGTCGGCGGAATTCTCCTGGGCGACACCTCGCAAATGGCAACCCTGAGCCAAGCGATCAACGCCCAGCTCGACGAGCAGCATATCCGCGAGGCTGGCCTGATCAATTGATTTTTTTCATTTTGCCTGTTGACATTTTTGATTTGATCATGTATAATATAAACAACTGGTTCTATCTGGCCTGTTGTTTGCAAGAATGATCAAAGGTGAAAAAATGGCTGACGGCGATATTTATGAGTATATGAAATTACGGCAGTACCTGGTTGGTATGTTCCAAAAGGGAAATGTCGATATGCCGATTCCGTCCGAACGGGAATTGGCCCGGATGTTCGGTTGCGGCCGCATTACCGCCAGTCATGCGCTTAATGACATGGTCCAGGAGAAATATCTGATCAAGCGCCCGCGGCGCGGGTATTTTATCAATCCCATGCACAACAGCATGAAACAGCGGAAACAAAAAATCATCGGTCTGTTGATTTATTCCGGTTCAAATGCATTTTACGATTACGATAGCATGAGTTTTATCGAGAATCTTTATCATGAGATGTTGAAATACAATGTTTGTTCGCAGGCCATTGCTTCTTCCAAAGGCGAGATGCTTTTCAACGATATCTGCAACAGCAGTCTTGATGGTTTGATCTGGTTTGATGCTGATGACAAAATGGAAATGTTCGAACAAATGCACCGCGAATGCAATGTCCCGGTGGTGGGGCTTTTCAACAGCCGGAAACCTTCCTGTGGAAATTATTGCTTTCTGGATCATTATCAGGAAGGCTACCTGAAAACCCAATATCTGCTGGAACGCGGCTGCCGGAATATCTTATGTGTCAGCACCGGCGAAAGCTGGGGGCTTGACGGTGACCGGGGTTATCAAGCCGCTTTGGAAGAAGCGGGGATTGAATTAAAGCCGGAACTGGTTGTCGATAGAAATATTTATCTGGAAAAAATGCCGGAATTGTTCAGCCGCTATGCGATTGACGGCGTGATTGCGCGTTTCCATGAGGTAGATGAAATCAGAAGTTACACGATGGCTCAGGGAATCAAAATTCCGGAGCAACTGCAAGTCATTACCAATCAATTTTATTACGACTGGAATCCGACAATGACCACAAAACCGTTCAAAGCCATCGCCACGGCGATGATGAAACAGTTATGGAATATGATCGAAGGAAAAAAAACAACCATGGAAAAATCAGATTTTCAATGGAAAATCACACTTGGAATTTCAACCAAATAGGGGAATACAATGATATCGAAACAACAAAGATTCACACTTATCGAATTGCTGGTCGTGATTGCGATCATTTCGATATTGGCGGCATTGTTGCTACCGGCGCTAAATGCCGCCAGGGGGAAAGCTGTTTCCATTTCCTGTCTCAACCGTTTCAAACAATTCGGAACGGCTATTCATTCATATAGTACGGATGCGGAGGACTATATGCCTTCTTATTTCTACTGGGACAGAAGGCTTATTGACGGGAAGTATATCAAGTATGGAAGTTGGAAATTGGTTGGAAGCTCCGCCAATGGGGTTTATGTTTACAAAACCGGATCTTTTTTTCTTTGTCCCGGGATTACTTCGGTTGCCGCTGAGCCTACTTGGGATAAGAGCTTTACTGTTTATGAAGATTCCAAGACAAATTACCAGGCGCCGGTATACTATTACACATGGGATGCGACTACATATGCAAATTCCGGTTGGGGGCCGACAAGCCCTAATCTGACGGAAAGGTTGGCATGTAAAAAAATAACCAATTATACCAAAAATTCCGCACTGCTTTTGGATACCTATCTTGACAAGTCGGAAAGCTCCACCTATAACATGCACAGTTCCGGCCCCTATAATTATGTCAGAATAGGTCCCGTCGCCGGGGGAAGCAGTTTACGTTCACATACCCCGGGGAGTACCAATGTACTTTTTCTCGAAGGTCATGCCGTTACTATAACCCGCGGTGTGGGGAATACACCTTTTAATATCAATTTTAAATTGGTAAAATAATATAGGATGTCATGAAATACCGTGTTCTTTTATGTGGAAAATGTCATTTATGGCTGCATCAATAATAATAACCAGAAAGGAAATATTCGATGAAATCATTGTTTTTACTTTGCCTGAGCGCCGTTTTCTGCGGTTGCTGTCTTACTGCTACTGAGCTCAAGGCACCCGCTCCACCTTTCCTGAAACAGGAAACAATCGTCGCTCAGAATATCGAACCGGCTAAACTTACTCAAGATGGATTCATCTATGGCGAGAAAAGTCTGATCTGGCGCAATGACGATCAGCACATTCAACTGCTGCAGAGTGAAAAACGAATCTTCGGCATCCGTTTTTACCAGAAGAAAACATTTCCTTCCTGGGCTCCTTTCCGTAAGGTCCAAAACACGGTACAGCCGAATGGTAATACCGTAATTCATACCCTGGCATTTGGCGTTACGAAAGAAGCCGGCGGAAAGTTGACGGAAAAAATGACTTTGTTGAACAATGGCAAGGTCCGGGTCGATATTTCCAAGACTTTTGACGATTCCATTCTTGAAAGTGATAAACTGCAGGCTTTTCAGATTTTGCTGCCGGCCTACTTTATTTGCGATAAAGAAGTCAGTTTTATACAGGAAAAACCGGATAAAATTCATAAAAAAACGGTAACAAAAGATCCCGAAGCAAAAGATGAATGGTATACCATCTGCAATTTGCCGCGCGTCCGGTCGATCTCGGTGGAACGGGATTTTTCTTTCGAGTTTCCGGTTGCCGTCAGTGTCCAGTTGCGTTCAAACAAACAGACCGGTGAGAGCTGGTTGGCGATAACCTTTACAGATCCTTCGAATTATTCGTATATCATCGATCTTGGGGATACCAGACCGGTAAACAGGGAAGGCAATATTGTCGAGGGGGTCAATTTCACCGAGAGCAATGCGTTTACCGTTCCTGTGTATCAGGAAGGCGGCAATCTGTTGATGAATCCGTCATTTGAGTCGGGAGTCCGCTATTTCGTGAATACATACCGCCTGGATCCGGATCTCATGCTCTATGATAAAGAGGCCCGGAGCGGAAAATATTCACTGCGTCTGGAAAGCAATATTTCCACATTTACCTTGCCGATTTTTGCCAATAAGAAATATACCATCAGTTTTTATGCCAAATGCCTCGACGGTACTTCGACCGATGCCAAACTTGATGTCCGCTCCTTCGGTCATTCGCCGAAATACGCCAAGACATACAAGGTATCCGGCTCAGAATGGCAGCGCTTTCAATACGCGGTATCCTATGCGGAACGGGCTCTGACCTTTGCTGTTTCGGGAAAAAATCTGCTCATTGACGATCTTCAATTCGAAGCCGGAGAAAAGGCCACTCCTTACAAAGGAAATCCGTATGGGCTGGATATCCTGACCGATTCGGAAATTGCCGGAGTAGTCAATGCCGACGATAACTTCAATGCCAAACTACTGCTGCGCGGCGAGGCCGCAACCAAGGGAAAACTTGAGGTCGAGATTACCGATTTTTTCGGACGTGAGCTGAAAAGACAGGAGTTCTCTTATCAGCTCCCTTCCGAGGGAGTACAGTATTTTCCGCTCGGGAATGAAACTCTGTTCCCTCGCGGTGTCAATACGATACAAGTCAGAGTTCAACCGAAAAACGGTGTGACTTATACCGATGTATTGCGCCTGACCCGGATGAAATTTGCCGATAATACCGCCAAAAACAAGAATCTTCATGGCAGCGTCCGTTATACAGGTTCCTGGCAAAGGTTTTCCCGTGCTTCCGACAAGGAAGTCCACCTGATGAAATATTGCGGCTTCGGCGGGTTTTCATATTTCAGCAATGACGTTTCCGCAGAGACTTTTGCCAAGTTGGAAAAAAACAACATGGTTTCATTTGGCGGTTATGTCATGCATAATGGCCGTATCGGTTCCAAACGGGCCGTTTTTATTGGGAAGACCCCGGTCCTGAAAGAATGGGAACTCTATCGGCTTTCGACGTATTCGCCGGAATTGCTTGGACAGATCGAGGAACTGACCTATCAACATGCCGCGGCGCATCCGCATGTGACTTATTGGACCGCCCATACTGAACCGGTTGGACTTTACCAGCCCTTGAAAGAATCGAATTTCAAAGAATATGCCAAGTTGGTTCTGGCCATGAATCGGGGAGTCATGCGCGCCAATCCGCAAAATGTATTCAATCCGGCCGGTTGCAGCAATATGGGAATTCGCGGCCAGTCCAATGTGATCGCCATTCTGAAAGCATGCCAGGAGCTCGAACCGCAGACCAGATTCAAAGTCATCGATATCCACACCTACCGGTCCTTTCCGGAAAGACCGGATACTTCAGCGGATTTCGTCGATTTCCTGGCTAAGCTGAAAGATATCGGTTATCCGGATATTCCTGTACACTGGGGCGAGGGGGCCTATTTTTATCCGCTGATTGTTTCGCTTTGGAAAGGAATCGCCCCTTGGCAGCAGACATTGATGAAGGACTCTTATGCCGGAGTTGGTTTTCCGTGTTATGACCTGGGCTGGGGGGAACGGGTAGGGGGAGCTATGACC
>JAVBRM010000139.1:0-12406 GCA_031548025.1 Victivallaceae bacterium | reverse complement strand
CCCTCCAGCTCAATCCCGTCGTCGTCGGAAAAGATCATGAGATTGCCGTAAATATCCGCGTCGCGCTTGAAGCCGCCGGCATAAGTACCGTTACCCGGCCCATGCACCACGTCGATATAACGGTTGAGATCGCCGCCCACCAAGTCGTTGTAGCGCAATACCACCCCTTCATTATTATGGACCCGAATCGCGGTCGGCCCCGCCGGATGGGAATACAGCCAGGTATTGCTGAACGCCGTCGGATTGTGAATATAACACCGCTCTACCAGCACGTCGCGGCAATTTGTGATCTCAATGCCCGGATCATAGTAAATCCGCTTCCCATTGGGGGTGCAAAATGTTCCGCCGACATCCATTCTCCGTTCGCCAACCCGCCCGAACCCGTAAATTTCACAATTACGGACGATAATATTCTGCGCGTCCAGCAGTTGCAAGCCACCGGGGGTAAAATTACCGTCAATCGTCAGATTTTCAAAAATCAGATACTTGACGTTTTTGGCGCTGATCACCGCCTGCCGGGCTTTCTTCCCCTTCAATACTCCGCCTTTCATGGTATAACGGATATAACCGTCGGGGGTCCCGGACTCGGCAATCGTCAGCGAGCCTTTGAACTCCGCGGGATCCAGCACCACCGTCCGGGCGATTTTCACCTCCGAATTCAGCGTGGTGAATTCCCCTGTTATCGTGTCTTCCATTTCACCGGAGATTACGGCTTTGACCTCATAACGGGTGTTTTCCCGCAGCATCAGCAGCGAACCCCGCCAGGCGTTTTCCTGCCAGACTTCCACCGGATCGAACGCCGGCTGAAACTCCTTGGCCCCCGCTTCGCGGTAATACAACTTTAAACTTAATTTTTTGTCATACTCTGTAATTGTTCGATTGATATAAACGCCGCAGTTTTCAAAAGTAGGCCGCATAAACAGCCGCCCGGTACTGATCAAATGCTTGGAATTATCCCTTTCGTCCATCACGATATTGGATTCCGCCGCGAGCCCCGAACCGGCCAGCAAGGCACAAATACCCATCAAGAAAAATTTGTTCATATTGCTTCCCTTTATATCAGATAAATAAAAATTTATTCTTCAGGTTTTCCTGCCGCCGCTTGCCCATAACGATCTCATGACCGATCGCATCAAACATCTCGGTTGCGGAAATCTCTTTCTGTGTCATTGCCAGAATCAATTCCTTACAACGAAGCATGAAATTATACTCCGCCGCATTGTTGTTCACCATTCCGGCAATGTTCCGGAAAAACAGTTCACTGAATGGTGCACCGCCCGACAATGAATCCCAGGCAGAATGCTTGTGTACCGGAATCCCGAGATTATGCTTCCCTATAATCGTCTGGATTTCTGGTGACAGCAGAAACTCCGCCAATTGCAGAGCTTCCTCGGCATTGGTTCCGCCGCGCGGCAATAGAATAAACTCTCCGGCAATACAATTGCATCCCCAGGGCGGTACCGTTACCTGAAATGCCGAATAATCACCGCGAAACTGACGCAAATGCCGGTGCAGCAGAGTTGGCTCCGCCTCGCCGGAGCTCAAAGAGATCAAATCGGGAATAAGCATGGGCTGAAATTGCTTCAACATTTCCACTGTCCGGACCGGGTCAAGCAGAGCGGCTTTTTTCTCCCCATCCCCAGCAAACATACTCGACCAGAAACAGGAAAAAACATCGGAAAATCCCCAGATAAGCATTTGCCGGCTCTCCGCCATCCCGGCAATGCGTTCGGCCTTTTTCCGCGAAAATTCACCGGTCATCAGGCAAGCGTCCAACTCGGAAGCAAATTCCCGCCGGTAGCGAATCATGGAAGGCGAAAACAGCAATGGCAAGGCATAATATGAAGTATCGATCCGATAAGTGTCGAATGGTGGCTGGATATAATCGTCATTCAGAAACTTCGCCATGGTTCCGGCAGCGAAAGGCTGGGCAAATTCCCGGAAATCCAGCATACCACCGCTGGTTACAATCAACAGATCCGCCTGCCACTCCGGCTTGAATTCATTGCTGTTCGGCTGAAAAAATTCCACTTCGAACCCGGTAAATTTATTTTTCACCGCCGCCTTGAGGTCATCGATGATTGTAACGAAAGTATTGGGGCTTCGCAGCCCGACCCGCAATTTCTTCTTGCCGCGCCGCTTGACAAAAGTACCGACCCGGCGCACCCGGTAAATCGTTCCTTGCTTTTCCAGCAGCCCCAGCGCCTGGCGAATAGTAATGAGGCTGGTTTCGAACGCCTCCACCAGATTCGGCTCCGCGGGGAGCTTCGAATCATACTCGCCCAAGTCGATTTTTTCCTGTATCTGAATCGCAATTCTTGCCGCTTTATTACTCATGATCCCGATATTCCATATATTTTAACGTAGCACAACAATCTACTCTAGCCTACAATTAAATATAACGCCGATATCAATCTTGTCAATCCCCCCAACCCCTAAAAAAATACAATTCCAAAGAATTTCTTCATTTTTTCGAAAAAATGCATTGACTTACAGTTACTGTAACCTTTACTTTAACTAACAGAACAAGGGAGCGTAATAATCTCAAGGAGGTTTGAAAAATGAATCGACGTGAATTTTTGAAATCGGCGGGGCTCGCAGCGGCAATCATTGGGATCGGTTGTGGTGCGTTACCTCTGGCAGCTCACGAAACCGGAGCGGACGGCTGGCCGAAACCAGTCAAAACCATGGAGGACAAAAATATGATTCTTGATCGCGAAACGAAAATTCTGGTGGTGCATTTCACCCGCAGCGGCAATACCCGGCACGCGGCGCAAGTCATTCAGAAGACGACCGGGAGCGATCTCGCGGAAATCAAGGTCGTCAATCCTTATCCCGAGGCCTACCGCGCAACCACGGCGCAGGCGCGCAAGGAAATCGATGCGGGATTCAAGCCGGAGATTATTCTGCCGCTGAAAAACATCGACAAATACGACACGATTTTCGTCGGCACTCCCAACTGGTGGAGCACCATGGCGCCCCCCGTGGCAACATTTCTCACCAAGTTCGACTTTTCCGGAAAAACCATCATTCCGTTCATAACGCATGGTGGCGGAGGAATGGCCGACTGCGAAAGCGATATGAAAAAACTTTGCCCAAAAGCGGTTTTCAAAAAGGGCATCGCTCTCCGTGACAGCCGGATCGACAGCACCGACAAGGAAGTTGAAAAGTGGGCACGAAACGCCTTGAATCTGAAATAATCAATCCTTGGGGGCGATGTTCGGTTCCTGTTTGCCGCGCTGTGCATTGGGATTGCACTTGTCCGAACCGCGCCCCGCCAGCAATTCCTGATAGTAACGCTTTTTGTACTTCAGGATTTCCATTTGGTGATTCAGCGCCTGCAACTGTTCGCGTAGGACCTTCTCTTGCTTGAAAATCAGTTCGGCGCGCTCCGGAATGGTGGACTCACCCTTCAAGCACATACGAATGTAACGTCTGACTTCGTCGATGGACAGTCCGGTCATCCGCAGACAATGGACAAGTTTGAGCCAGGCGAGATTGTGATCGGAAAACATGCGGATATTTCCGGCGGTCCGGTCCACTCCGGGAATCAGCTCGGCATTGTCGTAGTAGCGGACGGTGTAGGTGGTCATGCCGAGCTTCTCTGCGACATCCTTTACCGTGTATTTCGGAGTGTTGTCGGTCAACCCTTCAAATGGCGTTTTTTTAGTCATGGAAAAACTCCGTTGTGGTTAAAGTTACTCTTAGTGCAACTTCAATATATATCCGATATCGAAAAAACGCAAATTTTTTTCAGAAACAGATTTGACTTAGAGTAACTCTAATGCTTATATTGACACCAATGAAAATAGGAATACCCGGTGGGAAATATGGCTAAGCATTGGATGCGGATCGGACGAATCACGACGGCGGCGCTTTTCATGGTGATTGCCGGACTGGCTTTTTCCGGTTTCGGCGGCGCGATTGCCAGTTTGCTTCAAGTTCAATTCGGACCGGCATTGATGAAATGCGTTGCGGCGTTTTCCATCGGAACACTCTCAATCCTGCTCGGAATCGCGGTCTTTACGTTCCTGTTCGGACGGTTCTATTGCTCCATTCTGTGTCCGTTCGGGATTCTGCAGGATGTGATCGGATGCTGGCGCCAAAGCAGCGTGGTTCCGAATTTCAGAAAAACACGCTATGCGATTGCCGGAGCGGTCCTTGGACTGCTGTTCTGCGGTTGGAGCGGCGGTTTTCTGCTGCTTGACCCATATTCCAATTTCGGGCGAATTTTTGCCTCGTTTACCGTCGGCGGCTTGATCCCATTGTTCGTTATCGCGACGCTGGCGATCTGGAAAAAACGGATTTATTGTACCGCAATCTGCCCGGTGGGAACCCTGCTTGGTCTGTTTGCCAAATATGGAGTATTCAAGCTGGCGATCATCGACAAATGTGTAAAATGCGGCAAATGCGGCAAAGTTTGCCCGACCGGGTGCATCGACCCGGCGACTGGAACAATCGACAACGAGCGGTGTATCCGCTGCATGAATTGCGTGGCGGTCTGTCCGCTCGGTTGTATCGGGTTCGCCGGCCTGAAAATGGCGGAAGTTCCGGTGAATGCATCGCGCCGGGCGTTTCTGGTGAACGGAGGAATTTTCGTCGCCGGAATCGCGGCGGGAGCGGTCCTGGCGAAAACCGGCCTCGAAAAACTCGGTGAAATAGCGCGACGCTTCAAGATTTTGCCTCCCGGCGCGGGCGATGCGGAACGCTTCGCCGCCAAATGCACGGCATGTCAGCTTTGCTCCGCGAACTGTCCGACGAAGATCATTGTTCCCGCTCCCGGCGGAGACGGACCCGTGTCACTGGATCTGAGCAAGGGGCTTTGCCTGTTTGACTGTATCCGGTGCTCGCAGGTCTGTCCGACCGGGGCAATCCGTCCGTTGACGCTCGCGGTCAAGCAGCGGACGAAAATCGCCGAGGCGGAATTCAATCCCAAAGTGTGCATTGTGTTTCAGGAAGGCGAAAAATGCGGACGTTGCGCGGAAGCGTGTCCGGTTCACGCAATTTCGCTCCGTAAAAACGGCACGCCCCGTCCGGTCGCCGCCGCGCTCTGCATCGGCTGCGGCGCATGCCAATCCGTCTGTCCGGCGACGCCTCAAAAGGCCATGACCGTACACGAAATCGAAAAACAACTCCAATTGGAGTCATGATAAATGGAGATAATACGAAATGAACAGACGTGAATTTTTGAAAGGCGCGATGACTGTCGCCGCTCTCGCTTCGGTCACCCGGCTCACGGGCCAAGCCGGAGGGGGTGAAGACAAAAGCTCCAAGCTTGCCAATGGCGCTCAGGTGGTCCGCCGCCGTTTCAAGGATACGAATATCACCGTGCCGCTGCTTGGTTTCGGCATGATGCGCCTGCCCCGGATCAGTCCGGATAAACCGGATATCGATTATGCTACGACGGAAAAACAAATCGCTCGCGCGATGGAGGCCGGAGTCAATTATTTCGACACGGCGTATTTTTATCATGACGGTTTGAGCGAAAAATGCGCAGGGGATCTTCTCTCCAAGTATCCGCGCGACTCCTATTATCTCGCCAGCAAAATGCCCGTCCGCGCCCTGAAAAAAGAGGCCGACGTTGAGCGGATCTGGAACGAACAACTCGCCAAATGCAAGACGGAATATTTCGATTTCTATCTGGTTCACAATCTCAACAAAGACCGCTGGAACGACACGGTCCGGTTTCATGTCTACGAGTTTCTGAAAAAGAAACAGGATGAGGGAAAAATCCGCCAGCTCGGATTTTCATTCCACGACGAACCGGGAGTGCTGGAGACCATCGCCAAAGCATATCCGTGGGATTTCGCCCAGATTCAATTGAATTATCTCGACTGGACGCTTTACCGTTCGAAAGAACAGTACGAAATTCTCACGAAGCTCGATATTCCCGTTATCGTCATGGAGCCCCTGCGCGGCGGGGCGCTGGCGACGCTCAACGCCGAAGGCGCGGCGATTCTCAAAAAGGCCGCTCCCGAGGCCAGCGTGGCCTCCTGGGCGTTCCGGTATGCCGCAAGTCTGCCGAACGTTCTCTGCATCCTTTCCGGCATGACGCTCACCGAGCACCTGGAGGACAATATCAAAACCTTCACCGACCTCAAACCGCTTTCCGACGCCGAGTCGAAAACGATTGACGAGGCGCTCGTCGCCTACCGCAAGTCGGGGGCGATCCCGTGTTCAGTCTGCCACTATTGCTCGCCGTGTCCGGTCGGAGTGGATATCCCGCGCATTTTCGGACTTTACAATCACTATAAAACGACCGGGAATTTTTCCCATTTCCAACTGGTCTACAACAACCTGGCTGCGGACGAAAAGGCATCGGCTTGCGTTTCCTGCGAGGCATGTATGAAAAAATGCCCGCAGAAAATCAACATTCCCGCTGAATTGAAAAAGATTGAGGCTGAGATCAAAGCCCGTTCGGGAAAGAAAGTCGCAATGTTCTGGACTCCGAACGATACGGAATTAGTTTAATGGAAGGGCACTGAATATGAATAGACGTGATTTTTTAAAAGGCGCAATGACCGTCGCCGCTTTCGCTTCGGTCGGCCGTCTCGCGGGAAGCGAGGCGAAAGAAATCAATGCGGACAAATCCTCGAACGGAACCGGTCCGCAGGTTACCAGACGGCCTTACAAAAAGACCGGAATGACCTTGCCTCTGTTGGGCTTCGGACTGATGCGGCTGCCGGTGAAGGACGGCAAGGTTGATATTCCTACCGCCGAAGCAATGGTTGAACGCGCGATGAAGGCGGGATGCAACTACTTTGACACCGCCTATATGTACCACGGCGGCGAAAGCGAAAAATTCGTAGGCCAGATTCTGGCGAAATACCCGCGCGAAAGCTATTATCTGACCAGCAAAATGCCGATCATGATGATGAACGGCGAGGCGGATAACGAACGGATTTTCAACGAACAGCTCGCCCGGACCAAGGCCGGGTATTTTGATTTTTATTTCATGCATTGGCTGAATGAAGAACATTGGAAGCGGGCCGCGCAATGCAAAACGCTTGAATTCATGAAACGGATGCAGGCGGAAGGAAAAATTCGCCACCTCGGTTTTTCGTTCCATGGCGAACCGGAAACCTTGAAAGAAATCGCGGAAGCATATCCGTGGGACCTCGTTCAAATCCAGCTCAACTATCTGGACTGGGAGCTTTGCCGTTCCCGGGAACAGTACGAAGTCCTGACCCGCCTCGGCATTCCGGTCGCCGTGATGGAGCCGCTGAAGGGCGGCACGCTGGTGAACTTGACCGAATCTTCCCGGAAGGTGTTCACCGATGCAGATCCCAATGCTAGTGTCGCCTCGTGGGGACTGCGTTATGTCGCAAGTCTGCCGAATGTGCAAGTCGTACTGTCCGGCATGTCCGCGCCCAATCAGATGGAGGACAATCTCAAAACCTTCTCGCCGCTCAAACCGCTGACTGATGCGGAGCTGACCGTAATCGCCGATGTCTTGACTGAATACCGCAAATCCGGCGCGATTCCTTGTACCGCCTGCCGGTACTGCTCGCCGTGCCCGGCCAAAGTGGATATCCCGCGCAACCTCGCATTGCACAATCAGGTCAAGGGCGGAGTTCCGCTCTTTCACGGCAAGCTGGTATATGACGCGATGAAGAAAGAGGAGCGCGCCTCATCCTGTATCGCCTGCGGGGCGTGTCTGATGAAATGCCCCCAGAAAATCGACATTCCGAACTCAATGAAGCTGATCGCGGAGGAATTCAAATGATCTATCGTCAACTTGGAAAAACCGGCATTGAAGTAAGCGCAATCTCTCTCGGCTGCGAGGGATTCACCGACAAATCCGACGCGGAAGCGCGTGAAATGATGGATTTCGCCATCGCCAACGGCATCAATTTCATCGACATCTACTCCTCCGATCCGGCGATGCGTTCAACCATCGGCGCGGCTCTGCGCGGGCGGGAGAAAAAATTCGTCATTCAGGGACACATCGGCTCTATCTGGAAAAACGGCCAATATGAACGCACGCGCAACGTCGCGGATTCCAGGACGGCATTTGCCGATCTGCTGGAACGGCTGGAAACCGATGTCATCGACGTCGGCATGATTCACTACAGCGACCAGACGGATGATTTTCATCAGATTTTCGACGGAGAATTCATCGAATATGTCAAAGAGTTGAAAGCGGCGGGAAAGATCCGGGCCATCGGGATTTCCAGCCACAATCCGGTCGTCGCCAAAATGGCGGTGCAAAGCGGCTTGATTGACGTATTGATGTTTTCCGTCAACCCCTGCTACGACATGCAACCGCCGGACGAAGATGTGGAAAAACTCTGGGCCGACGAGGTATACGGCAAGAGTTATCACAATTTCGATCCCGAACGCGAAGCGCTCTACGAGCTTTGCGAACGGCGCGGCGTCGGCATCGACGTGATGAAGGCCTATGCGGGCGGCGATCTGCTCAAGGCCGATCAATCCATGTTCGGCAAAGCGATGACGCCGGTTCAGGCGCTCAATTATGCCCTGACCCGCCCGGCGGTCGCCGCCGTCATGGTCGGATGCAAAACGATCATGGAAATCCAGCAAGCGCTGGCATGGTGCACAGCGGACGAATCCCAAAAGGATTATTCTACGTTCCTGGCCGGAGTGGAAAAATGTTCATGGTCCGGGCACTGCATGTATTGCGGCCATTGCGCTCCCTGCCCCAAGGAAATCCGGGTGGCGGACGTGAACAAATTCCTGAATCTCGCCCTGGCACAAAGCGAGATACCGGAAACTGTGCGTGAACATTACAAGCTCCTGTCACATCATGCCTCGGAATGCATTCAGTGCGGGGCGTGTGAAAAACGCTGCCCGTTCGGCGTGCCGGTCCGGGAGAAAATGAAACAGGCGGAAAACCTTTTCGGCTGTTAGCAGAGTTCTTTTTCGATGACGGCGGTCAGCTTGGTCAGCCACTTATCGACGTCATCCTGGCATTTGGCCTCGACCAGTACCCGGATCTTGGGCTCGGTGCCGGAGTAACGGACGATGGTGCGGCCGATCCCCTGCAGGGCTTTTTCGCTCTCGATAATGGCGTCGCGCAATGCCGGAACTTCGACAATCGGTTTCTTTTCACGGACCGGAATGCTTTTGATCACCTGCGGATATTCGGTCATGAAGTCCGCCAGTTCATGCAGTCTCTTGCCCGAGCGCATCATGATTTTCAGCACATGCAACGCGGTAATGATTCCGTCCCCGGTAGTGGCGTAGTCCATGAAAATCACATGCCCGGACTGCTCACCGCCAAGATTGAAATTACCGGAACGCATCCGTTCGATTACATAACGGTCTCCCACCTGGGTCTCCTCGACCTTGATGCCGGCCTCTTTCATGGCCTGGTAAAGTCCGAGGTTGCTCATATTGGTCACCACTACGGAATTATTGGCCAGGCGGCCGCGTTCCATCAGGTCCAAAGCACACATCCCGATAATCCGGTCGCCGTTCACCTCGTTGCCGAAAGCATCGCAGAAGATTACCCGGTCGGCGTCGCCGTCCAACGAAATGCCGACGTCCGCACCGTAATTCCGAACCAATTCGGAAGCATGGGCGATATAAGTGGCCCCGCATTTGTCGTTGATATTCAAACCGTTCGGCATATTGGCGGTAACGATGACCTCGGCTCCGAGTTCACGAAAAATCAGCGGAGCGATCGAATAAGCGGCGCCGTTGGCGCAATCGAGCACGATACGCAATCCTTTGAGGCTGAAATTCTTGATCGAACTTTTGGCAAATTCGATATAGCGGCCGCGAGCGTCGTCGATACGGGTTGCCCGGCCAATCACTTCCGGCTGAGCGCAGATCTTTGAACAATCACAGCTCAACACCAGATCTTCGATCTCATTTTCCACAGCATCGGGGAGCTTGAAACCGTCCCCGCCGAAAATTTTGATTCCGTTATCATGAGCCGGATTATGGGAAGCCGTAATCATAAAGCCGCAGGCCGCTCCCATGGATTTGATCAAGTGCGCCACCGCCGGAGTCGGCATCGGACCGACTTCCAGCACGTCCATGCCGATGCTCAACAGACCGCTGGTCAGGGCGCTTTCCAGCATATATCCCGAAAGCCGGGTATCCTTGCCGATCACCGCTTTCAAGCCCGGTTGTTGCCCGGCCCCAAAAACCGTAGCGGTCGCCCGGCCGATATTCATCGCCATATCAGGAGTTATCGGATAAATGTTTGCCTTGCCACGAACGCCGTCGGTTCCAAAAAGTTTTCCCATCAGTTATTTCCTTGTATTATCAATTTCATACCGGTAATTTAATGCAATTTTCCTTCATTTACAAATTTTTTTCACAAATAATTCGGCTTGTATTTTTATAATTTACATATATGTTGTGTTTTAGTAAACTTTATTATAAACAAAAGGACTTGTTCTTATGTTCGATGTTGCCAAGCTTCGCCATGTTGTTATGGATATGGATGGTACGATATATCAGGGACACAACTTGTTTCCCACCACATTGCCCTTCCTGGAATTATTGCGCCGGAAAAATATCGGATTTTCATTCCTGACCAACAACTCGTCGCGCAGTATGGACGACTACCTGAAGCACCTGGCCGAATTCGGCATCTTCATCGAGCGCCGCCAGATGATTTCCTCCACCGTCAACACTGTGGATTATCTGCGGACTCATCACCCGGACATCCGCAAGCTCTATATGCTGGGAACTCCATCTTTCAGGCAGGAAATGATCAGTTGCGGCTTTGTCGACTCCCCCATGGACGAAGAACCCGAAGCGGTGATCACCGCTTTCGATACCGGCTTGCAGTATGAACGTTTGTGCAAGGCGGCCTGGTGGATCAAACACAACAAACTCTGGATCGCCACCCACCCGGATACCGAATGCCCGACCTCGGAACCGACCACTCTGGTGGATTGCGGCGCAATTACCGCCTGTTTGGAAAAAGTTTCCGGACGCACCGCGATTGTCCTCGGCAAACCCAATGCCGCTATGATTGAAACCATTATGCATCTGCATCATCTGCACAAAGATGAAATCGTCATGTGCGGCGACCGTATGTATACGGATATTCAACTGGCGGCAAATGCCGGAGTTACCGGAGTTCTGATCAGCCCCCTGCCCCACGATCAGGTTCCGGGAAATATCGCCGACATCACGGTACCGGATCTCGGCGAACTCGGCAAGATAATCAGTTGAAAGTTGAGAGTTGAGAGAGGCGATTAACCTCCCCCCCGCTTTCAACTTTCAACTTTTAACTTTCAACTCTAACACTCAGCGGGTAGATTCCGGGGTATTCCAGACGGCAAGACGTCCGGTGATGAAGTCAATAACCTGCTGATGCGCTTCGCGCCCGTTGCCGGTTACCTCGATGGGATCTCCGAATTCGAAGTGAATTTCGCGGTTGGGATGAATACCGCCGCAATCATGAACAACCTTGCCGGTGGCCAGAAAGTCGGTTTTCAAAGCCATGGGAAGCACCTTGACTCCGGCCGACCGCGCCAGTTTTACCCCGATGGTATTGAACTCATCCGGTTTGAACTCCACGCAACGGGTTGATTGCGGAAAGACCAGGATCGAACGCCCTTCTTTGAGCTTCTTGACCCCATCCGTCAAAATGGTTTTGAAATCGTCGCGCGGATTGACCCGGTCCACCGGAATGGCTTCCAGTGCCCGCAAAGCCGCGCCCATATACGGCATGTTCAGCAGACTGCGCTTGAAGATAAACGTAAAATCCAGCCGGGGCCCGATAATCGAGTTCAGGACGGTAGTCTCTATCGAGCTCATATGGTTGCCGATAATCACGAAAGGTCCGGGGTCGGCATTAAGCTTGTCCAAGCCGCGAATATGGATTTTGGCGCCGCAGCGCTCCAGAATATCGATATTGCGATTGCTCTGATTGACCTGATTGTCGCGGTTCAACAGCCCTTTGGCGGCATCGCGGGCCACTCCGTAAAAAACCCAGATGGTTCTAAAGAAAAAATAAAGCCTGCAATTAAAGCATAAACGGCTCCAAATATCCCTTCTGCCGCCGGCAGGAGTATCATAACTATCACCAGGAAACAGGTTTACCATCATTTTCTTCTCTCTTCTATTTATTCATGATCCACATAATATATATCCCCTTCGGAAATTTGTAAAGCGCCGGACGACAATTTATTTCAAGGAAAATCGGTAAAACTATTTGCTTTTGTGGTAAATAATGGTTATTTTGAGGAAATATTGATTAACCATGAGGTGAATGATGAAATTTGTCTGTTCTCTGCTGGCGGGAATCATGCTTGCCGCAATCGCCGGTTGTACTACTTCGGCTCCCAAGAAAATGCCGTGCAATGATATTGATGTCGCTACCGTTTTCCGCAATGAGCTCTCCGTCCTGCAGGACCACCGACTATCCCCACAGTCGGAACAAAAATACAATGCGGCCAAAGTCCTTTACAAACATGTC
>JAVBRM010000212.1:0-12717 GCA_031548025.1 Victivallaceae bacterium | reverse complement strand
TGGTGGTGGAGCAGCGGGCGGCCGACGGTGACTATGTCGCGAGGACACTGGTTGAGTACGACGGGTGGCAGGAATAATGAAACATATTTTTCATTCGCGGAAGGCAATTGCCTCAGTGGCAATTATTTTGATAACCGGCGTGATGTTGGGATTTGTTGCCGGATGGGCGCTGCATGATTCTTACAATCGCGGCAAAGCGGCAAAGTTTCGCCAGCGGATTGGCTGGAAATTTACCAACCGGTTGAAATTAACCCCGGAACAACGGCAGCAGTTTGAACCTATGCTTGACCGTTGGGAGGAGCGCTTCTACGACCGCCGGGCCCGGCATATCGAAGATATTTTGCAGAATCTGGACATTCAACGGCGGGAGATCAAAACGATTCTGACTCCCGAACAAGACCGGCTGATGGATCAGCTTTACCTGGAAACCATTGAAAAGATCAAACAGAAAGGGCGGTAATTTTATGATGAGATTTCTTATCGCAGTAATAATCATAGCGGCCTTGCCGGGTTGCGCCTGGTGGCGTGGCGTCCGCGGCGTACCCCGGGCGGAAAAAGCCCCGGAAGAGCCCGTTGCCGTCAAAGTCAGTCAACCGTCACCGGCTACGGTGGAGGCTCAGCCGTTGAAAGCGGTACCTCAGGCCCAACAGGCTGAGAAAACGGCGGCTCCTCAGTCTTTGAAGGTCGATCCGGGATTCAAGGGAATCGGCGATCAACGGGACAATGATCATTTTGATGAAGTGGTGGCCCGGAAGAAACAAGATGTATTTTCACTGCGCGGCGAGGACCGCCCGATTCGCTCAATCAAGGGCGGCAACGATGTCGAATCGCGCGAGTTGAGCAAGATCTACGACGATCTGGATCAACGCAATACCCGTGATGTATTTAAGTTTCGATAATGGAAAATTGAAAATTGAGGAGAGGCTCTGTGTTGTTTTTTTATTGGGCTAATTTGGTCAATTGGAAAATTACAGGCGAGAGATAGATTTTTTCCCGAATTTTCAATTTTCAATTTTCAATTTTCAATTCAAGCAAGGCGTTAAAGATTCGTTGCGGCTTTTCCCTTGGAGGGGCGTTTTCTGCCATTTCGGCGGTGGTGATGCCGGTCAGGACTACCGCCGAGGCTATGCCGACGACATTGGCTCCGGCAATGTCTCCGGTCAATGAATCACCCAGCATAATCGCTCTTTCCACTTCCTCCGCACCGGCGAGCTTCAGGGCATGGTGGTACATGTCCGGGAAAGGTTTGCCGAAATAATGCGGCGCCTTGTGAATGCCGCGGTCCTTGAGCAGGGCGCAGACAAAACGCGCCTGAGCCCCGGCTCCGATGCCGAACCAGCCTTTTTGTTTGCCCGGCCAGTAGGAATCCGGGTTTGGCGCCAGAAGCGGGCGGTCGGGATATTTGATGAAGAAATTGAATGCCGCATGGAAAGCCGGTTGCCAGTCATAGCGCCCTTCGCCGACGATCACTCCGGCACAGTCGTCGATTTGTTCCGGGTCGCGGCAGACCTTCAATCCGGCTTTTTCGGCGAAACACGGAGTACCGAGTTTGCCCATGACGAAAAATTGCCGGCCTTCGAGATGTTCGCTACGGGCGAATGCCGTCAGCATCGAACCGGCCGAAATGATTTCGTCCGGCGTGATATCCAATCCCGCCCGGTTGATGATGGCGCTTTTCTCCTCCAGCGAATGATTGCTGTCGTTGGTCAGGAGGAAAAACGGAAGCTTGGTTTCGCGGCAATAAGCGATTAACTCCGGGGCTCCGGGCAGGGCGGAAGCGCCGCGCACCAGCGTACCGTCGATATCGCATAACAAAACGTCATAATCGGCGCGGTGATCTTTTAGAAACTGATTGAAATACATAATTATATGATCTCATACTCAATAAAGTTACAAGGTTTTCATAGTTTACTGCGTGAATGAAATAATACAAGAGCAAGTTCAAGCGTTCATTGGTACAATTAGCCTTGACGAGGATATTTTTCCGGTGTATAGTTTGGGGAACAATGGAGGTTTGAGATGTTGAAAATCATAATTCTGGCGATTATTTTTCTGGGAAGCGGGGGACTGCTGATTCATGCGATCGTTTCTCAATTGGCTTCGGCGAGGGCCGCGGTCCGGCAATTGAAGGAAGAGCCGGTGGTCAAGCGGAAATACCGGAAAGCACTGGTGGTCTATTATTCATTGACCGGCAATACTCAGAAGGTGGCCGAGCGGATCAAAAACGCTGTCGATGGCGATATTTATGAAATCAAGCTCACCGAAGATTATCCCGGCGGCCCGAAAGTTTACTGGATGTCCAAGAAGCAGATAGAAAGGGACGACATGCCGGCGCTTAAGGACAAGGTGCCGGATTTCAGCGCTTATGATGTGATTTTCGTGGGCGGTCCGGTCTGGTGGTATACCGTTCCGCCGCCGCTCCGTTCATTCCTGAGCCAGGCGAATTTCCAGGGTAAGGCGGTTATTCCATTTGCCACTCATGGCGGTAACATCGGTAAATACTTTGTGGATTTCAAAGAGAGGGCGAAAAATGCCGCTGTTATGCGCGGTGAAGAATTTCGCGGGGTTTCCAAGACTGCCGACGATGAACTCGATCAAAAGATCAAATCCTGGCTGGAGCTTCTGATTGTCAAGGAGTAAAGGAATATGAACAATAGGGAATGCCGCAGGCAACGGCAGATTGTTTTTTGGGGAGCTTTCTGTTTATTTCTGCCGGGAATGGCGGTGGCGTTATCCCTGCCGCCAGCTTGGGGCTGGGGGTATTATATTCTTTGCATATTGACATTGATGATTGTGGAAAAAGTACTGCCGGACCCTAATGCCTGCCCATGTTGTCGTAAAGGTGGTAGGGAGGTCCTGATGGCGACTCATCGCTGTCCGTTCTGCAAGTCCACAATACCGGAGTCAAAGCCGGCGGCCGATTTACCGGTTTATTCCAAAGCGAAAATTTCGGAACAATCATACAAGGGATTTGTTTATTTGGCTATAGGGCGAATTGCCGTTACCTGGGGGACTCCCTTGTTTTTTTACGTTTTGCATAGATTCGGTATTATCCGAAATCGTGACGCCGCGATTCTTGGAGTAGTATTTGTGGAGCACTTTGTCTGGTTTTATTCATATTTCCTGGATTATTGTTTGCTGGAACGATCTGTTGTCAAAACGGCATATCATTGTCCGAATTGCGGAGAATCGGCAGTTGGTGGGCGGCTGGAATACTTGAGCGGGAATTGTTGTTCCTGCGGAGCCAGGCTTTATTCTGACCGGCCAAGTTTGGAAACCGGTGAGATAAAGTCACTTCCGGGAGCGGAGAAGTTCCAGCGATGGCGACGATGCCTTGAATTCTTGAGGGGAGTTGTTGTGAAATTACCTGCTATCCTTATGATTGCCGTCGGAATTATTGCAATATATGGAGGATTTTCATTCAAGGGAGTGATTGGAATTTCACTGTTGGCTTTTGCTCTTGCAGGGATGATAAAAAGTAAAATCTGTAAATTTTTGCAGAGAAAAGCCAAAAAAGAACTTCATTGCCCATACTGTTCCACGGATTCAAATACGAATAGTGCTTTTGCCATTGATATGGCATGGCTGATTGCTGAACGTTGTCCAAGCTGCGGACGGAAGCTTTCCTAAGCAGAAATGAAAAAAGGGAAATCCGGCTATTTGTTTTCTGAGTTCCTCTTCAACTCCTGTACTCTCTCTATACGCCAGTTGAAAACACATAGCCGGATTTCCCGTTATCATTAACTTACATTCGAATATTATAAAAGCAAGTGAAAATATTCGGTTTTCTTGATTTTTTTAATTTCGTTCGGTAATCGGCAAAATGAATTTTTTTTGAAAATCCCCTATTGACATTGCAGTAATCGGCTGTATAATAGCATTGTTAGTATTATTAGCTTTGGTGAGGTTTTGGTGATGTCGTACAGAACTATTTACAAAGATGCGGATTCCGCCTGTTGGCGCAAGATCGCGAATTACTACCGGAAGGAGATCTCTTCCGGGAAGTTGACGCCGGGTAGTCGCTTGCCGTCGACGCAGGAGTTGGCCGAGGTTTACGAGACTAGTGTTTACAGCGTCCAATATGCTTTGGCGGCGTTGACGCACGAGGGACTGGTCAGCCGGAGACCGCGCTACGGGACGGTGGTCAATGAATATTCACCGGGGCTGAAGGTGGTGGGGATTTTGATTCTAATGCATGGACATTCGGGGTTTGATGCTTTCCGCCGGTCGCTGGTGTCGGAATTGTCGTTGAAGTTGCAAGAGATGGGTTGCGAGGCTGTGACGGTGCTTGAGGATGCTAACGCGCCGGATTTGACGGAAAGGGTCCGGGGAGCGATTCGGAAACTCGGGATTCAGGCGATCATTCCTTTTACCAGCGACAAGATGGATTCGATTTTGCAGAAGATCAATATTCCGCGGGTGTATGATGTACCGGTTGAAAATATGAAGCGCGGCGTGAATGTTCCCCGCGAAGAATTTGCGGAGCTGGCAGTAAACGCTCTGGCGAAACGCGGTTGCCGCCGCCCCGGTTTGATTACCGTATTTACCGAGCAAGGGGTGGACCGCAATAACCAGTTGGGACGCTCCAAACATCTGTTTTTTGAAACTTACCGGAAAGAGATTGAACGAAACGGCATGGAATTCTGCGAACAGCGGATTTTCCGGCCTTTGAGTATTGACGGCATGTCTGTGAAAACGCAAGCCGAGCATGGATACCGGAGCTTTATGGAAATGTGGAACGGCGGAGCCCCCAGGCCCGATTCGCTGGTGGTGTTTACGGACGAACTGATGCCGGGGATTGCCCAGGCGATTGCCCGATGCGACATCAAGGTGCCGGAGGAGTTGACCATCGTCACGCACAGTAACTCGGTTTCCGATATTTTTCTGCCGTTCGAAACGATCAACATCGAGTTGGACGTGGAAGACCTGGCATCGGCGTTATTGGAACAGCTTGTCTGTGAGTTCAACCGGGAAAAAGCACATCAGAATATTGTTCATTATAAAATCAAATAAAAAAGTCAAAAAATGAAGAAATCAATCATTCCAATCCTGTTCCTGGCCGCCGCTTTACACGGCGCCGAGTGGTATGTAGATAACATCAAGGGTGACGACAAAAATCCGGGCACCAAAGAACAGCCGTTTCGCACCTTTAAAACCAGTTTGGAAAACCTGAAAGGCGGCGATACGTTGCATCTGGTGCCAAACAGCGAACCTTATACGGAGTTATTCGGCGAGCTGACTAAAAAGCATTCCGGTACTCCCGAGAATCCTACGGTGGTCGACGGCCATGACGCCCAATTGACCCGGCTGACGCATTTTCCCGCCGAAAAATGGACCGCGGAGGATGACAATATTTATTCATTGCGTTTCCCGAACAATGTCGTGAGTATGTCGGGGCAGGGCTATTACAGTGGTTTTCCGTTTGTTTTTGTGGATGGGCAGCCCTTGCCGTGCATGAAGAAACGCGAAGATCTGACTCCCGGCAGCTGCCTGTTGGTCCTTTCTTTCAATGTACAACTGAAAAAGCCGGACCCGCTCCACAAAATGCTTTATGTCCGGCTGCCGGAAGGCAAAACCCCGGCCAATGTGAAAATCGAAATGCCGCAGCCTAACAACGTTACCGTAGGCGGCGACTATATCACGGTCAAAAACATGACCGCCGTTTGGAATTCGGCGGATTCGTTCGACACGCATCGCGGGAAGGGTATTGTATTTGAAAACATCCGGGCGGCCAATTGCATGGACCAGTGCATCAGCTCCCACAGTTCGCACGGGGTTGATGTGCGCTTCTCTCATTTTTCGAATGCCATCGACGGCGCGATTCTGGACATTACCTTCCGGGACGGCGAGAAATGCAACGTCCGCTATTACGGTTGCGTCATCGAAAAGAATATCCGTATGGGCGGAGCCGGTTTTCAAGGAACCGGCGAAGGTTATGTCATGGAATCCTGTATTATTCGCGACAACGATAACGTTGGGGTTTTCGCCCGCGGCAAGGCTCATTTGAAGCTGAAAAACTGCGTTATCGTCAAAGGTTCCGGTAAAGCTCCCCGGGGCGTATCTTCTTGGGCCGACGCCGTGGTGGATATGGAAGACTGTACCGTCATCGGCTTTGAAAATGCGGTGATCAGCGGCGGCGGCACCGCTAAAGTCAACGCCGTAAACTGTAAATTCATCGACTGTCAAAAGGGGTTCGAGCAGTTCATCCAAGGTACTGGAAGCACGCTCGATCCCCAATGGACTCTCGAACAATTAAAAGAACATTTAAGGTAAGGAGGCCGGAATAATGTCAAGTCATAGAAAATTTACACTCATTGAATTGCTCGTAGTGATAGCGATCATCGCTATTCTGGCGGCTTTGTTGTTGCCGGCGCTGAACCAGGCACGGGATAGGGCGCGGGGGATTACGTGTATGAGCAATCTGAAACAGATCGGACATGCGGTCGGGATGTACCTTGCCGATTTCGACGGAAGATTTCCCGGCTTCGCTTTTACCACGGCAGTGCCGTTCGACGGCGTAGCGGGAAGAACTGAATATAATCCTCTGGCTATATTATCCCACGATACGAATTATCTGCCGGCCCTTCCTACCACTTATAAAAGGAAAAGTTGGGTGACTGTTTGCGCGGTTACGGATACGAGGGTGAGCTTGGCGAGTATAACTTTTCATGGCGGTTCCTATAGTTGGAACAATCACATGACTCCGGCTTTGCGTCCGCCCGGCGCGGTCAGTGCTTGTGTCGACGTCGTTCCTTTTGACCGGGTGGCGCGTCCGGCGCAACGCTTTATGTGGGCGGATGGCAACAATCCCAAGCGGGTGGGTTTGAAGGACCATGCGACCTCTCCTCGTTTGGTGTTTTTCCATGGGGGAAGTAATAATTTCCTGTTTGCGGACTTTCATGCCGAATCCATTACGTATCCTCGGGTAGGGGAGAGCGGGGCGGAGTATTCGGCAAACAACGTGCCGGATCCCAAAAGAGCATTTCCCTGGTAACATCTTCAGTAAAAATCAGTTTAAGGAACCGTTAAAAAATAACCTTTACATCTTTGTGTTCCAGACGGCGCTTTTTGTCAAAGCCTGTTCGTCACATAACTCGTTATGCTCCTCACAGTTTCGACAAAAATCACTCGCCTGGAGCCGCAAAGATTTTTGTCAAGTTTATTTATCAACGGCTCCTAAGGAATAAAAGCGAATGAAAAGAATTCTATTGTCGTGCCTGTGTGTCTTGACTTTTGTTGCGCGTGGAGCGGTGACGGAGCTGCCGGAATTGGCGAAAGCGGCGTCATGGGAGAGCAACGAAATCGTACCGGTAAAAGAGTTGGGGGATTACCTGGTTTTCGAGCTGAATGCTCTGGAACCGAACAAACCGGTCAGAATCATGCTGAAACAGCCGGTGGAAGCGGGTTCGGGAAGTGAACTGTTTTTCGACGGTATGCTGAGTGCGGTTTATGAGTTGAATCTCTGGGTATTGGCGAGAGATGCCAAAGACAACGAATTTATTTTTTATCCGAATTCGCGAGGCTCGGTGCACCGGAAATCTTTTATCGGAGGAACATTTGTCGGTAACGGCCTGTGGCGGATCGGCGAAGCGACTCTCCGTTGTGAGGGAATGCGCAATGCCCGGCCGGAAAGTTGGAAGTGGGTCAGCAAGGTCAATACAAAGCCGGAACTGCCGTTGAAGGTGACCGGTTTCGAGCTGTCCACTCTCCGCAAACAGCAGAAGCCCGAAACCAATATTTATTTGCGCAACTTCAAGCTTTCCGACCTGAATCATAAGAGCAGCCAATATT
Source organism: Victivallaceae bacterium (assembly GCA_031548025.1). Lineage (GTDB taxonomy): Bacteria > Verrucomicrobiota > Lentisphaeria > Victivallales > Victivallaceae > UBA5239. Next base: position 4,926 of record JAVBRM010000212.1, on the reverse strand, counting down.
ACTATCAATTTTTCAATGAAGAATGTTTTGGCGAAGTAAACGGAAAACCGGCGGTGGCATTCAGCGATTTCGGCAAAGTCGCGGGGGCCCGGTTCATTGTCGATTGGGATGTCCGCAGTGAATACGCGGGGCAACCGTTTATGAGCGGTAGTTCGGAATTTGTTCCGGATAAGAAATCCATCTATCCTGAAACTCTGCAGTTGAGCCGGGAAACGGTGGAAATTCCGGTGACACAGCCGGGACTTTACTGGGTGCGAACCAAACTCCGTTGGTATGGAAAAGCCGGAGCGCCGGGAGTACAACAGATTATTCCGCGTGAACTTCGGCTTTATATCAGCAGCGGCGAGGCGCAGAAGCTTCCCGATGCAGTGGCGGGCCGCGAGGGCATGAGTATGATTCGCCTGGCCCCGGAGCGCAACAGTTTGGTTTGGAAGGAGCAAGAATCGTGGAAGTGCAATGTTGAGTTCTTTGACGCGGTCGGAGCCGTCTGCCGGGTGAAGGTGAGCGATTTCGCGGGAGTGGAGCTGAAAAAATATGAGTTCAAGCCGGAAAATGACAAAGCCGCGTTCGAGCTTGATTTGAGTGATGTCAAAGTGGACGCCTGCCGGGTGACGGCAACGGTTCTGCGGAACAATCAGTTGCAGGACGAAGTAATCCGGGATTTTGGACGCGAGCGCAAGCCGGAAAACCCGGAAGCCGCCTTCAAGCTGCCGGCCGGCGTGAAAACCGCGCAGCAAATCAAGGACGGACCGTCGTTGTTCCAGTTCGACTTCATGGTGCAGTTTGACAATACTTATATTCAGCAGATCAAACGTGGTATGGATGTGACGCTGCCGATTACCGATCATTTCGAATTGCTTGGCCAGTGGGGGCGCATTGAAAAATATCCGGGGGTTTATGATTTCAGCGAATTGGACGCTTTGATGGATTATGCCAAGGAGAAAGGGGCGAAAATCCAGTTGATTCTGGGACAGAGCGCTCCGGAATGGGTCCCCTCGCATTATACCCAAGACCCGAGCGGAGCTATTTATGGGCATACTTCGTATTTATTTCATGGTGCCCGACTGAATCTGTTTCATTCACCGGTATTGCGTCCGGCCTGTCTTGAGTTTTACCGCCGCGCGGTGTTACGCTATCGCAATCATCCGGCGTTGGAAAGTTATTATCTGTTGATCGAGCATCCCGGCGAAGCCTCGTTTCGCGGCTGGTTCGAGGGGTTCGATGAATTCACGCTGGCGGATTTCAGGGGCGCGATGCAGCGGAAATATAAGAATATCGGCGAGCTTAATAAAACCTGGAAAACGGATTGGCGGGATTTTGCCACACTCATGCCCAAAAAGTCCGGCGAAAAAGGGACTTCGCAGTTCTGGCTCGATTGGATTGGCTTCCGTGAAGGTGAAATCAGCAATTTCCGGCTGGATGTGGTGAAATTGATTCGCCACTACGATCCGCACCGGTTGATTATGCTGTACGCTCACGGCGAGGAATTCAAGCCCTACAATGTGATGTCGGCCAACGGCGGTTGCCGTAACCCGGACCGTTTCGGTTACTCGAAAATGGTGGTGGCGGACCTTGATCAGGGGCAGCGGGCGGAGGAAGTCAGTTGTTCCAACTGGTACGCATTTTACCGGACCCATATGGATACGAGCCTGTTTACCATGATGCTTGGCGGCGGTCAGAATTCCTTTTGCAAAATGTTTTTCCCGATTCGGGCGGTGCCGGCCAACGGCGATTTGACCGGGGTGCGTCAGAAGAACGGGCTGGAACGTTTTGAGATGTTCATGCCGATCTGGTCGGAGCTGAGGGATGCCCGGCCGGTTTATAAGGATGTGCGGTTGTACGGTTCCAACAAGGAAGGATTCCAGGTCCAGCGCAAGAGCACCTTCAATCCCGGAGACTCCACCTGGGATATGTTTGGCATGCTTGAGTCGCATTTGTCGTTCTGGAATGCGCCGGGAACGGATTGGCAAAAGGCCAAGCTGGTGGTCGCTTTCCCGCAGCGGATGATTTATATGACAGGGAAAATGATGGATGGATTGGTTCAGTACGTCAAGGACGGCGGAGTATTGCTGATGGGGGCCGAAGCAGGCCGGACGCGCATTGAAGACGATGCGGAATGGACTTTGCTTAAGACCTTCGGGTTTTCCGCGCCGGGAGCACGGTCGGCCGGAATTCCGTATCCGATTTTCGATGTTGAATCAAAGGAGAAAATCGGCTTGTTGCGTGCTCCGTACCGCGATTATAAGGTGGGAGCGGATGAAAAGGTCTTCGCGGCGGATGGCGGCGGACGCCCGGCCATCACGGTGAAAAAGTTCGGCAAAGGTTATGTCTATGTCATGTGGGCGGAAACCAATGTGCCGTTCCAAGACCGTCAGGGCAAGGAGATTAAGCGTTCTTATATCCGCGACATTGCATTAAAACACGGCGCCGCGGTTCCGTTCGATGCGAATTCCTGTTTTGTCTGGGCGAATCTGCTGCAGAATCCGAAAAACGGTACCTGGTATCTGTTGTTGATGCGCAACCTGAAAGAGCATGACGGAACTACTCCGCCGACCAAAGTACAGGTGACTTTGCCGGAGGGCAAATACCGGATATCCGAACTTATCAACAAAAAAATCAATTGGACGAAGAGCGCGGCGGAACTGCGGGAAGGATTTGAGATCACTCTGGCGGAAAAAGAGGTTGCGATTCTGAAATTGGAAATCGAGAAATAATATAGGAGTTTACAGTATGATCAGTAAGAAAATATTGTCAGGCGCAATGATGCTGGCCGTGGGATGCGTGTTGGCGGCCCCGCCTCCGGCGGCGGACTGGGTGGTGCCGAAATTAGACAAAGGGAGCGTGAAGATCGAGCAGTTCACACCCGATATTCTGGCGATTCATTATGAGTTGACGCCCGATACCGGAATGATGAACGGTAATTATCCGCGCATGGTCAAGGATGTGGACCTGATGTTGGCCAAGCCGATGGTACTGTCCAAAGATACGGAACGGGTTATTTTCGATGCGTATGGCGTGGTTCGGGATACCCGGAATACAAACCTCGGACTGGAACTGCGCCCGATCATTCGTGATCGCGACGGCGAGTTGTTTTACTTTTTTCCGAAAGAAAACGTGGCGTTGAAACGGCGTGACAAACAGGGGTGGGATTCCTTCGTTACCGCGGCTTTTCACAGTGGAGAGGCGGGGGCGGCCTCGCACGGTACATGCATCGTGGGCGGCAACGTAGTCAATTCGCGGCCGGACGGTCAATTGGAGCTGGTCGGATTTCAGTTGCACCTGACCCAGCCCGATACTGCCGGACGGGTGATTGTGGATCGGAAAGGGACGGTTTATCTTGGTCAGATGACTACGGCGCCGTTGCGGATGCCGTTTGCCCGGCCGAATGCCTTTGCCGGAGCTTTCCTGAAAGACAAAGGAACCTATACGCTGGCCGGACAGATCCGGACGGATTTTCAGGCTACGCCGGTCAAAGAATTTCGTGAAATCATTGCCTTTGATCCGAACGATATTGCCGGGAGCATGAAAAGGGTTGAATTTGACCTCGGCGGCAACGGACATTATTGGATTGATTATCAGATTCTCGATGAGAAGGGCGGCGTAGTGGTTTCCGACTCATTGAAACATCAGGTTTTTGACTCCACTGGCAACAAAAACGTGTCGAGCGTCGATTTGAAGAGCGCGCCGGTCATCGGTTATATGCGAGTGAATCCTGGTCAGAAGGGGAACGGAGTCTATGAAATGGGCGAGGCGTTCAAACTGAATGTCCGGGTGTTCCCGAAGGACAAAAAAGACCTGAAATTGAGCTATGTTCTGCATCCGTTTTATTCGGCGGACGTATTGGCTTCCGGGGAAAAAACGATCGGTTCGGACGCCATGCGGGATATTGCACTGGAATTTCCGAAACACGCCACATACAATGCATTCCGGCTGGTCCTGAACATTGAAGAAAACGGCAAAAAGGTCGACTCTCAAACCTATGTTTTCGGCGAAAAAACGGACTTCTCGAAAAAGCTCGTCCGTAAGGGCATGATGACGGATCGGAATGAATTGAAGAAGCGCCCGAACAACCGTCTTTCCTATGTTCTTTTGAACACAAAACGTTGGCAAAAGCCGATGGAGTTTTATGTGAACGATTTCCGGCGTTTTCTTGAGGAAACGCGCGAATTTACGCCGCACGGTACGGTTTGTCCCGCGCTGAACGACTTTGAAGTATTGCCGGGAGTATTCGATTTCTCGGTGCTGGATGCGATGATGGAACTGGCGGCGGACTACGGCTATAAATTTACGGTGCGTTTTGCTCATTCGGACTTGCATGACGGACCTTATCGCTGGGGCAAATTCTCCCGGCAGATTTCGGCGGACGGCATAGTGGCCGGCGCGGGCATTTCCTACGGCGCGTACGAAGTCACCGACCCGGATCTGGTCAAACTTTGGCTGGATTCCTACCGGGCTTTGTTCAAACGTTACTCGGAACATTGCGCATTTGCCGGGTATTATATCATGATGCCCGCGGGCGAATGGATCGTCGTCGACCAACCTTGGGACGGCGTGGTGTCGGGTTATTCACCGGTGGCGGCGCAGGGATTCCGCGATTATCTGCAGGGCACTCTGAAATTGTCGCTGGCCGAGTTGAATAAACGCTGGAACAAGAATTACCGCGATTATTCGGAAGTTCAGCCCCCCATGCCCACATTCGAGGACGGCATCATGCCCGATTTGCGGATGGAATGGCTGGATTTCAGCCGTTTCAAGGCGGAACTGGGGCGGAAGTTCTGGATGGCCACGGCCGTCAACGATATCCGTACCTACGATGACAAGCGGTTGACCATCACTTACGGCAGCCCGAACGCCTATGCGCATTTGAGCGGCAAGCTCGATTATTGCCATAACGGCGGCAATCACTCGTTGAACCGGCGCGGCGCT
>JAVBRM010000217.1:0-15665 GCA_031548025.1 Victivallaceae bacterium | reverse complement strand
AATTTTTCCTTCCAGCCCGACGGCAACAATGATAAGATATACTCCCAATCTGAAAAATATTCATCCCATTCCATGATTTCCATCCCTTTTTGAATTTTAGGATAATATATTTCAGATTTTTAATTTGTCAAATCATTTTTGACTAGCGCTTAAGCGACAAGTCCGATTTAATTTTTAATTTTCAATTTTCAATTTTCAATTTTCAATTTTCAATTTTTCAATTGCCGGGGATTTGGAAATCGCGAATCTGCGGGGCAATAATATCGCAGTTTTCAAGAAACCAACAGGCGGCTTCCGTCTGGCGTATGCCGAAGATCGGGTCGGCGATGTGACTGACCTTGGTCCCCAGTTCGTTCAGTGTCTCGAAGATCAGCAGTACATCATGATCGATTGTGCGAATCTGCTTCATGATGGCCGGCCAGTCATGAATTCCCTGTCCGGGAAACCAGTGCATTTCGTCGACGCCGTCGTAATCATTGATGTGAAACGAACGAATCCGCGAAGCGAGTACGGCGATTATATCCGGCAGTTCGCGCCAGCGGTCCATGACATGATTGACGTCGAGGCAGATTCCGACATGTTTCGGGTCAAAACGCGCGGTGATGGTTTGGAGTTCTTCCGCACTGTTGCCGACACAGGTTCGCGGCAGGTATTCCACATTGATCGAAAAACCGAGTTCTTCGGCAAGCGGAATCATATCTTCAATGGTTTTACACACCTGGTCGATCCGCGCCGGATGTTCCTCCAGCGGCGGTTGGTTGCTTGCGTGCAAGGTTACGAACGGCGCCATGATGTCGGCATTGTCGCGGATCAGGTCAATGAAACGACCGGCTACCTCTTTGCGCTCGGTCTCATTCAAAGTAGAAGGGTCCCAGCTTTTACCGCCGCCGTAAAACGGCAGGTGCGCACTGGCGGAACGCATCCTGCCTTCACGGAGCAAAGCGCGCGTCTGTTCCCTGGAAATCTCCGACTCATCCGTCGCTTCGACATAGGGGCCGAACGAAAGTTCCAAGTTGCGTAGTTTGGAGTTTCTGAATGCATTCGCAAGTGCCGGAGTCATATATCCGCCGAACGAACCAACCGAGACAGCATAAGAGATCATGGATATTTTTCCCGAGTTATAGTTTACGCCATGTGCAAGTTTTTATAATTGAAAATTGATAATTGAAAATTGAAAATTGATAATTGAGGAGAGGATTGCAACTTGCCTTCGGGTAACCCGATAGATCATGCGAAGTGAACGGCGGTTTTGGAGAGACCGCTCTACCAGTATGCGCCAAGTCTGAGTTTTTACTGGAGCCGAGATCCTTCCCTAATTATCAATTATCAATTATCAATTATCAATTATCAATTAAAAAACTTGTTTATAAGTTAATATAGCGATAAACCATACTTGTACAAGCGCCGATATCTTTAAAATTGGTAAAAAGATATCATCCCCGGAGCGGAATTTTGTATTATCTGAGCAAGAAATCAGGCAAATGAACTATAAGCGCGGGCAAGCGTCAGAACGATTTTCTTTAACTTTTTTGCAAAATCCTTACCAGCGCCTCTTGACAGAATGATGTTTAACTGTTATAATAATTGTATATTAGTAGTAATATTAAAACAATTAGTTCTGTGAAAATGAAATTATACGAGCAAATAACTGAAAAGCTCCGGCAACAAATTACCGCCGGGGAATTGGCGCCCGGCGACAAGATGCCGTCGATCAATGAATTGAAGAATGACTTCAATGTCAGTCATGTCACTGTACTGCGGGTTTACCGGGAGTTGGCGTCATTCGGATTGGTCAGCAGCAAGCATGGCCAGGGGTATTATGTCTGCGATGACTTATCAAACTCGCCCCCGGTCCTGGGCCGGATAGGCTGTTTCACCAGAGCGCTGCGCAAAATCGATTTTGCGGACAATTACTTTAACGAAATAAATATCGGCATTCAGCTCAAGGCGGGAATGCAACGGGTGAATTTGTTGTATCCACACGCCGCGGGCGGACTCAATACGAATCCTTCAAATAGCGTTTTCGAAGAACTGCAGCGGGAAATGCTCGGCTGCGCGAATCTGGTTGACGGTTATCTGATCGATGAGCGAATACCGGATGAAATCGTAGACAAAGTGATGAAAGCCACCGGCAAACCGGTCGTAATCGTAAACCGGGAATCAGCCCTGCCGGTCAATACCATTACTAACGATAATGAACACGCAGTGGCGACCAGTCTGGAACTGGGTCGAAAAATGGGATACAGTCAATTCATTTTTTGTGCGGTTGGGCCGGTAAAACGTCCGGTATTCAACAATATTTTGGGTCACAGAGCTTTCCTGGAACAGGCTCCCCCCAAGTACCGCGCCATTGTGGACGACACCAATATCCTGTCGCTGGAGGCCACTTTGAATAACATCGACATCTGTTATCGCGAGCGCCGCAAACTCGGCAGAGTGCTTATTTTATGTACCGATCAGTTGGGGAGGAATTTGGTTGATCGCTATTTCCCCGGCGGACGCCCCGCGGATAGCGACCTCGGGATTATCGGACAGGAAGGGTTTTTCCGGAAACCGGAGGTCGGCCCGAGCTTAACGGTATCAAAAATCAATGCTTATGAAATCGGGGAAACCGCCCTGGAAATTCTTCTCAATTCATTGGATTGCTCCAATAAAAATTCTCAGGGGAATCACCGGGTCAAGCCAACCCTGGAACTCGGAAACTCCATGTAACGCAAAGGAAATACAAATATGAAGAAAAACAATTTCACACTTATTGGGCTCCTTGTTACTTCAACTTGTCAAGTATGTAATTTGGTATAATACTAATATACAATTTTGTTTATTGGTTTGCAAGTTTAAAGCGTTTATACCGCTATGGCGAAGAAACTCTGGCCGGAACTGTCCGTCATTGCCGGCGTCAACTTGATTTCCCTGGTTCAGGACTCGGTCCCGATGGGGGTCATGGCGGCTGAAATGCTGTTGCGGCGAATCGGCGCGCCGAAACGGAAACCGGTTTGGCTTAATTGCGATGTGGAATTATACCAGCACGGGAAAAAACTCTTACTAAAAAATCAAGGAGATTGATCATGAGAGATTTTGTATGCGAATATTTAACGGAATTGGAAAATCGCATGGAACGCATCCTGCCCGAGCAGCGCCCCATGCTTGAGCGCGCCGCCCGGATGATTGCCGACCAGGTCAAGGCGGACAAGCTGGTTTATGTTTTCGGCAGTGGCGGGCACTCCAATATGATATGGCTCTAAGGAGAAAAAAACATGAATATCCGATACGAACAACTCTCCCCCCGCGAAGCTCTGCAAACATATTGCGACTGGTTGCTTTCGCAAATGCCCAAATACGCCAAACCGCCCTATGAATGGTATTTTCTTTTTTATCCCATCCGGACGTTGCTGCTGGGCGCGAAACTGCTGAACCGTCCCGAATATGCCGAAGCCGTGTGGCCGCATCTGGACAATTACATCGGCGAACAGCTTCCCAACGGGGCGCTGTCGTCCAATTTCCGCGGTAAACCCGCTGCCGAACTCACCCGGAAAGAAATCGAAGACCTGCTGCGCGGCGGCAAATTCAACCTGGCCGACAATGGTTCCAATGTTCATGCCCTGATTCAGGGGGCCCTCCATACCACCGACGCCGAACGCCGACGCCGTTATCTTGACGCCGCCGGCAAATGGCTTAACGACTGGACGCCGATCTGGGCTTTGGCCGACGGCTCCTACGGCAACGGCATCTGGGGCGGACACAAGCTCAACGGAACCTATTCCATGGCCATCAATGTCTGTTCCGCTCTGGCCGCCTACACCGAGGCTACCGGAGACCGGCATTACATTGAAAATGCGGAAAGATTCGCCATGTTCCAATGCAAAAACTGGCATGAAAACGGTATTCCCATCCGCTTCAATGTTTATCCGGTTCCGGAGCATCAAAGCCTGATCGGCGATCACGGCCGGATCTTCTATCTGATGGAAGCGTTGATGTGGACTCATCGCGTCAGCGAAAATCCGGAGGTGAAGGGCAAAATTGAAGAGCGTCTCCGCCAATGGCTCGACGCCGATATCCTGAAACGCTGGCCGGAGGAACGCGAGTGGTTCGACATGAACAAGCTTTATCTGATCCAGACCCAGAAAGAACCGCTGGGAGAATGGGGGGACAGCGCCAACGACGGACTGCGTTTTTATTGGCAGGCGGCCAAATGCTGCGCCATTCCGCATCTGCTCTCGTATTACGTCAACCATATCGAAGACCGTCCGGAAATCCGGAAGCGGGTGGAGAACGCCGGGAAATTCCTGAGCAATCCCTTGAAGGCTCGGATGTATGCGGTTATGGCCGACGACGTCGAGCCGGATTTCTGTATGCAGGCCACCGGTTTCGCGGGTTTAACCCTGGCCGAGGCTGTGGAGTCGGACAGCGTCTTCCAGAGCATTGCTCCGCGGCGCGGATTGAGAACCCAGTAGCGCCGAATCAACATGGAACCCGGATTAGTCATAAGAAACAGTGTCAAAACACGTTAATAAACATAAGGAATAACCATGTATCGAAATCTAATTCTCGCTCTATTGCTGGGGCTGTCAAGCCTCGCCGCAGAAGAGGTAAAGCTTATGTTCGGAAAGCTGCCCGATACAAAGGGACAGCAGAAATTTCTGGACTTCCGCTATATTTCAGAACAAGACCCGCTTTTTGCCCAAGGCAGTAAGCTGAAAGGTATGAAGAAAGACAATTTTACACTTATTGAGCTCCTTGTTGTAATTGCTATTATTGCCATTTTATCAGCGCTGCTGCTGCCCGCGCTGAATATGGCAAGAGAAAAAGGCAAAACAATATCATGTACCAACAATGTCCGCCAGATTATGATGGCCCATATGGCCTACCAGTCCTCCAACGATGAATATTTCCCCGGAGGAGTCACCGAAACGACTCAATGGAACGTCCTGGGAAAAGATTTACAGCTGCGGATTTATTATTATCATCAGTTGAAAGAATATACCAAATGTGATCCGTTTTACTATAACTACCGCCCATATTCAGCTCGAAGAATCTGGGCTTGCCCGTCCGACAGCGAACGGGAAAATGCACAGACCATGCCACTGGTGGGCTCATCCTATGGCTTTAACTCTTATATCGGAATTTTCACGATATTCGTAAGAAATACCCAAATTACCCGGCCATCTGCTTTTTTATATACGGGAGATTGCGGCGGCGTCGGTTATGGAACTTTCGGAAACGGTTATCCGTTTAAATCAACGGCTACTCCCGTTGACGGCAACCCCGCCTTTCGACACAATAATATGGTTGTACTGGGGTGGATGGACGGACATGTTGATACTCGGAGATTGGCGCAATTGCTCGATACCAGGGCGCAATATATTTATCGCTTTAACTAAGGAACTATGACATGAAAAAATTTTTACTCATCCTCTTGTTCGTAGCCTCCTTCGCTACATATTATGGAGGTGATCTCCTGCAATATTTTTCAGTTCCACCGCGAAAAATACAGATTGGGCAAAATGAGAAATTCCACATCAGCCCGGACAATTTGCAGATTGTACTGCATCCCGAAGCCTATCGGAGTACGCATTTTGCCGCGGAAGAACTTTCGCAAATGTTGGGACAAATACTGGGTAAACCGATTCCCGTGGTCACAGTTCCCGATGCCGAGAAATTTTCCATCATTCTCGGCCTCAGTCCTCTCAGCCAAGCCGCCGGCTTGAAACCCGAAGAACTTTGCCGTGACGGCTATTTCATCCGGACCGTAGGAGACAAATTGTATATCGCTGGGCTGGATTCCGAAAAATTCGACACCGGTGATGTGATCCGAAACAGTGGAACCTGGGCCATGAATCACGAACGGGGAACTCTTTTCGGCGTTTATGATTTCCTTGAACGCTTTGCCGGAGCGCGGCTTTATTTTCCGGGAGAGTTGGGGACGATTCTTCCTAAACTGAATGCCCTGAATCTGCCGGAGATTGATATCTTCGATCGCCCGGACCGCCCGGCATCCACCGTACAGGGAATCTGGTTCAAAGATACTTACTTCGAAGGGCCTAATCCCGAGGCCGTCCGTCATCCCATGAAAAAACTTGACATCATCCGAAAGCGCCAGCCGACTACCGCAATTCAGTTCCATCATGGTCTCCGCCGCCTGAACTATCAGGAACGTTTCGGAAAGAGTCATCCGGAATATTTTGTCCTTCAGAAGATTGGGCGCCGGACCGACAAGTCGCATTTCTGCCTGTCAAGCGGACTTCGCGAAGAAATCTACCAGGATGTGAAAGCTCTGCTTGCTCAGGATGTTTCAAAACGTCCCGGTTTGGAAAAAAGTGTGCAATGGATTTTCAGAAAGGACTTTTTCCCTTTTATCGATCTGATGCCGGAGGATGGTATGATTGCCTGTGAATGCGACAAATGTCAGAAAGCCTATACCCAAAATCCCAATTATGCTTCCGATTTGATGTGGAATTTCTGGTTTGAGGTATCGCGCCGTCTCAAAGAGGAAAAAATCGAAGGATTTATCGACGTTCCCTCTTACTTTCCCTATCACCGGATTCCCGATTCCAAATTGCCGGATAACATGCTCTTTCACATATCGCTTCCCACCGGCCCGTGGCGAATAGCCGATTCCGGGCAAATCGATCAGGCGGTCGCGACAGTCCGGCAGGCTGCCGAAAACACTGCAATCGGAAAAATATCCTTGACTTCCGGATGCAATAAAAATGAGGATCACTCCAATTATCCGGGAATTCCGATCGGCGCTCCCCGGGCGTGGGGTGAATTTTACGAAAAAATGTTCCCTTATCTTTTCAAAGCAAATGTTTATACATTTTCCGACCGCTATCTGCACAATTATCTGAATTACTATGTTTTTTACAAACTGGCATGGGATTCCGGGTTCAATTGGCGAAACGCATTGGATGAACATTATCGTCTGATGTTTGGAGTCGCCGCTCCCCGTATGCAAACAATCATGGAACGTTTTGAGAATATTCTGATTTTGAAAGTTGCTTCAAATACCATCGAGTCTCCCATGGGCCCCCGTATGGTGCCGCCTTCCGACCATGATCTTTTTGAGAAAATCTATTCGCCTGAAGTTCTCGATGAGTTTGAAAAAGAATTTGCCTTGGCGGAAAAAGATACTTCAGGGGTGGAGAAGCAGCGGGTCCAACTTTTCAGGAGGGAATTTTTCGATCCGCTGAAACAAGCTTCCATGAACTACTTCAAAACCCGGGAAATCCAAGAAGCGTTCTGTTTTTGGATTGGCGAAAAGCCGTCGCGTTTTGTTGAACTTGTCCCATTCAAATCAAGCGGCAAGCAAACGGTTCGGACTCGGGTTTGGGCATGGATGAACAACAGGGAACTTGCTTTCCGTTTTGAGTGCGAAGAACCTTCCGCCGAGGTTATCGCTCATGAAAGAAAATTCGATGATCCGGATGTCTGGCAGGACAATGGAGTTGAGATTTTTCTCAATCCTGACGGAAACGGAAATCAGACGATCCAGTTGTTGCTGAATTCTGCGGGAGCTTCCGGTGATCTCAAACTGACGAGGAGCGGTAGGAATACCATTCCCGACTGGAAATGGAGTTCCGGAGCGACGTTTTCGAGCAAAATGGAGGAAGGACGCTGGATTGCGGAAGTATCCATTCCCCGCTCCGCGCTCCCGGAGTTGAATCCCAAACGGTTCATGGCGAACTTCACCCGCCGCAGGGTTTTGAAGTCGGGAAATAATGAAATCGAAATGCGTTATACCTGGAGTCCATTCATCAGCGGTTATCACGATATGAAAAAATTTGGAATCATCAAAACCGGTTCCAATCTTATTGCCAATGGAGATTTTTCCGGGCCGCTTAAAGAGAGCAAACGCGTTGCTCATCCAGTCAATGCCGTCATTGACGGTCAAGTATTTTTTTCCGCGCCCTCCTCACTGCGGCTAAGTTCCACCGGCGATAAGGCTTTTTATGGCGATAAAGCCAAAGTCAGGTTCAAGCCTTCCACCCGCTACCGCTTCTCATTCACGGTAAAATGTAAGGACATTGTACCACAGAAAACAACAGGCGGCGCATTTATTGTCATTTCTGACGGAGAACGCAATCGTTTTCTACCGGCGAAGGTACTTCAAGGCAGTTGTGATTGGACCCAATTTGCGTATGAATTCACTACCGCGGCGACTTTGGAGGAGCCGGCCCGTTCTCCGGGGTTTTCATGCCGTTTGGAGGGTGCTTCCGGGACTGTCTGGTTTGACAATATCGCTTTTGAGGAACTTCCCCTGGACCCGGCCCAATCAGAGTGAGTTATTTCAGACTGCGGGACATGCGCCCTGAAATTCAATTCCCATTGCCGGAAGACTTCATCGAACGCTAAACCTCCCCCCCTTTACTCTTTCCTCTTTCCCCTTTCCCCTTTATAAAAAAAGATGCGGCAGAGCGACTTGTGGGGGGATGGGGTGTGGGGGGGGTGGCATCGCTCTGCCGCAAAAATTAGTTGATTCGGACGGTGAGGATGAGACGTGACGGGAAGTCCGCCGAATGGAAGACGGTCTGGCGCGCGACCCGGAGGCGGGTCTCGTCGGCGAGAGCTCCGCCGGTATTGGGGTTGCGGGAGAAGTTGGGGAAGTTGCTCCCGGCAATCTCCAGCCGCAGGCAATGACCTTTTTTGAAGCGGTAGGCGACGCTCCAGAGGTCGATTTCAAAACGGGTGACGGTGTTGGGTTCGAGCGGCGTGCGGCGCTCCCGGCTGTCGCGGTAGGAGGCGCGGATGAGTCCTTCGGTGATGTTGAAGGTGCGTCCGTCCGGGTAAAGGTCGACCAGTTTCGCGGCAAAATCGGTGTCGACGGCGGTCGATTCGGCGTAGAGTTCCACCCAAACCCTGCCGATGGCGTCAAGGTCCTCCGGCAGTTCCGGCGAGGTGTAGACGAGGATGTCCGAACGGGTTTCGACTTCGTTCTGGTCGCGTGCCCCGGCGTAGTGAAGCCCCCGGCCTCCGATGGAGGGAATGGGGTTGTTGGGGTCGCTGATGAAGCTGTCGGTGAATTCCCCCTTGGGAATGTCCGACGCGAGGACCCCGTCGCCGAAGCGGGAATTCGCCACGCCCCGGCTGGACAGAAACCAGGTTGTTTCGCGGCTGCCGGCGGGGGGCCAGTCGTCGGTGGAGTGCCACTCGTTGGCGCCGAGAAGGAAGTAACGGATGCGCGGTTCGCCCGGCAGGGGATCGGCGTGGGGATCGCTGAGGAGGTTGGCGACAAAACGCTCGCGGTAGGGGGTCAGGTGGACCGCCATGGCGAAGTCGTCGCCGCGGTCGAGGTCGCCCATCTCTTCGTTGTGGCCCCAGGGACCGATCACCAGCCGCGAGAAGTTGCGCGCTTCAGGGGTGGCGGCCTTTTGGCGGAGGAGTTTCAGCGAGTCGAGGGCGTTTTCGCTGTAAGTGTCATACCAGCCGGTGTGGTTGAACACCGGAGTGGTGATTTTTTGAACATAGTTGACCAGCTTGAGGTCGGCCCAGTATTCGTCGTCGTCGGGATGGTTCAGCCAGTCGCGCCAGAAGGGCAGCACGCCAAGCCCGGAGGCGACGTCGGCTTCGAGGAGCGGCTGGTGGCGGTTGAGCGCTTCGTAATCGGGTCTCGGCACATCCGGGAAGCGGTTCTTGCGGACGATTTCAAAGCTCCAGGCGAGTCCCTGCATCTGGAAGGCGCCGCCAATGAAGCGTGACCCCTGGTGAAAGTCGTTGGTGCAGACGCCGGGATTGATCGCCACCAACGCCGGATGGGCTTCGCGGGCGATCAGCCATTGCTGGTGCCCGAGATAGGAGTTGCCGGAGAGGGCGACCCGGCCGTTGGACCACAGCTGGCGGATGATCCAGTCGATGGTGTCGTTGCCGTCGGGAATCTCCTGGAGGTTGGGCAGAAAGTTGCCTTCGGAGCGTCCGGTTCCCCGGACCTGCTGGTGGACTTCAGCGACGCCGTACCGGGTCCAATTTGAAGCGGGGGCGATGGCGTCGGGCGTCTGGTAAGGATTGCGCAGCAGAACGGCGGGGAAGGGACCGTCCCCTTCCGGTAGGTAAATGGCAGAGAAAAGCAGTACGCCGTCGCGCATCGGTGTCATTTCCGTCAGAATCCGCATCATGATCGAGCACCTTTTTTACAGTATAAAATATCCGCACTGAAGGGAAAATTCAAATCCGAAAATGAAAAACTTCCCGAAAACCGGCGGACGGCCAGATTTGCGCCGATCAAATTATCTCCCCCTTTCCTCTTAAAAAAAAGATGCGGCAGAGCGACTTGTGGGGGGGATGGGGTGTGGGGGGATGGCATCGCTCTGCCGCAAAAAATCAGTTGTATTGTTACTTATCTCAATTAAGCTTCTCCTTGGGGATGATCACGCAATTCCCGCGGAACCTTGCCGAACATCCGGTAAGACCCTTCAGCCAGGCGCTGGAAGATGGCATACAAACCGGGAATGAACATGATACCGAGAACCGTCGCCAACGCCATACCCCAGAATGTGGTAATACCGATCGAGTTACGGCTGCCGGCGCCGGCGCCGGTGGCGACTACCATCGGGAATACCCCGATTACAAACGACAACGCCGTCATCATCACCGCGCGGAAACGGATCTTCATACCGTTCATGGCGGAGTCATTGATCGACAATCCGGCTTCGCGCTCCTGCTTGGAGAATTCCACCATCAGGATCGAGGTCTTGGCCGTCAAACCGATCAGCATCAGGAGTCCGAGCTGGCAGTAAATATTCATCGACATGCCGATTACCTTCAGGGCGATCATGCCGCCGAGAGTGGCGGTGGCTACCGAGAGCATAACGGAAATCGGAACCGTCCAGCTTTCATACTGGGCCACCAGGAACAGATAGGACATGATCAGCGAGAGCACCAGCAGCCAGAGAATCTTGCCTTCGTTCTGGCTTTCCTGATAACTCATATTGGTCCAACTGATCTGGTAATCCTTGGACAATTCGGTATCGACGAGATTCTGTACCAACCCCATCATTTCGCCGGAGCTGACGGATGGTATGCTCTGGGTATTGACTTCAGCGGATGGGAACATATTGAAACGTTCCGCCTGGCGCGGGCCCAGGCTCCAACGGATGGTTCCGAGGGCATCCAGCGGGATGAGTTCACCTTTGGAACTGGTTACATGAAGCTGGCTGACCACGTTCAAATTTTCCCGGAAATTGGATTCCGACTGCATTTTGACTTTGTAGGTTTTACCGAACATATTGAAGTCATTGATATAGTAGGAGCCCAACTGGGACTGAAGCGTATTGAAGACCGCGTTGACCGGGACATTCATCGCTTCCGCCTTGGCGCGGTCGATGTCCAGGTGGAGCATCGGGGTGTGAGCATCGAGCGAGGTAAAGGCGTAAATCGCCTTGCCGCTGCTCATGATCTTGCCGAGCAAACCGCTGGCCGTTTGGGACAAGTCCTGGTAATTCTGATCGCCGGTGGCCTGGAGGGCGAAGGTCACTCCGCCGGTAGCCCCCAAACCCGGGATGGCGGGCGGCGCAAACACGGTTACGGTGGCATCTGGCAAGACCTGGCAACGCTGCATCATATCCTTCTGGATGAACGAAATCTGAGTTTCGGGAGTTTTGCGCTCCGCCCAGGGTTTCAGGTCGAGAATCAGCAAGCCGACGTTCTCGCCGTTGCCGGAGGTCAAGCTGCGGCCGGGCACTGCGATGATCCGGTTGAGGCCTTTGACTTCTTTGGCGATTTCACTGATTTCCTCGAGAACGGCCTGAGTACGCGGAATCGATGCGCCGGGAGGCAGGATGACTTCGCAGAAAAGCGCGCCTTTGTCTTCCTGCGGCAGGAAAGCCGACGGCAGAGTTTTAAACAGGTAATAATTGCCGCCCAATACGCCAAGAAACAGAATGGTGGCGATAATCGGATGCTTAACCAGTTGCCTGCCGACAAAGAGATAGGTATTACGCACCCAATCCAAACCGGTATTGAACAGCTTGAACGGTCCGCGCGGCGCTCTGGTATGTTTCCGCAGCACGATGGCGGCCAGGGCCGGACTCAAGGTCAGCGAGTTGACGGTGGAAATAATCAGCGCGATACACATGGTCACCGCGAACTGCATATAAATCTTGCCGACCATACCGCCGAAGAAAGCGATCGGCGCATACACGGCCACTACCACCAAGGTGGTGGCAACCAAGGCGTTAGATACCTGATGCATACATTTCATGGCCGCGTCATAAGGATTCATGTCTTCTTCGTCAATCAGACGGATACAGTTTTCGGTAACGACGATGGCGTCGTCCACCACCGAACCGATCACCAGGATCAGTGCGAACATGGTCAACGTATTGATGCTCATATTCAGGGCGTACAGGAAGAGGAAGGTACCGACCAGCGACACCGGAATGGTAACCGTAGGAATGATGGTCGCCCGCCAATCCTGGAGGAAGATATAGGTGATAAACACTACCAGAATAAAGGTAAGCGCCAGAGTTTCAACAATTTCCTTCATGGTCATGACAACGAACTCGGTGGAGTCGTAACCGACGTCCCATTTCAGGCCTTCCGGGAAATTCTTCTCGAGCTTCACCAGTTCGGACCTGACGTTGTTGATGACTTCAAGCGCGTTGGCGTCGTTCAACCGGAAGATCGCCAGCATGACCGCGGGGCGGCCATCGAATGTACAGATGCCGTGATAAGTTTCAGATCCGAGTTCGATTCTGGCAATGTCGGACAGGCGAACCTGTCGGCCGCTTTCGCCGGACTTCAAGACGATATCACCGAATTCTTCCGGGGTCTTGAGGCGGCCCTGGGTATCGATTTTGAACTGCATGTAATTGCTGCTGAACTCCGTGCCGACCGATCCGGTGGCTGCCTGAACGTTCTGATTGCCAACTGCGCTTTTGACGTCATCGTAACTCACTCCAAGAGCGCGCATCTTGAATGGATCCAACCAGATACGCATACTGTAGTCGAGCGCGCCGAAGATGATCGCCTGGCCGACCCCGTCGATACGGGAAATCGCGTCCTTCATATGGATGCTGGTGTAGTTGCTGATGTACA
This sequence comes from Victivallaceae bacterium, assembly GCA_031548025.1. Classification (GTDB taxonomy): domain Bacteria; phylum Verrucomicrobiota; class Lentisphaeria; order Victivallales; family Victivallaceae; genus UBA5239. Next base: position 2,636 of record JAVBRM010000217.1, on the reverse strand, counting down.
ACGGAGTATGGTCCGGGTTGTCGCTGTAAACCGCAACCAGCCCCAGGAAGTCGGAGGAGCGCTTGACCACCGTCAAACCGTTATTCACCACTTCGGTCGGCAGGGCATGTTCGGCGCGTTTGACCGCGTTGTTGACGTTGACCAGCGCCATATTGTCGTCGGCGTCGGATTTGAAAGTCAGGGTCAGGGTGTAATTACCCAGGTTGTCGGACTGGGACGAATAATACACCATGTTTTCAATGCCGTTTACCTCGGATTCGAGTGGGGCTGCGACCGTATCGGCGATTACCTGGGCGCTGGCGCCGGGGTATGAACCCATCACCATGATTGTCGGCGGCGACACCTGCGGATATTCTGAAATCGGTAATTTGAATACACAGACAATACCGGTCAGCATAGTGAACAGGGAGATCACTATGGCAAAACGCGGTCTTTTGATAAATATTGCTGAAAACATCAGGAGCTTCTCCTTACTTTGCGACTTCGGTCTTGACCAGGCTGACCGGATTTACCGGACTGCCGAGCTGGACCTTGTGAAGTCCGCCCACGATAACCAATTCGCCGGCGTCCAGCCCTTTGGTGATGATCTGCATGTCGCCGACCTGCTTGCCGATGACCACTTCGCGGCGCTCGGCTTTATTCTCCTGCCCGACGGTATAAACATAATGTCCTTTGCCGTCGGTCATGACCGCGGTGATGCGGATTGACGGTTGCGGATTCTTGTATTTTTCGGCGAATTTCACTTTGACGTAACCGCCCGGGATCAATTCCATTTTGGGATTGTCGCCGGCCAGTTGGAGCAGGATGGTCCCGGTATTCTGGTCAACCTGGTTGTCAATGAAAACCACTTCCCATTTGGCGAGAAATTTGGTGCCGTCAGCCCGGAAAACGTCGATCGTGGCATCGCTCAGCTTACCGTCTTTGAAGTTGTTGAAAAAATCGGCTTCACTCATGGCAAAACGGATTTTGATCGGGTCGAATTTGACGATCCGGGCCAGCGTTCCCTTGTCCGGAGTGATATAGTTGCCTTCGCTGTATATGCTTTCACCGATCCGGCCGGTCACGGGAGAATAGATTTTGGTATAGGACAGGTCATTCTGACGCAGGACCAGAGTGGCTTTGGCCTCTTCAATCTTGGCTTCATAGAATTGGAGTGAGCGGAAACTGCCTTCAAAGGTGGTTTTGGCGGTCGCTTCGGCCTTGAACAGTTTCTGATAACGGTCAAACTCTTTCTTGGCATATTCGTATTCGGCTTCCATCTGCTTCAAAGCCGCTTCGGCTACCGCGGTATTGGCCTTGTAGATGGTATCTTCGATTTCATAGAGGAGATCGCCTTTTTTGACCATGTTGCCTTCGTCGACGTGGGATTTCCAAAGCGTTCCGCTGATTCTGGCGACGATATTCACCGTGGCGTCGGCACTGGCGGTACCGACATAAGTCTTGGGTTCGCTTTCATTCAAGGTCACGACTTTTTCAACCCGGACCGCCGGGGGCGGACCTTCCGGACGCTGTCCGTAAGCCTGGCAAAAAGCCACTCCCATAATTAATACTGGAATAATGATTTTCATTTTATTTTTCATATTCATAACCTTTATTTTTCTATACTTATAAATTTAAATAGTCATAAAAAACAGAACTGTCTGTTCCCTGTTTGCTTTAATTGGTAGATTTATCGTTGTCGATTGCTTCTCCGATTCGGCGGCACAGGTCCAGGAAAAGTTTGGCTTCTTCCTGGGACAGGTTGCTTTTTAATAAATTATCCATACGGGCCGATTCTGCCACTACCACTTTTTGGATCTGCATGGCTTTGTCGGTAAGCATGATCTTTTTCAGACGGGCGTCGTGAGGAACGCTGACCCGGTAAATCATGCCGTTGCGCTCGAGCAACTGCAGTACCCCGGTCGCCGATGAGCGCCGGATGTCAAACGTTTCTTCCACGTCTTTCTGATAAATATCATGCCATTGGGATGCGATGAAGATATAACACATAACTCGCCCTTGGACTCCGGTCAGTCCAATATTACTGAGTCTGCTGTCACATAATCTGCGCAGTTTTTTCGTTAATAAACTTACTGCTCCGATTATGGTTTCCGGATTTCTACCCTTGATCATTTCCATGTCCTTGAAATTGCTATATTGTTCGTTACCTAATAATATAATTCGCTAACGAATTGTTTGCAACCTAACTTTTGCAAAAAAGCGAAATTTCATTATTTATGTACCGATACATTGTATAATACATTGAGAATGAAGTGTTAATAATCATACTCGATATTTTTGTGTTTCATATGTTTTTTTGCGCAATTACAGAGCCTGTAATGTAGCATGGGTGTATTTTGTTTGCAAGCTAACAGGTACATTTTTTTTCGGAATATTGAAACAATTATGTTCCGAATAAAACGAATGCGTATATATTCGTTCAGATTCCGCCCGAACTCTTTTATAATTATACTTCTTTGGTAAAGATTTTCAATTTGACAAATGCTCCCGGACGGCAATAGGTTTGAATTCGGAAAAGTGTGTATGGATAGCGGAAAGCCTGGGCGGGGTGGTCTCTCAGAGGTCGCCGTTCACTTGGGCTTGTCTACCATGTTACCCGAAGGCGACAGGATATTCAATTCGAGGTGAACGGCGCT
>JAVBRM010000196.1:0-25281 GCA_031548025.1 Victivallaceae bacterium | reverse complement strand
GGTCATCCCTGAGGATATCTCCTGTACCGCCCCGGCATAGAAAGCAAAATTACTGATGACTCCATTCTGATAAGAAAATGTCCCATACTGGTTGTTTCCTGTTACCAGCGTATTATCATCGCTCTTTAAATTCAAATTGATAATCCCGCCATTATGAGTCAGGTTGCTTATCTGTGCCCCACTGGCAATAATCAAACTCCCGCCTAAAGACAGAGTTATATTGCTTGCGATTCCACCGACAGTCACATACATGGTATCATAAGTACCACCAGAAGACAGACTTACCCCATTCACTGAAATGAAAGCTTGAACCAATTGACCATTCCGGTAGAGAAAGACTTTTTCAGAGACATCCGAAATATTCGAGGAGACGGTCAGGCAAAGCTGGTTCGACGCATTTCGCGTAAGAGTGTAGCGGGTAATGTCATAATCCAGGTAACCGCCGACGCTTACCGGGCCGAGCGTTTTGCCGGTCGCATTTTTTACCGTTATAGAACCAGTGAAGGACGAGGCGTTGTCCGCCAGAATATAGGTTCCTTTGTCCTGATCGGGAGAGACGGTGATCGTGTACGATGCTCCGGAAATCTGCGACAAATTGCTGACGATGGCGGAGGCGGAATCCTTTTCCACATCCCGCTGATCCAGCGAAAAAACAATTTCCGCTCCGGTTGCCAGGACCGGTCCGTTGACCCTCATCGTTCCCCCCAGGGTGATCGTACTGGCCAGAGCCGCACCGCTCTCCAAGGTCACCAGAGACCCGCTGAGGACCTGAGTATCGCGCAAAGTACCACCGTTTTTGACTGTAAGAGTATCCTGGTCCAGAATCAGTCCACTGGAAACAACACCGCTTTCCACCACATAACTCCCCAGTCCCGCACCGTCAACGCTCCAATAAACGCCTTCCGGCTCGATAATCACCTGCACTCCACCAGTCTGAATCAGTTGTTGCTCAATCATATAATCCTCATCCTTATGCGATAATCGCGAATTTGCTTTCCATGTCGGTTTCGATGCGGGCATTTAAGTCCGTCCAGTTGTCGGCGCTGCCGGCTCCCCAGTAGCCTACGCCGCCCCAGCCGCTTACCAGTTCGCGCAGCAGCAGGTCTTCTTTGCCATCGCCGTTGTAGTCGCCGACTGCGGCGACTTCCCATTGCGAGGCGTCGAGGGCTCCTACCCAGCGCTGATTCGAGGATTTACCGTCTTCCCAGGCGTACATGAAGCCGGTCGATTTTTGCCACATGATGATGTCGTCAATGCCGTCGCCCTGAAAATCACCGATTGCCGCCACCGTCCAGTCGTTATCCAGAGTGCCGATGTAGGTTTGGCTCCAGTTCCAGGTATTGAATGTCGGATCCTGATTGTGCCACAGGAAATAAGCGTTTTCATCGGTCTTTTTGACCAGAATGTCACTCTTGCCGTCGGCATTGCCGAAGTACCCTGCCCCGATTACTTTCTGGACATTGGTCAACGGATTGTCCACGTGCCACACGTCGTGATACGTCCGCGCGTCCGACACGATTCCGAACGAACCGTTTTCGTCATAGATGATCACGTCATCGAGCCCGTTGTTGTCGAAATCGGCCAGGCCAAGAGTCTGGAAATTACCCTCCACGTGACACAGCGAAACAGAGCCATCAGCCCCTCGTCCAAGGTCCGTCCAGGCGGCAAAGGTATTACCGTAACCATTGTACAGCAGAATCCCATCATGGGCGACATCCTCCGAGAAGCTCCCGACCGCGACCACTTTCCACATCGCGGCCTCGCTGCCGCCCCATTCCCAGATTCCACGCCACGACGGCGCGCTTTCGCCGTTGGTCGCCACATACCCGACCTTCCCTCCCGCCGAGTCCCAGGCCACAATCTGCGAATAACCGTTGCTCAGCAAATCGGATTTCGGCGTGCTCACCGCCGGGCCTTTCACGGTCAAATTCAAATTGCCGGAAGTCAGGCTCAGGCTGTAGGTGTAATCGCCATTGACTAAAGAGCCGCCCACGGAAAGAGTTCCCAATGCCGTGCCATTCGTATATTTCACCGTGGTGCTGTAGTTATAACGGGCAGCCTCGGAAGCAAGCTTGTAAATACCGGATTTCTGCTTGGCATCGACCGTAATGGTGTAAGAGGCATTCGCCTGCCCCTGGATCAGCTCGTAGTTGCTGACCAAAGCCCCGCCGCCGGCTTTCCGGTTTGCAACCGTAAAATCGATGTTTGCTCCGACGATAGCCGACACGATGGCCCCGTTGTGGATATTCAAAACACCGGAGTGGCTGCCGCCCGATGATATGAACAAAGAACCGCCCGAGCTGACCGTCGTATTCGCAGCCAGCCCGCTGCTGTAAATACGCTGGCTTCCGCCGGAATTGACGATAGTGTCACGAACAACCCCGCCGCTGAAAATAATCTGGTGACCGTCGGCATTGACAACCGTACCGTCAGCCACTCCGCCGTTGGAAATATACTGGCTTCCCTCGGAGTTGACAACGGTACGGCTGGCCGTTCCGCCGCTGAAAACATACTGTCTGGCATACGCGTTCAACAGAAAATTATAAGCGACACCGTTGTTCAAATAAAAACTGCCGTTCTCGTGAGTCCCGGTTACTTGGGTCTGACTGTCGTTTCCATGTATTTCGGCAATGATTGCTCCGCCTGAATTTTGCACAACCCCCAGAGCCGTGCCACCACTGGAAACAGACATCTGACCGCCGAAATTGATGATTGTATTACTGGCCGCTCCGCTACTGCCAATTACTTGTCTGCCGTCGGAATTGATGGTGGTACTGTTCGCCACTCCTCCACGGGCAACCGTCTGGTAACCGCCATTGATCGTGTCGCCATTAGCTATCCCTCCGCTGGCGATATACTGGTAACCGCTGGAATTAACAATGGAGCGGTTGACTACTCCACCGCTGGAAATATACTGCCAGCCATCGGAATTGACCGTGGTACGATTGGCCACTCCGCCATTGGAAACAGACTGCCAGCCATCGGAATTGACGATGGTTCCGTTGACCACTCCGCCACTGGAAACAGACTGCCAGCCGCCATCAATTATCGTATCATTCGCAATACCGCCGGTGAACGTGGTTTGGGTGCCATCGGGTTTGATGATTGTATCCTGAGTGATTCCGTTGGAAAAAATCTGCATCACATCGCCGGCATTCAAAATAAATTGCGAACCGGTAGTATCGGAAGTTATATTATAGTTCATAGAAAATATCCCCGTCGTTTATTTAATTTTGCTTCAGCACAATAAAAACAAATATTTTTATGAATACAAATTTTCCCCCGACATTTTGGGGGAAATTATCGGCGGAGACAAGGGCTCATTCGATGTGGCGACAGTGATAAATTTTACTGGATTTTTTATACTTTGGGCTCTTGACATCCATCGATATGACGATATAATTATTATAAAGGAAGTATAAAGGTCTAGCAAATGGTCTCAAATTACACATCTCAAGCCAATGCCGGACGCGATCTGGAAGAGTCACTTTTGCGAGCAATAAATTCCGGAGCGCTGAAGGGCGGCGACACGCTTGAGTCGACCCCTGCCCTGGCAAAGCGTTTTGGCATATCGCTGGTAACCGCGCAAAAAACACTGAAAAAATTGGGCGACGCCGGGTATCTGCAACGCAAAAACGGAGCTCCGACAACCGTGGCCATGCGCTCATCACGAACGATAGGCTTAATCCTGCCGAACATGGGCAATCGTTTTACCTTGGAGGCCAGCGAATTTCATTACCGGACCGTCAGTGGAATTTTATCCGCCTGCAATGAGCATGGTTTCAATATGAATATCGTCCATACTCCGCACAATGCAATGGATCCGCGAAATCTCGACAGCATGGGTTTGCATGGTTTACTGGTACTTTATCCCAGACGGCAAAACTGTGCGCTGCTGGAAAGTCTTCAGGCTTCCGGGCTGCCGCTCGTATGCGTCAACCTGCTGGATGAAGAACTCCGGGAGAAATACCATTGCATCAACTTCAATTATCAAGGAGCCGGGCAGAGAGCCTGGGAATATTTTCGGCAGCGCGGGCGGCGGCGGCCGGTATTCTGCGCCAGATTGCCGTTGCTTTCGGATCAGCACCGTTTGCATTTGTGGAACGGCTTCCGTCAGGCCGCCGCAGACGACGGCGTCACAGCCAGGCTGCTTGAAATCGGGGATCAGGCGCATGCGCTGAGCGATTCAGTCCTCATGCCCGCCAAACGTACCGAAATTGAATGTTTTCTAAAGGATGCCGATGCGGTTTTATTCGGCGAAACCGCCGAGGCGGAATTATATCGCGCCTGGGGGCATATGGTCACAGATTTGGTTGGATTCTTTGCCGTTTCACAATACTTTCCGGCATTTACCCTGAATTGTTCACAGGTCGGGTCATCCGCTCTGGAAATGCTGTTACAGTGCGGAATGACTTCCACTCCGGGGCCGCAACTGCAATATATCGATCCGGAAATCATATTTCCGGCAAAATACTTATAACTGCGAGGCAACTAATGAATAATGATTTTAAGGGCAAACGGCCTTCGGAAAACGTCCAATATCGTTTTTTGTTTGAAATGAAATATTTCACACTTATAGAGCTCCTGGTGGTTATCGCGATTATTGCCATATTGGCTGCTCTGCTGCTGCCGGCGCTGAATACCGCCCGGGAGCGGGGAAAAAAGATCCAATGCGTCAATAACCTGAAACAACAGGGAGTCGGGATGATCCAGTATATCGGAGACAATAACAGCATCCTGCCGAACAACACGGCAAAGGATGTTCCAGCGCCATGGTGTTGGGACATGAAAATCGCTACCTATATCGGTTATCAAGTCGACGTCGGGCCGGCAATTTTTCACTGCCCATCCGGTAAACCATTTACTGAAATTTTCAACAATAACCGCGGTTACGCGATGAATACTTCCAACCACGGAAGCGGCAACGAGCAATATATGCGTTACAACAAAGACGCAATGGTCATGATGTTGATGGAAAGCCACCAGCTAACCAGCCATTTGGACTGGGCAACCAATGGAGGAAGTAGCAACGGCAGCAGAATTACCCTGTCATTTGATATGGATTACTATGCTTTCAGGCATAGAGATACGATTAATTTCGTCCGGCAGGATGGCTCGGTCCACAATTCGGCCCGCGGAAAAGGACGCGGAGAAATTGTCAACTGGGGAAGATATACCGCAGCCGCCGCGGCATATCAGGGAACTTATTACATTAATTCTGAATGGATAAAGATCTGAAAAGGAGATTAACAAATGATCCGTAAATTATGTCTGCTATTGATGTTGATCGTGACGGCAGGAATCTGCGCGGCCGCGGAAAAGGAATGGAAGCCCGGCGCAATGAATTTCTGGGTATCGCCCGGCGAGCCGACCGGAATCTGGGAAACCACTTTGGGAGTAAAGTTTCCGGCGGATATGGTAATGGCGGACATAGCCAAAGCCGGCGGTACCGATATCGACTTCATCATCGGCACGCGCGGCCAGTTTCGTTACGACAGCCAAATACCGGGAGCAATCTGTCCGGTGGACAGCCGGGAGATAGCCGACCAGACCTTAACCGCCGCGGAAAAATACGGCCTCCGGGTCTGGTTCGTACTGACTCCGCTGGCAAAAGCGCCGACAATCAGAGGCGATAAAGGGTGGTGCACCACCGATCCCGACGCCATCGAATGGTGGCGGCGGATGGTAGAGGAAATGTCGGTAAGATTCCAAAAGAAATATCCGAAAACCTTTGTCGGATTTTTACTGCACGAGTTCAACCGGCCGGAAGTCGGCAATCCTCATACCGAGGACCTGCCGCAGTTCAGCGAATTCTGCAAGCGCGAATTCGGCGAAGCTTATACCGGTGACAAAATGCCCAGCGGACATACCGGCGAGTTGTGGGACCGCCGCTTCAACCTGTACCGGGCGCATTGCCTGACCAATTTCAGCGAAGTTCTGGCCAACGAGGCAAAAAAACACGGACTGATGACAGCGTTCTGCCTGTATGATCCGGAAAAACACGCCAGTTTCTCCGCCGCCTGGGGCTATGATACGCTGGCTTATGAAAAACTGTGCCAGCAGCTCTGGATGAATCCCGAGTCTTATTTTACCCTCAAAGGCGCATATTCCAATGTCGGCATCACCTATCGCGGCGCGAATGTGCCGCGAGCAATCACCATGGGTTTTCACGGTTATCCCAAATCGATCTTCGAGTATCGTGCGCCGTTGTACCCATACGCCATGCGGAAATATTATTCGGAGAACAAGGAATTCTCCAGAGTCCATGGTGATTTCTTCAATAATTACAGCTTGAAAACTCCCACGGTGATGAAATTGTTTTTCGAAAAGGAAAATGTGCTGAAGTGGATGCCGTTGATGAACTACTGGTATGGCGGCCAATCGCAGGCACGGATCGGGATTGTCGCCTCGTCGCTGCCGCTGATTCTGCGTCATCCGGTTAATCCCGGCGCGGTGTACAACCGGACGGTGGGGATGGTGCGCCAGGCACTGAACAAACGTTATCCAGTGGAAATGCTGCTGGCCGGCAGCCAGATAACACTGGCCCCGGACCGTTTGCGCGAACAGTTCGACCTGTTGATTATCCCGGAGGAAGCGGGAATTGGAGTAGATGCGGCCTATATCGAATCATTGAAAAAATATGTGGAGAAAGGCGGCCGACTCCTGGCCCTGGCCTCTCCCCTGACCACCGCCCGGCGCGATCTGACCCAAGAAAAAGAGCTGACCCAGGAGATTTTCGGAGTCACGGTCAAGCGAAGCCAAGTTCCCGGCTATCTGCGCCTGAAAAAAGGTGATTTCGAAGTTCCCGCCGGCAAAATCTGGACCGCGCAACCGGAAATCAAAATACAGGACGCCAAGGTCCTGATCGAATCTTCCGCCGGTATGCCGGTTTTGACCGCCAAAGGCAATGCCTGGTTCCTGGGTTTGAGCTGTCAGGCGGAACAGGAGGAATTTCTGGCCGGGCTCGTCGGCAAACTGCTCCCGGAACAGGCCATCCGCCTGGTCGGAAATACCGGGTTCACTCTTCATGCGGCCACACTGAAAAACGACATGATCTGTCTTTCACTGCCCGCCGCTAAGCCCGCAAAGGCGGTTTTGCAGATTTCCCCGAAATTCCTCAAGGGCGATACCTTCGAAGTCCGCAACATCCTGACCGGCCAGATGGTAGTCACCGGCCCCAAAGCGAAATTGGCGCAGGGCGTGGAAATCAAAACTGATTATCCCAATGAACCCTATGTACTGGCAGTAGGAACTCCGGAACAGGTAAAAATATTCCCCGGCATCTATCCCGACAACACGGAATTCTCCGACCTGGACCATATCGTGATGATCGAAAATCCCGAGGTGCCGCTGCTGGTGCCGGATAAACCCGGAATCAAGGTGGGAATTTACAGCAATGCGTTGGGCGCAGAGAAGATTTATGCGGTATTGCGCAACGTGGAAGGGATCAACGCCTATTTGATGCCGCGGCTGGACGGTCCTTGCCTCGGCAGTACCGACGTAGCGGTCATTCCGCAGCCCAAAAGCATCTATTTCTACCAGAACGCCAGCAAATTACTCCGCGATCAGGTGGAAACCGGCAAAGGGTTGCTGCTTATCCATAACACGGTGGAACAAATTCCCAAGTATTTACCGGAAATCACCGAGGAAAAACCCGGCAAGCGTACCCAATTGACCGATGCGGTTTTGACTTTGCATAAGTTCGGCAAAGCGGGGACGGAAGTCACTCCCGGCTTTACGTATGATCATTACATCTTCAAACCGGCGGCCGGCGCCGTGGTAGCCGCGGTCAACAAACAGGGCGAACCGGTCATCATAACCGGACAGGTGAAAAAGGGACGGGTGGCCGCGTTCGGCACTCTGCCCGGTTATTTCGGCAGTCAGTCCACCGGTACCCCCGAAGGTGAAATCAGTGCCGCCGAAGCTCAACTTCTAATCAATGCGGTGAAATATCTCGGAGGGGGAAAATGATGAAATATATACTGTTCTTCTTATGCCTGGGGATTGGTGTGCTTTCCGCGCGTGAATTTGACGTCGGCATCCTGTTGGATTCCCGCGATCCGGCCTATGCCGAGAAGAAGTCCTATCAGAAACAGGCCAGTGAATATAAGAGCAAGCTGGCGGCTATGAAACTGAAGGTCAAAGAAGTCAATGCCGATATTTTCCAGTCCGCCAATCAAGCGGAGGCCGCCAAGTACAAACGCATCTTTATTCCACACTGGCATATGGTTTTCCCGTTAGCTGCCTATGACGGCATGAACGAATATATACGCGGCGGCGGCTTGATTCTCACCGACTCGATTTTGAGCGGAATCGATACCGATGGCGATTTCAAGATGAATTACACCACCAGTTTGACAAAGAAGCAGAAAAGGCCGGATCATCCGCGCCCGGGTTTTCATGCTCCGACCGGAGTAGTGGCGCACTCCAGCGTCGAAGTACAAAGCATTACTCCGCTGCTCCAATGTCCGGTAACCCTGGGCCTGACCAGCGGAGAGACCACGCCGATGAATTTCAAAATGCGCCAGGTGACCAATCATCGGGCCACTGTAGTAGTCACCGGCGACGGAGTCAGAAAAGATCAGGAATTCAAAGCCATGCCGGTAGTGACTTTTCTGCACGAAGGAAAAGGAGCGTTTCTCTATATCCCGGTCAATGTGGAATTATTTTTCAAAAATGCTTTTTCAGAGGAAACCCTGGACTGGCTTTGCGACCAATAAAAGGTAATAAATGACTATGACGATTTACATCATGACCAATATGAAAGGGGTATCCGCTCAATCAACCATGCATACATAGTTAAAGAAATCATTTATCACATAAAATAACAAAAAAACGATTTTTTTCAAATTTCTGATATTGAAAATTTCAAACTGCATTGTATAATCTTTAAAGATACATATTATACAAAGAAGAAAAACAATGCAGGATAGGAAATTATCATGAAAATCACCAGTCATCACCTGAGAGAACTGGACAAACCGGTCGGAGTACCGCTTACCACGCTTGGATATCGGGAATTTACGGCAAATCAGGATTGGAAACGCAATCTCATCAGCTTCACCTCTATTGCGTTTCACGAAAAACGCCAATCCATTATTTGCGGATTAACCGCGTTTGACACCGATTTGATGTATGAGTTCGATCCAAACGCAAAAACATTCAGTAGCTTCAATTATCCGGCAGTTTCCGAGAAATTTGAAATCAAAATCCATCGCTCTCTTCATATTCTGAACGATGGCCGAATCGTTGGCGCCACAGCATGTCTTCACCGTGAAGATCAGCGCTGGGAAGGCCCCGGAGGGCGCATCTTCATCCTCGACCCGGCGACCGGAAAATATGACTTCCTCAAAATCCCGGTAGAACACGATTATATTCAAACCATCACCGTGGATGAGAAACGAGGCTTGATTTATGGCTTCACCTATCCTGTTTTCAATTTTTTCGTTTTCGAAATGAAAAGCAATTCCGTCCGAAGAGTTGATTTCATGGGCAGCATTCCCCATATCGTCACCCTTGACTCGCAGGGCGGATTCTGGGCTACGTGGAACAATCGCACTCACAACCTTTTCCGGTACGATCCGGACAGGGACGAAATCGACTATTTCCAGCACAATCTACCTCAGACCAAGAACTCCTGTTCGCTGATGTACCCGGGAGCCGGCCCCATTGACGGCATGGTGTTGGGGCCGGACGAAATGCTTTATATCGGCGAGGCGTTCGGCAATGTGGATCGCCTGAACCCAAAAACCGGAGAAGTCACGAATTTAGGAAAGCCGATCGAGGGTGAAACCCGTATTCCGGCGCTGAAAGTCGGCATGGACGGGAGAATCTATGGAATCGCGGGCTTTCTGGAGCGCTGCCACCTCTTCGCTCTGGATACGGAAACCGGCCGGTACGAAATTCTCGGACATATTCACGACGACGCCAATGCGCTTTTTATCGGGCACGATCTTGCTTTGATCGATCGCCATACCGCCTTTATCGGAGAAACGGATACCTCGGACCGGGCCGGATACTTGTGGGAATGCACTTTTTAAGGGACAATCATGGATAAAAATTTCAAGAACAAATTCTTTTGCGCCTCCTTCTGGGGGCATGAACCCATTTATTTTTACCTTCGTCGCGGAGGCGCGGCAAACACCTGTTTCGGTACCGGCGAATGGACACGGGTCTGGCATGACCGTCTTCACGGGGAAGAAGCGATCGCCAAACTGGCCGGCCTCGGAGTCAATTTGATCTATCCGCATTTTTACAAAGCCTTCGGGCTTGAGTTTGAACAGGAGGAAATGCTGCGGACGCGGGAAATCGTAAAATATGGTCATCAACACGGCATGACGGTACTGGGCTATGCGACGATCAGCGCCGTTTTTCCGGAATCACTCGCAAATGAGATTCCCGAGCTTGAAAATATTCTGCGGGTTCAGCGCAGCCACTGGACCGATCCCTGGGCACCGGGCTCTCACCGGGATAATATCTGCCTGAACGCCGGAAAAAGTTATTTTGACGAGTATCTTCATCGGGTAATCGACTTCGGGCTGGACGAAGTCGGACTCGACGGGTTTCATTTCGACAATGCATACGCGCGTCCTTGCTATTGTCCGCATTGCGCAAAAGCATTTCGCGAATATCTTGCAGCAAAACTTCATGATCCCCGCAAATTGGGGCTGCCGACATTCGATTTTATCCGCCTGCCCGGCACTGATGAAATAAATCAGGTCGCTTCGTATCACCGGGAATTTCTGCGGGAACAATACAACGAACGCATCGGCGGCCTCTTCCGCTATGTCAAAGAAAAATCCTCCGGGAAAGCGCTCGTTCTGACCAATGTCGGCTTCGGCGATCCGCGAAAAGCCCAGGCGGATTTCGGCCATGAGGTCGGTATGATGGAGAATGTGGATCTCATATTCATTGAAACCTCGCGTAACTTCATAGAGAGAACTCCGGAACGTCTGAAGCATGTCGTCACCGGGTTCAAGCTGGGCGAAATGCAAGGACTCCGGGTGCTGAATACGACCTGGCAAGAGCGCGGCAAGCCGCCCAAATCGGACACTGCGATAAAAAGGGTGCTGGCCGAATCCTTCGCTTTCGCCGGAATTTCCAACATCAACTGGATTGCACGCCCGACCCGGCATGGCTCGGAAATGATTCTGGATCACCCGGAAGCGACGCGGGTTATTTCCCGGTACCTACGTTTTGCGCATGAACATCAAGATCTGTACTGCGGAACCATCCCCGAAAACCGCGTCAAAGTTCTTTATCCAATGAACAGCAGGCTCCACCTGGGGATCGGCTTTGAAAGGGTATTTCATCTGGTTTGCGACGCGCTGGTTGAAAACGCCATTCCATTTTCCATTATCCGGACCGGGCAAGCCCCCCAACCCGGCGATACGGTCATTTTGCCGCTGGCGGAGTATTTGACCGACGCGGAAATCAGCGAAATAGAGTCTTGGATGACTCCACTGGTGTCAGTCGGACGGGCCGGGCTGTATCATTTCGATTCCGTCGAGCGAGAAGTAAAACCGTTTCCCTGTGCAAAACTGGTTGAAGTCCCCGGAGATTCATTGGAGGAAATCAATCGTTTCAAAAACGATCTTCCTGAACTGCTTCCTGTAGTAGCCTCTTTGAATATCAAGGGGCCGATGTTGGAATTACGCCGCGCGGCGGACGGGGATTTGCTGATTCATCTGGTTAACCCCGATAACGAAATGTCTCTTGACAATCTCGAAATTTGCCTTCCGGGAAGGAATATTCACAGTTGCCGCGCATTTTCCCCGGATGGGGTGATATACGTCTCGACTTCGATGGACAAAATCACCGTCGCCAAACTCGATACATTAATTACCCTGAAGGTGCAATGCCATGGTTAAAAAAAAGCAATTTTTTCAGATTGAAGCCATTGCAAAATCACCAATATCATTGTATAATCTTTAATGACACATATTATACAAGGCAATAGAACAATGCAGTTGAATGTTTTAGACCGGGGCTCGAAAACTCCGTTATACGAGCAATTGAAGGATCAACTGGTCCGGCAAATTGAAAACCGCCATTTCCAGGAAGGGAGTCATTTCTACAGCCTGGCCGAGATTGCGGACAATTACCAGGTCAGCCTGATTACGGTTCGACGGGTAATCAGCGAAATGGCGGCGGAAGGCTATCTGGAACTGGCGGCGGGCAAAAAATCGCTGGTGGCACATCGGCGCGAGAACGCGGCCCCCCGGGAGTTGACCCGGGTCGCGGTGTTCTTTTACTCCAATACTCCCGAGGACGGGCGGATGGAATATGACAAAATGCCGTGGACGAACCTGGTTTTTTCCGGAATACAGGAAAAATTCTTCCAGAAAAATATTTTGTGCACCACGATACCGGCGAGAAACGAAGCGGATGCGCTGGATAAATTTTCCCACATCATCGATGATCATCAGGGAATCATTTGCATGAATAACTTGATTTTCAACGCATTGGAATCCGAGCTACGGGAACGCCAGCTCCCTTATGTGCTGATCCAGCCAAAGTCGTTCAGTTACGGTTTCAACTATGTGGCGGCAGATCATTTTGCCGGCAGCGCGGAAATCGCCCGAATGGCGCTGGAAAAGAAGTACCGTTCGTTCCTGTATCTCTCAAGCCAACTGGCCGAGAATCCCGAGAAATTGCGGGGATTTCAGGAAACGCTGCTGCGGCACCATATCGCTCCGCAGGATATTTATCTGCGGTCTACCAGCGATATTCATGAAGCCAGCGGCGAAGAGGCTTTGAAGGCATTTCTGCAGGAAAAATCCGGTACGGAGATTTTTCCGCTGGCGATATACACCTCGGGCGACCGTCTGGCGCACGGGGTATTGGAGGGCTGTCACCGCCTGGGAATCCGGGTGCCGCAACAGATCGGGGTGGCAGGCAGTACCGGGATTCCGGAAGTGACGCGGATGGAACCGGCGTTGACCGGGATTGAACTGCCGATGCGGGAAATGGGCCATGCGGCGGTAGATATGATTTGTGAAATGTTCGAGTCCGGACAGCATCTGGTTCCCGGACGAATTCTGAAAACGACACTGATTGTCAGAAATTCACTGTAAACAACCTATAAAGGAGGCTTGAATGATAATGCGCAAGATAAAATTCACACTTATAGAGCTTTTGGTAGTGATTGCCATTATTGCCATATTGGCAGCGTTGCTGCTGCCGGCTTTGACCAATGCGCGGGAAAAAGGACGGAAGATTTATTGCGTCAATAATTTGAAGCAATTAGGGGTGGGGATGATTCAGTATACCGGCGATAATCACAACATGCTTCCGGACAATACTCTGGAGGATCTGCCCGCGCTCCGGTGTTGGGATATGCGGATTGCTTCCTATGTCGGATATAAACTCGATGAAGGCCCGCCGATTTTCCGTTGTCCCTCCGGGATTCCTTCCAATAAAAATGAGAACAACAGCCGCAGTTACGCGATGAACTCCAGCGGATATACCAGTGGAAACGACCGTTATATGCCCTATAACAAAGACGCGGTGGTGATGATGTTGATTGAATCCTGGCAGCGAGATATCCATCTCGATTGGTCCACCAATGGAGCTTCGAATAACGGCTCTACCATTACCAACTCAAACTATGACGGAAAAATCCCATACCGCCACCATCGTTCAGTCAACTTTGTGCGCCAGGACGGAGCGGTTCAAAGTTCCGAGGCCGGAAAAGGCGGAGGATTGATCATCAACTGGGGACGTTATTGGGGAACCAGTGCTTCGGCTCTCGGCAAATATTATGTCAATAGTGAATGGATAGCCCTTTGATTTACAAGGAGAATAGAGATGGCTTTTCGAAAAATATGTTTGTATCTGGCGGGATTCATGTTAACGACAACTTGCGTGGCGGCGGACAAGGAATGGAAACCGGGAGCAATGAATTTCTGGGTGACAGTCGGCAGCCCGACCGGCATCTGGGAAGCTTATAAAGGAGTGAATTTCCCGGCGGATATGATTATGGAGGCGATTGCCAAAGCGGGCGGCACTGATGTCGATTTCAATATTGGTACGCGCGGCCGGTTCTATTATCAGAGCGAAGTGCCGGGAGCGATTTGTCCGAAGGGGGAAACGGATCAGGTTGACCAGGCGTTGGCCGCTGCCGAAAAACACGGGTTGCGGGTATGGTTTATCCTGACGCCGCAGCCCAAAGTACCGACGGTCAAAGGGGGAACGGGGTGGTGTACCAGCAACCCCGATTCAATCGAGTGGTGGCGGCGGATGGTCGAGGAAATGTCGATCAAGTTCAAAGCGAAATATCCGAAAACTTTGGTCGGCTTCCTCCTGCATGAGATCAATCGCCCCGAGGTGGGCAATCCGCATACCGAAGAACTGCCGCAATTCAATGAATTTTGCAAGCGTGAATTCGGCGAAGCCTATACCGGAGATAAAATGCCGACCGGACACACCGGCGAACTGTGGGACCGCCGTTTCAACCTGTACCGGGCGCATTGCCTGACCAATTTCAGCACGGTACTGATCGATGAGGCAAAAAAGCACGGACTGATGACGGCGTTCTGTCTGTATGACCCGGAAAAACACGCCAGTTTCTCCGCCTCCTGGGGTTATGATACGCTGGCTTATGAAAAACTGTGTCAGCAGATCTGGATGAATTCCGATTCGTATTACACCCTCAAAGGCGCATATCCAAACATCGGCATAACCTATCGCGGGGCAAACGTGCCGCGGACAATCACCATGGGTTTTCACGGTTATCCTAAATCGATCTTCGAATATCGCGCGCCGTTGTTTCCGGAAGCCATGCGGAAATTTTATTCGCAAAACGAGAAATTCACCAAAGTCCACGGTGATTTTTTCAATAACTATAGCTTGAAGAGCCCCTCGGTAATGAAACTGTTTTTCGGAGAGGAAAATGTGTTTAAGTGGATGCCGTTAATGAATTACTGGTACGGCGGTAAATCGCAGGCACGGATCGGGATTGTCGCCTCGTCGCTGCCGCTGATTCTGCGTCATCCGGTCAATCCCGGCGCGGTATACAACCAGACGGTGGGGGTGGTGCGCCAAGCCCTGAATAAACATTACCCGGTGGAGATGCTGCTTGCCGGAAGCCAGATAACCCTTGATCCGGACCGTTTGCGCGAACAGTTCGACCTGTTGATTATCCCGGAGGACGCTGGAATTGGAGTGGATGCGGCCTATATCGAATCATTGAAAAAATATGTGGAGAAAGGCGGCCGGGTATTGGCGCTGGCCTCCCCCCTGACCACCGCCCGGCGCGACCTGACCCAAGAAAAAGAGCTGACCCAGGAGATTTTCGGAGTCACGGTCAAGCGAAGCCAAGTCCCCGGCTATCTGCGCCTGAAAAAAGGTGATTTCGAAGTTCCCGGCGGCAAAATCTGGACTGCCCAACCGGAAATCAAAGTGCAGGACGCCAAAGTCCTGATCGAATCCTCCGCAGGTATGCCGGTTTTGACCGCCAAAGGCAACGCCTGGTTCCTGGGCCTGAGCTGTCAGGCGGAACAGGAGGAATTTCTGGCCGGGCTCGTCGGCAAACTGCTCCCGAAACAGGCCATCCGCCTGGTCGACAACTCCGGCTTGAATCTTCATGCGGCCACGCTGAAAAACGACATGATCTGTCTTTCGCTGCCGGCCGAAAAACCCGCCAAAGCAATCCTGAAAATTTCCCCGGAAATCATCAAGGGCGATAACTTCGAGGTCCGCAATATCCTGACCGGCCAGACAGTGGCTTCCGGTCCCAAGGCCAAGCTGGCGCAGGGCGTGGAAATCAAAACCGATTATCCCAACGAACCCTATGTTTTGGCTATCGGCACCCCGGAACAGGTAAAGGTGTTCCCTGGCATTTATCCGGACAACAAAGTATTTGCCGAGCTGAACGATATCGTGATGATCGAGAATCCGGAAGTCCCGTTGCTGGTTCCCGACCAGCCCGGAATCAAGGTGGGGATTTATGCCAATGCCTTGGGAGCGGAAAAAATTTACGGGGCCTTGCGCGGAATCGACGGATTGAATCCCTATCTAATGCCGCGCCTGGACAGTCATTGCCTGGCCAGTACCGATGTGATCATCATACCGCAGCCGAAAAGCATCTATTTCTACCGGAATTCCGCCAAACTGCTGCGCTCGCAAGTGGAGGATGGCAAGGGGCTGCTGTTGATTCACAATACCGTGGAGATGATTCCCGACTACCTGCCGGAGATTACCGCCGAGAAGCCCGGCAAACGGACTCAGCTGCCCGATGCCGAGCTGACGCTGCAGGATTTCGGCAAAGCGGGGACGGAAGTCACTCCCGGCTTTACGTATGATCATTACATCTTCAAACCGGCGGCCGGCGCCGTGGTGGCCGCGGTCAACAAACAGGGCGAACCGGTAATCGTGAAGGCTCAAGCAGGCAAGGGACGAGTGGCCGCGTTCGGTATCCTGTCCGGTTACTTCGGCAGTCAATCCGCCGGTTCCCCCGAGGGAGAAATCAGCACCGCCGAATCTCAACTCCTGGTCAATGCGGTAAAATATCTCGGAGGTAAAAAATAATGAAATATATACTGTTCTTCTTATGCCTGGGGATCGGGGCGCTTTCCGCGCGTGAATTCGACGTCGGTATCCTGTTGGATACCCGTGATCCGGCCTATGCCGAGAAGAAGTCTTATCAAAAACTGGCCGATGAGTATAAAAACAAGCTGACGGCTATGAAACTTAAGATCAAAGAAGTCAATGCCGATATTTTTCTACCGGCAAACCAGGCGGAGGCCGCCAAATACAAACGCATATTTATTCCATTCTGGCACATGGTTTTTCCATTGCAGGCCTATGACGGCATGAACGAATATGTCCGCGGCGGCGGCCTGATTCTCACCGACTCGATTTTGAGCGGAATCGACACCGACGGCGATTTCAAGATGGACTACACCACCAGTCTGAAAAAGAAACAGAAAAAGCCGGATCATCCGCGCCAGGGATTTCATGCGCCGACCGGAGTGGTGGCGCATTCCACCGTCGAAGTGAAAAATATCACTTCTCTGGCTCAATGTCCGGTAACCCTGGGCCTGACCAGCGGAGAGACCACGCCGATGAATTTCAAAATGCGCCAGGTGACCAATCATCGGGCCACTGTAGTAGTCACCGGCGACGGCGTCAGAAAAGATCAGGAATTCAAAGCCATGCCGGTAGTGACTTTCCTGCACGAAGGAAAAGGAGCGTTTCTCTATATCCCGGTCAATGTGGAATTATTTTTCAAAAATGCTTTTTCAGAGGAAACTCTGGACTGGCTTTGCGACCAATAGCAAGGTATAGTAAATGACTATGAAAATTTACATCATGACAGATATGGAAGGCGTATCCGGCGTCTACGATTCGGAAAATTATTGCAAGGCTACCGGCAGGTATTATCAATACAGCCGGCAATTGCTGACCGAGGAAGTCAATGCGGCAATCCGGGGATTTTTCGACGGCGGAGCCACCGCAGTGCATGTCCAGATCGGGCACGGCACCGACAGTATCGATCTGGCATTGCTTGACGAACGCGCCACTTTGACCAATGGACGCCATATGCCGCTCTGGCCATGGGGATTGGACCGCAGTTTTACCGCGTTGGCCTTTGTCGGGCAACACGCCAAAGCCGGAGCAAGTTATTCACATCTGGCCCATACCGGCAACAAGCGTACCCTGGACCAGCGCATCAACGGACTCTCGATCGGCGAATACGGAGCATTGGCCCTGTGCGCCATGGAACTGGGGATTCCGACGATTTTCGCCGCAGGCGAAGAAGCCCTCTGCCGCGAAGCCGAAGCTTTGACGCCGGGCGTCGTCACCGTGGCCGGCAAGCGCGGTATTTTGCCCGACGACGGCGCCTCATCGCACCTGAATTTCCAGGAGTATTGCCAATGCAACCTGAGCGCATGCCACCAGCCGATCTCCCAGGTTCGCAAGATGATCGAAGCCGGTGCCAAAACCGCCATCGAAAAATTATCGTCAAACCCGGAATTTTTCAGCTATCCCCGGCTTTCGCCCCCCTATTACATGGTGCGGGAATTCCGGCCGGACCCGGAAAAAACCGACCAGCCGGAAAGCTTTGCCAAAGCGGGATATGCCGATTCGATCATCGACGGTTTCAATCGGATCATCTATGCCGACTCATGGCCGGGAATACCGCTCGAAAAAGTAATCATGTAAAAAAAGAGACCCATACGATGTTCATCGATATTCATGGTCATTTCTGCCGTATTCCGCATTTCCCCCGCCCCGATGGCTCACGAATGCCGACCCTGTCAGAATTGCTGGCGCTGCACGATAAATACGGCATCGACCGAGCAGTACTGCTGCCGATTTCCAACGCCGAATGGTGCTTTGAAGCCCAGTCGGTCGATGAAGTATTGGAGGCGGCGGCAGCCACAGGCCGCTTCATACCTTTCTGCAATCCCGATCCCCGGGCCATGACCAATTCCCCGGACGCTCCGCTGGGCAATCTGATGCGTTGGTACCGCGACAAAGGCTGCAAAGGCATCGGGGAAATTCGCGCCAATATGCCTTTTCTCGATCCTCTGGTTCAAAATCTGTTTAAACATGCCGAAGAGGTCGGTTTTTCCGTCACCTTCCACCTCGCCCCGATGATCGGCGGCTGCTACGGCCTGTACGACGATCCCGGTTTGCCACAGCTCGAAACCTGCCTCAGGCGCTTCCCGAATCTGAAATTTTTCGGTCATTCGCAGGCGTTTTGGGCGGAAATGGCTCCTCTGGAAAATCCCGCCGACCGTTGCGGCTACCCGAATGCCCCGATACAGGAAGAGGGCCGCGTACCATATCTCATGCGTAAATACCCCAACCTTTACGGCGATCTCTCGGCGGGAAGCGGTTGCAACGCCCTCAAACGCGATCGCAAATTCGGCCTCAGTTTCATGAACGAATTCCAAGACCGCTTGTTCTTCGGTACCGACATTTGCACGCCGGACGCCACCGTCCCCCTGGCGGATTACCTGCTGGAGCTTCGCGCAAGCGGCGAACTCTCCGAAGCGGTGTTCAGAAAAATCGCCGGAGAAAACGCGGTCCGAGTTCTGAATCTTTAGGGAGTTGGAAATTGCTGAAATACCATTGATTTTCGAAAGATTCCTGAGTGATTTTTGTTGAATTCGTGAGGAGCATAACGAGTTATGTAACGAGCGAATCCGGCAAAAAGCGCCGGGAAGATTCGAAAATTGGTATTTCAACATTTTCTGACTCCCTTAGGATAAGGGGTTCGCAATTATTGAAGTTGTCGAGTATATTACACATAGGCCCCCAGTTCAACCGTGTAATAAGGGAAAATTCCAAATGACAGCTTTGTTTGATCTGCACTTGCACTCTTACTGGAGTTATGACGCTTGTGCTCCGATTGAATATTATTTCCAGCAGGCGGCAGCGCTTGGACTCAAAACCATCGCCATTACCGAACACCATACCATGGATTCCATCCGGGAAATCGCGGCCATCGCGGTCGATTACCCGGAAATAAATTACATTCCCGCCGCGGAACTGACGGTCAACACCTCGATCGGCGCGGTCGATCTGGTTTGCCTGGGGCTCCCGGTAGAAGCGCCTCCCGCGCTCGAAAAAATGTTCGGGGAATACCGCCAATGGCAATGCGACACCGGCGACGCTTATTCGCGTGCTATGACCGCCATGAATTATCCCTACGGCCGTGAGGAGCGCCTGGAACTGATTTCGCAATATCGCCCCGAACGGGTTATCGCCAAACAGGGCATCACCCATGTCAGCGGATCGGTTCAGCGGAGAGAATTTATCCGCCGGGGGTGGACTACCCAGGAGCAAATCAGTGATTTCATGCAGAAAGTCGGCGAATTGGCTCAAGCCCCAAAGTATCCGGCGGCATCACGGGTAATACCGGAAGTAAAGAAACACGGCGGACTGGTTTTTATCGCCCATCCCAAAAACTATTTCCGGATGAATGACCTGAACCGCATGAACACCCTGTGCGAAGAACTATCTCTGGACGGCATCGAATGCGCCCATACTTCCACTCCGCCGGAACTGACGGTTTTTTACCGGAATTTTTGTGTGGAACGCGGCTTGCTCTCATCCGCCGGTTCAGATTGTCACAGCGACCCGCCGCATTACCACCTGGGAATATCTCTGCAGAATCATTTTGCCGAGCATTGCGGAGACATCCGCTGGCTGGAAGAAATCCAGGAACGGCTGAAATAGAATTGGAGAATTGGAGAATTGGGGAATTGGGGAATTACGGGAGGCGACTAATCTTCCCGTATTTTGACTCTAAAAATTCATTAGCCTCATTAACCTATAAAATTCCTAACCCGGGATAGGATTCTCGGAAAGCGAGCAACCTCCCGAAATTCACCAATTCACCAATTCACCAATTCACCAATTCCCCATCCGGTCGAGATCGTGAAAAATTATTTTTAAAAAGCCATTGACAAATGAAATTGTCGGCTGTATAATAATTACTAGCACGTAATAGTAGGTATAAAATGACCCTGAAAGAGATTGCCGGAAATTTGAATCTGAGTTACTCCACCGTGTCGGCGGTAATGCGCGGACGCAGTGAGGAACTCCATATTTCTCCGGTAACGGTGGAACGTGTGCGCAAAGCGGCCACGGAATTTGGCTACAAGCCGAACCTGGCGGCACGGGCCTTGCGCAACAACCGCAGTTACAATATCGGCATCCTCCTCCCCTCTCCCCGGGATTTGTCCTACGCGGTAATGGTGGCGGATATCCAGCATCATCTGACGGAGACCGAATATACCGGCATTTTCTCCTTCTGGGAGAGCGAAGACCAAATCCAGAGTGCCACGGAAAATATTCTCAAGTACAACATCGAGGGGTTGATCACCAACGAGCCCGCTTATCTGCCGAAAAACCTGAAAATTCCGGTGGCAACTTATTATACGGAGCATCCGGATTATGATTTCGTCGGTTACGATCATCACGAGGTGGCGCTTGAAACAATTAACTATCTGGAAGCGCTCGGGCATCGCTCGATCGGAATTGTCTGCCTCAGGGATTCCAGACGTACCGAGCTTTTGCGTCAGATCATCCGGGAACGGAAGATGAAAGAAGCGGGAATCTGGTATACCGACGGAGAAAGCAGAAAAATCGAAGGATTCGATAAGATATTGAGCTCAGGCAATATTCCTGACGCCATTGTGGCCAGTACCGACGAATCCGCTATGCTGGTGATTCAATACGCCGCTAACCATGGGCTGGTCGTCCCCCGCGACCTGAGCGTGATCGGTTGCAATGACAACTGGATCGCCCGGCTGTCGGCACCGGCTTTGACTACCATCAGCCGGACAGCGGAGCCATTCGGCAAGCTGTTGGTGGAAACTTTGCTCACACGGCTGGCCCATCCGGATGAGCCGCGAATCAGACGAATTATGAAATCGACTTTAATAGAAAGAAGCTCATGTGCCAAACGTAATAAGGAGGTAACTGCATGAGAACGAAGATATTTACTCTTATTGAGCTCCTGGTTGTGATTGCGATCATCGCAATTCTCGCCGCCATGCTGCTGCCGGCGCTTAGTCAGGCCCGGGAACGCGCCAGAACGATCAATTGTGTGAACTCGATCGGTCAGGTATTGAAGGCTATCCATTTCTATGCGGATGACTATCAGGGATATGTTCCCCTGTATTATGATACCACCACCACTCCCAAGGAAAATTGGGCCGGCCGTTTGGAACACTATAAGTACCTTCAGAAAGATAGCGCCAAGCGCCTGCGCTGTTCCAGCCTGCCGGCTACCGACCCGACCACGGCGGACAGTTACGATCAGTTTTACGGCATGATGCGCGATGCGCACAATGATGCGGCCGGTATTGCCTGCAAGATCGACAAACTGGTTTATCACGGAGGAGCGGCAACCAAAGTCTGGATCCAGCCCAGCCGTTATGCATTGATTTCCGATTCGGTGGTCAGCGTGGCGACTTTCCGGCAGTCTTATTATCTTTATTGGCGCAACTCAAGTAACTGGGATACTTCACGCAAAATACATTTTCGTCATGGAACCGGCGCTGCCAACATCGGAGCGGCCGCCGGGCACGTGGTAAGCCTGACTCCCGGCAACGCGACGAAAGAGTTTGACTGGGGAGGTACGACCAATCCATTACCGACATTTTTCGAATCCAGAAAAAATCCATAATATAGTAAAGGCATAAGAATGAAAAAAACAGTATATTGGTTGATCCTCTCGGTATTGGCCGGAAGCCTCTGGGCGGAAAGTGCCTCCGAGGAGAAGTTGCTGAAGCTCTGGAGCGGCAACGTCCAGATGAATATTCCGCTGATCGACGCGGCCGCCGCGCCGAAAATCAACGGCGTGATTGAACCCGGCGAGTGGGATATGAGTCAAAAATCGGCGGGATTCGCCAAATCCAACCAATATCTGGTGGGCGGTAAACGCGGCTTCATTTACCTGTGCCGCGACAACCAATATCTGTATATCGGCGTCCGAACCTCCACGCCGGACAACGATCCGGGCGGCGGCCTGGTCACCAAGGCAACGGAGCGCGACGGAGCCGTTTACAATGACGATTCCGTGGAAATTCTGCTCTCCCCCGACAACGATGCCAACACGGTTTATCATATGATCATCAATAGCGGCGGCGCGATTTTTGACCGCAAAATGAGCATTAATCCCAAGAGTGAAGACGTTTCCTGGAATATTAAGGATATAAAGATCGGCACCCGAGCGGAAAGCGGCTGGTGGGATCTTGAACTGGCCATACCGTTGGCGGAAGTCGGCAACCCCGCCAAAAGCCTGAAGGCTAATATTGCCCGCAACTGGGTCGGAATCGGCACTTCCGCCCTGAACGCCACTCACTCCTATGCCGATCCAAAAAACATGGTCAATCTCTACTGGGGCAAATCGGTTCCGGTGCTGCGCCAACACGACCTGGGCGATTTCGAGGAAGGCTCCTGGAAAATCAAGTTGGAAGCGGAAAACCCCACCAATCGGCCAATGGTCATGGCAGCCATGTTGCGGCACTATCTTTTCCCGAAGGTCAACGGTAAAGTCGAGCGCAAAATGAATATCGACGGCCAGAAAGAAGTCATCGTTCCGCCGAACGGCAAAGCCGAACTGGAATTGAACGTCGAAGCCGGCGACAACGTGAACCGCTGGTTCAGCTCCATACTTTACGATCAGGAATCCGGGCAGGTATTTTATGCTCGGCTGGTCCAGGGCAAAAAAGAAGTTTCATTGGGACGGCATCCAGCCACCGCCGTTTTTGAATTGAGAAATATCGGCGGCGGCGCCTGCTGGTACTATCCCGGCTACAACCGCGTAGCGGTACGGTTGAACTTCCGCTCGGCGGTAAATCCGGCCAAGGTACTGGTCACGGTCAATGACGGCGCGTCCGTGGAAGCCAAACGCGAAGGCAACTCCTACCGGGTGTTGGCTCCGGTCGGCGCTACTCCCGGCGAATACCGGATCGGGGTCAGCATGACTGATGTTTCCGGTAAAGTCAGTGAATTCAAATCGGTCTGTACGTTGCTCAAAAAGACCTTCCCCTGGGAAAACAATTCATACGGCAAGGACAAAATCATTCTGCCGCCGTTCACTCCACTCCAGGTCCGGGAAAACACCGTGACCAATCTGATGAATTCATACCGGGTGAATCCGGTCGGACTGTGGGACTCGTTACAGGCTAAGGGACAGGAAATCCTGGCCGCGCCGATGCGTCTGGTCATGGTCGAAAACGGCAAAGAGGCAATTTGGACCGGCTCGGTGGAAAAAACCGAACTGGAAGACGGCGGTTACCTGGCCCGGATCAAAACCCGGGCAAAATCCGATACCGGCATTCAATTGAACAGCGAAATTGCGATTGAATACGACGGTTTCGCCTGGGTCAAATTGGCGCTGGACGGCGTGTCGGGGCGAAAAATCGAACAATTGAAGCTGGAAATTTCGTTAAAAAATGCGGAAGTACCGCTGTTCCATGTCGTGTCCAATACCATCCGCTCCAACCCGGCGGGCAATCTGCCGCCCGGCGAAGGGGAAATCTGGAACGGCACCCAACTGAAACGCAATTTCCCGTTCGGTCAGGAAAACATGCATCCGCAACTGGTCCCCTATATCTGGCTGGGCGGGGTGGAACGCGGTTTCTGCTGGTTCCTGGATTCGAGTTACGGCTATAAACTGGATCGCAAGAAGAGCGCGGTCAGGGTCATCCGGAAAGGCGAAACCGTGGTCCTGGAAGTGGATCTGATCAACCGGATTGCTCCGCTCAAGAACGGCTGTGACTTTGAATTCGGCATGCAGGCGACTCCGGTCAAGCCGAAGGATCCGGCGCTGCGCGGTTTCACCCACGACCCGAAAGGTGAAGGGATAGAAGGCGAAGGCAATATCATGACGGTTGCCGGCTATATCGCCGGGTTTCCATACACCTGGTCCAAGTTGCCTTACAACGAAGATTTCGAACTGTTTCGCGCGGTGACCGAGGCGGTCCGCACGGGCGCTCATCCGGATTCGCAAGCTTTGCTCAAGACCTGGCTCGACAAGTACGGCGCAGCCGCGCTTGCCGATCTGAAAAAGGTCCCGAACGGCGGCACGCAACCTGAGCATGTTCAACAAGTCCGCGAAAATTTCCGGAAGCTGACGCTGGATTATCCGCCGCGCCGCGCTTCGTTGCCGACCAAATATTCCGATCCCCGCTTGACTTATATCATGGAAGCGGTGCCGGATTACTTCAAAACCGAATGGTGGAATCCATCGCCGCAGGGGTATTTCGGCGCCATGCGCACCTATCCGGTCCCGTCCAACATCGACTATATCATGTACGGTTATTATATGGAATTAAAGAACGGAATGCACGGCATTTATCTGGATGACGTTTTCCTGATGCCGGAACCCAATACCGACACAGTGGCCCGGATTGACGACGAGGGCGAAGTGCACTCACAGTTGAGCATCCTGGCGATACGCGAATTAGTCAAGCGTATTTCCGTGCTTCAACATCAGATGAACCGCTATCCGCGGATACTTGAAGTCCATATGACCAACGCGCTGCTGGTGCCGTGTTTCTCGCTGGCGACCGTCCAGCTCGGCTGGGAATTGAATTTCGGGGAAACGCCGCTTCCTGAGCGTTATACGCTGGAGGATATCCGAACCACCAGCCTGGGATACCAGATCGGTGCCCAATCGTTTGCCCTTGGCGGAATTCTGCGCCGGACCACTGCGCCCAAGGACTGGCCGCCTAAGTTCACTCAGCTGACTCGTTCGCATCTGGCGCTCTCGCTGTTGCACGGGGTCAAACTCAAAGACCGGGTCAATTC
>JAVBRM010000211.1:0-4706 GCA_031548025.1 Victivallaceae bacterium | reverse complement strand
CGTCATGCCCGACCATGGTGACCAAGCCGGGAAAACGTCCGCGGTCATTACGCCCCCGGTCGCCATGCCCTACCGTAATCCACGGATTCAGCGAATAGACGATGCCGAGTTCAGCCAATTTGGCCTTGATCTCAAACAGTTTCGGCTGGTAGTTTTTCAACCATTCCACCGACGGATGCCCATGCGAAAATTCCTCGGTATCGACTTTTACGATAACTTCATCGATCTTATACTCCGGGGCCATTTTCAGCAAATCATCCAATGTCTCTTCGAAACACCACGGCGGCAATGTCCGCCGCAACGCATACCATGCAGTTTTTGTCATAAATTAATTCTCATGTCCTGTAATTACATTATCGTACCGGCTTTCTGCCATATTCACTCAAATAGTACCATCAATTTCATTTTTTTCAATATATTTTCCACTCTTTTTCTTGCCTCATGGTAAATCCGCCAGTGAAAAGAGAAGTTAATTCTCATGTCCTGTAAATTCGCCGGCTTGCATTACCGTACCGGCGGCAGTGTTTTTACCGGTGTATTCCGGCAGTTTGTCCGGTGAAGCCGCAATCACGTTTTCAAGGTTACGGCCAAAATTGATTTCCGCAATGTCTTTGTCAGTGCTGATTTCAACCTCCAGCGACCAGATTTCGCGTTGAGAATTATTGCGCTCAATTTTGAAAACATGCGGTTCTTCAATATGATCTTTGCTCATTACAACTTGCCCGGCAGAGTTCAAAACCCGGGCTTTGACCGGCGGCAGTCCCAAGCGGCCCGCCACCCGGAGCTCAAAGGATTTCACTTCGGCGGGCACGGCAAAATACGCCCGGTTCTTCCGGCCGGACAGCAACAAATTGTTATTTACCAGAGTTCCTCCGGCGGCGCTGGTGGTAATCGACAAAACATCGGGGCCGCTCGCTCCCTTGATGATGTAGCTGCCGTCATACGGCGCAACAAAGCTCAACGTTCCCTGACGATCCTTACCCGCCAGAGTACAGGAGGCCAATGGATTATTCTTCACATCCGTGACATCCAATTTCAGAGTGCGCATGGATGGTTTATGAACCACTTCGATATTAACGTCTACTTTCTCCCCTGCCCCAGCCGCAACCAAATAGACAAACTCTCCGCGATGTCCCAGAGTATTTTTGACCGTTTCAGCTCCGGCCGCCTGTTCCGGTTTGCGGAAAGTACGCCAATTCACACTTCCTTTTCGAAAACCATTCCGGTTCTGTTCATCGATTTGCCGATTCAATTCCTTAATGCGCTCCGCCAGCGGATACGGGCGGCCGTCCACACTGACCGTTCCGGTGATCTCCGCCAGATTGACCTCCGTCCAGGTTTTGAAGGTAATCGCTTCCTGTCCCGCGGGTAACTTGCTGATCTGAAGGTTGTTGAAAGTCACGCCACCAATCGGAGCCCCGCGCATACCCCGCGAGGCCAGCAGCACCGCTCCTTTTTGCGCCTCAATACTGCAGTTGTCGAAACTGACGTCAACCCCGGGAATCTGATCCGCCACGATAATCGCCGGTCCGTTGGAGTTGCCGATCCGGCAATCCTCAAATTTGATGAAACCGCTCGGTGGAGCTATACTTTCGCGTCCCTGACGGTAAAAACTGGTCGTTATTTTCACCCCGCCGATGTTGTTGCCGTTGATGATATTGCGGCGAAAAGTAAGCGACTGCGGCGGGCGGCCGCCTTCCAGATAGACATTATAAATACAGACGCCTGCGTTGTCGTTGCCGGAAAACTCGCTGTCCTCGATCAAACAGTTGACGATACGCTGACCGGGCGGCGTATGATTCGGCTCGAAGTCAATGCCTGCCGCGGGAGCGGTACCATGGGTATTCAGGACTTTACACCGCCGGATCACCAGGTTCTCCGAGGAAATAACGCTGATTCCCTGCCGGTGGTGATCGTCCACAATCAAATCTTCCAACAGCACATCATTGCAATACGGATGCTCCGGAGTGCACCCCAGATAAATCCCGTCGCCTCCGCTGGACAGCAAGCTCAGGTTCTGTACTTTGATATTTACACAGCCGCGAAACGCCAGCAGATGCCGCCACTCGGACGCCTCATAATGGGTGGCGTCCTGATAATCCTGTTTGCGCATTTTCAAGATCGCCTTGCCTTCACCACGCAGTCCGATATTTTTCAAATTCGTGCCTGCGAAAAGCGCAGCGGCGCGCGGTTTGAAACAGTCCGCTTTGGCATTGATGACTACGCCATCCTGAAAAATCAATTCCTGATCGCTGCGCAGAAAAATCGTCTTGCCGACCAGCATTTCAAACCCCGGATTGTCGAATATGACCTGAGCGGCTCCGCTGTTGATGGCCTGTTGGATGGCCTTGGCCGCGTCCTCGCGCCCGGGATTAAAATCGCTGACCTTGACTGAAGCCGGAGCACCGCCAGCCGCGATAATCCAGAATAATGATAACCCGTAACAAAGTAATTTCAACATGATGTTTTCCTTTTGTTTTATGAGTCAGTTTTAAAAGTATCTCTTGGGAGATTATTTTGATGGTTTAACGAGCAATTTTGAAGATTTCGAGCTGCTTCAGCGTAGCAGCGCTACGTAGAAAGCAGATCGAGGTTTTCAAAATTGCCGATAAATCCCAAAAGAATCCCCAAATACTTTTAAAATTGGCTCTATGGTAATTTTTCTGAAACCTGCTTGCCGATATATTCCCAATAAGCTTTGGGGTAACCATTGTACACCGCCGCATTGGTACTGCTCTGCAGCATAGCCCGGTCATAACCGAAACTCTGGGTATGTCCGTCAAAAAAGAGAACATTGTAAGTACTGATGTGCCAAGCCGAAAACTTGTTTCCGCTCCCGTCAAGACGAGTGTTGGCAACCGGAAACAGAGTCAGGAAATTGACCTGGCTCAGATTATCGGCCAGAATTGCATTCGAACTGTTGCCGTCCTTCAACCGCAAATGCGGTTTGGTCCCCATATTGCCGATATTGTCGCGCATCGAGTATCCGGAATAATGCGACGAGGTTGAAGTTTTTAGATTAAAATAATGTATTTTCACATCAATCGGATCTCCCGGACAATGAAACACTTTGGCGTCCTTCAAATAGTCCAGGTCAAATAGAACCCCGGTAGTATGAAACAATGAGGTGGTTTTGATATAAAACCGGCACGCCGTCCGATACCATGCGCCTGCCTCATACGGCACATAACCGTCGAAATCGCCGTCATACAAAGCAAAACCGGCCCCGAATTGCTTTAAATTGCTGTTGCACAAAGATACCCGTGCTTTGATCCGTGCCTTATTCAATGCCGGCAACAGCATCGACGCCAAGATTGCAATAATAGCAATCACTACCAGCAATTCAATAAGTGTGAATTTGTTTGATCCCCGTTTTTTCATTATCCGTTACCTCCTTAAGTTAAAATGTTTTCCGCCGGATAAATTTACCCGGAATACTGATTGCTTTTATTTCCTCGCTCGGATTGTCGATGAGCTCAAGCAACCGCGCCACCGTTTTTTCCGCCAGAACCAGCGGCTGCTGTGCAATCGTCGACAATTGCGGTTGCATCAATTCACCCAGTTGAGCATTTCCGAATCCCAATACCATAACTTCTTGTGGTATTTTTTTCCCGCGCTGCAGAAGAATACTGGTGGCACATAACGCCAGATCGTCGTCATGGCAGACCAGGGCATCACATTCCGGATGCTCATCCAGGAGCCGACAGACCTCGGCAACCGTTTTTTCATTAGCCTCCCGGGTATCCGCCAGCACGGACGGTCTCGGTGACGGCACCACCAACATACAATTTTCCCGGCCGCAAGCGGCCAATAACAGCTTTACTCCCTGGTAGCGGGTATCCTGAATATCGATACTCTTCAAATCATAACTGGTCCGCAAAATTCCGCATACCTGACAATGTCCGGCCTGACGCATGACCTCGGCGGCCTCCCGGTAGGCTTCGAGATAATTATTGGTAACCATGTTGACGCGGTGCCCGGCCAACGGCGAATCAACAAAAACCGTCGGCAGCATGCAATGCAGCGAATGGTATTTCAATTCATTAACTGCTCCCGGGCTGGTACCGATAATCAGGAGTCCATCCACCCCCTGCTCAATCAAATGGCGCGCCCCTTCCACAATCCGGTCCGATTCGCTGCGGGTATAATACAGATACGGCAGCAATCCATGCTTACGCAATTCGGCATCCAGGGCGATCAATTCCATGGCGGTCCGCTCAACATGCAACCCGCCGGAAAGAATTCCGATGACATTACTGCGCCCCTTGACCAAAGTTCGGGCAGCGGCATTGGAAACATATCCCAATTGACGCGCGGCTTCCCGGACCTGCTCCCGGACATTCTGCGATATGCGTTTGTTGCCGGCCAAAGCCCGGCTGACAGTCGCCTGGGAGATTCCCAATTGCTCCGCGATCGCCGCCCCGGTTATTCGATTGTTTTTGTTTTTTTCGTTCATAATTCCACTTGCGCATACGTTTGCACATTACCTTATTATACTGCCACTCCCGGATTTTGTCAATAGTTAATCTCGCGATTTCACAAAGTATTTTCCGGAGTTCAAAAATCTGACGAGCCCGCCAAAACCCGTCTTTCTGAAAACGGGGTGGGTTGTTAATAACTTTTGAGCCGTTTGAAAAAATTTATGTCCGATGTTTTGGGCGTTTTTGATGACAGCATGAGGTTCGGGAGGCTGGAAGTAGCGGTGG
>JAVBRM010000018.1:0-66183 GCA_031548025.1 Victivallaceae bacterium | reverse complement strand
TTGAGGGTTCAAGACAATCGTCAAGGCCGACAGCAGTCCCACCTTAGAGCGGAATCCCAGCTCCCGGCAGAGAAGGAAGAACATGATACCGGTAGCGGCATGAAGAACCATGCCGCCCCAGTTGGCCGGATTACTGAAAAGAGTCCAGCCATATGCCGCAAATACCGCTGCAACAATGATTAGCGGATATCTGAAACTTACGGTCATTGCTGCTGGTTACGGCCGAATTCAGCGAAGAACCGGTTGCGCTCGGACAGGAGAGGATAGGTATCCCGCGCCCAGTTGCTCAAGTATCCCTTGCCCTGCGGCGCCAAAACAGTATGAGCCGCAGCAATCGCCGCGCCGTCGACAAAAGTCTTGACATGCGGAGCCAGAGCCTCGCTGTCGAAATCGTCCACCAGCTTCAGGCCGGGCGCGTTCATTTCGGTGCCGACAATCACCGGCATATTGCGTTTGATGGCGGCGGCGATAATCTTATTGAGCTCGTTCACCCGTTTCTTGCGTAATTCGGCGTCTGAAAAATTCCAGTTGCGGTCAGGAATGATATTCAGCATGGCCGCGCCGTACTCGATATGAAGGTCCAGCAGTTCTTCCGGATCGGCTTCGCCGGCCGAATCGCCGTTCAGCCAGGCCACACAGGGAATGGCGCCGCAGGCTCTGACGAAATCATTCATAGCTTCCAGCGCCGGAAACGACTCCGGGTTGGCCTGGACATAACCGGGGCCGCCTTTTTTCATGGTTTTGGCCCGGATCTGGGCTTCCAGCTTGACCGGATCGGCGACCAGTTTCCGCGCGTCCTCCAGATTGCATCCCAGCTTGTCGGACCAGAATTCGGCCCGCTTTTCGGCATCCGTGAAAACCTGTTCCGCTTTCAGGCGGTAGGCATAGCAGACATGGCGTTCGGTGACGTTGCCGGCGGGCGTCAGCGCCGCGGCGTCTTTTTCAAAATCGAGGTCGGCCGGGGCCAGGAACGGATTGACCAGTTCCACAATCTTGCGTGTCCGTTCAGCGGCGGTGCTCTTAAGCTCGGTGGCAAATTTCACCTGGTCGGCGGGAACCTTGCCGGTGGTGAATCCCACCCCCATATGATAAGCCACGCCGGGTTCGCCGGGAGAATTGATCTCCTTGTCGGCCAGTTCTTTGATAAACGCGCGGGTTTCCATACCGCAAACCGCCCGGACGTTCAACATGCGGGCGGCTTTCAGGAACTCATCCACGCCGTCGAGCACGTCGAAATCCACGATACCGGCAGCGAACCAGCTGGATTTATAAGCCAGCCAACCGATATAGCCGGGGGAATAATTATAGCCGTTGTAGGAATAAATCGTATGGCAATGCAGATTGTGGAGATCACCGGCGGGCAACAACGGCACTTTGCCGGCAACCCGCAAGTCATTCAACTCCGACAAGGCGTTCATCCGCAATTCCTTATCCGGACTGTTCAGCTCTTTTTCCAATATGTTCAGTTCTTTTTCACCGATCATGACCATCTCCTGTTTATGTTTTTGATACTCTAAATCTTCGGTCCGGTTTTGTCAACTCCGCAGTCGACGAAAATGACGAAAATGACGAAAATGACAGTCGCCCTTTGACTTGTCTTCTTCTAATTTTCAATTTTCCATTTTCAATTTTCAATTCATGCTTGAAATAAATGCCGGAAGGGGTTAAATTCCATACAATAATCAATTATGGAGAATCCGAATGTTCAAATATGCGGTAATGATGGTGCTGGCACTTGCGACCTTGACCGGGTGCGTCAGTGTTAATTATATGGGGGACAATTATACGGCGACCGCCGATGTCAAGATCTTCGAAGACCGTACTTTGATCCCGGAAGATTTTGTGGAAATCGG
Source organism: Victivallaceae bacterium (assembly GCA_031548025.1). Classification (GTDB taxonomy): domain Bacteria; phylum Verrucomicrobiota; class Lentisphaeria; order Victivallales; family Victivallaceae; genus UBA5239. The sequence continues at coordinate 64,330 of JAVBRM010000018.1, read as the reverse complement.
CAAATGCGTGGCTTATGGCCGCTATGACAGTTACTCCAAGGAAAAAATCTGCGAAAAAGTCCGCGAAAAAGCGGAAGACGTCGGCGCCGACGTCGTCTATATCTATGCTTACCAGGTAGTCCCCGAATCGGTCATCACCGGGCGGGTCGAAAACGTGTGGAACGATTACACCGCCGATACGATCTGGCAGCGGATGGATAACGATTTCACGTCATACGGCCAGATCGGCAAAGATACCACCTCGAAACGCTCCACCAGCTCATACATGCGAGTCGTCCGTGCCGAGTTTCTAAAAGATCCGGCCACAAAAGGCGAGCCGATCAAGTCCGCCGACAAAACCGCCAGCGTCAAGAAAGTCGGTCCCGATCCATCGTCATCCGATGGCAGCCGGCAGTTGCCTGACGATCCCAAGGCCCTTGCCAAATTCACCCCCACCAACGCCGATGAATTGGAAAAGCGCAACAAAGATGCCATCAAGGCCGAGTCCCAGAAAGATTTGATCCCCTCCCCGATCATCAATCCCAAGCTCAAGGAAGACTGATAGTTCTACTACTTGATGTCTTTCATGCTGAAGCTGACGATGCTGAACATGGTGAACAAGGCGATGTAAATACTCAGCGCCGCCAGGTTGGCGGTCAGGCGGCCAAAGGGAATATCCGTCATATAAAGATCGGGGTAATTCATGACCCGGGAAAGCATATACGGACCGATTTTGTCCGCAAACGGCAGCCGTTCGATGATGTAGCAGACAAAATACAGGGTAATCCCGGAAACCGTCGCCGCCGTCATCCGGTCGAAAATCGTCGACAGAAACAGCACGATGCTCCCCAGTGCCATCAGCGAAACGGAATAGTACAGAGCCATCATCACATATCGGATCAGGGCTTCGTTCAGCGACATCAGGACTACGGAATTCCCCAGCCCCAGGCCCCGCATATAGATCAACTGCGACGCATTGGGCCACCCGAAAAACAACAGGCCGATCAGAAAGCAGACGACGGCGAAATAAAGGCAATAGATCAGCGTCACCGCGTATACCGCCAGCAATTTATTGACGATCAACATGATCCGCGAGCGCGGACGCGCCATGTAAAGTTTCAACGAACCGTCCTGAATCTCCCCCGCGATGATATCGCCGGCCAAAGTCGCGACAAAAATCGGCATGATGATCATAAAGGTCGGGATCACCGCGATCCGGGCAAAGAACAGTCCATCGAAAAATACTCCGACATTATCAAACATGCCGCGGACATCCCCGCCCACGAATTTGTAATCGGTGGTTTTGAACGACAGATAGCAAAGCATGACCAGTAGGAAATGCCCGAGGATCACCACATAATTTTTCTTCTGAGTGAAGATTTTGATAATTTCATACCAGGTTTCACGAAACATGTTCATCCTCCCCGGTGCTTTCCAGAAAGAAACTCTCCAGAGTCTTGTGCACTAAATTCAGACATGAAACCTGGATCCCGTTTTTTACCAGGAAATCGTTGATTTCGCCGGTACAACCGCAGTCACTCAGCTTCAACTGCAGAAACTCGTTTTCGATATGCTGGATTTTCTCGATCGGGAAACCGGATTTTTCCAGCAGGGCAATAGCCTGTTGGTTATCCGAAACCCGCAACTTCAGCAGATTATCGCCGGCCAACAATTTTTTCATATCGCCGAAGGCAATCAGCCGTCCCTTATTGATGATCGCAATGTCATCGGCCACCTGCTCGATTTCAGAAAGCAGATGCGTGGTCACCAAAATGGTGGTGCCGAAGCGCTGATTGTATTCGCGGATGATCTGCCGGATCTCGATGAGTCCCAGCGGATCGAGCCCGTTGGTCGGTTCATCCAGAATGATAAAACGGGAATCCGGCAACAAAGCCAGGGCAATCCCCAACCGCTGTTTCATACCGGTGGAATAACGCCCGACCTTGTCTTGCAAACGCCCATCGAGGTTCACCATGTGAATGATTTCTTTGACTTTTTTCTCATACTCGGGACCATGACCACCGGAAAGAATTTCCAGATTGCGCCGGGCCGAGAGGTCCGGATAAAACGCCGGCCATTCGATAATGGCCCCGACCCGGGCCAACGCCTGGCGCTGACTCTGATGCACGTCGAAACCGTCGATCACCGCATTGCCTTCCGAGGGCCAAATCAATCCGGTAACCATTTTCAAGAGGGTGCTTTTTCCGGCGCCGTTGGGGCCGACCAGCCCCATTACCCGGCCGGCGGCCATCTCGAAAGTCACGCTGTCGACCACCCGCCGCCCCTGGTAGATTTTAGTTAATCCGTTGCATTCCAGCATTAAAGCATCTCCGTTTTCACGTAATCGAGGATTGTGCTGTTCTCGTAAAGGTAATTTTTTCCTTTCTCGCCCTTGCCGTGGAAGTTTTTCGCATCCATCATGAATACCGGGTCTTTCATGTTATAGGGGGTCAGGCGATACGTTTTTTCATCGACACGCCGCCCGTTCAGGAAATAATTCCACTCGTAGCTGGAACCGTAATTCTTGAAATAATACTGATCGGTTTCTCCGGGGCAGTGAAAAACCTTGGATTCGCCGACATAAGGCTTAAGCGCCTCCGGCAACGTCGGATAACTCGACCCCATCAGGCTCGATGGATCGATGAAGCTTTCCTCCACCACTACGCCGTCAATTTTGGAAGTCGAGGTCAAGGGCTTGCAAACCGGAAGGACGAAGTTGTAATTGTCGGCATACATATTCAAGGCCAGCCCCAACTGCTTGAGGTTACCGGAACATGAGGCCTTGCGGGCGGCGGTCCGGCTACGCTCCAACGCCGGCAGCAACAGCGCCGCCAATATCGCAATGATCCCGATCACCACCAGGAGTTCAATAAGAGTGAAATTACGATTCTTCATTTTACATCTCCCTCAGGGTATGCAACCATTTTTCGATGATCGGATTGAAATCCCGGCGTTCTTCCGGGGTCATTTTGGTAATGACGATACGGTTGGCCTCGGTAGCGACGCCCTTGGCTTCACTGGAAGCGTGGCGCTCCCGAAATTCTTTGCGCTCCTTGCTGGACATTTTACCGACCCGGTCCAGGTTGCGGGTAGCTTGCTCGTCCATCCGCTTAATGATTCGGGCGCGTTCATTTTCGGGCAGTTCCCGCAACTGATCAAGACTTTTGCTCATGGCGTCGCTGATCGCGGCGACACGGATTTCCGACTGCTTTTCCGGCGGCAGTTTCTTCAACTGGGCATTCAGGTGTTTCGTGATTTCCTTGCGTGAATCGCGATCAGTCTGAATCTGCATGGTCCGGGAAATGGCATCTTTCAACTCGCTTTCCTTCCATTCTTTCTTGGCCAGGATTTCTTTCGAGGTCAGCGGCTCGCGCTGCGTCATCAAACAAACCACTCCCAGTATGATTAATAACGGCACCAGAACGGCCAACGGAATCAGAAGTTTTTTCAACCTGGACTTTTTACCGGATTGGACTTTTTTGCTTGTCATATTGCCTGCTACCTTTGGTTATTTCAAATACAAAAATATCTCCAATTTTGATGAAAGCAAGTAGTTAATTGAAAAAAACATAAAGAAAGTTTACAAATGTAATCAGTACTGGCAATAAAAAGCCTCAAACCGGTTCGCCGAAGGCGTCTGATTTTAAAAACGCGAAAAAAGTCTATATTGTTCGATAATCGAACTTGATTTTTTATGATCTTAACTATATTGTAAAGTCTTTATCGTTATAAAATATCAACTGCAGGTAATTTAAATGAAGAACGTATTTAAATTGCTGCTGCTGTCTTCAGCCGCAGCTTTTGTCGTATTGAACACAACCGGATGCGCCAACCCATCCATTACCAATACTTCCCGTAACGTCGTCGAGCAGATGCTCTTGTCCACGGCGGTCGAACGCTGTATCGACCAATTCGACATCTATGAGTTTCGGGGCCAAAAAGTGTTCATTGATTACAACAATCTGGCTCCGCAAGTAGATAAGCCGTATGTTCAAGGGCAGTTTGAACTGCATCTCGCCAAAGCCGGCATGATTATCGCCAAAGACGAAAAGGATGCCGTCATCACCATGCGGTTGATCAGCGGTACGTTGGCCACGGAAAACGACCAGCTTCTGCTCGGTACCCCGCCGCTGCCGATCCCGGTACCGGAAACCACCCTCAGTATCGTCATCCCGGAACTGGCCCTGTTCAAGCGCCTGATCCGCAGCGGATCGGGTAAATTCAGCCTGACCATTCTCGATTCCAAGACCCAGCGTCCATTGCGGGTTATCGAAAACGTCCGGGCCAGAACCGAATTCGTCAACTGGACGATCGTATTTATCCCATTCACCTCCAAAAACATGGAAATGGCCAAAATCCAGGAAGGTTCCCAAACCAATTATGATATTTTCGAATAAGCATCGCATTTTCAACAGCGATGAAAAAACCTCGGCAATATGCAAGTATCGCCGAGGTTTTTTTATTTTTACGAGAAAATGTTTACCGGGTGGGGTTGACCTGATTCTCGTATTGCCGGATTTGCGTCATATAACTGTCGCTCTCCGGAACTTCCGAAATTTGGCAATAATGATTCCAGACCGCTCCGAACGGCAATGTCTTGGCTTCTTCCTGCAGGGCCAGGCGACGGGTAAAATCCCATTGGGTTTCATAACCGGCAATGGCTTGGCGCGGTTCCAGCAGTGCCGAAAGCAGCGCTTTCTGCATGTTTCTGGCTCCGATGACCCAGGCGGCAATGCGGTTGATGCTGGCATCGAAATAATCCAATCCGATATGAACTTTGCCGGCATAATCATAGTGCACGATTTCCCGCGCCAGATCCCGCAAATCGTCGTTCAGCAACAGAACATGATCGCTGTCCCAGCGTACGCCGCGGCTGACATGCAGCAATACCTCATCCATGAAGCCGAACACAGAGGATAATTTGTCGGCCACCGATTCGGTCGGGTGAAAATGCCCGGTATCGAAGCAGACCATTTTATTCTGTTTCTGTGCATAGAGCAGACAGAACTCGTTGGAAGTTACGGTACATGATTCGGTGCCGATACCGAACAGCTTGGACTCCACGGCGTCGCGCAGATAATCTTTGGAATATTCCTCGGCGAAAATAATATCGAGGGATTCGATCATCCGCCGGCGGAAGCTGTAGCGGTCGGCGGGAATATCCTTGAAACCGTCCGGCATCCAGAAGTTGCAAACGGCCGGAGTACCCAGTTTTTTCCCGAATTCGGCGCCGATTTTCCGGATTGCCTTGCTGTGATCGATCCAGAAGCGGCGAACCGCCGGGTCCGGATGCGAGAGCGAAAAACCATGATCGAGTTTCTCGTGCGAATAAAATACCGGCGCGATGTCCAGACCGATTTTCTTGCCGGCGGCCCAGTCCAGCCAGCTTTGGAAATTCTCGATGGTAAATCCGTCGCGGTCGACACCCGGCAACATTTTGTCGACCTGGTGCCCCTGCAGACAAACCCGGTGTTTGCCGGGGATCATGCTCAGGGCAAGATCGAGGTCCCCGCGCAATTCATCGGCGTTGCGCGCCCTGCCCGGATAATTGCCGGTGACCTGGCATCCGCCGGTCAAGGCATGGTCCATATTCTCGAACCCCACGACATCATCTCCCTGCCAGGCATGGACAGACAGCGCAAACCGCCCCAGACGTTCAAGGGCTTCGTCAACGTTCACGCCATAACCGGCGTATATTTCCCTGGCGATCTCATAAGCTTGATCATTCCGATTCATCATCTGTTTCCTTCTATGATATATTATTTCAATTCAAATGAGTGTGTACCTGCTTCGTAATCCCGACCATTGAAGCGGGCGGTCAGGCCCGGCGGAATTTCCAGGGTCGCCGTTGCACCTTCGCAATGAACGGAGATCTCGCCGGATGGGGTCGGAATGCGGCCCGAGGCGTATTCCAGATCAAAAAGATTCGGTTGGAACTCGAATACCCGGTAACCGGGTTCCAACGGCGTCACCCCCAGGATATTTCGCTGGAAAAATTCAATCGGAGCAGTCCCGAAACCATGGCAGAGACTTCCGGCTTCCCTGAACGCTTCCCGGCCGAATTTATGAATTCCGGCCTCGTATAACGTAGGATAACCGGTGTTGACGCATTTGCCCCAATATTTGCGGATTCGTTCGAGGCCGTCGGCCAGCGCGTTTCCGCCGAGCTGCTTCATCGCCCGGAAAACAAAGAAATGCAAGTATAGTTCCGGACACAATATGTCGGGATCGACAATCGCGGATTTGAAGTGTTCATTTGTTTCACCCGCCAGGAGGGCAAACGCGTGAGCAAGCTGGCTGGAAAGTTTCGTCGGCTGTTCGTTGAGCAGGACATTGTCCAACAGATAGCCGTTTTCCGGCTGAACAAATTCCTTGACCGCCTCCATGGTCCGGGTGATTTTCGCCTGACATCCTTCACGGTCATATGCCTCGCCGCAGGTGTCGCAGAGCTCTCCATAGGTTTTCAACCCGGTAACATACAGATAATTGAGCATGGACTCCCGGCAGCCGTTGAAACTGTAATTGTTCAGCCCAAAACTCCAGTCGTAGAAATTCCAAATGTCAGCAGGCGCGGTCAACACGCCTTTTTCATCGGCAAAAGTTTCAAAAAGTTCCAGAATGCGCCGAACCTGCGGCAAATACTTCCTGACCGTGTCGAAATCACCGGAGGCCAGTAAGTAATCCTGCAGCATGGTGATGATAAATAAATTGGTCGGCACCAGCACTACACTTTGGCGCGGAGTACCGTGCGGGGCGGGGCAGACTCCCGGCAAAAAACCGTCGTCGCGCTGTTGAGAAAATGCCAGCTCAAAAGCCCTCCGGTGAACATCACCAGCCCCGAACGCCGCCAGCGTGGTCGCATTTTCCACAATCAGATCGTTGACCCAGAACGCCCGTTCGCGCCACGGACAATCCAGAAAGACATCGGTCGTGCAGACTTCCAGAGTCCTGACGCAAACCTCCATGATCCGGTTCAACAATTCATCGTTGCAGTGGAATGCCCCCCGATGCTGATATGGATACTCATTGCCGATGGCCCTGACAGCCTTGATCCGAACCGGTTCCCGAAAATCGCGAATGGTCAATTGCACCATCTTGAAGCCGCGTTCCGAAAGTTGGGTGCCGATGATATTTTCACCTTCGGCCAGGATATAGCGGTCGGCCACATTGTACCAGCCTTCAGACAATTCAGCCTGCAGCCGATCCCCTTTTTGTTGCCAGATTTCTTCATTGTAAATCACGTCGATGATTGTACCGGCGGGGGCTTCCAGTTCCGCCTCCAGCCGCCCGATCAGGTCACAGCCGAAGTCGACGATTACGCTGACGCCACGGCTTCCGACAGTATCGGGGCTAATGACAAATTCATTGACCCGTCCGGCGGACAGCGGCAACAGAATATCGCGGTCAACCAGAGTGGAAACTTTCATCCCCTCCTCCAACTTAGCCGGTTCCACCTCGCGCCAATGGCCGATCTCCACCGGTTGGTAAATCCATTCCCGCATGGGCGGCACATTGCGCGGAGCCAGGCGCTTTTTCAACAATTCACTGTCGGCGGCGACTTCCCGCGCCGGATGCCAATCACACACCGTCAGGCGGAAATCCCGATATTCGATGTAATCCGTCTGTTTCGTATAAAATTCAACATCACGCTTCCACTCCCCTGCCCGGCTGACCTGCCACGAAGCATCGCTTTTCACCACTCCCGGCAGTTCCAGGATAAACGCCGTTTCCACCGGTACCGCGATGAAAGTTTCCGACATTTGCGAATGGACCATCACTTCGAGGCGATTTTCGCCCTTACACAGAAAACCGGTAACATCCAACGTGTCGAAATAATTCACCGTCCAAGTACCGCGCACCGGTCCGAAGTGAACCCTTTGGCCGTTGACGAACAGCAGATAGTAGCTATCCGCGCAAATGCGCAACAGAGCTTTTTCCGGCACTTCTTCGATGAGAAAAGATTTATAAGCGCGGAAATACTGATTCGGCTCCCGGTCCAACTCCGGCAGCGTGATCCATTTGGCGCTGAATTGAAATTCATTATCGGGATAACTGACGACTTGATTTTTTATTTCATGACGATTCATAGACATTTTCCTTGGATTTGCTATGAATTATACTTGAAATATGCCGAAAATAAATGGATATTAAGTAAATACTTGTATCCATTTGTCACATTCAGGTAAAATTATGATTCTGGAAACCTTTGATTCCGTGTTAAAAATACATTGTTGCAGATATCAGAAAAATATCCATCCGTGGATTCAGAATCGACTATACACACCATATTGGCGTTTTTACTGGAACCCAGTGATTGGCGGCTGCCTCAAGCTCAAAAACGACATCATTCGGATGACTCCGGAATTCGTTTACATCATTCCCGGATATCTGGAGTTTTCCACTTTTGCCGAGCGGCCGTTCGAGCAGTTTTTTATCCACTTCAACCCCAGCGACCGGACCAGGCCGCCGAAACAGATTTTCCAGCTGCCGGCCAAGGACTTGCTGACATCACAAATCCGCGCAATTATCGACCTGCCGGACAGCGAAAACAACCAACAGATCAAACTGCTGGGCGGCATGGCCTTTCTGAGCTCCGCGCTGCTTCAACTGCCGCAGGATATTTTTCGACTGCCGGATCAGGCGGACCCGCGAATCGAGGAATTATGCAAGTGGCTGGCAAATAACCGCAGTCGGATGCTCAATAACAGCGAAATAGCCGCCCGGGTCGGGCTGGAACGCAATAGTTTCATCCGTCTGTTTAAAACCGAGATGAACGAGTCCCCGCAGAGTTATTTCCGCCGTAAACGAATTGAGTTGGCCTGTGAATTGCTGCATTTCAGCAACCAGAGCATCGAAGAAGTCGCGGCAGCGACCGGCTTTGCCGACCGTTACCATTTTACCCGGGTCTTCACCAAAGTCCTCAGAACGACACCCGCCGTCTTCCGCCGCAATTCTTTTCCGCGTTAAAGGAAAAATCGGGAAAACTTGCTTTTGGGGGTTGACAAAACCGCTCTTTCCGAATATAATATTATCAGATATTATCAAAGAGGTCAAAAAAAGCAATGGAATCGACAATTTTGCGAAAAGAAAGCCGAACGGCTGAAATTGTCAATTATCTGGAAGCCGAAATCATTTCCGGCCGGATTGCCCCACTGTCGAAACTGCGCGGAACCCGCGATCTGGCCGAGCAGTTTTCGGTCAGCCAGCCGCTGGTGTTGCAAGCTTTGGGCGAACTGGAAAAGCGCCGGCTGATTTACCGCAAGGAACGCCGCGGAGTTTTCGTCAGCGCCACCGCTTCCAATTCGGAAGCGCGCGAGGTTTTGTACCTGTTGTTTGACTGTTCTCCCAAAACTACTTATGTCAAGGAAATAACCGATTTGGCTTTTTCTGTCGACACAACGGAGAAAATCAATTTTCTGGTCAGGACGATCTATACCCACAGCACTTCGCCAACCTACAGAAACCGGGTGCTGAAAGATGAAATAGCGCGGCTTGCCGCCCGGCATTACGATGCGGTAGTCGTGGTCGGCATGCGTTTCAGGCACACCGAGATCAAGGAAGTGTTGAAATTGCCGTTTCCGGTACTGTTCGCCGGAGACTTCGATGAGGGTGATTATCCGGACTTGAGCTATAATCGGCTGGGTTTTGCCAGAAATTATTATGATGTGGCCCTTGACCATGCCCGTGAAATCGGAGGAAAAAAAATCGCTTTGATCTATCGCTACGGCAATACCCTTCCCTTATGTCAGCAGAAAGCCATGGCGGACTTTCAGACCAAAGCGGAAAAGGAAAATATTCAATATCGGCTTTTTACGATGAATACTCCGACATTTTCCTCTCCGGAGGCTATCAATGAAGCCATGCGGAGTACCATTGCCGAGCTCGAGCAGTCCGGCTTCGAGCCTAATACCATTTTCATGCAATGGCTACTCAAACCCAATCAATGGGTCGATGCCATCCGGGCGTCAAAAGTTCCACTGATCGCCGGCAAGCATGAAATTATCGTCGACGGCGCAATCATGCCGATACGGGACCCGGCCGTCAGGTATGCGGTGGTTTCCGATGATGAGCGGCTGAAAATCAACCGATATCAGCTCGAAGTCATTAAGCAATTAACCGATAAAAAATTAAAGAATTTCATCGAAAACTACGAGTATAAGACAACACTTATCTAGGAGACGTCTGTATGCGAAAACCAATATTCACACTTATTGAGCTGCTGGTGGTGATAGCTATCATCGCCATATTGGCGGCATTATTACTGCCGGCTCTCAACAAAGCCAGACGCAAAGCAAAAGACATCCAGTGCATCAACAATCTCAAGCAACTTGGATTCGGAACCGCCGGCTATACGGATGAATATGACGGCTATTTTATGAAGGGAGCCTCAACTGAAACTGCCACTTCCACTAATAATGGCAGAAGTGCCCTCGTCAAACTCCGGGAATTCATGAAAATTGAAGCTCTTGATTCGACCAATTACCTGCCCGGCAGCATCTTTCATTGTCCAGCTCAACCAAGTACGAACGATTACCGGAATTACGGCGTCAATGCCGCTTGCATCTCCGGATATTCAAGCGATCCGATGGGCATATATCCGACAGTCAAGTCACTCCCCCCGCGCCGGATTATCCTGATGGCCGACATCACAGGCAGCAGCGGCAACGGGCTCAGTCACTCCAACAACTATCAAAAATCGGATTCGGCAAGCTGGCAAATCCATTACCGCCACGGCAGCGGACGTAAATTTGCCGAAAAGCATACCGGAAATACCGTTAATCTGTTATGGACCGATTACAGCGCATCAGGATTTTCCGAATCGATATATAATAAAAAAGAAATGTTCAGATAAGAGGAAACAAATTCGTCCTATGAAAAAAATTTTATCGACCTTTTTAATGTCCATCGTATTCATGGCCTGTTCGGCCAATATCCTGCCGGATCCGGGATTCGAAGAAATTCCTTCCGGCTGGCCGCAGCGAACCAAGGGAATGACCGAATTCAGCGAAAAGGAAACATATTCCGGGAAAAAATCGATCCGGCTGTTTACCGATGCGCAATCAAATAAGGTTACTCAGTTGTTCTCCCGGAATATTCTGTTGAATGCGGATAAATCGCAGCCATGCCGATTCAAATTTTCATTCTGCCACAAAGGAGACAATGGAACCGTTTATCTGCGCTTCTACCGCAAGTCCGACAACAAACTCACCGAAGTGAAAAGCCTCACCGACAAACCGGTAGTTGCCAGGTTTTCCGCCAAGGGTTCGGCGGAATGGAATAAAGCGGAATATGAATTCATCTTGTCGGAAGAATATTTTACCGAGCCGATATATGTCAAAGTACACTTTCAACTCTGGGGGGCGGCAGGCAAACAGATGGAATTATACCTGGATGACGTCAATCTGGAATTATTGGCTGCCGGGCAACCGGAAAAAACAGTACCAACCAAGCCAACCCGGTTGGTTATGCCGCCGGACCATAACAACAATGCCACTCCTATGCCCAAATTATCATATGAGTTCGGCCAGAAAGACGGTTATCTGACCAAAAACGGCAAACCATTTTATTTTACCGGCAACTACGGCACCGGCGGCGGTCAGTGGGCGCTTAACACCCTCTGGCTGGCCCGTCTGTTCTGCAATGCCATGGTGACGCTCGACTGGAGCAAGAATTTTTTATTCAAGGTTGACAAAAAAACAGAAGAACTGGTCTTCTCCTGGCAGAATTCGGAATCAGCCATCAGCGCTATCCGCGAATTTACCCGCAACGATATCATCATCGAATTCGACGGCGGCAACTATTCCTACAAGAAAGGGTTCCCGCAGAATCTGATGGATAATTACGAATTCATACGTAAAATTCATGCGCCCGGCAATCATTTTTACGCCTTCGACCACAATACCCCGGAGGGACGCCAACTCATTTACGGCGATTGGGCCAGCCGCTTCCGCTTCATGAAGTTTTTCCCGTTGATGACTTTTGAAGTCTGGAACGAACTGGGTTATCTGCCGCGGCATGAACGTATCCAAATCGAGTTCCGGGAATTTGCCGAGAAAAAATATGGTTCTTTACAGGAAACCAACCGGGTCTGGCGCCGTAACTTCACCAGTTGGGATGAAGTACTGCCGCCGCATATCACCAAATATCCCATGAACCCGGCCATGACGCATTCATACCGCCAGGATATGCGCAATAAATTTCCGGAAATGTATTATGACTACCTGCGTTTCGTCCAACTCGATTTTATCCCCGGATTCAAGGAAATGAAAAAACACTTCCGCACATTTTCCAATGCCCCCTACAGTGTCGACTGGCGCGGTCACACCAGCTATTCCGACGGTTATGCCACTCTGGATATCGATTTACTCGATGAAGTTATCGACATCAATATGCTGCACACCTGGATCAATATGTACGAATACCGGAACCAGCCGGCCGAGCCGGAGCCGGTTCTGCGTTCGATTACCAACGGGCTGCTTTTTCACAATTTTTTGCGGACCAATTCAGATAAACCGATCATCAACCCGGAAGACATCATCAGTCATGTCGAATCACCCGGTTCGGATGAAAAACTCATGGCGGAAAATTGCCTGGCCCAATTTCCGAATTACTGGAAGTTCATTTTGGAAGAAGACAACGGCGGCATTGCCAAAGAGTATTTCAAAACGGATTTTGATGACTCCGCGTGGGGCAAAATGTCCGTCCCCGGCTGTTGGGACGAGACCAAAGAATACAAAGGGCAAAAAGGCTTCGGCTGGTACCGGACCAATTTCAAGATTCCGGGAAACTTCAAGCAGGACCAGCTTGACGGCAGCCGCCGCTTCTACCTTTATGGCCGCGGTGTGGCTCAAAGCGGTATTGTCTGGGTTAACGGCATTGAAGTCGGCCGTCCCAAAGGTTGGAACAGCAGATATCAGTTGGATATCGGGCCATATCTGAATTTCGGCGGCGACAACCAGATTACGTTCATGGTTCACGGCTCCAATTATTCGAACGGCCTGCGTTTTTACGTCCATATACTCCCGCACGACATGATCAACGAACGACGACTGTTTGAAAAGAAAGACTACACATCCCGCCTCTGGACCTACATGATGCAGGGGGCTTCCGCCGTCACGCTTTGGAACTGGGATGACAAATGGCGTCCGTTCATGCCGGAAATCACCACCGAAATCAATTCAGTGGCGGAAATCGCCATGCCCTCCGCCCGTCATAACTATGAAAAACAAGTCGGAGTACTCATGCCGTTTCTGTTCTTCCGCGGCTTGCCGGTGGGCGATTATTTCCTCGACTACATGAACTACTTCGGCGCTTTGGCTTTCCGCCAATTGCCGACAGCCGCCATGTCCGAAAAAAATATACTGAAAGCCACTCCGGAGAAATACCCGGTCATTTTCTATCCTTATGCCCGGATCGTTTGGAATGACACCTTCGAGCACATGAAAAAATACGTGGAAAGCGGCGGCATCGCGGTCATCACTCATGATTCGTTGAGCAAGACGTTTGAACGTTATGAGCCGACAACCGTCAATCAATTCGCCGGAATCAAAGTAACCGGCGATTATGACGGCCAAAAAGAAATCATCATCAATAACCGGAAATTCTCCCTGCTTAATGGCGATATGACCGGGAAATTCGGCGTTACCATTCAACCCGATGGCGCCGCGGTCACCGTCAAATACGCCAACGGAACTCCAGCCATCACAGAAGTCAAACGCGGCAAAGGTAAAGTAATTTTCGTCGCCGCCAACCTCGATTTCCATGGTGCGCATGAGATCACCTCGATTGCCTCGGGCATTCAGCCGATGATCAAGCTCAAGGATACCGGCGACCCGAGCGAATTCCCTTATCTGGAAGGCCGGATTTCCGGCGACGCCAAACGTTTCATGGCTTATTTGCACAACTGGGGCGGCAAATCCCGGGAAGTTGCCTTTGCCGTCGGCAAGGAATTTCTGACCGCAAAATCTTACCGGATCCGCAATATCCGCGACCATAGCGCTCCCGAAGTAGTGGTCGAATCCGCCAAACTGGCAAATGACGGCTGGCGAATAACAGTCAGGCCCTGCGAACCGGCAGCCCTGCTCTTTGAAGACGCCTCCCTGGAACCGCTGAAACTGCACACACCCTCCCCCGAACGCATGCAGGTGATCCGGAAAATCGAGGAACTGGATCAAGATTCTCCCGGCAACGGCAAAAGGGTTCTTCTTTTTAAGAAGATCGGTCATGAATATCTCGGCCGAAAGGGCTATCCGCAACTGGCGGCATTCCTCAATGAAGCCGGAATCGGCAGCCGGGAAATCAATCTGGTGGACCTTACGCCTGAATTGCTGAAAGAATTCGACATGGTTTTTCTGGCCGAATCGCATATCGCCGGAATCCGTCCGCTTGAGAAATCCACTCATCCGTTTTATGACATGATGATTGATTATGTCCGCAACGGCGGCAGCATTTTCATCGCCGGAACTTCCGCGCAGGGTTCTCACTCCAATGGACGCCAGCAACTGAACAACGTTTTCGGCAGAAAGCTCGGTTGGGGCCGCGGTCCTTATGCCCGCAATCCGGAATCCTGCGGCTACGGCGACGCCATGCAGATCAAGGCGGCCGATTTTGCCGATCACCCGGTGACCCGGCATATCAAAAGCATTCAGTTCTTTACGCTGCCCACCTACAAACTCTCGGCCAAATGCGAATTGCTGCCGCTGGTGAAGACCGCCGACAACGATCAGAACGCCCCAAGCGCCCCGGTCATAATCGGCGGACAGCTCGGTAAGGGCAAAGCAGTTTTCGCCCATGATACATTGTGGATGCAACCACTCCGAATCGAGGCGGCAGACAACGCCCAGCTCCTGATGAACATCATCAACTATCTGACCGGTCAGGAAATCCGCAAATACGACCGGGCCGAGTTAAGACAAAAACTGCTCATTACCGATGACGCCATCCGAAAAATGGAAGCAGAAGAATGGCAATAAAAAAATCCGGAGTTTTGAGGCTCCGGAGTTTTATTGTGCTCTGATTGATCAGGCTTTGCAATGACGCTTGCGGACTTTGGCCGCGGCGTTCTTGATGCCTTCGATCATCATTTCGACGTCGGCGTCGGTAAGACGCGGATGCATCGGCAAATTGGTTTCGCGTTTGTAGAAAAATTCGTTGGCGATCGGGCACTGATTCTGATCGAAGCCCAATTTTTTCAGCGCGCTGAAGTGGTACGTCGGCTGATAGTGCAGAATGGTCTGGATACCTTCTTCTTCGTAAAGTACACGCATGAATTCGTCGCGGCTGCCGCCGAGTTCCTTTTCGTTCACGCAGACCGTGTAGAGGTGGAAAACGTGGTTGTAGCCTTCCGGTTCGTAAACCGGCTCGATCCCCTTGACATCCTGCAGGCCGGCTGTAATTTTATGCCCGATTTCACGGCGTTTGGCGGAGAGCATGTCGATTTTGTCGACCTGGACACAGCCGACCGCAGCCTGAATTTCATTCATGCGGTAGTTATTGCCCCAGTGACCGTTCCAGCTCTGCACGTCGAAGTGCGCCGGCATCCAGTATTCGAGAACAGATTCCTTCTTGCAGTGGATCTTATCGCCGAATTGCCATTCAGTGACGCCGTTGTCACTCCATGAGTGCCTGTTGTTCATGCAACGCAGGTTTTGGATGGCAGCGGTATAGGCGTCGTTGTTGGTGGTGAGCATGCCGCCTTCGCCGCAGGTGGTGATGTTCTTCAGCGAATGGAACGAAAACGCGCCGATGTCGCCGATACTGCCGGCCATGCGGCCTTTGTACGATGCTCCGGTGGCGTGAGCGCAGTCTTCGAGGACCAGCAGTCCGTGCTTTTTCGCAAGTTCCATGATCGGGTCCATGTCGACCATCAGCCCGGCATAATGAACCACATAGATGGCCTTGGTCTTGGACGTGATTTTCTTCGCTACTTCAGCGGGGTCGATGTTGAAGGTGCGCGGATCGATATCGGCATAAACCGGCACGGCGCCTTCCTTCAGAATAACCAGCGAGGTCGCCCAGAACGTGTTCGGGGTAACAATGACTTCGTCACCTTTTTTGATATCGAAAACCTGAGTGGCCACGTGCATGCCGGTGGTGCAGTTCGAACAAGCAAAAGCGTGTTTCACACCGTGAGCTTTGGCGAATTTCTCCTGAAATTTCTGAGTCTGCGGGCCCATGGTCAGCGAATCCTGCTTCATGGCCGCAAGCACCGCGTCGCGCTCGGCATCGTCGTAAATACTGCCCATGAATGAATACGGGACTTTCAGCTTCACACCGTCCTCGGTAGCATAGGAACTGGTGATGCCGCCTTCGGTTTTACCGCCGGTAAAATGTTTTTTGTCGAGAGCCATTGTTAATCCTCCGTT
This sequence comes from Victivallaceae bacterium, assembly GCA_031548025.1. GTDB lineage: Bacteria > Verrucomicrobiota > Lentisphaeria > Victivallales > Victivallaceae > UBA5239. The sequence continues at coordinate 47,987 of JAVBRM010000018.1, read as the reverse complement.
ATTGGTTTTTTATAATGACAATATTTTCAAATCGGCAGTGCCGTCGTGGATGATACGGCGTCCGCTTTTTCTGGCTTCATCGGCTTCCCGGATGGCTTTGATCAATACTTCGGAAGCCCCCTCGAGAAACTCGCTTTCAATTTTACGCCCGGTCTCGGCACTGGCCCGCTCGGGATACCCCATGACCCCGATCTTCACATCCTCGCGCTGCGAAGTCTGGATAATCTCCTGTTTCATCCCGGTAAACGACTCAAGATGCTGATAACTGTCCGGGTTTTCGCGCAGGCGCTCCGCCACCGCCGGCTCGTCCATCACGACATCGCGGCGGACGACCTCCGGACACCAATGCAGCAGCAGCGAGGTTTCGGCCTCGGCGGCGTGGTAGTCGCGAGTGCGGAACAGCTCCATCCAAGTCGGCGAAAAATCCCAGATCGGCAGCAGCATAATCAAATCTTCGCGCAAGGCCGGATTCAGCCATTTCAGAATCCGCAAAGATTCCTTCAGGTGAAAAAGGCTCTCGCTACCGCCGTGCCCGGGAACAATGATGAAATTGCGAAACCCTTGCAAGCTCAATGATTCGATGATCTCGCCCACCAGGTTGGAAAAAGTATTGGGTTTGACGTTGATCGTCCCCGGCAGCATTCCGCCGGAAAAGGTATAATTGATAACCGGCGCCACCAGACAATCAAGGCGCTCCGCCAGCTTGGTCGAGGCAAATTCCGCATTCCGCAAATCCACATCCAGCGGCAAATGATAACCGTGCTGCTCGCAGAGGGCATAAGGAATGATAATGGTCTGATTTTCTTTCAAATAATCCATGACTTCCGCCACAGTCAGGTGCCGCATTTCATGACTTCTCATATCTTTAAAAACTCCTGTTTTATTTTCTCTACCATAGATTATAAATGATTTCCCGAAAAAATCAAGACGTTTATAACTACAAAACGATAACAAAGAGAACATTTATTTCATTTTATAATAAACATATGAACTATAAATGAATAAAAATCGAGACTATTATTCAAAATAAAATACGGAATAGCGCAATTACAATGCCACAGGAAAAACGAGTAATCATGCAAAATAAATCCAACATATTTAAAGTTAAACTTTCATTTTATTGGGAACATGATATTTTGTTGAAGAAATTTAACGATGGTACCAAAAGCGGCAGGTAAAATTTGTCAATAAAACGCCATAAAATATTCATTTCGCTGTCTGTCATTACAATTATATCACTTGCGTTGTTCTTTATTTTGTCAGTGAGAGTTTCACCAAGCGGCCTGTACCGCTCAAGACTTGTACAATACTTGGATGGAGTATCTACTGGCTATCTTTATTTCTCAGATGGTAAATTATATACGATCAATTTACATCCACAAGAGGGAATAACAGCTCATCAATACCACTATACCCTTACGAAGACGGGAGATATTGCTTTTCAACCTGTCGATGAAATCTTAGTCATGAAATCATATTTATGGGGAATTAATATTAAAAATGTGGATGATTATTGTAAATATGCTTTCAGATCATGGGTCATGCCCAATGAAATTCGAGAATATCTACAGAGCCAAAGCCGTGAAGATTGATAGATGCACAGGAATTCCCAACATATTTAAAGTTTGATTTGCATTTTGTTGAAAACATATTATTTTACAGTTGAAGTCCGACATAAGGAGGCGGGAACAATGATTCAACGTGAAATTCAAGCACAATTAAAGACCTTGGCGAATATGTATCCCGTCGTAACAATTACCGGGCCGCGTCAATCCGGTAAAACGACGCTGGCGCAAATGACCTTTCCCGACTACCGCTATGTCAGTCTGGAAAATTTTGACATACGACAAATGGCCGAAGCCGACCCCAAAGGATTTCTAAAAACTTATACTCCCCCTGTGATCTTTGGCGAGATTCAGCGCGTTCCGATGCTGTTAAGTTACATTCAAACACTCGTCGATGAGGACAAAACTTGCGGACAATATATTTTAACCGGAAGCCATCAACCGATGTTGGGAGAAGGCGTATCGCAGTCCCTGGCTGGGCGAACCGGAATTTTGCGACTGCTGCCGCTCTCCATCACTGAACTGGCATCCGCCGGGATTTCGCTGGAACGAGATCAATACATCTATCAGGGATTTATGCCGAGGCTGTATGATACTCCGCTCAATGCAAAAAATCTATACCGTGATTATTTCTCCACCTATGTGGAAAAAGACGTCCGGATGATGCTGACGATCAAAGATCTCAGTGCTTTTGAAACATTTGTGAAATTACTGGCGGGCCGGGTCGGTCAATTGATCAATCTGTCTTCACTGGCGGGCGATGTCGGCATATCCGTACCAACCCTGAAAGATTGGCTTTCCGTTCTGGAAGCCAGCTTCATCATCTATCAGCTTCCCTGTTATTTCGAAAATTTCGGCAAGCGGTTGGTAAAGAGCAAGAAACTTTATTTTTGCGAAGTCGGCCTGGCCGCGTGGCTGCTTGGCATCGAAACTCCGGAACAAGCTGCCCGCGATCCACTTTTTGGCGGACTCTTTGAAAATATGGTCATAATGGAAGCTCTAAAGCAACGTTTCAACGCGGGTGAAATGCCCAATCTTTATTTTCTCCGCGACTCACAGGGTTTGGAAGCGGATCTGGTATTTCAAAAGAAACACAATATGCTTATTTCCGTGGAAATCAAAGGGGGCATGACCTGGAACAAAGATTTTTCCAGGAATCTGCTGAAACTGCGTAAACTCTCGGACAAATTCTCGTCCGGCTATGTAGTTTACGCCGGCGACCTTACTCCGGAGATTGATGGAATCAAGTTTTTGAATTTCAAAGATACCGCGGTTATCGTAAAATGATCGTTCGTGCCCTCGTCAGGAGGTAATTTGTGAATTATCTGAATTATTACAAGTTGGCGCTACAAGAGGCGTATGGCGGGGAATTTCCGGAAATGAGCTCCGAGGAATTCGACCGTCGTTGTGCTCTGCCGCAGGTTCCAGAGGCATTGAAGGCGCTGTATCTGGCCCTGGGTCGTACACGAATCTGCGGTATGCATGCTTTAATCCCGCCTCCTGAAGAACTGCGCAGTGATGGGTATCTGGTGCAGATTACCAATGCCCTGGCAATCTCGTCCGAGGATTTGCACGAGGAGAATCCATTGGTTCATACCGTTACGGACTACGAGGAGGATGCGGAGGGTTTTGTAATTGTGGGTTACGGCCACGACGGGAAAGCACGCATTGCATTGCAATTGGCCAATCTGATTGCCGCCAGCGCGGAAGAAACCATGAACGTACGCGCTTCCGCCCGTACCGGAAATCTCAACCGTTTTCGAAATTACTTCACGTGGCTCACTCGAAAACGTTTACGGCTTTTTACTCTGGCGATTTTAGTGATTTTTTACGTTCTCTGTCAAATGCTGATCTTCACCAAACCCAATAAGATGAATCCGCAGTTGGAAGCTTTATCTATTTTATTTTTGTCAGCAGGGGCGCTGATCCTGTTTGGCATCTTATTCCGTATTTATTGTTACTGGAATGTCTGGCTCGACCGACAGGACAATGTGCGTTTCGCAGCGGCGGATGATCCGCTTTTTGGTCTTATCGGCAGTTTAACGATGGCGCACTTGCAATGGAATCACCCGGAAATTTGGTTCGGTTCGAGTCCGAAAAATTTTCGCTGGCATCCGGCGGTCAGTTTGCGTTGGGGCGAACATCGCTACTGCCAATCGCGTTATGAGTTCATCAGCGACTCCGCCGGAGAAATAAATTTTCCCGGTTTTGCCCCAATTCACTATGACGCAGGGAAAGCACGTTCGCTGCTGCTGCGTACCACGCTGGGAGATGATGGGAGTTTGCATTTCACCCATGTGGAAGTCGGCCGAAAATGGAAACTGCCGAAATCCCGCAGGATGAAACTGCTCGATCCAGTCGCTAATACAAAGATCGAAAATATCAAATTTCAGCTTGAGCCACAAGAACAAGTTCCCGTTCCCTTGCAAACCCTGTTAAAGCAGAAATGTGCTGAGAATCCGATGATTCGTAAAGCATGGTTGTGCCCGGCGATCATTGAAGGCATTCAGGTTTATTTGTTGACGATTCTTGCTCCTGAAAAAGTTAATCTGGGTCCGCTCTTAGAGGAGGCTCTCCCCATTTCCGATCGGCCTTTCAACGCGTTAACCAAACATGAAGAGAGTAACGTAGAAAATTATCCGCCATTCTATTCCCGCGACAACACAGAAAATGCGAGCAAGGAGAAGCAATGATGGACGAAAAACGCATGGAAGCTTATCGCTTTATAGGACACAGGGCTTTGTATGAACTGCGTCTTTTTTCCGCGCCTTATCTTCAAGGGCCTCCGCTATTTGCCGGATTTCGCCGGCGCCACAGAAGACGGATCAAGTTCATTGCCAATTTCGCTTATGCATACCATAATTTAGCATTGGCTCAAACTCAACAACGCCTGGAAAGTTTTGATGAAGAACTTTTCTGGAATGGAATTGATTCTCTTCAAAAAGAGTTCACCGATTTGATGCTGACAAACTACCGTGAACTTTTTGAACGGACTCTGAATCCGACGCCGTTCTCACCGGAGAAGATAAACGATGAAAAATAAAGAATCGATCCCAACAGCAAAAAACAGAAAAAAGCTGATAATCGGCGACTGCATTTTTCTGCTGGTGGTCGGCCCCGGCTTGTTCTCTTTGGGTATCTTGAAACCGGATTTATTCATGCCGCGGTTTCTGTGGTATTTGGCTCTGGGGATTGGAGGAGTCTGGATTGTTTTCGGATTGTATTTTGTTTTTTACAACATTCTCAGGAGGAGAGAGCATGATTGTATGACCTTGAAGGAAACTCTTGATAATCTTATGTCAAACCTACCGCAGCATCAAATAAAACGTGCCACAAATTCCGTGGACAATGAATTCCGGTATGGTTCTGGATCGCCGGATATCGCCGCGTATCTGCAAGATTACTCTGCAGATTGTTATCCAGTTGATGTGACAAAAGCAGTGGCGTGCCTCAAATGTGGAAGCGAAGTTTTCACCGTTATGCTTGATCCGAACGGAGGCGTGATTCAGGTGAAATGCGAATCATGCGGGCATGCCCGTTTTCTACTCGACAGCGAGGAATACTGGCAAGAGAGCGAGCCGCATGAAGTGAGCTGTCCGAAGTGCAATGGGAATCAATTCAATCTGAGCATTGGCCTGATGCATCGTGACGATGGTTCCATAAAATGGGTTTACGCCGGTTGCCGGTGTGTAAAGTGTTCGCTGCTCGGATGCCTGGCCGATTGGAAAATGAATTACGGCCCGGCCGATGAGGCGGAAAAAAATATTTAAATCCGCATTCAGCATCGCAATAAACGAAAATCCCAAAGCTCGATTTGATATTTATCCAGGACTACTAGAATCAGCACAAGGCTTATCGAAAGTGTATTCATCTGTTCTATATACGATATCAGATAATGATTATTTCAAGCACAAAAAATAGATTTATCATAAAAATAGATATTCAATATTGATTTTTATCAATTCGGTGTTATAATTATTTTCATCAGCAAGAATATGGAAGAATAAGCAAATGATTTTTCAAGCTCAATCGGTGAAAGAACAAATAGCAGAGGCGCTGTTGAAGCAGATTCGCTCAGGCAAGATCGCTCCAGGCTCAAAATTAAAAAGCATTCGGGAATTGGCCAGGGAATTTTCGGTCAGCATTCAAAGTATCGTCAATGCATTGGATATACTGGAGAACCAGGGAGTGGTCCGGCGTGATGCGAGAAGCGGTGTAATCGTTCGAAATCCGAAAGAGGGACGCCTGAATATCGGCTTGCTGGCATTGTCGCATTCGCATGGTCCGAATTCTTATTTTTCCATGTTGTCCAGAATGGTAAGCGAGTTTGATGCGGACCGGGAAATCATAATGACCATCTGGCGGAGTACGCTGGAAAAGCGCATTACTTTGGCTGAATTTTCCGCGCAGGTTCAGTTTCTTGAACGCAATTTGAATATAGACTGTCTATTGCTGAATGCTCCCAGTCTGACTAAGGGGCAGATCTCGGCTTTCGGCAAGTTTAAATGCCCGGTAATTATTCTGGGGGATTTTTCCGGCGGGATTTATGGCGACATTCCGTGTTCCCAGATCATGAACTGCGATACAGAGGGCAGCCGGGAAATGGTTTGCGAACTGTTCGAAAAGACCGGCAGCCGGAAAATTCTGTTTTTCAGCGGTTCCCGGGAACACTTTTTTTATCGCCAGACCTGCCAGGGGATATCTTCCGCCTGCGATGAATTGAATATAGAGCCTCTGTTTATTGAAACTCCGCCGGCTTTTTCAAATCGCGAAGAAGCCTGGAAACTGGCTTGGCTCAACGAGAAGCTCGATGAAGTCGATACGAAAGGAATTCCACTTTTGAATCTGGGATTGGGGAAAGAAAGCCTCCTCAAATGCCTTCATGCGCGCGGTCTCGCCGCGCAATGTTACGAATATAGATTGTCCATGGCGTCGCGGCGGGAGTTTGCCGGGGTTCTTTATGAACTTATTCAGCGCAAAGTAGGAGGAGATCACAGTTATGAAAAAATTCTCCTTCATCCGAGATTCAAAGTATATCCGCTTGAATTGGTCGCCGAGTTTGATTGAACGGGAGAAAAAATGATAAAAGTCGGAAAATATATTGCCCTTGCCGGAGATTTTCATACTCATTTGCGCTGGGATATCGCCAATCCAACCACTTATTTATCCGGGATGAGTTCCCTGGGGTTGGATTTTGTGTTTTTCTGCGACGGTTACGACACGGCGCAAGCGGTGAAGGAGATGTCTTTGAAGCTGAATTCGGATATCCGCATCTTTGCCGCCTGGGAGGTTATGTGCAAGTTTGCTCATTTACTGGGTACTTTGGAAAACCCTGAGTCAATTGCCAAACTGAACGGTTCCGATATCAAAGCCGTCCTTGGCAACATGCGCCGCCATTGCCTCTTGAATATTTTCGCCCACCCAGCGGCAAATTGGAGCGGGGCGTACGATGGAACCGGCTACGCTCCCCTGGCGAAACTTTACCGGGAGGGACTCATTGACGCGGTTCAAATTACTTCCGCCAAAGTTTACCGGGAAATCTGCGCGGCGGCGGGTAAAGAACTGCCGACAGTGGGAGGAATCGACTGCCACGGCGTCCATCCGCTGCCCAAGCCGTTGCCGGAGTATCTTTTCAACGCAAATGTTCCGGTGCTCAGCCATATCGACTACTGCAACCGCAATACCAGTGTGATTTTGACGGAAGATTTCAGCCTCGACGCCATCGTCGAAGCGGTAAAAAACGGCCGCTGCACGTCGATGGATCTGGAAAATTTTTCATGCATCGGCCCCTCGGATATCTTTGCGGAATTGAACAAATATGATTTTTTCCGTCATTTTCAGGAGCGCAGACAACGGCGCAATGCCGTTGCCCCAGTGATCCCCGGACCGTTTTTCGTCGGGAAACCGTTTGAATTGCAAATCCCCGGAGCGAAAAAGCTTACTCTCGGCGGTTCGACGTTTATCCGGATGGACGGGGATATTCTGCAACTGGCGTCGCTTCCGGAATTCAATCACTGTCCGCAGGAATACTATCCCCTGACCGCGGAAATGCCGGGCGGAACAACGCGGATTCTCGCCATATCGGTTTCCGAGCCGGTTTTCGCGGAGCTTGACGCGCTTTGGGATGGCGGCCCGCAGGTGATCGCCGAATGCGTGAATCACTTGGAAACCGAAGCGGAAATAGAGCTGACATGCGATGGCGAATGTTTTAAAACTCCACAAAAAAAGACCATCTGTTTGAGAGGACAAGAAAAGCGGCGCATCATCTTTGTTCCGGATAAACTACCGCGGCCCGGTTTTGAATATGAAGCGGTTTTGGCAGTACATTATGGAGGGCGCCGTCTTGATTTCAGGCGGCGGCTCGGTTTTCCTGCCGCATTGGAGCTGAAACCGGGTGAATCGCCCTGGCGCCGCCATGAGCTGCCGATTTTTCTTGATTCGGTGGAACAAGTTACGATTTACAAAGGAAACCCGGGCGAGTCCTGGCGCGGCCCGGAGGATTTGTCGGCCGTGATATCGCTATCGTTTGATTCTGCAAACTTATATATTTATGTGGAAGTGACCGATGATATTTTCCATCAGGTCTGGACCGGCAAGGAGACATTCTGGGGGGATTCATTTCAGTTTGTGATAGACCCGGCCTGCAGCAGAAATCCGTGGTACGGGACCAATTTCGAAGCAACGGTGGCATTGACCCCGCAAGGCAGCGAAATCTGGCTGTGGAATGCGCCATCCGCCGGGCAGGTATGCCGGGCTTGGGACGAATGCCGCGCCGATGTCAGCAGAGATGATCAAGCCGGAAAAACGATCTACCGGATAACCCTGCCGTGGCTTGAACTGGGAATGACCGGGCAGGATGATTTCGACTTCATGGCGGCAATCAATGATAACGACGGCGGCGAAAAACGCCGTGTAATCTCATACGGCGGCAATCTGACACTCAATAAGGATTTGCGTCAGGCCCAGCGTGTAGTCTTAATCAAGGCAAAGGAAATAAACGAAAATGATCTGTCTCGCAGTAACTCATGAGAATATAGAACTTGAAGCGGAAGTCCTGGCGGAAGGAATTATTCATTGCCGCGCCGCCGGTCTGGACGGGTATGCCGAATCGCTGCTGGAGCGCTATGGCTTCATCGACAGGCTGCCGGGTGACGCCGGCGCCGTATCCGAAGGCAACATCTTGAAATTCGGAGACGGATACGAATTCCAAATCGCGGAGGATTTATCTTTTTCTCTCGTTCGAAACGGTAAACTGCTGTTTCGTACAATGGATGGCTACAATCCCGGCAAAGGAATTACCGCCCGGAAAAACAGCGGATATTGCCTCTGCACCTCTCTGGAAGAGAATGAAAAATTCATCGGTTTCGGGGATCAGAACCGCAAGTCTTTTCTGTTGAACGGCCAGAAGGAATCGCTCTGGCTTCGAAATCAGAGCGACTATATTCCGGTTCCATTTTTCATGAGTTCCCGGGGATATGGAATCCTCTTCAACACCACCCGGCGCTTATACTATGATTTCGGGGTAACGCAGAAGGATGCCTGCCGCTTTTCCGTAGCCCGGGAATATCTTTCGATCTATATTTTCACCGGTGATAATTACAACGAACTGATCCGAAAATATACCGCCCTGACCGGCAGGCCTCAGTTAGTACCCCGCTACACATTCGGCTTGTGGATGGTCATGCATACCGAATGCCGTGCTCATGAAGTTTTGCAAATCGCCCGGGAAATGCGTCGCGAACAAATTCCGTGTGACATATTGGCGCTGGAACCGCTGTGGATGGATAAACTCTACGACGCTTCGTTGGATAAAAAATGGAGTGAGGAGCGCTTTCCGTATTTTCCCTGGGCGAAAAAGGAAGATACCATGATCGGCTGCCTGAAATCGATGGGATATCATTTCGGGCTTTGGATGCCCAGCGAGTACGATCATACTTACGAAGAAGAACGAAGATTGACAGGCAAAACACCGGCGGTTTATGATCTGAACGAGGAATTTACGGCGGGCAACGATTTGCAGGTAGTTGAAGCGGACGAACACTTCGGCCACAATCCGCTGCTCCTGGACAAAGTTACCCGACCGGAAGAAGACTTTTTCGAGCATCTGAAAAAGTTTGTCGACCAAGGGGTTGATTACTTCAAACAGGATGGTTACGCCCTGATCAATCTGCACCCGGACCGGCTTTACGGCAACCAACAGACGGACGAGGTGATGCACAACATTCATTACATGATCCATACCCGGCAAATGCACCGGCATATGGAGAGTTATACCGGGCGCCGGGCATTTACTTTTGCAGTGGCGGGCTGGGCTGGTTTTCAGCATTTTTCCGGGACTTGGGCCGGAGATACCGGCGGCGGCGGCCAGAGCCTGTGCGCAGTTCTTCAACTGGCGGTCGTCGGTCACAGTTTCGCCACCTGCGACATGGAAACGGATTGCCCGGAAGGCATTCATCTGGGTTTTCTGCTGCCGTGGTCTCAGCTATGCAGTTGGTCTTATTACAAATATCCCGTTTATAAAAGCGAAAAACTCAAAGGAATTATCCGTGATTACGCAAATCTGCGTATGAGACTACAGCCGTTTTTATATTCGTTGGCTTACCGGGCCGCTCAATCGGGACGCGCCATAGCCCGCCCCTTGTTCCTGGAATATCCGGAGATCGAAGCCGCATACCACCTAGCGCATGAATTTATGCTGGGAGAAGCTTTTCTGGCCGGAATATATACGAAGTCCTTGACTTTGCCGTCCGGCAGATGGCTGGATTATTGGACCGGCGAAATCGTGGAAGGCGACTGGATGGAGAAAGAATACGGTTACGCGGATGATAAGGGTGGTCAGTTGTTCTTGAAGGAAGGCGCCATTGTACCGTTATTTCCGGTTCAACAATTTTCGGATGAATTACAGCCGGACCGGATCACCTGGCAAATCTTTCCCGGCCCTGAATCATCCCGGTTCACATTGTATCTGGACGACGGGATAAGTCTGGATTACCGGAATGGCAAATTCGCGTTGGCGGCGCTCAACTGCAAATCGGATAAAGACGAAATCCTGATTTTCTGGGATGAAATAACCGGAAGTGAGCCGGAAAGAATTTCCGAACTGAATTACGATTATGAAATCCGGGATGTCGATTCCGCCGACAAAGTAACCGTCAACGGCAAAGAGTACCCCAGTGAATTCAGCGAGGAGCAACGTTTGCTGAAAATAAAAAATCTGCCGTACAAGGCTGAAATTACTATTTATACTCAATTAGGGTGACCTCATGAATGTCGTTCTTATCGGATGCGGAAGCATCAGCAAAACTCATGTCGAAGCGATTTCCCGAACCCAAAGCCTGAAGCTTACAGCGTGTTACAACCGGACCGAGGAACGCGGCAAAGCGTTCGCCGCCGAACATGGGATCACTTATTATGATTCCGTGGAAACCATGCTGAACCAAGAACGCCCCGACGTTGTAGTCAACGCACTGGCGCCGCGCCTTCACCTGGCCGGATTATCCATGGCGGCATCCATGGGGGCGGCGCTGGTGGTGGAAAAACCGTTTGCCTGTACGCTGGAGGATTGCCGGGAGATCATCGATATTGCCGAACGGCACAAGGTAATGCTGGCCGTTTCGGAATCCAGCGCATTCAATGCGGCCAACCGGGCATTCGCCGCTCAGCGCGCGGCATGGGGAAAAACTCTGCACATTTACGAGAATAATTTCCGGCATTATTTCAACGACTCCCGTTTCAAAGCCGGCTGGGGCATCAGCGAACAAGACGGCATTGGCGGCATGCTTCTGAATGTCGGCGTTCACCGGATCGGCGGCATGCGGATGATCGCCGGGGCACCCGAAATATCAGTGGCGGCAATTACCGGCAAGCGCCCGCCGGAGATTCCGGTGGAAGGAGATGGCTCATTATTTATCCGCTACGCGAACGGTAGTTGCGGTATACTGCAGATGTGCGGTTATTTCGCCACAAATCCGGCAGTGAAAAATGTTTGCCGGATCATTGCAGAAAAGGGCATTGTCGAATTACGCCCGGAACCGGTTTTCTACAATGCCGCCGGAGAGCGCCAGAGCTTGGAATTTGACTCAAGTGAGGGAGAATATGTCCGTTTTTATCGAGAGCTGGAAATTGCTCTGTCAAGCGGCGGCAAACCGCCGTATTCCGGCGAGGAGGCGATGCGGGACGTGGCGGTAATTCTGGCGGCACTGGAATCCAGCCGTACGGGAAAGGAGATTGCGGTTGATGTTTCCTGAACAGAAAATTCTGTCCGGACGCCTGTTTGAACGTTCCATGCGGGAAAATATCCTGAACCTCGAGGAGTTCTTCAAGCTGGCGATGATGAACGGTTTTAATGCCGTGGAATTGAGGGATTCGCAAATTTTGCCGGAGGCCGGAGAGCAACAGATTGAAGAAGTCCTGTCTCTTGCGGAGAAATACGCCCTGCCGGTCGCCATGCTGACCGCCCGAACCGGCAAATTGAACGACGAAGAAGGTTTGAGACGTTTTGAGGATTACTTGCAGTTGGCCGTACGCTTGAAATGCTCCCAAATCAAGGTGAGCGGCGGCGATGCCGGGCTCTTACGCCGCGCCGCCGACGCCGCGGCCGAATGCGGGGTCAAAATCGGCGTCAACAATCACATCGGAACGATATGGGAAACCCCCGCCGGGACCATGCGGATGCTGGAAACGGTCGGGCACCGGAATTTTTATTGCCACTTTGATCCGTCACATTGGTGGTTGAACCGGGTTGAATGGGGAATGGCGGAACTGGAAAAATTATTGCCGTATATCAGTTATTATATTTTACAGGATTATACCGAAGATGCGGATTTTCCCATTATAGGCGGAAGACATGTGGAAATGTGCTCGGTCATGAAGTCCGGGCAAGTCGGTTATCCGAGCATATCCACCATGCTGAAACAGCTTGGCTACCGGGGCCCCGCCGCCCTGGTATGCGTACGTGGAGTTTCCCGCGACGAACTACGCCTGAAGCAATACTTCAACATGTTTTTCTGACCCGCCAAGATGCAATAATATCCGGCACAATTCCCAAGAAAAACTACGTTAGACGAAAATGACGGATTGAGAATTCGCGCCCGGAACCGGATTTCAGGTATTTCTCGAAATCGCGGGCTACTTGCTCATTCTTAAAAGCAAAATAAGCTTCCAACTCCCAAGGGATGTATTTTGAAGTATGCGGAACCTCACCGGCATTATGTTTTTCCAGACGCTCCTTCAAATCGGAGGTAAAACCGGTATAGTACTCCACAGGATGACTGAGTGAATGCAGGATATATGTATAGTACATCAGGTTCTCCGGAAGAGCCAATTCGTCATTTGGTAGCTACAGCCCTCCTATGCCAAGGCTACGGCGGGCATCCTTCGCCGTCTGTCATTCCCCTTTACGCCTATGGCTTCAAGGGGCCTGCCAGCCGTAGACTTTTTTGATGGAATCAAAAAAGCGAAGGATGGTGGGCGTAACTGGGCTCGAACCAGTGACCTCAACGATGTCAACGTTGCGCTCTAGCCAACTGAGCTATACGCCCCTAAGGTCATTGAAAAGGCTATTAATATACCCCGATACCAGGCTTTGTCAAACAGCTTTCGTGAAAAAATTCAAAAAAAAGCGGGAATTTGTTTTTCCTCAAAAAAAGACGGAAATTTATTGGCGGCAGTTCGGTTTCCGTGCTTGAAAAAATAATTGGTTAATGCTATATTGCTCAAACTTTTGTATAGGAAATCTTGCTGTAGGCATAGCAGCAAATTAATAACCCGAACAGTGCAAACTTTGGAGGCATTATGGTTAAATTTCTGAACGAACCGCTGACCAAGAATGAAAAATTGGTCCAGTGGGTCAAAGAATGGGCTGAAATCTGTCAGCCTGATGGCGTTTATTGGTGTGACGGCAGCGAAGAAGAGTACAATACTCTGGCCGACAAATTAGTCAAAGGCGGGATTTTCACCAAGCTCGAAACACCGTCCAACAGCTATTATGCCCGTTCAGTCCCGGCCGACGTGGCCCGCGTGGAAGACCGTACATATATCTGTACCGAAACTCAGGAACAGGCCGGCCCGACCAACAACTGGATGGCTCCCGCCGAAATGAAAACCACCATGACCAAGCTTTATAACGGCTGCATGAAAGGCCGCACCATGTTCGTGATTCCTTTCAGCATGGGCCCGCTTGGTTCCAATATCGCCCAGATCGGCGTTGAATTGACCGATTCTGAATACGTGGTTCTGAACATGCGCATTATGACCCGTATGGGCAAGGCCGTGTTCGACGTCCTCGGCAATGGCGAATGGGTCCGTTGCCTCCACTCCGTTGGCGCTCCCCTGCAGCCCGGCCAGGCCGATACCGCATGGCCTTGCAACACCGAAAAGTATATTTCACATTTCCCGAAGACCCGCGAAATCTGGTCGTTCGGTTCCGGTTACGGCGGCAACGCCCTGCTCGGCAAAAAATGTTTCGCCCTGCGTATCGCTTCCGCCATGGCTCATGACGAAGGCTGGCTGGCCGAACACATGCTGATCCTCGGCATCACCCCGCCCAACGGCGAAAAGAGATACATCGCAGCGGCCTTCCCGAGCGCCTGCGGCAAAACCAACCTGGCCATGCTGATCCCGACCATTCCCGGCTGGAAAGTCGAAACCGTCGGCGACGATATCGCCTGGATGAAATTCGGCAAGGATGGCCGTCTGTACGCCATCAACCCGGAAGCCGGTTTCTTCGGCGTGGCCCCCGGTACTTCCATGGAATCCAATCCGAATGCGATGCTGACTGTCGAAGCCGGCAACAGCATTTTCACCAACGTAGCCCTGACTCCGGACAAGAAAACCGTCTGGTGGGAAGGCATGAGCAAGCCGAAACCGGCCAACCTCATCGACTGGAAAGACCAGCCCTGGACTCCGGCCAGCGAAACCCCGGCAGCTCATCCGAACGCCCGTTTCACCACTCCGGCTTATCAGTGCCCGGTGATCGACGCCAAATGGGAAGATCCCACCGGTGTGCCGATCTCCGCGATTCTGTTCGGCGGACGCCGTCCGTCCGTAGTGCCGCTGGTCCACCAGGCTTTCAACTGGGAACACGGTACCTTCATGGGTTCGATCGTCGCTTCTGAAATGACCGCCGCCGCTTTCGGCAATATCGGTCAGCTCCGCCGCGACCCGTTCGCCATGCTGCCCTTCTGCGGTTACAACATGGGCGATTATTTCGCACACTGGTTGAAGATCGGCGCCGGCGCCCAGAATCAGGACGTTCTGCCGAAATTCTTCTACGTTAACTGGTTCCGTAAATCCGCCGACGGCAAATTCCTGTGGCCCGGCTTTGGAGACAACAGCCGCGTCCTCAAGTGGGTTATTCAGCGCGTCAACGGCGAAATCGGCGCGGAAGAAACCGCTATCGGTTACATGCCGAAGCAGAGCGACATCGACGTAAGCGGTCTCGATATTTCCGCTGAAGACATGGCCGAACTGCTCAAAGTCGACAAATCCGAATGGCTGAAAGATGTTCCCGGCATCCGTGAATATTATGCCAAATTCGGTACCCATATGCCGAAGGGCCTGGTCGATCAGCTCGATCAGCTCGAAGCACGTCTCAGCAAATAATTATTGCATAGAGATACACCCGCCCCGTTAAAAGGGCGGGTTTTTTATTGCCCGTTTTCCCATGATTTACCGGGTTACCCGAAGGCGACAGGATATTCGGCCCGGCGAGAACGGCGCTCTGAGACAGAGCGCCCCACCTCACTTTTCACTTACCTCATACATCAAGTTGTCCTGTTTTCGTGGACAACCGCTATGGTTTTGATTGACAAAATAGAATTTATGGATTATAATTTACTTATGAAACAGAAGGTGAAAATTTCAATATCGTCTATTCTTCTGGCAGTGAGTATCGTTATTTGGTTGTATCTGCTATGGCCTGTTTCCATTGATGGATTTACGAACAGAGACCTGCGAGAAAAACTTCAGATGTTTAAACAACAATCGGACACGATCATCATTCATCATATCGCTCCGCTTGAAGGTCCAGATATTAAACTCACCGGTGAAGACGTGAAAGAGTTTTTTTCTCTGTTGAAACTCAAACTGCCAAGAAAAGGTTCTTATTGTAAGTGTCTTGGAGACTTGCAATTTTCATTTCAGAAATCAGGTGAAGAACTGGCTTCCATTTCTTATCATAATGGAATAAGTGTTCGAGGCATATTACCAATCCGCTCCGATATTGACATTGTTCCAGAATATAGATACAAGCTCCGAACTTTCCTTAAAAAGCATCATGTGAATCTTTATCAATAGTCTCCAGCTTCCTTCTCTTTGATCGTACCGGTGCGATATGCAATAGGCTATTTGAATTTTTTCTGGAATTTCCGGAATTTTCCGATTATGAAATTGAAATATCGGGCATCTTATGGTACTTTAGGCTCGCTATATATACTATGGAGATGATGATGAAATTTTTGGGGCTGTTTATATTATTGGCCGCGGTATGGGGGATCAATGCGGAGGAACCGGTGATCGTGGTCGGCGGCGTGGCTTTTACCGGTCCGGTTTTGACGGCGGTCGATGGCGAGAATTTGAAAATCACTTCCATGTATGGCGAAAAAACAGTCAGGTATCAGGATGTCGAGCCGATAACCATCAGCACCGTCGACGGCAGGGTATACCGGAATCACCGTCTGGAAAAAATCGATTCGGAGCAGATTATGCTGGGTAAGGATGGTTTTTCCGTGCGGATCAAAGCGGATAAGCTGCCGGCTGAGTACAAATACCTTTTCGGGTTCAGCCAGAGCAAAGCTCCGGTCGGGCGCAAAGTTGAAAGTACAAAAACTTCAACCGCGAAAAGTGAATTTTATCTGGCCGGAGAAGCATTGCTGAGCAAACTTCGCCGGGCCCGCGAAAACTATACGCCCTCCCCTTTCAGCAGCGCCAAGCGCAAATATCAGAACATCATTCCCAATATCATATTTTTCAAAAGCGACAGCGGGGCGGGAAGCGGTTTTATCTGCAATCTGTACGGTATACCGGTAATCGTCACCAATGCCCACGTCTACGTGACCATGGAAAATCCCAAAATTCATGACGGCCAATCCAATCAGTACAAGCCCAAGGCCGCCTTGATCGCCCAGGACCGCGATATCGCGATTCTGGAAGTCGATATTCCGGAAGGAATCGTGCCGCTGGAACTGGATTATCAGGTGGCGTCATTGGCACTGAATACCAAGTTGTCGGCGTATGGCAACAGCCTCGGCGATGAAGTCGCTACCGAACAGAAGGGAATACTGCAGGGCATCGGTCCGTCCCGGATCGAGGTCAACGCCGGTATCGTCCCCGGCAACAGCGGCGGCCCGATCATCACCAACAACCGGGTAGTCGGGGTAGCGACCTCTCTCAGAATGCTTGAGGACAGCATCTGGTACGATGATACCAGATTCCGTCAGAAAGTCAAAAGTTATGCCCATGGCAAGCTGATTGAGATCGTTCCGGCAATCCGGCGCTTCGCCACCCGGATCGACAATCTCAATTTCAATGAAATGGGTATTTACGACCCCGAGGAACAACAGGCCGAATTGAAAATATATCGCGACCTGACCAAGGCCAGACGTCTTTTTTCGAAAGAATTCCTGGACTGGGTGTTCAATCCGGAGAAACATGCGGATCTGCAACTGGAAGGCGATTTCAACCGGATCTTTGAACCGTTCGGTTATTTGTACAGCTATACCAGCCCGGTAAAGTTCATCCAGACTCTGCTGAAAGACGAAATGCTGGTTATTTATTCCAGTGCCGCCCGGTTGGCGCTGTCGATAAACTATGCTTCGAACAGTGACAAGAAAAATGCTCTTGCCGTTTACCGGCAAATTTCCAAATACCGCAAAAGTAACTTCACTTGCCAGCATTGCAACGGCCGCGGCAAGGCTCCGAATACTCAATCCCGGATCGACCGGGGTAATATCTCACCGCAACTGATTCGCTGTCAACTTTGCGAGGGGGCCGGTTCCGTCTCCAAGACATTTTACGAGTTGCCGCGCGGTTACAGCCCAGGCGGCATTACTTATGGAGCGCTGACTTACGGCGGGCTGCAGCTCGGCTGGACCGCCGCGACCGCCAGTACCGCGTTGCGCAACGAGGATGAGTGTACGACCATGGAATTTGCCGGAATCCTGAAAGCTATCTCTTTTGAGCGCAATCCGATACTTCTGAATGCCGGTCAGACCAAAACCGCTTATATCGTGGACCGGCTGACGGAAATCACGTTGGAATTCGATTATTCGACCAGCATCACCCATGAAGTAATCAACTCGCTGGAGCAAATGTTCGGAGAACCGATCGTCAAAATCATCGACAATAATTTTTATAATTTCGACTATGTGGTGTTCAAGAAGGATCAGTTTACCGCCAACGTCCTCTGGGCGGACAGCTCATATCGTCCGGGGCAGAAGTTATATGTCAGGATTTACCACGACACCTTGTACTCGTTAAAACAATTGTTGCTGAACGATATCGGGAACACTCCATATTCCAAGCAAAAGCTCTCCCGCATTCAGCAGCAGCAGAAAGAAAATGAAACCGGGCGAAAAGCAACCGGCGGGGCTTACGCGCCGATCAATCAGCCGTCGTCCCGCCGGAAGTAATTCAGACCTGAAAATTAATCCCAGAAATCGATTTTGATCGCTTTCTCGAATTCTTCGTTAATCATGGCATTCGCGCCGAGGGCCGCAGTCAGCGGATCGTCGGCCGGATTGCAGAAGCCGATGTGGTTATGACGAATCCAGCCTTCGGCGTATTCGTACTTGCCGGACATCTTGCCGAAATAACGGCCGCGTTTGACCATATCGTCGACAAATGAGCTGCCCTGGCTGGAATCCAGCCAAGCGCCCTGGCTGAGATGACATGCCAGCATCTTTTTCTTGTATTCGACGGCATCGGTGATATTGACGAACAAGCCGGGTATCACCGGCCGCCGCAGCGAATCGGTAATACTGTGGGGCATGGAGTGATATACCGTGACTTTGCCGTCAACCACCGGAACCGGCGGCACGCACGGCGCCGGAACCATTCCGCGGGAAAAGGCGGCGGTCACCGCCAGACGCCCGGAATTGACATGGTCCTCCATGTAATCATAGGGGCCGTGGGTCAGGACGATTTCCGGATTGACTTCACGCACGACCGGGATCAGACGCTCAAGAGCTTCCTTGCAGTAAAATACTTCCAGGTCGTCGCAAATGCTGTCATGAAATATCGCGCCGATGACGCCCGCCGAGGTCTTGGCCTCTTCGCGACGCATTCTGGTGATGGTTTCGCGGTCATACTGGTTGGTGCCGCAGGAACCGTTGGCGATATTCATATAATGAATCTCATAGCCGGCGTTTTTCAACGCCAGCAGAGTTCCAGCCATCATGTAGTCGATATCGTCAGGATGCGACGCGATGGCAAATGCAGTTTTTTTCATTTTTTACGCCATCTCCGGATCAATGCATTTCCACGTCGCAAACGCCGATACCGCTGCGCAGGAAATTAAAATGCACGTTCGGATGGTCGGCCAACAGTGACATCGGCACGCGGGAGTCGGCGATCTTCTTGCCGATCATGAGAGAAGAAAGACGCAAGCCGAACGGATTGTCATGGTGTCCGGGATGCCAGATGGAGATCTTCTTGGCTTTCCAGGTTTCGACCGGGCCGACGGTAACGGCTTCGGACGGAACATTCTGAACGGTACCGCCGCCGGATGTACGGGCATTCTGCATCAGGGTAATCGGATGGAGCTTGACGTGGCGGGTTCCGAGCTTGCGGTATTCTTCCGGGGTCGGCGGATTGTCGGCATATTTGCCTTCGCGCTTGACCGGATCGTTGAACGCCCAGTGTTTGGTTTCGCCCTGGCCGCCCTGCATCAGGAGGCAATCGGCCAAATCCCAGGATTTGACAAATTCACTGACGTCCATGGCCGGGAAATGCATATTCTTTTCCGGCATCCGGAGTTCCGGGCGGATCAGATTGAAACAGAGGTCCATATCGGCCTTGCGGAAGCCCAGCGCGAAATCCGGTCCGACTTCCTTGCCGTCGATCACCCACTCGTCCATGCCCCAGAAATGGCAATGACGCAGGTTCAGGTTCAATTCATTAACCAGTCTGGCGACCAGCGGAAGTTGTTCGGTCGGGCCGATCGGGCCGCAAACGCCGCACGGCTTGTCTTCGGTGGCCTGCATCCAGGCGGCGATGTACTCCAACGCTTCCGCAAGATAGAAATCCTGTACGGTATCATAAAACTTGACCGTAAAACCGGGACGGGATAATTTCAGGATGTCGTCGGCGCTCAAACGGGCGGCGTCATCAAGAAGTTCACGGTCGAGAGTGGTGTAATCCCACCAATCCGGGGCGATTTTGCTGTAATTGATCATTTTCTGCTCCTTAGTATTGGTTAGCTCCTTTTACAGAAATATTCCATTATATAATAATAAAGCCCGCATTAGCAAAAAGTAAAGCCCGGATTGGAAAAAAAGTCAGGGAATCCTCTTCCGTCAAGACGGCGGACAGAAAGTCCAGCATTGGGGCGGTGATAAAAATCACACATTGGACTTTCCGACCGGAAGCGGTGAAGGTGAGATTTTCCCGGGCAAGGTGTATCTCACCACTAAATAAGAGCTTATTATTTTTCGCCGGGATACTTCAAGGTCCCGGCGATGTATTCTTCTGATTCCTTCCAGTAACGGGCGGATTCGAGCGGTTCTTCGTTCAACTGCCAATACTGGGTCATCTTGCGCTCTTTCTGGCGCGGGGCCGCGGCAAGGTAACTTTCCAGGGCTTCCGGGGCGATTGTTGCCTGCGGCTTGAACTGTTCCGAAGTCACATAATTGATGATTGCTTCGAACATACATCCGACTTCCGGCGCTCCCTGGCCCAGTTTCGTAAAGTTGAACCCGGTCATGAACAACCGTCCGGAACCGACCTTCAGCTCAATTGCGTAGCCGAAACGGCGCAGAGTCCATTCCGGCTGGAATTCCGAGAGTCCGTAAGTGTATACGTCAAAACGGTCGCGCACCGGGCGGTCGACTCCGCGCATCAACGGGGTTACCGGCACCGGGAAGGTATCGAGATTGAACTTATCGGCGTCGTCGATCAGGCCGTGGAACTGCAGGTCCATGAACCCGTCATGCGGGAACTGGTCGAATACCGGATGCGGATTGATGTACGCGCCAAGATTGTTGCCGCGATCCCAGATGCACCCTTTCAAGCGGTCCCAAACCGACGGCATGTAATACTGTTCCGGCTTGGCGGCGAACTTGCGGTCGCGGTTTTCCGGGACCCGGTAGAACATCAGTACATCGCCGCCATTGCGCAGATGCTTGAAAACATCGTCGGTAAAATGGTTCACAATCAGCAGTTTTTCCGGTTTTTCCAAAGTGCCGCTGCTGACGAATTGCGGATAACGCGCCTGGATGCAGACATCATCGAGCGCCACCGTGGCTTTCGGGGCTTTCAGCTCCGCCGGACGGTTCGGGAAGTTCCACAACAGCCAGTCGTTGACGATCTCGCCGCCGTTGACAATGGTGATTTTCGCGATCAATTCCAGTTTCTGCGGCTTGGCGCTTACCGGCATTTTCAGTTCGATGCTGACGATTTCGCGGCGGCCGCGTTCGTTAAGGTCGATCCCTTCCAGCTTACCGGTCTGAATGACTTTGCCGCTTTCCTTGAGTTCAAAACTAAAATTTCCGTTGCCGTTGATGGCGGCATCGAAATGCGACAGCCAAATCGGAATCCGGACTTTTTCGCCTTCGGAGAAGGTCCGGCGCGGCAGGTCCGCCAACAATACCGTGTCGGCATTGAATTTCAGGAATTCGGATTCCGAAACCCCGGTCTTGTCGTCGAAACAGTCCACGATGCCATTGCTGTTTTCATAGCGTTCGGTATCGCTGAACTGGAGGAAATGGTAACCGCACAGCAAGTTGCTGCGGCGCACCGCTTCGATGCCGAGTTTCCAGCTGACGAACTGGAAAAAGCGGCTGGCTTCCCGCAATTTGTCATACTCGTCCGCGCAACCTTTGAGCTCGACCAGCTTCTTGAGTTCGTCGATCCACCAGGGTTTGCTTTCCGGGCAATAGCGGTTGAATTTCTCATCCAGCCCCTTGAGGTCGCGGAAAGCGGTATAATGGCATATTTCATGGGCCAGGACCGGGCGCTCCGGGTTCACCGCACGGGTGATCTTGTAGTTCGGATCGTCCTCGCGGTCGGCGTCGGTCAGCTGACTGCCGCGGCATGAACCGTAAATCAGCCAGTTATAAGTATTCTCAAACATGTCGTAATCCTTGCCATACGGATAGAAATAAGACATGTGCTGAACGTCGAAGTCCACATAAGTGCGGTCGAATTCGCCATGGGCGCAAGTGTCGATGAACAAACGTGTCGGGTCCAACTCCTTCGTTACGTTGGCAATATGCTCGACAAACGGATTGGTACCGGGATGCCGGATCTCGTTGCCCATGCAATAAACCAACAGCGACGGATGGTTGCGCAGGTCCAGAATCGACTGCCGCCAGGCGTTTTCATTGATCATCTCTCCGGCGTCCGAGTCCATCTTGGCGCGTTCCTTCTGATACCGCCCGTAATATTTGCGGATCTCGATATGGATCAGCATTCCCAACCGGTCGGCCACTTCAAAACACTCCTCGTCCGGAATCCGCGAATGAAAGCGGATCAGATTGAATCCATAATCCTTGGCCGCGCGCAAATTCTTCTCATAATATTCGGTCAGACTCAAATTTTGCATATTCGGGTGGTCATGCGCTTCCCGTCCACGGATATATCCCTTCAGGAAGATTTTCTCACCGTTCAACAGGATGTCACGCCCCTTGACGCCGATCGTCCGCATACCGAACTCAACCGGACATTCGGCAATCTCAAAAGTATACAGATACGGATCGTTGATATTCCACAACCGGCATCCGGGCATAGCGATATCCAGCTCAATTTTCTCACCGGATACCCGCCCTTCGGCCACGGTTTTTCCGGCGGCGTCCGCCACGCGCCACGGCAGTTCCGACAGCGGCTCCGATGCGGTAAAGGTTACCTTGATTTTCTCATTCACAATATCCGGCACAATAAAGAAATCGGGAAACGGGTTCTTGCTCATTTGACAAACCTCCTTTTGAGAATTAGAATAGTCTTTTCATTTAATATATCAAATGAATAACCTTATTCAAATATGAAATTATGATAAAAAGAAGAATTTTTTTTCATAAGTAGTTGCAATTTGCGTTAATATGCTGTATAATCAATAGATAGTTAAGTTTTGTCGCATTTTGATGTAAGTGCAGCTAGAGTAAGGCTGTTGGAGAAATGGGTGGCGACAAAGCATGATTAAGGAATGTTTTATTTGAATTGCGTGTCTTCCAGTAAAACCGCTCGCCGGTTTGTCATCCAGATTCCTCACTTTTTTATAAAAGTTTAGGATATATTCCGCAGAGAGATTCCCAGATGGTCGCAGCATCGCCTTCCTTCCTGTCTATCCGGTATTCCGCCTGTGGTAAAAGAACAAAAACAAGTTATAAGTTGGAGGAAGGCGTAAAAAAGGGGATATCAATGAATATCTATGTTGGAAACATGCCGTACTCGATGAGTGAAGAAGAACTGAAAGAAACTTTCGGCGCTTATGGCGCAGTAGCCAGCGCTCGTCTGGTCATGGACCGTGAAACCGGTCGTCCGAAAGGTTTCGGCTTTGTTGAAATGAACAACGCCGACGAAGCCAAAGCCGCTATCGCCGCAATCAACGGCAACAGCTTCGGCGGTCGCGAACTCAAAGTCAACGAAGCCCGTCCGCGCGAAGAGCGTCCCCCACGGCGCAATTTCGGCGGCGGCGAAGGTCGCGGTTTTGGCGGCGGCGAAGGCCGTGGCAACGGCGGCGGACATCGTCGCTTCTAATTCCAGTTGGAATTATTTCTGATTTTTCAGAATTGGCGGGAATCTTATCAAAGGTTCCCGCTTTTTTATTTGCAAAAACTCCAAGCGCATGCTAAGTTATATGTTTTGAATTTGGTTTGGAGTTAACTATGTCTGAAGTAAAAATTACCCCCTCGAATGATGATGTCAGTGCCAAGGATTACCTTGAGCCGGGCTATCTCCGTGATCTGCAACTCACCCGCCTTCGCCAGACGGTCCAGCGCTGTTATGACAATGTCAAGCTGTTCCGTGAACGAATGGATGAACTGAAACTGAAACCGGCCGATGTGAAAAAACTTGAAGACCTGTCTAAAATTCCGTTTTCAACCAAATTTGATCTGCGTGATACTTATCCTTTCGGACTCTGCTCCGCTCCCATGAAAGACATTATCCGTCTACATGCTTCCAGCGGCACCACCGGCAAACCGATTGTGGTAGCCTACACCCAGCACGACTTGGATGTCTGGACCGAGTCGATGGGTCGCAGCATGGCGGCTTGCGGGGTCACCAGTCACGACGTCATCCAGGTATCCTACGGTTATGGACTTTTCACCGGCGGCCTGGGCGCACATTACGGCGGCGAATTTCTCGGCGCCACTGTCGTTCCGACCTCCTCCGGCAATACCCAGCGCCAGATTATGGTCATGCAGGATTTCGGGGTCACGGTCATCTGCTGTACCCCCAGCTACTTCACTTTCCTGATGGAAAAAGCCACCGAGTGCGGCATCGATATGAAAGCCCTGCCGCTGCGTGTGGGCATCTTCGGCGCGGAACCCTGGACGCCGGAAATGCGCGCCCACATCGAAAAAGGCGCCGGCATTGCCGCGCATGACATTTACGGGCTCTCGGAGATTTCCGGTCCCGGAGTGGCGATCAGCTGCGGCCATGGTGAAGGGCTCCACGTGTTCGAAGACAACTTCTATCCGGAAATCATCGATCCGGACACCGGCGAAGTGCTGCCCGACGGCCAAACCGGCGAACTGGTGTTCTCGACCATCAACAAAACCGGCATGCCGTTGCTCCGTTACCGGACCCGCGACATTTCCTGTCTGATTCCCGAAAAATGCTCATGTGGTCGGACCATTCGCCGCATCCAGCGTATCAGCAGCCGGACCGACGATATGATGATTATCCGCGGAGTGAACGTCTTCCCGTCGCAGATCGAATCCGCCCTGCTGGCGGTCGAAGGCACCCAGCCGCATTATAACATTATCGTCTTTACAGAACACGGCCTGGATCAGATCGAAGTCGACGTCGAAATTACCGAAAAGATGTTCAACGACCAGATCCGCGAACTCGAAAAACTGCAGCAGGCTATTTCCTCGTCAATCGAGCATGTCATCGGCTTGCGGGTCAAGGTAAAATTGGTCGCACCACAGACGATTCAGCGTAGCGAAGGCAAGGCCAAACGGGTTATCGACCGCCGCGAACGGTAAGTGTTCCTGAACAATTCTCCACCGGCTTCAACCAGTTGAAAGAAACGGTTCTCGGTTCATGCCCGAACGGCAGGTCTTTCCAGACCGGACCGGGAATCATTTCCGCATATTTACGGATAATCTGTTTGATCTCCGCGGGGTCTCCGCAATCAGTGAATTGACCGAAAGCCACCCCGGCGCAATGCTCGAATATTCCATTTTGATGAAGTTGGGTCAGACAACGCTCTATCCGGTAGGAATACTCGCCGATATCTTCGAGAATCAAGAAGGAACCGCTCAAATCCGGCATATAGCCGGTGCCGCACAGCGACGCCGCTACCGTCAGGTTCAGCGCCCGAGGCAAAGCCAGGAAATCCGCCCCTCCTTTGACCAGCGTCGCCGGAACCGGAGTGTCGACCTCCTGGAATGCCGCTTCGAGAGATTCACGAGTAAAGTCATCCAGTTCCGCCAAGCGTCCCAGCATCGGACCGGACACCGGAATCCCGGCTCCGTTTTTCAGCATGCCCAGGTGCAACGCGGTAATATCACTCAGGCCGATCACCGGCAGCGGACGCGACCTCAGCAGATCCCAATCTAGAAAAGGCAGCAATTGGCCGCTTCCGTAACCGCCACGTGTGCAAACAATTATACTGATATCCGGATTACTCCAGGCTTCGTGGATATCCGATACCCGTTGTGCGATATCGGCGGAAAGATATTTCTCGGAGGTCCCTGCCCCGACATGCGGCATCAAAGTTACTTCGAAGCCGCGACTTTCCAGATATGCCTTTCCGGCAGTTATCTTCTCCGGACTCAGCGGACCGGCCGGCGCGATAACGGCCACATGCATTTTATCCCTCCAGCAATGAATAGTCGATAACATCATCGTCATCATATTCATCGTCGTCGTCATAAACAGGCTTCTTCTTCTTCGGGGGCTCGGGCGGCTTGGTCACATTGGTCATCGAATCGCAAAGCGTCTGCATGTCTTCCGGCATGGGAGCCTCAAAAGTGAATTTGCGGCCGTTGCGGGGATGCGGCAGGGTTATCTTCCAGGCATGGAGCATCTGCCGCGGCGCTTCCACCGCCTGATTGCCGCCATAAACCGTATCGCCGACAATCGGCAGGTTTTTATACGCCAGATGCACCCTGATTTGATGGGTACGCCCGGTCAGAATTTTGACATCCAGCAAACTCACGGATATTTTGCCGATTTTTCCGGATTCCCGCAGGGTGTAGATCGATACCGCTTCCTTGCCGCCGCGCTCGACCACCGCCATTTTCTGACGGTTGCCGCTGCTGCGCCCGATATTGGTTTCGATGGTCTCGGTAACCTGTTTCGGCACTCCTTTGACCAGCGCCAGATAGGTTTTTTTGACCTTGCGGTCAGCAAATGCCGCCGACAAACGCGCCATCGCCTGCGGCGTCTTGGCGATCACCAGACAGCCGGAGGTATCCTTGTCGAGCCGGTGAACAATCCCCGGACGCTCAGTATTCATTTCGTCGCAGTCGGCCAGCTCCGGACAATGCCCCAGCAGGGCGTTGACCACCGTGCCGCCGCTGTTGCCGGCTCCCGGATGCACCACCATGCCGGGCGGTTTGTCGATCACCAGCATCCAGTCGTCTTCGAAAAGGACCGGCAGCGGCAAATCCTCCGCCAAAGGCCGGGCCAATGGGTTGGCCTCGGGAATGTCGATGGTATATACTTCATCAGCGGCCACCTCCCGGCGCGGCGCATCGCACGCCTTGCCGCCACAGGTTACCTGGCCGTCCTTAATCAGACGTTGGAGCGCCGAACGCGAGTGTTCCGGCAATTTGTCCGCCAAAAATTTATCCAGCCGTTTACCGGCATCTTCAATTGCTGCTGTCAGTTGATGTTGCATTTTGAGCTTCTTTGTTACGTTTGATACACCAGACCAGCAGAGCCGCTCCGACCGGAATCAAAACCAGCCCGATAGTCTGCGCCCGGGTCATTCCCAAGAAAAACGGCGAGGAATGATCTCCCCGGAAAAATTCATCGATGAAACGGATCACGCCATAGGTGATCAGGTAGGACGACATGGCAATCCCGGCTCCGCACCGCCGGACCAGATAAAACATTACCGGAAACATCGCCAGATTCATGGCCGCCTCGTAAAGCTGTACCGGATGCAAAGCCGCGTCGCCGTATTTGTAAAACGGAGCGCTTCCGGGCGGATAAACCACTCCCAAAGCCCCGCCACCCGGATGCCCAAAACAACAACCGGTGAGAAAACAGCCGATTCTTCCGAACATATGTCCAAGCGCCAAGCTGGGCGCAAAAAGATCCAACACCCGCAGTATCATCAGCTTATTGCGCCGGCAATAGAGGTAGATGAACAACGTGGCCATGAAAAGTCCGCCATAATAAACCAAGCCGCCCTGGTCGATCCGGAACACCTTCAGAAAATCACCTCTGAATTCGTGCCAATACTGAACCACATAAAACAACCGCGCACCGGCAATCCCGGCGATAATCGTCCCGAAACAAATCGTACTGAGTTGATCCGAAGTGACTTTGGCATATTGACGGTTGAGCATGGCGACCGATACTCCGGCCAGAAAGCCCAGCGCCGCCATCAACCCATAACCACGCAGAGCAAATGAACCGACTTCAAAAATAATAGGATGCATATATTGTTATTCCGCTTTTTCTTCTTCATGGGACGCGGCAAAATACTCGATCATCACAGTAATCACAATCCCCAGGATAATCAAGCCGACCGCCGCCCAGAACTGCCCGTCGAACGTCGACGGCAACACCATTCTGGTTTCGAGAATTTTTTCTTTATTGTTGACCACCATCGACCTGGTAACTTCCTGCCAGGGCCAGAGTTTGACGATCGAGCCCAACATGAATCCAATCAACGCCGCCACTGTCGGGTCATTGTATTTGCGGAACAGCCAACTCAAGAAGTACGCCATGGTCCCGAGGCCAAGTACCGCCCCGATACCCACCCAGAAAATGACGCCGATATTCAAAGTCGACGGATTTACCGCCGCCAGCAAGTTTTCATACTGCCCCAATACCAACATCATAAACGAACCGGAAATCCCCGGCAGGATCATCGCCGAAATCGCGATGACACCGCAGACGATGTAACACCACCACACGCTCGGAGTCTGAGTCGGCGTCAACCTCACCACCAGATACCCTACCAGAATCCCCAGAATCAGGGTAATTACCGAAACGGCTTTCCATTTTTTCACCATCTTGAAACAACAGATGATCGAAGCCAGAATCAACCCCATAAAAAACGCATAAACCAATAACTGATGATGTTTCAACAGATAAGTCAACACCTTGGCCAATGACACCACCGCCAGCACCGCTCCGATACCGATTGCCGCCAGAAAACGCCACGGCAATTTATCATACATCTCCCGAATCCGGAAATGCAAAGCCATATCAATCGCTTCTTTGCTGAAAAACGCCTTCAGCGATTCGATCAACTCCTTGAAAAAACCCAGGATAAAAGCGACCGTTCCCCCGGACACCCCCGGAATAACATTTGCCGTTCCCATCAAATAACCAAAAACGCCAAGCTTCGTATAATCCTTCCAGTTTCTCTTCTTCATATTTACCTTTTTTGAATATTATAATAACTGAATAATATAGCCTCCATAATCGGTTTTTGCCAGTTTTTTACAAATATTTCAAAACATAATTTGGAATTTCCCCAAAGGAGGCTATATTAAGGGCTCCGCAATACCTCGTGGTGTAATGGCAGCACAAGTGGTTTTGGTCCATTTAGTCTAGGTTCGACTCCTGGCGAGGTAGCCACTCTTTATAGTTAGACGAACACCATTCTGTGAATTTGAACTCGAATGACCCGCTTTCCTTGGCTTGGATGTGATTTATCGACATTGATAATATCTGACGGACGCCAGCGCGGTTTTCTGCTTTTTCCAAAGCATCACCGATGCTGCGCACTTGTGCGAACATTGCAAAGATCATTTCTTCAACATCCGCGCCGGTGGCTTTCAATTGCCCTTGCAAGTAATCCCTGCGCGACTGCAGGCGTTCAACCTCAGCCGACAGGCCGGAAAGCTTTTCGTTGAAGAATGACGCATTTGATTCATTCAACTGCCCCGATACCATGATGTTGAAAACTTGTTCGCGTTCGGCGGAGGCTTTTTTAAGAGCTTCGGATACCTGCGCCAGATCAGGGCGGATATCCCGCTGGTATTCTTCCAGACGCTTCTTGTATTTCTCAACCAGGGCTTTGACGGTACCGGGCGTCGGACCATCGGATTTCAGGTATTCGATCGCTTTTTCTTCAATTTTCGGTGCTGCCACCGTATAATTGCAACTGATCCGGTCCGTGCATTTGTAATAAGCATAATTCTTGCCGATTTTGTTCCTGCCGCTGGCGGGGGTCATGAAGCGCCCGCAGTGGCAGCGGACAAGTCCGGCCAGCAGGTAATCATACTTCTGTGCTTTGGGACGGTTCTGGTGTCCGTCGCCGTGCTTTTTGGACGGCAGCTTGGCTTGGGCCTGATCGAATAGTGTTTTGTCGATGATTGGTTCGTGCTGGCCCTGGTAAATCTCACCGTCATAGGGCAAGAGGCCGAGATAGACCCGGTTGCGCAGGACTGTGCCGAGAATGTATTGAATCGATAAGCCATGGCGGGATGCGATATCTTTCAGCATGTCGCCGGCGATATAGGAACTGAAGATATCCCGTATGGCTTCCGCTTTACGCGGATCGATGTAGAGTTTGTTATCTTTGCGTTCGTGACGGCAGTAGCCGAACGGCACCGCTCCGGCGGGCCAGAGGCCTTGTTTGGCGATGTTGACCATTTTGGCTTTGGTGTTTTGTCCGGACACTTTGCGGATATACTGGTTCACGTGCGCCATGATCCCCATGATCAATTCGCCGTGGCTGGTGGAAAAATCCAGATCGGGTTCAGTGCAGGAGACGAACCGTTTCTTACTGGAGGCAAGCAGCGACATGATCCGGTACATATCCTGCGGGTTGCGGGTAAGGCGGCTGATGTTGTACACACAGAGGCAATCCCACTGCGCGGTATGGTGTTCCAGTTGGAGAATCAGTTCGGAGATGCCGGGGCGTTCCAGGTTCTTGCCGCTGTAAAACTCATCATGGACGGTATCGAACACTTCGCTGCCGTGACGGACCACATAATCCCGGCAGATATCGATCTGCGTACCGATGGAAGTGTCGCCCTCAAAGTCAGAGCCCTTCGGCGACACACGAGCATAAATTAGATATTTCATTTCAATTCAGCCTTTTTCGATAATGATTTCCGATAATAAACAAAAGCCACAATCAGTAATATAAACGCCACGATATCGAAGAATAACCATACTTCCTGATCCAGATGAATTTTGATGATCGGATTGAACAGCACGGCCCCGGCGCCAAGAGTAAAGCGCCAGTACGGTGATGCGATTACCACCGCCAGCCAGCCAAAAGATACCGTTACCGCAATCCGTAGAAACGTGTAAAACCCATAATCCAATGAACAATCATTCACGGTAAACAGAATCGCAACCCCGAGCAGAAGCAGGGTGAGCAACAGAGTGCAGATCAAGATTTTTTCGATATTGCTAATTTGTTTCATTATTTGGGTAGCATTCCAGCTAATTCTCTGAGCATTTTTTCCATTTTTTCTGCAACTAAATCTTGCTTAGTCGCTTTTTTCATGATAGCCTCAAAATTGCTTCCTTGATATCGTCTTGAATTTGTTTTTGAAGCTCTATAAATGCCGAAGTTAAATTAAAGGTATCCATCGCATCAACAGCATCAAAACTGAAAATCGAATACTCATGTTGTCCTTTTATCAAAAAAGCATAAATAACTCGACCAAAATTTATAGTATGAGCACCATCATTATTGATGACGCAATTTTTGAATTCACGCATATAAGCCGCATCTATCTGCATTCCATAACGTGTAACATAATCAACTATCATAGGATTTTTTTCCACTGAAAACACGCGACTAAGAAATTCCGTTCTAAGTTGATTATCACTACTACCAAAATTAATGTGTACCGAAAAGGCAGATAAGAGCGATATTTGAGCTTTGCACACGCATGCAGCTTGATTCAAATCTTGAGTAAATTTCCATTGCTGCTCAATATAATTATTTTCCTTTAAGAATTTAACCCAATATCCATAGCAGGTGATATAAATTCCTATCAGAGTTTTAGGCGAAAACTCTTTGTTTTCTTTTTCTGGTGCCTTATACATAAAGAAGAAAACCATAACCGCTATGATGATGAGCGCAAATACAATAAGCACAAATACCGCTTCGGTAGTCATAAAACAATCCCCTTTCATTTATGCTTTGGGATAACATAAACCGGAAGGGAATTTTTGTCAAATAATAAAGCGAAAATATAATAGCTTATATTCCGGCGTTTGCAGCCATTTGATCTATGTTGGCGTTTTTCATTCTTTCAATGACGCGATAGAGCTCTTTCAATTGCTTTTGTGTTAATGCATCCAAGTCTTCTGTAATTAATTGTTTCAGAGGATCAATATCCTGCGGTGAAATAATCATCTGCTCGAATCCGATATTTGCCCGAGCCTCAATGAACATCCGTTGCAGTTCATTAAGTTCCTGATCTTCAATACCACCATTCGCTAAAATATCAAATACCATAGCGAATTGTTCGGCAGTAAAAACCGATCGACCTGATATTGCCGCCGAAACAAATGCCTGGCTGCACCGGAGAAGATCTGCAAAATCCTTCTGCTTTATTTTCGCCTTGAGCATAAGTATTTTCAAGCGCTGCCCAAAATCTTCACGCCATTTTAAATTCGCCGTCATATTCAACCTCACAATTATTGTTATTTACTTAATTATATAACCAATCAGAATAAAATTCAACAATTTTTTAGAAATATTAATTAAAATACTTGATTTTTAATCCAAATCAATTATAATTATAATAACTTAATTAATTTCGTTCAGTTTTAAACTAAATAAGTTTACAAAGGAGGAGTCATGAAAAAATCAAGTAAATTTGCAATAAAGATGATCCTGAAAGAAGTTACCCGAAAAAAACTCATCTGCAAAGATGATGTACAGGAATTCCTGGCTTTGCTTGAGTCATGTCCAATTCAGTCTGCATATCCAATAACACCAATCACACCAAACAAGTTGGGAACGGCTATTGCTAAATAGAATCAATTACGAATTCCAAATTACGAATTACGAATGAAAGGGGAAATTATGGGAAGGCGAAAATCTACGGAACCGATGGCAACAGTAATGTTCCGTTGTCCGGAACGGATCAAGGAAGCCGGGATGCGCGAAGCGGAACGGCGCGGCATCGATTTCAGCGATTTAATGAAAAATTATCTGGCGAGTTTTTTGCCGGAAAGCCCGGAAACCATGCGCGACGATAGCCGCGGCAATATTTGAAACCGCAACTTGCTATATTAATATCAAAGTAAAATTAAATAAAGGGTGAAAATATTTATAAGCAGCACCATGCAAACGCTTCGCATCCCAATTCTTTATCGGAGCCCCCTTTTTCTTCTCACTTTTCGCCATTTCCCATACCAACTTTGAAATATTTCACAATTTTATTTCGATAATCCATAAAGAATTACAACTATTTTTCACAAATCCACAGTAATATTATTGACACGCTATTTTTGCAACTCGCAACGCCCCTCGCAATAGTCCCTGATCGCCCACCCGGTAATCAGATAACCTCTTTTGTCACAATGAGACTTTAGCACTTTTCGGGCGCACAACTCCCGGACCATTCTTTCACTGCGGTCAATGATCCGAGAAACCTGCAAAACACCATACACCGCGTTGACTTCGAAAGTGACGACTTCCTTTTTCACTCGTTCAGAAATTTTCCGCAACCCGCTATTATTCACCAACTTACTCATTCCGTCCTTATTTTTCACGTTCATGTGTCAACCTTATGTCGTTTCATTACCCCGTGGTAGTAGCCGATATGTTGATCAATTGCCGACCCCGGCACGACCGTTTACGCGCGCGAGATATGCCGACCGGAATAGAACTCCGATAACCACAGCATTGCGTTACTGATAAAATACCATTTTGTTGGTAAAAATATTTCCCTCGCCCCATAACTCACCAAAATCAAGGCACGAAAAAAGACCGGCCCAAATCGGAAATTTTATAATAATCCCCCTTGCAATAACAGAAAATGAAGCTAAATTCAGGACAGATCAATCAATATCGAACTCAAAGCGGTGGAGTTCGTCAAATGAATCACCGGGTAGCCACCCTTTAATTCAATTTTGCGACAATCAAGATTTTCGTGGGTTATTTATGTTTTTTGTTGATTTTTCAATCAGAGGCAGTATCGTATATTGAGCTACAAGAAAGGGTTTTAAGATGTTTATTACTCATTTGGTTTTGCAAAATTGGCGTAATTTTCGTAATGTTGATATACAATTTCAAGATATCACCTACATAATGGGGCCCAATGCTTCCGGGAAATCTAATTTTCTTGATGTCTTTCGTTTTCTTCGGGATATAGTCAATCCCCAGGGCGGAGGCTTACAACAGGCCCTTTCCTCAAGAGGAGGAATATCGAAAGTTCGTTGCTTGGCAGCAAGGCAAAAACCGAATGTCATCATAGAAATTACACTTTCCGACACATTTGAAGGTGAACCGAAGTGGGAATATGTTTTAGAAATCGGACAAGAGCCAACAGGAAAACATCTGCCCATTGTCATTCGGGAAAAAGTCACCTCCTTAAGTAACAATCAGGTTTTGCTCGATCGCCCCACCGAGAGCGATGGAAAGGATAAACGTTTGTTGACTCAAACCGCGTTGGAACAAATCGCAATGAACGCCGCGTTTCGCGAAATCGCAGATTTTTTCGCCGACGTTCTTTATCTTCACCTTGTCCCGCAACTCTTGAAATTCGGCAATGAATTGGCTGTTAAAAAGATGACGAATGATCCGTTTGGTCAGGGTTTTCTAGAAAAAATTGCAGAAACCCCTAGCAAAACTCAGGAATCCCGCTTGAAACGCATCGAAATGATATTAAAAACCGCTATTCATGAATTTAAGGATTTGAAATTTGAAAGAGATGATGCCGGAAGACCGCATTTGAAAATGAAATATTCACATTGGCGTCCTCAGGGAGGATGGCAAAATGAAGATGAATTCTCCGATGGCACGCTACGCCTGATTGCATTATTATGGACTCTACTGGAAAGCAACAGCGTAATTCTTCTGGAAGAACCGGAACTATCTCTGCATAAAGCTATTATCGAACAGATACCTGAATTGATTTTGCGTGCCCGGGCAAGCCGAAAAAAAGCCGGAGGACAAATTTTCATCAGCACGCACAGCAATGAACTTCTAAGTTCTCCTGTGATAAGAGGACAATATTTGATTCTCCAGCCAACCGACAATGGAGAAGGAACCGGAATCGACGTTCCCACTCAAACTGAGCAATCAGCTTTGGCGTCCGGTTTGACTCCGGCTGATATATTATTGCCCAAAACCAGTACGACTGTCGGACGAATCAGGGAGTTCTGATGGGAGAGAGATATTGTTACTCTTTTGTAGAGGATGAACCCTCGCAGCATGTGGTTCGGAAAATATTGAAACATATAAATGCTTCAACAAAAAATCATTTGATTTTTCCGCAAGGTTTTCCCTCGATAAAGCATGGAAATGGAGAATTAAAAAAGGTAGCTCTAAGATGCATCCCGTCTGTTTCGAGCAATCTGTGTTTTCTTATTGTAACGGACCTGGACACAGGGAATACCCCCCAGGATTTAGGTAAGGATTGGTTTGATATTCCATGCCTGTCGGCCTTACCTCCATCATTTATCTTTCGCGTCGCAGTAAGAGAAGTTGAATCCTGGCTTATAGCGGACAGAGTAAATTTCGCAAGTTTTTTAAATATATCAGAGAAAAACTTCCCTTTGACTCCAGATCAGCTGCCGGACCCCAAGGAATTTCTTTTTACAATTATTCGACGCAAATGCAGAAAGAAAATACATAAAGATATGTTGCCGTCCTCCGGACAACATATCGGCATTGAATATAATCCTCAACTAACTGATTTCATTGACAACCACTGGAATATCGATCACGCGGCAGCACACTCCCCAAGCTTATCCCGCGCAGTTGCGAGAATTACAGCATATCTAAACGATTAATTTCAATGAAATCGCATTAAAGATCAAGAGGAAGGTTCATGCTGAAAGTGCCGGTCCAATTGATTATCGCCCTGGCAATTGCTGCCCTTGCCGCTCTTCTTTATGCTTGCGGGACCTTGATGGGAACTCTGGATATTGAATACACTCTGCTTATTGTGGAGGTGGTGATTCCCGCTTGCGTAATTGCAGCGGCGTTCCTGATACCTCGAGATGAAGAAGAACCGGAAGAAAAGAATAACTGCCATATGTTGGTAGTCGGATTTAATGGCCTCATCATCGGAGGCTATAGCATCTTATTTGTAACCAGCCTGCTATTGGGCGGATTTTCTTGGGATTGGAGTTTAATTCATAATATTTTTCTGATACCATTCCTTTTACTGCTGCCGTCAACGTTTTGCCTGATCCGGTCTCGGCGACGCGGTCGGCTGTTGGCAATTCTGGGCGGAACCACTGGACTTGGCTGTCTATTGCTTCTTTCCATTGTGCTGTTTTTTTTTAAGATGACTTCACTCAACCAGCCCGCCCCGATAATACTTCCGAAATGATTTCAAATGCTCGATGCTTTACTTGGGCATTTTTTCGATGAAATCGCGGATTTGACCCGCCAGGAGTGGGGGGCTCTTATTTCACCGCCAGTTCGAAGTAGAGGGACGGGCCGTTCGGCAATGCCGCTGTATCCACGGCGAATGCCGCTTCGTTTGTTCCGCCGCCGATGCGAGCTACTTCGGATTTGCGGTTGCCGGCCAGGTCGAGCGCCCAGAGCTTCAGCTCGGCGGCGCGCGAGTGGCGGATTGTCACCCGGAATTTACCGGTTTCGATCAGGGTGGCCATATTGTCGGCCCCATTGATAACTTTGTTCAGGGTCAAGCGTTCCTTTTCCTCGAAAACCATGCCTTCGTTGAGCGCGTCGGTAGCGAACACCAGTACCATTCGTTCCGATTGCGCGAGCGGTTTTTCGCCGTCCACCGATACCAGCGCCAGGTTGCCTTTCACGGTCATTTCGTCGATCCGCAACGCACCGAAATCGGCCTTGGTTCCGGCTTCGCCGCAAACGCCTTGCAGGCGCGGGGTTTTCACCGACATGAAGTTCTTTTTCGCATCCAGAAACAATTCACCGGTGGAACTTTCAAAAATATCTTTGGAAAGAACACTGCGGTTGTCCTTTGCCAGGAAGCCGCGTTTTTTGAGTTCGTTCAGCAGACCGTCGGGATCGAACGCTCCGCTGTCAGCGCCGTCGGCGACTTCGGCGAAACCGGCGGTACCGAGGGCCTTGATTACGGACGCGCCGCCGCCTTGGCGAGGCACGAGGACTTCGTGTTTTCTCGCCGGATACAGCGGTGCGTCCTTTTCGATCGCCGAGATCGACAGCCCAGTCACGAGAAACAGTTTGGACTGCAACGCGGAAAGCCCGTAGGATAATGCAATATCGTTGGTTTCGTAGAGTTTATCCAGGTCGTCAACGATCCGGATACTGGTGTCCGCCGGGCGCACGTCGCCGCGCTCGAACAGGAAAAACGACAGGAATTCCGAGGCCCGCTGAATCGGGTCATGCGCATTGTTAAAGGGGCGGATATGGAATGGCTGCGTGAGCTGCACCGAACTGGCGAAAGCGGTCAGGGCGTCGAAGCCCTGGAAGGCGCCGTAAGCCGCGTTGACGAAAGCCTGTTCGTAGCGGTAGCGGTTCCAAAACACGTTGGCATACTCGGTGACCATGAATGGTTTTCCCGCCACACGGCCGCTCATGCCGCCGCGGACCAGGGTCGCAAGCCCGGCGATGGAACTCGCCTGGGTAATGCTGGAACCGGCCCGCACCCCTTTGCTCGGATGGGCGTGGTAATAGTGCATATTGACGGCCTCGAGGTGGTTGCGGAGCCCGGCGTAATGCCAATTTTTGGCCATGTCGTAATTGGCGAACAGCCCATTGTACCCCATGCGCCGGAGTTCCGTGCGATACCAGGTCTGCGTATCGCGCTCCACCTCCCGCCGGAAGCGCCAGGCGTCGCCGCCCTTGCCAGTCCGCCGGTCATTGTCCGCCACCGTAAAAAACAGGATTTCCGTGAAATCGTTCACCGCCGGGGCATCGATTCCCCATGCTTTTTTTAACGCGGCGATATCGGAATACCGTTTACGCAAAAATCCATGCCAGCGCGCCAGCGCCACCGGACCGGGATCGGCGGGAATGAAGTGACTGAACCCAAACTCCTGTTCATTCTTGCCGTTCACCATGGCGAGGACCGGATCCTCCGCCAGCCTGGTTCCGGTGTGGGGATTGATCTTGGTGAGAATCTTTTCCACGCAGAGCCAGTTTGTCCGGGTGTCGTCATCAAAATGGAGTTTGAACGCGAAATACCTATTCGGCGTGTTTGGATGCCATGGATCAAGCGTACGGTAACCGCCGGTCATAGCGTCCAGGTTGATGTAAATGCCGTTTTGTTTGAGGCAATAAACCAGGTATTCAAATCGTTCCAGCACGTCCGGCAGGAATTCGCCATCCGCCGGTGCGCCAAGGGAAAGCGCCACATCCAAAAAATGGAACCGGAGCATGTTGTAGCCGTTGGCGCGGAGTTCGCGGGCGTAACGCTCGATTTTTTCCCGGCTGTCCAACATTTTCGAACTGCGTCGAAGATTGCCCCAGTTCATGCAATCGGACATGAACCGGACCGGACGATCGGGTTCGCCGGCAAAGGCGAGATGCCCGGCGGCGTTGACGATCACCCGGCCTTTGCTCCCCGCCGGACCGGCAGGCAGAAAGGCGGAACGGTCCAGCGCCGACCCCGGCGCAAGCAAGGGAATTTCCGGGCGTTGAACCGGTTTCCAAACCTTGTCGGCCTTGATGGTGAAAATGGCACTTCCGGGGAAGGTATAGGCTGTGTCGGACATTATCGCACCCATCACAATCCAAATCGCCGCGCCGTTTGCGGAACGGAAAACAATACGTTTCGGCGCGGGCTTTCCCTCGCCCAGGTCGAAGCGGGAAACATAAACTCCCACCCTGCGTCCGGGCGCGGGTTCCCAGGTCGCACCGACCACGGCGTTGCTGTGTGGTTTGGGGTTCCACCAATCCGCGACGTCGCGCCCGAGGGCCACCGGCAGCGAGCGCGGACCGCCGTCGGCGTCTTCAAGGTCGATGAAGCCGACCGTTTCATTGCCCTGACCATAGCAGACGGTGTGAAGCAGATACAGCCAGCGCCCGGTCTTGCCGGCGGTGGCGAGATCGAAAGACGCGGATTCCAAACCTTGCGGAAAACGTCCGGACTTGAAGACCATCACCGCCTTGCCGTTGTTTTTCGCCAGATTGATCGGTTCAAACGGCACATTGGCAAACAGACGCTGTTTCGGCGGAAATTTCGCGGCGTCGTTTTCCGGCCCCTGGTCGGACCAGCCGCCAACACCGTCACCGGCGACTTCGTCCTTCAGCCCCATGTTGGCGACCGGCGCGAGATCGAGTATCGAATCAAGCACCTCGATCCGTAAATTGCGTACCCACAAAGTACCGGATGATTTATCGAAACCGAGATACAACCGACCGTCTTTGACCCCATCCGACAGCGTAACGGTGAAACTTTTCGCCTCCCAGTCGAACGAACCGTCTTTAATCAGGCTCTGCGGCCAATTCTTCTTGCCGTCGGCGCCGGTCCAGGCGAACATGAATTTGGCGCCGGTCCAGCCGCCCTTGGGCAACACGATTTTTTCACCTTTAAACTCCGCGCTGAGGCGAATCCGCCGTCCCGTAACGGCTCCCGCCGGGAAATTTCTGTGCAGATAAGCCGTACCCAGTTCGTCCAACTGTAACCTCAGCGCCTTGCCGCCGTCAGGCTGCGTTTCGATCACCGTCTTAAGTTTTTGATAACATACCCAATCCCGAATATCGGAGTCCGCGCCGAACGCGCATTCAAACAACGCCTTGTCCGCGCCGAACGCGGCGAGGCAACTCCAGGCCAACAGCAATACGATAATTCTCTTCATGTTTAAAACTCCTATTTGATTCTTTTATTTCTGAAATTTCTACCAGACGATTTCACTGTTGCGCACGGCGTAAGGAAAATACCTGATCGCGTTCGCGTGGACGTTTACGCCGCCGACCCTGTAGGAACGAATGGTGTGATTATTGTTTTCCACATGGCCGTCGAACATGACAGTGTTGACGGTTCCGGTATAGGGGCGGCCGCTGCCGTGACGATAAATGTCCCCCCAGGCGACGACATCGTAAGCGTAAAGATAAACCATCCCATTTTCTGTACTATCTCCAAATAATACCTTTTCCGTGGGCCGGCGTACCCGCATATAATGGAAAAATGAATAATAACGGGTCGTATCGCCGGGAACAACCGTGTCGGGCGGTTTATTCTGGGTAATCAGTCCATAATGACGGTTCACGGCATAAGCGCCGGTTGACGGGTCTGAGTAAAGATATTGAGCCGGGAAAAATTGTTGCGACGGACACAGGTTGGAGACCGGCCAGTATCTCGGATAGTTTTTATCGATAATTTTAATTCCCATGTAATTCGGGAGGGCGTTAAGACTATACCACGTTACGCTGGTATATCCGAAAGGGAGGGTACGGTCACCGTTGTCATTGGCGTACATGGCCATGCCCAAACCAATTTGTTTGAGATTGTTCAGGCACTGGGATGTACGGGCCTTCGAACGGGCGGCGCTCAAGGCCGGCAGCAGCATGGCGGCAAGAATAGCGATAATGGCGATTACCACCAAGAGCTCAATGAGCGTGAAATATTTCATATCCGATTGTTGACTGTTCATAAAACTCCTTTTCGGTTAAATTATACTAATTCAGCTTGAACCGGTTTAATTTCCAGTGGAATTGAAATCACTTCTTCCGGAAGCGGTTCCCCGGCCAGCGCTCGCCTCACCAAACCCGCCAGAACCCGGGCGCTTTCCTCAAATGAATATAAATAAGTGTATCCATTGAAATCAGAACCACCATCCCGTACATCCGGAACCACCACGCTCATCGTTTCGCGGTAATCAGGCCGGATTCTTTGCAGGATACCGAACATCACCGGGTTCGAAGGAATGGTGGTGAACAGGGAATCGACCTGCGGCGCGAACCGCAGAATTTTTTCCAGATCATCGAAACAGGTATTAAACTCCCGGAGAAACAGGTTTTCATTGAGCTTGATTCCGGCTTCCTCATAAGCTTTTTCCAAGCCATGCAACTGAATGGTCTGCTTTTCGACCGCGGCGAGATAAACCAGATTTTTCCGTCCTTCCGCAATCAGGAGCTTGCCGATCTTATAACCCGCCTCGAAATAATCCATACGAACAATTCCGGGCAGGTTCAGAGATGAATCGGAAATAATAACCTTATGCCCATCGGCGCGCAACTGTTGAATGACCGGCAGATTCTCCTTCCTCGGCTCCACCCAAATCAGCAGGTCAAGCGTTTCCGCCTCGATATCCCGAATAGCCAATTCCGGTTTGTGCGAAGTCAGGGACAACGGATGGATTATTACCGGCAACTTAGCCAGTTCCAACATCATATATGCGTGCCGCCGCGCCAGATAGGAGGTATAATGAGCGATCATTCCATCACCTTCCAGAACCCCTATAATAGCCTTGGACGATGCATCCTGGGGAGTTATATTTCGCGCCGGATTCGTGAAACTGCCGAGGCGAGGACGTGCGATGATGAAACCGTCCTCGGTCAGGGCTTTCATCGCCTTGCTGACGGTCGGACGGCTGACGCCGAATTTTTTCGCCAACTCAACCACGGTTGGAATGCGGACCGATTTGTCTCTGGCGCGCAGAATCATCGTCATCACATAACGCCGGATCTTCATATATTCCGCGGTCGGTCCTTCAGCTTTCTTCATCGATATTTCCAATTGAAATTAAACATCAAACTTAGCCATTGTTAGCCATTGCTATATATTATAATACATTCAACAAAAAATATCAATAGGGGCAACCGAAAAAGAAGCTGATTTTTTTGGCGACCTCACTTATAAATTACTCGGGCATTTTTTCGATGAAATCGCTGATTTGATTTGCCAGGAGCTGGGAGCCTTCGGGGGTGTAGTGAACCCAGTCGCGGTAGTGACTCTGCAGATTTTCTTTTGCAAATGTGTAAAGATCGTTGAACAGGACCGGGTATTCCTGAAGCGCATTATACGCGATCCAATTGAATATCTTGATTTCAGAATTGTAGCGCATCAGAGTGGCCGGAGCATTCTCCTCGATCACCGGGGTGGTGTAGGCAAAAATCACCCGGGCATTTGGAAACAGCGTATTGATCCTTTTGTAGACCCGTTCGATCATATAGCCATAAATATCCGGCGGGGTAAGGCATTCGTCTTCATAGACAACCTTCTGGCCGGTCAAAGCGTCGACTCCGGCGGAGGCTTCGTTGCCGGCCCCCTGCCCCAGGTGCCCGCAATCCCACAGCCCGTTATTCCAATGAACCACGTCAATGTCTTCGCCGAGCTTCAAAGCGCCTTTCCAATCCTGGAGCTGCCGCAAGGTATGCTGGGCAAAGCGGCCGTTATCCGCCGGGAAGTAAACCTCAGCTTTTCCGGCCATTTTTTCTTTGACAAATTCACAATAGCCCATCCGGATCGAATCGCCCAACAGCAATATTTTCATAACCTTGATATTTCCTCAATTAAAATTTGATGAAAAATAAAGTTAATACTCAAATACCGATTTTTCAAATTCAATCGACGATGAATTCTTTGGTTAATGGGGCGGTTGCTCCGCTATTTTCATCGTCGTAGGCATTCAGGAACCAGCAACGGGCTCCGTCCGGAATTTCAGCTTCGACCGTATTGCCGTTCAACCGCGCATCCACGCTTTTCCACTGCCGTTTCTGCTGCGGGGTTCCCGCCGGATCGTCGCAGTAGAACAAGACCGCTTTCTGAATGCCTTTGCCTTTTTCCAGAACCGGAGCGCTGATTTTCCGGTCCAGAACGGTTACCGGTCCCAGAAGCGGTAACGGCGTTTCATTCTTCAACCCGGCGTCGACAATCCGGAAGGTCGGCTTGAGTTCAAAACCGACATGCGAATGCGACTGTTTCGGCAACAGAATCCGGTTTACGGTTGAGGGCGCGGCCATGGTGGTTTTCGCCCATGAATTTACGCCGAATGACTGATCGTCCGCACCGATGATCCAGTAGATCGGGACTTGGGCATGTGCCAGGAAATTACCCGGATCATACCAGCGGGAGC
Source organism: Victivallaceae bacterium (assembly GCA_031548025.1). Taxonomy (GTDB): domain Bacteria; phylum Verrucomicrobiota; class Lentisphaeria; order Victivallales; family Victivallaceae; genus UBA5239. The sequence goes on along the minus strand of JAVBRM010000018.1, from coordinate 5,736 downwards.
GCCGGCTTTTGCCGAAGTTCGAGCTGGCATCCCCGGCATTCCAGAAGCCGCAACCGTATACCGCGGCAATGAATTTCAGCCGGGTATCCAATGTCGACACCACCGATCCGAAAACTCCACCCCAACTGATACCAACCAGGCCGATATTGTTTTTATCCACTTCCGGCATGGACCGCAAAAGAGAATTCGCCTGTATGATATTGGCAATACTGCGCAATTCCCATTGATCGGCGGAACCATCCGGAATGCTTTCACGCTTCTTGTCCTCCAGTCCCAGTGGGCGCTTGCCGTAAAGGTCCATCGCCAGCACCGCATAACCGCGCTCCACATACATTTTCAGGTATTTGGCAAAAGCGGTTCCGCCACCGCCGTGAACCATCAACACCGCCGGAAATCCATTGGCCGGGCGCGTGGTCTCCGGCACGCCATAGTAGGCAAATACCTTGCTTGGGCGTCCATCAGCCAGCGGATAACCGTTGTAAAGTATGGCTTTGATACCGGGTACTTCGCTGTCGGCGAACGGCGACGGCTCGTATTGAGGGGTCTTGAATAATTCGGCGGCATCCCAAATGCTCACGGCGCGATTTGCTTCCGGCGGAATCAGCAAGGTCGCCAGTTTGGCATTGCCCATGAACAACGGAACTCCGCCCAGGAGGCTCATCTCCCGGTGCTGGTCGTTTTTCACTTCGTCCACGGTATCGACATCGTGCAGAGTTATTCCGAATCCGATATTGTCCTGACGGGGATTTTCGGAGATCAGGCTCAGAGGAATTTTCAATTCATAAACAGTGGCCCTAGTCCCTTCATTGCGGTTGATTACACACTTGATCGCCTCCGGGGAAAGTTGTTCCGTATGCTTGGGCGGCGTACCTAAAATTTCCTGAATTCGGGCAGTTCCGTCCTGGTCGCGGGTGAAACTGAATTTTCGGTTAATTTTGAATTCGCCATTGTTGTCGGAATCACGCCCCAAAGCAATGATCAATGAATCTTCACGCCACGGCTGCTGCGGATTGACCGTATTCATCGCGACATCGTCCAGAACCTTTACCGCCAGATACAGGTCATTGCCGGAATAGCCCAAAGCATAACTTGCGGAAAAATCGGCATTTCCGCGATGCCGTTTACTCTGGTATGTCAATGCCTCCGCACCATGATAGCGGGTAAAAAATCCGGGGTACCAGTCATCGATATTTCCATCGATCTCGATCCGCCCCAGCGGCTTCGGAATAACCATGCCGAAATGACGTTCCGCCGATTTCTGAACGCCGCCATTGACCAGCGCCGAAACCTTCAATATCTTCTGTTTCAAACCGTCATATGCCAGCTTACCGCCGGGAATTTCAAGGGTGACTTCACTTTCAGCTCCGGCTTTAGCTGGAAACTCAGCAAACACCTCGCCGTCAAATTCGGCCCGAATCACCAAATCCATCTGTTTTTTCGTCAAGTTGCGCAACGGTAAATCGAATTTCAGTTTACCGTTTTTATCCAATCCTTCCCGGATTTTTCCCAGCTCACAAAGCCCGGTAACTTCCAACAGCATACTTTCAAGACACTGGCCGTTTTTATCCAAAGCCGCCAACTCATAAAAACCGGCAGCAAGATTTTCCGGTACATTTTTGGTGATTGCATTTCGGTTCAACTGTAACTGTGCGGGTATCTTTCCACGCAGTAATGACTTCAGTTCAGCCCCCGGCGGCAAAGCGGCGCGGGTTGCCGAAAAGATGCTATCGGCATTGCGGTCCGCCACCGGCAATACCCGGTCGGCGCTCCCTTGAATATATTGAGGAAAACGTCCCACGGTCAGACTCAAGGTTTCGTCCGGAGTCTGAACCTGCCGGGGATTGCCCATGATATCGTAGACGGTTACAGCCTTGACTCCGACGGGTAACTGCAATTGGCGCTCTCCCTGCGGGCACCAGACGACAATCAGATTGTCATCTCCGCGCCGGAAAGCATAAGCAAAAATATTGGAGTCGAGATGAGCCAGCCGCCCCAATGTTTTGGTACCTTCCAACAGACGGGTCATGGCGGCGGCAGCCATCATGGTGGGTTTGGGCTCGAGCGAGGCCGCGCCGAATTTGTGCTTGTCGATATAGCTGGAGGTGTTGAACGAAATTCCATACCCCTGTTCACCGCCGTTGCTGGTATAACTGCAATAATCGGTGGTATAAAAGAACCAGGTCGCGTCAAATCCCTCCCCCAACGCAATGATATGCCCGCGGGTAAAACGATAAAGATGATTCATCAACAGATCATGGGTCAGGTCGCGGGTATCGCCGCGATAATCGACGCCCCATTCGGTGTTGATGATCGGAGCTCCGGGCCGGATGTATTTATCGGCCAACTGCCTGATTTTGCGGCAATCGTTGTGCAATCCGGCCGCCTCGGGTTCCATGCTCACCGGCAGGAAATAAAGGTGAATCAGGATGCCGTCAAGATATTTGCCGAGTCCCTTTTGGAACATGGACTCCATTTTTCGGTTGCCGCGGCCGATGACCCCATAATTGGCGCCCAGCAGCCACGCATCCGGGTCGTTGGCACGGATTCCCTCACGAGCCGCCCGGTAAGTTTCGATGAACTCATCCTCGGTACCGTCCCAGTGCCAGTCCGGTTCCCAGTGAAGTTGATAATAATTGCGTTTCAGATGAGAAAAAAAAACATCTTTCCGGTTCCTGAGGTCCCGGGCGACCCGGCCGACCAGTTCGGTATAACCGGCGGTGTCTTTCAGGGGGAAAGACTGAGCTAAGACGTTAGACCATTTGGAGTTTTTTTTTACGTATTCGGGTAAGTTTAAAAGATGTTGGGGAATTCCGTGCAGGTCTTGGATTTCCACCATTTGGTTGCTTGCGGAGTATGGAACAGTCTTGCCGCGATATTCTTCCGGGCTGAGTACTTTAAACGCTCCCGGCTGAGGTTCCAGCGAGTTCAGCGAACGGCCATTATAAATCCACTTCATGCCGACGGTCGGGTAAAAAGGGCGGTATGAATCGCCCTCCATGAATTTGCCGCTGCCAATGAAATTTGTCCCCTGCCCGCCGAAGCGCGATTCCTCGGCGCTGCCGATCTTCAATGCTTCGATTTTCGGCAAGACGCCGAAGGTCACATACCCCGGCAGGCGCGAGCCTTTGTAGGGAATCGTCGCGCCGGATTTGGCCAGCTTCATGTAGAGAAAATAACATCCGGCATCCGCCACCTCGCCCGGCGTAAATTCATAGCCTTCCTGAAACTGCTGCAAGGTTAAATCAACTTTTCCTTGCTTGAGCTCGCGGTTCTGATAATCGCAAAGTTTCCACTCCAGAACATCATCCGCTTTGATTTTTTCGTCGCCGCGAACTATGATTTTGACCGGTTCGCCCGGTTCATAAATACTGAAACGCTCTTTTTCTCCGGCAAAGGTCGCCGTAATCGACGGCGCATCGGGGTCGGAGGCCAATTCTTCAAAGCGCAAATCGTCGAGATAAAAACTCTTGCCTTCGGTGTTGCCGAACACATGCAGATATACGCCGGTCGCTCCTTCCGGAACCTTTCCGGTTACCTTGCACAATTGATACTCGCCGGTCAGCTTAAATGACTTGGTCTCGAGCTTGGATTCTTTGCCGCCCCGCCACTGGATCTGCATCAATGCGGTGGCGTCGCCCTTGAAATAACCGCTCAACTGATAGGTTTTTCCAGCTTCGATTCCTTTGAAATCCACCGTCACTCGCCCTTTGCCATTGAGCTTCATCGCACCGATGCCGCGATAAGCGTTGTTGCCGGAATTATCATACTCGAAATCACCGGTCGGATTGACATAATGTTTGCCGACGGACTGCGCCTTGGTCAAGGGTTCTTCAAAATCCAGCAAGGCCGGATTTTTCTCCGGGACCAGAGCTTCCATATCGATATCATCCACCAATATTTCCGCGTTTTCGCCCTTCGAATAAAACATCAGGTAAGCATGTTTGACTCCCGTCGGAGCGGTCCCGCTGAGCGTCAGTCTTTTATACTCGCCGCTAAGCTTCATGGCATATTGAGCACCACCCAGTGCCTTGTTGCTTTCTCCCAGCCAACGAATTTCCAGACACCCCTCGCCCTGCCCTTTCATAAACGCACTCAGCCGGTAACGTGTTTCCGCGCTCAGGTTCTTATAATCGATCGTAATACGGCCATTGCCGCTCAACTTCATGGCGCCGATGCCGCGATACGCATTCTCGCCGGAATCGTCATACACAAATGAACCGGTCGGATTGACAAAATGCGCTCCCAGGCCGCGCGCTTTGGTCAAGGCCTCCTCGAAATCCAGCAGAACCGGCTTGGCGTCGGGGGTAAACTCTTCAACCGACATATCATCCAGATACACCTGTGAATTTTCACCTCCGGGACGAAAATCAAGATAGGCTCGTTTGACTCCTTCCGGGGCAGTTGACACCACATTCAAACGTTTGTAATCAGCGGAAAGCTTCATGCCGCGTCTTTCGACATGCAATACCTTGTGCTGATCGCCGATCCAGCGAATTTCGGCGACGCCCTCGCCGCTGCCTTTCAGATAAACACTCAGCCGGTAACGCGATCCAACCTTGATGGCGCCGTAATCAAAAGTAAGCCTGCCGCCCTGCCCGAGAAACATCGCCCCCTTGCCGGAACGGGCATTCTCACCGGAGTCATCATAGCGGAAATTGCCGGCCGGATTGGCAAAGGCATTGCCGTATTTTTCCGGCTTCAAAAGCGGAGTTTCAAAATCGAATTTCTGCCCGAATAACGCAGCCATTGCCAGACCGTAAACCGCCGCACTGCAACATAATTTTCCCCATCTCATAAGTATTGTTCCTTACATGTTATTTCGTTACATAATAAATCCGGCTGTTGATCACCGTATAGGTTGAAGGTCCAACCTGCTCCATGCCGCGCATGGCATTATAGGAAATCGCCTCGCCATGCCCGTCGACATTCCCGAAATTGCCGGTATTACCGCTATGCGGATATGCCGTCGTAGTTGAGGAAGCGGCCATAAGCGGCAAAGCCGGCACCGTATTTTCAAACCCGGTGTAAATATGCGAATCGCCATGACTGATGATTCTGCTTGGGCGCTTGATCATGGATAACTTGCGGTACTCACGGTCGGTACCGACCGGTTTCCCCATGTTCGCACCAGTCGGATAACCCCATCCCAAATAAACATTCCAGGATATATTCGTATTTTTTACCGGAATCGGATTTGCCACACACAACCGCTTGCGATTGCGCTCACGCGGAAACCCCCATAATACTTGATCGAATTTATAAAACCCTTCAACTCCCATATAGGGAATAAACTTATAATACCAATACTCGGAGTTATTATAACCGCCGCTGGCGTAGCTGTCAACTCCCTGAACCGTTGAACCCGGCACAATATAATCGCCATAATCCCCGGAGTACAGTGAAGAGGCGCTGCCGAGACCTTTGATATTGCTCATGCATTCAACGGCACGGGCTTTGCCGCGGGCGCTGTTCAAAGCCGGCAGAAGCATTGCCGCCAATATGGCGATAATCGCGATCACGACCAGGAGTTCGATAAGTGTAAATTTTTCAGATTTCAGTGCCATTTAATCAACCTCTCGTTAACGGTTTGGAAGTTTCTTTTATTGCAATCTGCGGCTTCAACCGCAGTTCCTTGACCGGGGCCTGCGGATTCTGCATCCGCTCAAACAAAGTATTTACGGCAATAGTCGCCAACTGATCCGGGTGCTGCTCGAAAGTGGTGATTGTATGACAATA
>JAVBRM010000121.1:0-14097 GCA_031548025.1 Victivallaceae bacterium | reverse complement strand
AGGGAGTTCCGCCAAAAAGTTAAGTTTTTGCATCAAATCGTGCATTATTTTTCGGACGCAAGCAGGGAATGGATCACGAAAAGTCATGATCCCGACATCAAATTGCCAAGAATTCGCTTCAAAGAGAACGAGACAGCTCCTCCCTGACTAATCTCCCTTTTCCCCTTTTATCTCTTGTCCGCCGTAGCGAATGATTTGTTGATGGCTTTGATGCCGCTGACGGATTCAGAGTTCATGCCGGCGGCGAGGAGAAATTCAGCAATCAGTTCACTTTTGGCGGCGCAATATTGGTCGACATCGTCGGGGAATTCTTCCGCCAGAGATTTTTTTAGCGCGCCGTAGCGGGTCACGGCTTCGGGATGCGCGCACAGATAATTGCGGAGTTTCAGATGATTTTCCAGAGCTTCGCAACCAAGTCGGCAAAGGTAGAAGTTGTGGGGGAAATCCAAGCGCAGGGTCTGGGTAAACATCTCGCGGCCTTCCAGTCCGTAATCGCCGACATGGTAAAAACCGAGCTTTTTGAGTGACTTTTTCAATTCATCAAGGCGGCTCCAGTCGTCGAGAATCAGGTCGGCGTCGATGACCGGTTTGGCCGCCAGACCGGGCACCGAGGTACTGCCGACGTGTTCAAGCGGCAGGCCCAACGGCTTCACCAACTCCCGCAGACGCTCGAAGCGTTCATGCCAGACGGCCTGGTGGTCTTCCACCCGGACCTCCGGGTTGCGTATCCCGTAAATCAAATGCGGCATGTCCATATTGTAATAATGCTTGACCATTTCGCCCATCAGCCGCATTCCGGCGCGCTGGGCGACCCGCTGCGAGGCGACATTGCTATCACGGATAATGCTCACCACACGATGGACTTTCAGCTTCCGGAACGCATAATCACGACACCCGACAGCGGCTTCGGTGGCGTAACCGCGATGCCAGAATTTTTCTTTAAAAAGATAGCCGATTTCGATCTCCGTGCCGACTCCGGTATCCTGCCGGGTCAAGCCGCACTGACCAATGAATTCGCCGCTGTTACGCTCGATCACCGCCCACAAACCATATCCATCCTCCCGGTAACGCCGCAACTGTTTATCCAGCCATTCACGTACTTCCGCATCGCTGAAAGCATGTTCGTAGGCATACATGACGTTCGAATTCTGCAGAATTTCCGCCAAGTCGGCATAATCACCGGCGGTCATTTCCCGCAAATAAAGACGTTCAGTCGTGATTTTCATTCAGCAGTTCTCCTATCAAATGGTATTGTTTGCGGACGCAATCCGTCCTGTTATAGTGCTCGACAACCGTCCGTCGGGCTTGTTCGCGCAGAGGGCTCAAAGCTTCCAATCCGGCCAGCGCCTCAATCGTGGCGGCGGCAATACTCGAGCTGTTCAGATCGCAGGTAATTCCGTTAACCCGACTTTTCAGTACCTCCGTCACCGGGGCGGTATCGCTCCCCAAAATCAGGCAACCGCAGCTCATCGCGTCAAGCAACGACCAAGACAGTACAAAATCCCGGCTCAGATAAATATGCAGGGCCGATATCTGCAGCAATTTCAGAAAATAGTCCTCGGGCAATTTACCGCAGAAAATAACTCTCTCCACCGGTAGTTTTAATTCATCGGTCAGGACCTCCCGCCATCCTTTGCCGGATGAATGGGTTCCGCCATAGCAAACCCGGTCGTCCCCGGCGATAATGACTTTGGCCTGCGGCCGGGCCGCCAAAATCGCCGGCAAAGCCCGCATGAATTCCGGAAATCCCCGAATCGGCTCCAACCCCCGCGCGGCATAGGTGATGATTTCTTCTCCAGCAGTGTAACTGCGCCCGTGATAGGTAAATACCGCATCCGCTTGCGGCTTAAAAAAAACAGTATCGACCCCTTCATGGATAACTCGGATTTTATTCTGAAACCGAACCGGAAAACGTTGTTTCTGCCACTGCGTCGGTACCATGGCGACATGACAATATTCCAACGCTTTTAAAATCGGGTAGTTGCGTTTATTGCCCGCCTGATAATACCATTCGGGATAGCAAAGCAGTTTGGCCAGGGGGAAGATTTCCGGCACTTTCAGGTCGCTTCCCCAGCCGGAATGACTGATCACCAGGTCCGGTCGGTAACCCCGGGCGGCCATTTCACGCATAACCACGGCGGTACTTTCGGGACGACTCAAAGTTTTGTCGGTAACCCGGTGAATCCGGACTCCCGGATAATCAACCGGCAACGCCTCGGTGATGAAGTCCAAGACATATTCACCACGCTCGGCGCAATATTGAAGCAGATGTTTGAACTGCCCCGGAAAATTCGGATGGATAAAAAGAATCTTCCGGGGCATATGTTATCAATCCCCGGGGAATTTGTAGTTTTCGCCGAGGCCGTAATTTTCGATGACGTAATCGATGTCCTTGTCACCGCGTCCGCTCAGGTTGACCAGGATCGCACCGGTGTGCATTTCCTTGGCCCGCTTCATGGCATAGGCGACGGCGTGAGAGCTTTCGAGCGCCGGAATGATGCCTTCATATCGCGACAGCTTGAAGAACGCGTCGACCGCTTCCGCGTCGCTGGCGGTAACATAGTTGACCCGGCCGCTCGTACCCCAGAATGCGTGTTCAGGGCCGGAGCTCGGATAGTCGAGGCCGCTGGCGATGGAGTAAACCGGTGCGGGCGAGCCGTCTTCATTTTGCAGCATGATGCTTTCAAAACCATGCAGAACGCCTTTGGTTCCGTAGGTCATGCTGGCTGCGTGCTGTCCGAGCGCGGTACCGATGCCCAAGGGCTCGACGCCGCACAATTCGACCGGATCGTCCAAGAACGCGGAGAACATACCGGCGGAGTTGCTGCCGCCGCCCACGCAAGCGCAAACCACTTCCGGCATAATGCCGGTCATTTCCAGGAATTGCTGGCGGGCTTCGATGCCGACGCACATCTGGAAATCACGCACCATCATCGGAAACGGATGCGGTCCGACCACGGAACCGATACAATAAATCGCATCTTTATAATCTTTCAGATAAGCTTCAAAAGCGGAATCGACGGCTTCTTTCAGGGTTTTCAGTCCGAAACTCACCGGAACGACCTTGGCGCCCAGCACTTTCATGCGGGCAACGTTCGGAGCCTGCTTGGCGATATCGACTTCACCCATATGAACTTCGCATTCCAGACCGAAATACGCGGCAGCTGTCGCGATGGCCACGCCGTGCTGTCCGGCGCCGGTCTCGGCGATCAGTTTTTTCTTGCCCATGAATTTAGCCAACAGCCCTTCCCCCATACAGTGATTGAGCTTGTGGGCTCCGGTATGATTCAGGTCTTCACGCTTCAGATAAATCTGGGCCGAACCGATTTTACGGGAGAGACGTTCGCAATGATATACCGGAGTCGGGCGTCCCTGGAACTCCCGGCGGATGCGGCGGAGTTCATTGATAAACTGGGCCGAACGGCAGATAGAGTTGTAGGCGTCGGCGATTTCATGAAACACCGGCACCAGCTCGTCCGGCACCAGGATGCCGCCGTATTCGCCGAAATAACCGTCCCGGCTCGGATAATTGCGGAAATAAGTCTTATAATCCATGATTTTCTCCTGTATGTAATCTAAAAAATATAGCCTTGTTAACCGGAAATGCAACAGTTATTTTATTTTTTTCATTTCCTGTTTTTGGTGCTGCCGCTCGAGATTGCTCATCGATTTGGAATCGACAATCACCACTTTTTCGGGTTCCGGCTCGGTTTCTTCCAGGTGATTGTGAAGCGGGGCGAAACCGCCATGCCCCCACAAGAACACCATCAGATAGAATAACAGTTGCAGGATTCCCCAGCCGGTAAAAATCATCATAAAATTGGAACAGACCGTTACCCAGATGCTTCCAAACATTTTCAGGCAAACAAAACGTACCACCGCCCAAAAAACGGCCAATCCCGTCAGATTGATCATCCCCAGCCCCAATACCTGATGGTCGTGGATGACGAATTGCACCATCGGAGATCCTTCCAGTCCGAAAATAATATTGAAAATACTGATCAGTTCCAGAAACGGATACCCTATAAATACCAGAAAAAACAGCGGAAAGCCATGCATTGTCGGTTCGCCGATCTCATATTCCTCCCGGAAACAGACCAGAACCGAACAGATGATCACCACGCCCATCATCAGGCAGATGACATCCCAGGTCCGGCGAGCTTTGTGCCGGGTACTCGGCGAATCCTTCAGGGCGAAGATATTAAATTCCTTAATCATGACGCCCTCCCCTTTTGTTGGATGGGCGCTGTTCACCCAGGCCGACCCGCTTGACCAACAGATAAGTAATATAACCGATGGCGGCCATGACCATGATCAAAGCGCTGTAGGCATGCGGCCACCAGACGTGGCTGGTCATCATGGTAAACTCCGACATCCCGCCCAGCCCGGTAATCACGTTCAACGGCATAAAAACGATGTTGATGATCGCCAGCTGTTTCATGATAATTGCCAGGTTGTTGCTGACCACCGACACCCGCGCGTCGGACATGCCGGTCAAAATGCCGGTATAAATCCCGGCCAGATTATCGCACTGTTTATTTTCCACTGTGATATCATCCAGGAAATCTTCTTCTTCTTCGGTAAGGTGAAGTTTCTTCGAATCGCTTTTCAACTTCAACACCAGCAGCTGGTTGGCGCTGATGGCGCTCTGGTAATAAGTCAGACTCTTGAGCAGTGTGAACATGCTGACCAACGAACGGTTGGTGACCGAGTGCTCGATCTTGTGCTCGATTTCGTCGGAGATCGAACGGATTACCCGCATGTGTTCAAGGAAATGATGGGTTGAATGGTAAAGCAACCGCAGCAGCACCCCCGGCGATGAATTTCCGCGCAACGGCATTTTGCCGTGTTCGAAGAGATGCATCGGCTCCGCCTGCAGGATAATCGTCCGCTCCTTGAACAGGAATACGCCGAACGAAGCCACCCGGAATTCCAGGTTGCGGTCGCCTTTGTAGTTGCGCGGTTGCTTCATGATGACGGCGATATGGTCGGCTTCGTACTCGATACGGGAAATTTCGTCTTCGTCCAGCGCCGAGTAAAAGGTGTGTTCGTCGATACCGCACTCATGGACCAGATAATTCCGGTCCTCCTCGTCTGGGGTGGTATATACCTGAATGCGCCCCAACTTATCCGGTGGACACTCAACGACCCGTCCATCGATGATATCGTAACTTATCAGCATATTGTTTGTTCCTTGTCATGTTTAGCGGCGGATGCCACAACACCGGAACCGCGAATCATGCGTGGAGCTGTTAAAACGGACCGTTGCTAAGCCTCAGGCAAGCAGAGTCCCGTTACGGCAACCCCACGCCATCGCGATCCAGGGTCGTCGTTGTTCTCGAATGTTCTCTGCTTCTTTTTCATACTTTCCTGTTATGATTACATTTTTTATGCGCAATGCATTAGGCTAAGATACCAGTAATGAGTATACTTTTCAAGCCCGGTTTGAAAAAAAACGAATTTTTCATGGCGAAGGGGTATTGACTTTGCCGGGCCTTCATGTATACTATGTATGGAAGCATACAAAATAAACATGAGAGTCAAATTATGCATTGGAAGCGCAGCGAACCGGTATACATGCAGGTAGTCAATGAGATGAAGAACAACATCTCCGGCCAGAGATGGGCTCCGGGGACGTTGCTGCCGAATGAGTTTGAACTGGCCAAGCAGTACGGTATCTCGCGTTCCACCTTGCGCAATGCCATGGCATTACTGGAAAGCGAGGGCTACATCATCCGCCGTAAATTCAGCGGTACGGTGGTGGCTCCTGAAGCCTTGTATCAGAAGTACGACAAACTCGACATTGCCTTTATCGGCAGAATCGACATTAACAGCCCCGAATCCTATAATAAATGGTTCAATGATCCATTTATTTTCGGTACGGTACTGCGGCAAGCGGTGTCCAAAGGACATTTCATCCGATTCATTCCCTGGCACTATGAGGTAAAGAATAATTACGATATACTGGAACTTGTTTTCAAGAAGGCCATCGACGCATTTGTGGTGGCGTCTCCGCTGTATGCCACGGATTTTCTGGACGTGCTGGCCGACAACCGGGTGCCGCATGTGTCGCTGGAAACACATTATACCCGGCCGGGTATCAATACGGTGATGTTTGACGATGCCCAGAGCACCCGGGAGGCGTTTTCCAGACTCTTCGAAGCGGGGCACCGCCGGATCGGATTTTACAGTGGCCCGCTGAAGGCACCGAAATTCAATTCGCAGGCCCGGCGTTGCTTGAATACTTTTATGGAATTGGTTGGCGAGCATGGCCTGGAGTTGGCGGATCACTGGGTCTGCACCTGCCTGGAAGATGAATGGCAGAATATAGCGGTAAACGATTATGAGTTGGTTGACCAAATTTTGAGAGATCCGGAAAAACGGCCTACCGCTTTAATTATTCCCGTTCTGCGGCACGGCGAAGGAATTCTGAATTATTGCCATGACCACGGCATTCGGGTTCCCGCGGATTTGTCGCTGGTGACGGTATCCTCGTACAAGCATATGGAAAACATTCAAATGAGCGGCTTGGACAGCAATCAGGACGAAGGCGCCGACCAGACTTATCGGGAGTTGATAAAATGGCTCCGCGAGCCTTCGTACCGCCCCGGTGTTCATCTGATTAAACGGTCGTTTGTCGATAGGTCGACTATCGACAGACCGAGTAAAATTTAACTATTATTCAAGGTAGAAAAAATGAAAAGAAATCTAAATTTAACAATTATCGAACTCCTGGGTGTGATCGCGATCATCGCAATCCTGGCGGCAATGCTGCTGCCGGCATTGAACAAGGCCCGGGACAAGGCATATTCCGCGGCCTGCTTCAATAATATGAAGCAACAGGGAACCGCTATTAACATGTATATTCAGGAGTACGACTATTATCCGGTTTACGGCTTCAAACGCGGTACGGTGGATTGGAGCTGGATCGGGCTGTTGCTCGAAGCCAAACAGATTACCGATAAGACGGTTGCCGATCCGGCTCTCAAAAACCTGCCGGGCAGTCCCCAGTATGAAAGAGCGGCCGGTTATACCTGGTCGAATTCCGGGTATGGTTATAATTATCGTTATATCGGCGGAAAGAACGGCGATAATCTCACGAATAAGAGTGATAAAGGTTCGGCCAAAACCAGTGAAATTTATTATCCGTCGGAAGCCTATATGATCATGGATACGACCAAAGCCGATAATGAACGCATAGGCAATTACCGGGTTATCGAATATGCGAGCCCCACCTCGAATGTCGGCAAGCCGGATGCTTTGCGTCACCAGGGGATGCTCAATATATTATATTGCGACGGTCATACAGCCGCGCTGAAAATCGGCAACCGCCTCCTTCCTTATGCGACGCTTGGAGCTTCCGGCTCCCGGAGCTGGAGCGGTGGACGCAAGTAAAGAAACAATCAAGACAGGAATAAAATAATGATCAGAAAAGTATTGTGTTTGTTGGCGTTGTGCGGCGCCATGATGCTGCAGGCGGAGGATTTTTCCAAAGAGCTGGCCGAGGTAAAGACCGGACAACGTACCGAGGCCAAGGCTTCCTGGTGGGGATTTGACAAGGAGAACGCCACCAAGTGCCTCCAGGCTGCGATCAACTCCGGAGTTAAGAAACTGGTGATCGACAACACCGGCAGCGACTGGATATTGGATCCGGTGGAACTGGTTGACAATCAGGAAATCGTCCTGGCGGAAAATGTGATCCTGACCGCCCGCAAAGGAGGATATAAAGATATTCGCGATGCCATGATCTCCGGTTATGCCAGGAAAAATATCATCATTCGCGGCGAACCCGGCGCGATGATCCGAATGCACAAAGCCGATTATCAGAACGAAAAGGAATACAAACATTCGGAATGGCGTCACACCATTGCCCTGTGGGCCTGCGAAGACGTAGTCATCCGCGACCTGAATATCAAATCGAGCGGCGGCGATGGCATTTACCTGGGGGCGAACTGGATCACGAATCTGCACGGCAAAATCAGTACCCGCAAGGTGGACCACCGGGATGGCATCGGCGCCTGCGTCAATGTGCTGATCGAAAATGTCATCTGCGACGATCACCACCGCCAGGGAATCAGCGTTATCAGCGCCAAAAATCTGATTATCCGCAAATGCGTGCTGAAGAATACCAAGGGCACCGCGCCGATGGCCGGAATCGACTTCGAGCCGAACCGCGCAAAGGAAGTCCTGGAAAACTGCATCATGGAAGACTGCGTGGTGGAAAATAACGCCGGTGGCGGAATCCTGGTAGCTACCGAGATCGATACTCCCATCGACCTCAAGATCCGCCGTTGCAAAATTATCGGCGGCTCCCGGGGATTGTCCTGTACTCCGCCGACCGACCGCGGCCGTACCAATCCCGGTAAAATCGAAGTAACCGATTGTGAGATCCGGGATACGGAGAACAGCGGCATCGTTGTCGGCAATCATCTGGCCACGTTCTATGAAATCGTGATCAAGGACAGCACCCTCATCAATTCGGGAACCATGCCCGGCCTGACTCCGATCAGCTTCACCTATCTTCGCCCAAAAGCCGGAATGGTCGGCAATGTTAAATTTGAAAATGTCACCGTCAAAGCCATTCCGGGCCGCCGCCTGCTGGCGTTCAAAAGCTGGGCTCCGAATACGTTCCTGGGCAAAATTACCGGCGTCATCACTGTAGATGGAAAAGCAATGGATGTAGCTGAATACATCAAAGAATACGGCCTCGACCAGCCGATGAACAACAAGCCCGGCCAGGTTGATTTCAATACCCTGAAACCTGTTTCTTCGAAAACGGTGGAAAAAGCCCGCACGTTGCGGTTGCGCCAAGCCTTTAACCTCCTGATCTGGGCGGATGCCGGACAGGAAATCAAGTTCAAACTCGAAGGGCGCGACACCAAACGCAGAATGCGTGAAATCAAACTCCCGCTGATTGCCCCCGACGGCAAAACCACCGAGCTCGGTGTCATGGCTCCCGGCGAAACCAAGGAATTCAGTTTCACCGCCGAAACCGCCGGGCTTTACCGGCTGCCCATGAATATCGATTTACACATGGCGCTGTTCGTTCCGGCCCCCGGTGTGAAATGGTCCGTCTGCGGCAATTCGGAAAAAGGCTACGTCAACATGTTCAAACCGGCTAACAAGACCCGTCTTTATTTTGCCGTACCGGACGGCTTGCGGGAATTCAAGCTCGAAGTGACCGGTTATCCGGGCGAAACCGTTACCGCCGAAATTCTGGATGCCGCCGGCAAAGTGGTGGATACCCGCCAGGACTTCGACGGGCCGGAAGTTTTCGAGCTCAAACGCGAGAGTACCGGCGCGGAAATCTGGTCGATCCGCCTGTCGGACGCGGTCGAGGATGTCGAAGTTCGACTGCTGACCCCTCTGTCGCCAGTATTCGCCACCCACCCGGACAACCTGCTGCGCGTTGCTCAGTAACCTCACTCAGTAATATTCGGCCGGCACTGCAAGACGACAGTGCCGGTCGATTTCTTTTAAAGTCACTGATTCCGTATTGGGCCAGCGTCAAATTTTTTTTAAACCACGGAATACACTGAAGCCACGGAAGGGGAACGAGGAGTTGCGCACTCCTCGAGCTCCAGCGGCCGAACGTAGGCTTCGAAGATTCTTTGAGAGAAAAGTCTTTTTTTCGCAAGGGACAACCGAACGGATTCGGTTTTCCCTTTGCAAACCTCTTTCCGATCCTGCCGGTAGAACATAGTCAAAGCGGTAAAGCCTGGAAATGGGGTCGAGGGGAAAACCTGTGCTGAACAGGTTTACCCCCGGTCAATATTGTTGAACAGAATCTTCGCTGCGGATCGTATCCGCCGCTGGAGCTCGAGGAGTGCGCAACTCCTCGCTCCCTTTCCCTGAATTTCCGTACTTTCCGTGGTTCTATGGTTTTCAGTCCCATTACCTGATTTCTTTGAAAAACAGTGATTTTTCTTCTTTGCCCTATTGCAATATTTTAAGCCTGCTGTATAATAAAAATAAGCAAATAACGCGGGTAATTAAAATATGAGTCAGGCACCGTTGAAACCAGTTACGATGAAGCAAATCGCCGATATGGCGGGCGTCAGCCGTCCGGCGGTTTCGGCGGTACTGAACGATCGTCTGGACTCCAGCATCAAGGTTTCCCGTGAAAAACGGGAAAAGATCCTCGAGCTGGCCCGCAGTTTGAAATACCGCCCGAATTTCGCCGCCATTCAGTTGAACGGCAAGCGCGACAAAAGCATCGGCGTTATTCATGGGTGCTATACCACCGGCACCAATAGCGAAATGCTGCGTTTATTGTCCATTAAGTTGCGGGTGGAGGGATATCAGGGGTATTTCGTCGGCATTACCGACCCCAAACATGAACTGGACACCATCAATGATTTCATTTCCCGCGGGATGGACGGCATTATCAGTTATTATACTCTGAACGACATCCGCCAGGCCGATTATCCCATTCCGATGGTTTGCATTGAGGCCAGTATTCACAATGATTTCGATGTTTCGAGCGACCAACACAGCGGATTTTACACGGCGACCAGCCATCTGCTGCGACACGGACACCGGAAAATCGGCCTGCTCTGCGCCATCGCTCTTCCCAATATCCATAAGATCAAAGGCTACCAACAGGCCTTGCGCGACGCCGGTATCGAGCCCCGGGAAGACTGGATCATCAGCCTGACTTGGAATAAGGATTTCCTGCGGGTTATTGAAAACTTGTTGGCCGACGGTGTGCGGGCTTTTGTCTGCTCCGGAGACATGCTGGCCGGTAAATTCATCGCTTGGCTCAACGACCGGGGATACCGGGTGCCGGAAGATGTCGCTGTTTTCGGCAACGACGGTCTCGAGGTTGCCAATATTACTCCCGTCCCACTTTCCACCATTGTCCATCCGCTATCCAAGCTGGCGGACCGAACGGTGGAACTGTTGATAAATAAGGTTGGCGAGCAGAGAACCGGACGGGAGAAAAAGCCGACCATAATCAAACCCGGTTATCGCCTGAGCCGCAGTTGCGGCTGCCCGCTTCATGACCGCAAGCTCATTCATTGGGAATGGATGCCGATTACTCTTGAATCGGCTTCTCAGAATCTCAAGCCCCCTCCCCCGGAGTTGGCCGAAAAATCAGGAATTTTAACAGAAGATGAATTACTAAATAAAATATTGAGGTAGAAAATGAAAAGAAATTTCACACTTATCGAGCTCCTGGTAGTCATTGCAATTATCGCCATTTTGGCGGCAATGCTGCTGCCGGCGCTGAACAAAGCCAGGGACAAAGCACGGAGCATCAGTTGTACCGGCAACCTGAAACAGCAGGCGGCCACCATCACCATGTATGTAGCGGATTACGATTATTACCCGATTCATAATACCAAACGCGGTACTGTCGACTGGACGTGGATCGCGTTTTCGATTGAAACGAAAAGCATTACGGTGAAAAGTTTTGTCGATCCCGGCTTCCAGAATTCGCCTACTTATCCTCAAGACAGCAAAGTAACCGGCAACACCTGGGCCAACTCCGGCTATGGTTATAATTTCCGCTATATCGGCGGAGCCAACGGCAACGGGCTGGCCAACAACAATAATATCAGATCGGCGAAATTCAGCGAAATTCTCTATCCGTCGGAAGCCTATCTGGTCATGGATACCACCAAAGCCGACACAAATACCACCGGCAACTACCGCGTCATCGAATATGTCAGCCCTACCGGCAATAATGGCAAACCGGATGCGCTCCGCCATAATGGAGTCATCAATGTCAGTTTCTGTGACGGCCATGTCAAAAACATCAATATTCCAAACCGCCTCAATCCATATGCAACTTTGGGCTTGAATTATGTCCGGAGTTGGAGCGGCGGGCGCAAATAAAATAATCATCATAAAAAGGAGATATCATGTTCAAAACGATGTTATGCGTACTGGCGCTCTGTAGCGCCATGACCCTGCCCGCGGCGGATTTTTCGCGGGAACTCGCCGAAGTTAAATCCGGACAACGTACCGAGGCCAAAGCCTCATGGTGGGGATTCAATCCCGATAACGCCACCGAGTGCCTTCAAAACGCCATCAATTCCGGCGTGAAAAAACTGATCATCGACAATACCGGCAGCGACTGGATTCTCGACCCCATCGAGCTGGTCGACAACCAGGAAATAGTTCTCGCGGAAAATGTGGTGCTGACCGCTCGCAAGGGCGGTTATAAGGCAGTCCGCGACAGCATGATTTCCGGTTATAACCGGAAAAACATCACCATCCGCGGCGAGGCAGGAGCAGTAATCCGAATGCACAAAACCGACTACCAGAACAAAGCCGAATACAAATTCTCGGAATGGCGTCACGCCATCGCTTTGTGGGCCTGTGAAAACGTGGTTATCCGCGACCTGACCATCCAATCCAGCGGCGGTGACGGCATTTATCTGGGGGCCAACTGGTTCAGTGCCCTGCGCGGCGAAATCACCGAACGCAAAACCGCTCCGCCGAAGGACGGCATTGGCGCCTGCGTCAACGTCTTGATCGAAAATGTCGTTTGCGATAACCACCACCGCCAGGGTATCAGCGTCATCAGCGCCAAAAATCTGGTCATCCGCAAGTGCGTATTGAAAAATACCCATGGCACCGCCCCGGCTGCCGGAATCGACTTTGAACCCAATCGTCCTCAGGAAGTTCTGGAAAACTGCGTCATGGAGGACTGCATCGTGGAAAATAATTCCGGCGGCGGCATCCTGGTCGCCACCGAGATAAATACCCCCATCGACCTCAAGATTCGCCGTTGCAAAATCATCGGCGGCTCGCGTGGACTCTCCTGCACCCCGCCGAGTGACCGCGGCCGCACCAATCCCGGCAAAGTCGAAATCAGCGAATGCGAGTTCCTGAACAACGGCAGCAGCGGGCTCCTCGTCGGCAACCATCTGGCAAAATTCTATGAACTCCTGGTCAAAGACTGTACTTTTACCAACTCCGGCACTGCCCGCGGCATCACCCCGCTGAGCTTCACCTACAGCCGCCCCGTCGGCGGCATGGTCGGAAATGTGAAATTCGAAAACATCACCGTCAAATCTATCCCCGGACGCCGCCTGATGGCATTTAAAAACTGGGCTCCAAATACTTATATGGGTAATGTTACCGGCATTATCACTGTCGACGGCAAGCCTGTCGATATCGCCGAGTATATCAAAGAACAAGGCTATGACCGCCCGTATCACAATAAGCCCGGCCTGGTCGATTTCAGCCAATTGAAGCCCGTTTCGGCTCAACCGGCAGAAAACGCCGCGGGTCTGTGCCTGCGCCAAGACTTCAACCTCCTGATCTGGGCCGATGCCGGGCAGGAAGTCAAGTTTAAGCTCGAAGGACGCGATACCCGCCGCAAAATGCGCGAAATCAAACTCCCGTTGATTACCCCCGACGGAAAAACCACCGAGCTCGGAGTCATGGCTCCCGGCGAAACCAAGGAATTCAGCTTTACCGCCGAAACTACCGGTCTTTACCGAATGCCCATGAATGTCAGCCTCCATATGTCGACATTCCATCCCGGCCCCGGCTTCCGTTGGGCCGTCTGCGGCAACTCGGAAAAAGGCTACGTCAATATGTTCAAGCCGACCAACAAAGCCCGCCTCTACTTCGCCGTCCCGGCAGGCTTGCAGGAATTCAAGCTGGAAGTGGCCGGTCAAATCAGTGAAACCGTCACCGCGGAAATCCTGACCCCTGCCAGCAAAGTGATGAAAGTCCTGAAAGATTTTGACGGCCCGCATGTCTTCGAGCTGAAACGCCAGAGCACGGAAGCGGAAATCTGGTCGATTCGCCTGAGTCGTGCGGTTGAGGACGTTGAAGTCCGGCTGCTGGAACCCCTCTCGCCGGTGTTTGCCACCCACCCGGACAACCTGCTGCGCGTTATCCCGTAACACATCGGCCGGTGCTGCAAAACACCAGTGCCGGCCGATTTTTTGAAAAAATTTATCTTTTATACTGTTGATTCCGCATTTTCCTGTACTAATTCCAAATAAAAATCAAATTGCTATTATATTTTGCTTCTTGCGAACTGACTGTCGCCTTGCGGAAAAGTCGCTACTTCAGTAGCGCCTTGTTCCACAAAACGTCATTCAGCATCGCAAATAAGCTAAAATCTAAAAA
>JAVBRM010000167.1:0-10217 GCA_031548025.1 Victivallaceae bacterium | reverse complement strand
CTTGGATTTATCATAACGCTCTCCCATTTCCTTGATCAAACGCCCATAGAGCTCCCGTGCCTCTTCCTGGGTGCGGATTCCATCCAGATACGGCCCGCCTTCCAGATTTTTCGGTTCGCAGATCATGGAGAGATAAAACATCGGTTTGATGCCATGCCGGGCGCATTCGTCGATCAGCGCGCCCACATAGTCTTTGTTCGTTTTGAGCAGAAACTCCGGTTGCTTGGTCGGAAACATGACCGCGAAACCGCTTGCGCCGTGAAAACAGGTGAAATTAATATATTTCGCCCCGAACTTACGTGCGGTTCCAACCATGTTTCCGGCAACAATTTCCGGTTCGGGAGCCGCGGCTTCGAATTCCTCCGCGCTCGGATAAGTCAGCGGGGTATAATTTCCTCCCGTTTCGGTCATTCCGCCGTTAGTGAAAAATCCCCAGTGATAAAACAATCCCAAACGGCCCGGCGCATACCATTTCATCACCCGCTCCCTGCGGGCAATATAATCACGATTCAACTTCATTTTTCCATTTTTCCTTCTTTATAATGTCTCTGAATATATTATATTGCAAAAATCAGGAAAAATAAATGGATATTTTTGATATTATAGTGGACTTATTTGATATTGACGGTTATCTTTTGTTTCATATGAAATTATGAGGTGCTATGAACCGGAAAGAAATCATTGCCGTGGTCGATTATCTGGAGAAGGAATTCAACTGCCGGATTTGCCATGCGCCGGACAAGGGGCTGAGTTTTTTCGCGGAACTTTGTAGCGCGCATTTGAATAAATACTGTGATTGCGCCAAGCGTTCCGGTGCCGACAAGCGTCGGCATTGCGTGAACTTCGACAACCGCGACGCCGTGGAGTGGGGAAAAATTCATCATGCGGCTTTTGCCAAAATATGCCCGTATGGCCTGATGGAGATTTCCGCGCCGATTCAATTTCAACAGCAGAATTTTGGTTTATTGCATGCCGGGCCTTTTCGAAAGCCGGACACGTTGCGCGAACAAGACCTGATGGCCAGGCGCCAGATACCGCTGGACGAGTTAGCCGCGCTAAAGAAAACCATGCCGGTATTGACCCCGGAACGGCGGAAGCATCTGGAGCCCTTGCTGGCAATGCTCGCCCAAGCAGTCGCCGTTCTTGCTGCCGGGAACCAGGAAGTAGCGGCAAAACAGATCGGCCCCAAAGAATTCATCAGACATTATATCAACACCAATTTTCGATCCCAGATCGGCTTGGTGGATATTGCCCTTAAACTGGACTGGTGCGAAGCTCACGCCTCACGACAGATCAAGGCCTTGTTCGGCATTCCCTTCAATGAACTGCTGAATCAGGCGCGGCTGGAGAACGCCTGTTTATTGCTGATGGAGTCCAATTACCAGGTCTGCAACATCGCCCTGTGGTCGGGGTTTCATGACCCCCAATATTTTCACCGGATATTCCGGAAACAGTTCGGCTGTACTCCAAAAGAATATCGCACCAATCAGCGCGTGTCAATCACGCCGGGACCGCCGCGGCCTGAAGCACCCCGGTGAATTTGGCGTAATTCGATAAATTTACCATTCCGGGAGCGGAGCCGAGGAAACTGCCTTGGGCGTAGGCTTGGCGCATGCGGTTTTCCAGATTTTTCGCCACCGTAATGTTGCTGTCTTCACCAAACGGCAGAACTTCGATGTTGTCAAAATCGTAGATCGGGAAAAATTGATGGCAGGCGTTGATGATCATGGTGTGGCTCCGGGCATTGTCCAGAGTGCAGATCAAAGCCGCGTCGCCGGAGAGTTTTCGCCTCAGGCCGTTGAAAACTTCGCGGCGCATCAGATTGTATTCTTCAAATACGATCTGTGCTTGCAATTCGGTTGAATCGATTTCGCAATGTGCGATATCATAAAGAATTTTGCCTTTTTCGCCTTCGATCAGCATTTGCGGGTTCTGTCTTTCTGAACAGGCATGGCTGACATAGTAATGGAGTTCGGCCCCGCAGTTCAGGCGCGCCTGAATAAGCGCCGTATCGAAACTCTCGATCGGATTGGCACGGTAAAGTTCCGCCGCCAGGCTCACCGGAACCGCGGAGGCTTGCATGGTCGCTCCGCAGCAGAACAGCATGTTGTTCAAGTAATGTGCGAGAGCATTGTTGACCGGCGAATCCAGGACCGGCATGCCGTGGTTGTAGAGCTTGCCGACCCAGTCGTTGCGTTGGTAGTAGTGGTGGTCACGGGGCCAAAGGGCCAGGGTGCTGATCTTGCGGACCCTGCCGATGGCGCCATCCAGAATCCAACGCTTGACCTGATGGAGATTATTTGAATAGGTCTGCTGGAAGCCGACCGCGACGAATTTTCCGGCGGCGTCGGCGTGTTTCTGCATCAGGTCAATATCGTCCAAGGTTGCCGCGGCCGGTTTTTCCACGTAAACATTGGCCCCGGCGGCCAGGGCGGCCAGAGTCATCGGCGCATGCCAGGCAATCCCAGTGGGAATACAGCAGAGATCAAGCTTTCCCGCGAGCTCATCGAACATGGTTTGATAGTTGTCGTAAATCCGGCAGCCCATGCTGCGCAAGAGGTTGCAGTTTTCCGCGACGTCCGGTTTGTGGGAGTCGATGACGGTAGCGCCGAGGATTTCGGTATAGCCGTTGGAGGCTTCCCGGAGCAAATCTTTGAAGTGCATTTGGCCGTAACCGGAAATTCCGATTATGGCGGAGCGGTATTTTTTGTCCATAATTTTCACCTGTTTTTTTTAAATTGAAAATTGATAATAAGGGAAAGATTAGCGTTAATTGGACTTATAGCCTCTCCATAATTTTCAATTTTCAATTTTCAATTTTCCATTAAAAAAGCAGTCAGTATTCGAATTCATTTGCATCGATATTGCCGAAGTTCAGCCTGATCAGGCGCCGCAGGATATCCGCGACTTCCAGCAGGTTTTCGACAAAGTCGCCATCGCGTGAAAACAGCTCCTCCACCAGTTTGCGGGTGATGGAGAGCAAGCCGGGAAAACCGTCGATATAATCCGCCCGGATATTGGCGCGGTTTTCGAAAAAAAGCATATCGCGGCGGTCGGTGATCTTCTGGTGGTAACGGTAGGCGCTCGGCACCACCGGAAAACCGTAATGATGCTTATAGAAAAAATTCTGATAATTGGTTGAGAGGGCCAGGTGGACAAATCTGGCCGCGATATCGGCGGGGCATTCGCGGCGGATACGCAAAACTTCCATGGCCGGGGCGGAATAGTTACAGCCGGGTTTGAGCTCCGGCAGGTCGATGACGTCATAATGATCGAAGCCGGCCGCCTTGAAATATTCGATATTGATTCGGTTCCCGATGAAAAAAGCGGCTTTGTCGGCAATGAAGCGATCAAGAAATTTCCGGAAATCGCCTTCGTTGGCCGGGGGGACTTTCAGATGTTGTTTCAGGTCATACCACGACTTCATGCCTTTGATGGTATCCGGGTGATCGAGTTTGACCGGATCGGCCGGGTCTGACGGATCGAAAAAACATCCGCCGGAGCGCAAAACCACATTCGAGATCAGATTCAAGCTGGTGCCGTAATGAAATTTGTCTTCGCCGGGCATATCGGCCGGGAGCTTATTCAGCATTTCCAGAAACTCCGGCCATTGCCAGGAGCCGTGCGGGATTTTGATGTTGTATTGCCTGGCAATGCGGGTATTGTAGAAAAACAGACGCGGAGAGGCCGACAAAGGGATGCCGAGTATTTGGCCGTTGAACGTGAACGGCTTGGCCAGTTTTTCCACCGCCCGGCGGTCGTCGGCATTCAGGCAATCGAGGCACGGGGTCAGGTCCTGGTAATTCTGAAAATTCCGGTGGGACTGGACGATACCCTGAATTTCGATCATGGCGCGTCTGAATGAGCCGGACGGATAAAATTCCGGGGAGATATCGTGGAGCATTTTCCGGTATTCCGGCATCCATTCGAAGTTGTTGTAATTAGAACGGACCGTGTATTTCAACAGCCGTTCGTGCCAGTTGACGCTGACATAAGTTCCGCTGTTCGGGACCAGTTGCAGCAAACCGGTGGCGGCCAGGCTCGACAATTCACTTTGTACGGTCAGCAGCGAAGTACCGAGCGTTTCGGCCAGCTCGCGTCCGCCGGGCAGCTTATCGCCGACGGCATAGTTGCCGCTTTCCAGCATCGCCAGAATTTCATTGCGGACGTTGATACTTGTTTTGTCTTTGCGCTTGATTTTCATACTTATATTATATAATAAAATCCGACTAAGTCAAGAGTTGTTTTAGTTTTATTATCAATAATTAATGATAAAATATAAAATTTCGGTTTTTTATGAAATATTTTAGATATTCAATCGAAACTCCTATTGACATTTGTCTGTTACACTGTATAATTATTATAGTGGCAATTGGCTTAGTCATATCTTGTAATGTATTTAAAATTAAAGTGATAAATATGAAAAACGGTAAAATAACGATGAAATTGATGGTTTTGTTGCTGGTTGTATTGGGCTGGAGCCTTGGGGCTGCCGCATCGTCCGCCTTTATCGGCAATACCGGATATGACGGTATTCGGCAGGCTTTGGATGCCGCCAAGCCGGGCGATGTGATCCGTTTGACGCCCGGGCGCCATCAGGGGCCCGTGGTAATCAATAAGGACCGGATTACCCTGAAAGGCGACGCCGGAGCCGTGATTACCGGGGCGGCGCAATGGAAGCCGGAATGGCGCGCCGAGCCGGAATACGGCCATGCGTTCAGCTCGCCTTTGTCGTTCGAACCCAGAGTAATGCAGTGCAATGACCGGTTCATGATCAATATTGTTGCCGGCCGCGCCAAGGATGGTCTGAAGAAAATTCACCGCGACGGGGTAGGGCGCTCCGGGCGTAATGTTCTGCAGAGTATGTTCACGTATTTGAAAGCGGAAAAACGGGTGATCGTCTCCTTCGCTTCTCCGGTGAATATCGAGGATGTCCGGATCGAGGCCGCGGTTGCCGGTTCGGCCCTGACGGTATCCGCCAATGATTGTGTGGTGGAAGGAATCATTGTTTACGGCGGCACGCATGGTGTGACTTTCGAAAACGCTTCCCGTTCGATTGTTCGCAATTGCGTGATGTTGTCCAGCGAAAACAAGGTGGTTTTTGGGAAAAATTCCAACAGTTGCAAGCTGTATTCATGCGATATCACGTTGAATCCGGACGGCATGAATTTCAATGCCAGGAGCGGAAACGACAATCCGTCATGGGATGTCTGGGTGGCTCACAAAAGTTATGGTACATACGACAAAACCGGTATTTTCTTCGAAGCCGCCGGCAGTAATAACGAAGCTTATTCCAACTATGTGTACAATGTGTGGAACGGCATCGGCAGTGACAACGGCGTCGGTCCCAACGGAATTGTCGATTTCTACAAAAATTCGGTTTTCCCGCAGAAAACGGAATTGAATCGGAGCGAAAGAGTTCACCATAACCGGGTCGACCTGTGCATGGACGACGGATTGGAGCCCGGCGGCGATCTTTATGACTGCTGGTGGTACGGCAATATGATAACCCGCGCCTTGTGCGGAATCCGGATCAAAGGGGTTGGCGTCGGACCTTTCTACCTGTTTGACAACGTGATGCGTTACTGTAACGACGGTATGCGTTTCTACAAGACCACCGCTCCGCAGGCCGAGGCGTTTATTTATCACAATTATATCGAGCATGAATATGCGATCTGCTATCATTCCATCAATCAGGTGCCCTGGAATAATCCCGAACTGGATAAGCTGCTGCCGGTGAAAGGCTCCCCGGGATATCATGCTTACAACAACGTTTTTGTCTCCCCGGAAATGCTGAAACCGCTGCCGGAGGGTTTCGTGCCGAACCACCAGGGGGACGGCAATTTCTACACCTCTCCCCGCCCGGAAATTCTGCCGAAATCGATCGATGCAAACAGTCGCTTCAACGGTAAATTCACGCCGGTGAATGCGAAAGCAGGTGATTTCGCGGCCAAACCGGGAACTGAATTTGGCGGTATTGATTTGAGCGGCCGGAAGTTGCCGTTGTGGCGTCAGGCTCCCGCCGGATTGCTGAAAATTGAGCCCGAACTGCTGCCGCATGGCCCGGTAAGCGGTCTGTGGGAAACCGCCGCCGGTATCTTCAATATCGGCGAAAGAAATCCCGGAGAATTTACTCTTGTTCCTCTTCGCCTGGTAGCTGCCACGGAGCTGAATTATGTCGTCAAGGCGAACCGCGACAATGTAGTCATACGCCTGGTGCGCTCTCCGGACGGACGCGAAGCGGAGGACTTCAAAGTGGTTATTTCCGATGACAACGGCAAAGAACTGGCGGCACGCCAGGCGGTCAAGGCCACCGTCCTCGAAGAAATGATATTCAAGGTCGATGGTCGGAACGGTATCAAGATCAAAATTACCGACCCCGCGGGCAAGGGACGCTGGACTGTCAGTTCTCCGGACAAAAATGTAGTAATAGAGCTGTTGGTTCGCGGACATATCCGCCTCCAGAAGAGCGATGGCGGGCCGTTTGTCTGGGAATATGACAACCGGAACCGCGATGAAAAAAGTTTTTATGTCAATGCGAAGTCCGGTTACAAAGGTGATTTCAAAGTATCGGTGACCGGGCCGGACGGTAATGAAGTTACCGTGCCGAAATCCGGCTGGATAGAGACCGCCGGACAGAAAGGAATTTGGACTGTCAAAATTTATTACAGCAAAAAAGCGCATCTGTACGGACCGAAAGAAGGATCTACTCCGCTTCGGCTGGCGCTTGAACAACCAACCGGTGAATTTACTTTAATGCCTAAGCTAACTTATTAATAACAAGGAGAATAAATACTATGGAAAAGAAAAATTTCACCCTCATTGAACTCCTCGTGGTGATCGCGATCATCGCAATCCTCGCCGCAATGCTGCTGCCGGCACTGTCCAATGCGCGCAACCGAGCCCGGCAGACTCAATGCCTTAACAACCTCAAACAGTTGGGACTCGCCAGTTGGCAATACTCGCTTGATTTTGATGGGAATGCTCCATTGCATAGCGACAATGTGGCGACGGGTTCCATACGCTGGTACGACCGGCTTTGCCCTTATCTGGGATTTCAGGATGAGGTAAAGCGCAATACTTGTGTGGAGCCCGATACCAAAGGGACGACCAACATGTTGAGAAAACCCTTCCGCTGTCCTTTCGAAACCAGAAGCCGTGCTACCCAGGAATTTTATCATTATGGTTTCAACTATTACCATACCGGCGCCGGACTTACAGCTGTTCCGCCGAGTTCGACAACTCAATTGGGCAGGGTCAAGCGCCCCACCGAGCGCTGCCTGATCGCGGACGGTCAAAACCGTACTACGAGCGATGAAGGAATTACCATCAGTGAAAGAGATATTACTGACTATCCCTTCCTGCGGCACAGTCCGGAAATGGGACGTAATGTCGTTTTCCTGGATGGGCACACCAAATATATGGCCAAACGGGAATTCCCCACCGATAAGAAGCATTACTTCTGGGGCATAGCCACCACCTGGAATGGAGAATAAAGAGCTTATTTCATCCATTACCGATTGGTCAAAAGAACGGCTGTCGATTCTCCGGACAGCCGTTCTTTTTGTTTCGGCAGCGGTTGATGCATTGGCCTTGTTGGTCCAGACCGGTTACCTGACCATAAAAGGAACAGAGCAGGATTTCGGTAAGACCTTTTACTATCTGGGATTTCCGAATCTTGAAGTGGAAGAAGCGTTTAATGCTTATCTGTTAAGCAATTATACTGCGATCTCCAAGGAAGGTATTGACGATCTAAGCATTTCTCTGGCCCGATTGGTACGTTCCGGTGATGTGGATGGCTTCATGAGCCTGCTGAAAGGTTTTTTCTGCAAAATCCCTTATGATATCCGTGTCGATCGGGAGGCATATTACCAGACAATATTTTTCGTGTTGTTCCTGCTGGTCGGGATACATATCGAAGCGGAATCGCGTACCAATAAAGGGCGGATCGACGCGGTCGCGAGCTGCGGTGACTGGACATATCTGTTTGAATTCAAAATGGATAAAAACGCCGATGTTGCGCTGAGCCAGATCAAAAACAAAGAGTATTTCGGGAAATATTTGAATACAGGCAAGCGGATCATGATGATCGGCGTCAATTTCGACTCCGAAGCCGGTGAAATCACCGACTACCAGAAAGAAGAATTGACACCTTGTTGAATAATTATTTTTTCGAGCGGTAATACGGGAATAGCATTGTACGCATCCAATGTATCGCGCAATTCAGGCAAAAAGCGCACATAAGATCGGAGAAATAGATCGTTTATTTTGTTACAGTTCCTTAGTCAGGCCACAACAATGGTTTCAGTTCCCTATAGAGGGCACGGCTTTGGTATTCACTACCAAGCATATTGATAAAGACTGCATCAGGATAAGCACTGGTGGCGCTGCCTGCTTGGATGGAAAACACCTCTCCGTTCTCAAGTTGGATAATCAGCTCCCAATCCTGCGGCCTTCTCTCATGGTTTCGCATGTAGGCGAAAGATTTCTGCAGTCCGGAAAGAATTTTCTTCAATTGTTCCGGCTCCGAAACTGTCACCTGTCGCTCATCTTGGCGCATAACGATGGCTTTAACCTCGTATGGGCGGATGGCGCGAAAACGAATCATTCGATAAATCAAAACACTTCCCTGCAAGAAGGCGAATATACCGGAAACTGCGAAAATCAGTAGAATCAGAATTTCGATAGGAGATTTCCGCCGTCCTTTGCGCATGCTAATAGCAGCCCCGAATGCCGCTATCCCCCAGATCAACAAAAAAGTACTATAACGCAAAGAAAGGCACAGTATCAACATCGTAAACAAACCTAAAGCGATTCCGCCAACTCGCGACTTTCTCCAAATGATCATTGAAAAACAGCCCAAGACCGCCGATGCCCAAAAATCACAGAATACAATCCCCACGCACCAATCGCAGAACAAAATGTAATAGATCAGGAAAGCGACTGGAAAGAAGAGTATCGCCGCACCGATAAGCCAGTTTCGCGGAGATATTTTCTTGTTCTTCATTTTACCTCTTTGACGCCATCTGCTTTCTGTTCAAGTTCATCTTTGTTCCACCACTTGAAGCGGCGGAGTTCCGGCTCGTTGAAAAAGGAATCAATGTCATTATATTCGTAATATTCCACCTTGTCGATGAGCTTCAGCAAATGCCGGAGGAGGTCTTTCTGTTCACGGCTCTCCGGCATGCTCCGGACTTCGTTCCAGAGATCACTAAGAATATTTGTACAGTTCTCCACGCCTTCCGGCGGGGGATTGTTCTTTTCAATGCGTCGCCGCAGCTTCCGGCAGTATTCCGGAATATCCGAACTGCAATATTTATTGAGCAGCCCTCTCAGTACTCCAAAGACGATTCCGAGAAAAAGATAGAGAAGAAATACAATTTTCATACTCTGCGCAAAAGCCGTCTGATCATCCAGTCCAAACCAGCCAAGGGCCAGATAACCGCCAATCAGCGCTACCCAGGCAACATTCCGGTAAATCAATTCGAACCACATGCACACCAGCGGCAAAACTGCGCCGAAAATAAACCACATGGGATTGTCGTATTTTCCAACTTCCTCCGGGATGAAACAGGAAAATACCAGCCAATAAATTCCCGTTATGATTCCCGAAACAGCAAAGAAAACGATGCTCATTTTCTCTGGCAAGGGAGCGGGAATCTTCCCAAGAGGCTGATTAAATAAGCGGGAAATAACATCATGGGTTCGCCAGTTTTCATTCATTGCCATTGCCCCCAGTGTAACAATTTGCAGAAGAAAATACATCCGGAGTTCCCCCAAGTCAAGCATTGCCTCCAGCTTATTTCTGTTTTATCCCCAGCTTTTCGGCAAAAATCATAAAAATCCAAGAATTGAGAGCAGAAATCAGACCAATCTTTGAATTCATTACATTTCTTTGGGGATTGCTTCTTTGAAGTCGCGAGTTGAAGGAATTGCATTTTGATAATATTTTTTGAAGATATTCCAGGACTCAGGAGATTCATCTTTTAATCTATATAGATAATGCCAACGTATTCCAATTGGTTGCCTATCTTTTTTATAATTATAAATATTAGGATCTCTAATTTTATCGATTGGTAAATTTTTTATTTCATTCAAATATCGGCTATCAATCATAAATTGTACGATATCCGAATCAAAATTTTCATTGGGAATAACGAAAATCTTCACGTACGAAATATTAAGAACCTTAAGATTTAATTTTGCAATATTATTTG
>JAVBRM010000188.1:0-11980 GCA_031548025.1 Victivallaceae bacterium | reverse complement strand
GCTAATTGAGTCAGATGGGGAACCAAGCAGCTCCGTGCAATGATCCAGGTGCTGTAGGAGCATCTGGCACCGGCGGCGCCTTTTTTATCAGGAATATATTTGATTATGGAAAGAAAAGACGGCAGACGCCCCGACCAGCTCCGCTGGCTCAAGGCGACTAAAAACTACCTGAAAAATCCCGTATCGTCGGTTTTAGTCGAATTCGGCGGCACCAAAGTGGTTTGCGCAATCTCCGTGGAACCCAAAGTTCCGAACTGGATGCGGAACCAGCGAGTCCCCGGCGGCTGGCTGACCTGTGAATATGGTATGTTGCCGTCTTCCACCCACGAGCGCATGCAGCGCGAGGCCACCGCCGGCAAGCAGGGCGGGCGCACAGTGGAAATCCAACGTCTCATCGGCCGCAGTCTGCGTTCGGTGATCGACTTGGAAAAGCTCGGTCAGAATACAATTTATATCGATTGCGACGTGATTGACGCCGACGGCGGCACCCGTTGCGCCGGGATTACCGGGGCTTCGCTTGCGCTTCAACTGGCATTTCGCAACCGCCGGTTGCTCGGCATGTGCGGAGGAGAAAGCCCGATGCGTGAAAACGTAGCCGCGGTCAGCGTGGGAATCGTCGATGGGGTGCCGGTGCTGGACCTCTGTTATGAGGAAGACTGCCGGGCCGAGGTCGATTTCAACGTGGTGATGACCGAATCCGGTAAATTTGTCGAAATCCAGGGGACTGCCGAGCGCAATGCTTTCAGCCGGGCCCAGTTGGATGAAATGCTGGCATTAGCCGAATCCGGAATCCGCAAAATTTTCGATATCCAGCGCAGTATTGTTTATGGTTCCGATCACAAGAAGCCGGAGAGCGGCAATAATAACAGTAACAACAGCAATAGCGGCAGCCGGGGCGAGTTGAATTCTCTTGGCGACGCATTCGCCAATTTGCAATTGTAATTTAAGAAGGTGGGCATGGCATGAGTGAATATCAGGTAATCGCACGCAAGTGGCGGCCGCAGCGGTTCTCCGATGTGGTTGGCCAGGAACACGTAGTACAAACCCTGAAAAATGCCATCCGAATGCATAAAACCGCCCACGCCTATCTCTTCGTGGGCCCTCGCGGAGTCGGCAAAACCACGACCGCGCGGATTTTTGCCAAGGCCTTGAACTGCCTGGCTCCTGAAGACGGCGAACCGTGTTGCAAGTGCCGTTCGTGTCTGGCGGTGGCCGCCGGTAACAATATCGACGTCATCGAAATCGACGCCGCCAGCCAGAGCGGGGTTAACGATGCCCGCGCCATTCGCGACGAAGCCATGCATGTGCCGGTCAATGGCCGTTATAAGATTTATATCATCGACGAAGTTCACATGCTCTCGAAACAGGCGTGGAACGCTTTGCTGAAAATCGTCGAGGAGCCTCCGGCCCATATCAAATTTATTTTCGCTACTACCGAAGTGCACATGGTGCTCGGGACGATTATTTCCCGTTGCCAGCGCTTCGACCTCCAACGGATTCCGACCCGTGTGATTATCGAACGTCTGGAGCATATCTGCCAAGCGGAGAATGTGAAGATTTCCCGCGAGGCGATCCTGGCGATTTCCCGCGCCGCCGATGGCGGCATGCGCGACGCTCAGTCGCTGCTGGACCAGATGATTGCGTTTTTCAGTGCCGGTGATTCCGCGGAAATTACCGAGGAACAGGTGCTTTCGCTGTTTGGACTCAGCGGCGTGGCCGAGATCGACAACCTGATTTCCGCCATGTGCCTCAATGACCGGGGCCGGGTGGTCGGTTCCGTCCACAACCTGGCGGTGCGCGGCAAAAATCTTGAAACTTTATTCAGTGACGTACTGGCACGTCTGCGTGGTATTCAGTTGTGTTTCCTGGTCGACAACCCCGAACAGATTCTCGAGACCGATGCCGAAACCGTTGCCGAAATGCGGAGGATTACCAGCCAGACCAATCCGGAAATTATCCAGATTCTGCTGGAACAGCTTTCGCCGGTCGGTCGGGCGCTGCATGACGCCCTGAACAAACAGGTTTATCTGGAGTCGATCTTCCTGAAAGCCATGCGCGAAGCCCATGCGGTCAGGATTGAACATTTGGTCGACCGTCTGAATCAATTGCGCGGCGCCGGTGAATTGACTTTTACCGAGAAATTGCCGCCGCCTCTGCCGCCCCAGGCTACGCTTTATACCCTGCCGCCGATGCCGGCGGCAGTAACAGCTCCGCCGTCTCCGCCGCCGCGCCCTGTTGAGCCGATTCCGGCTCCCGCGCCTGTGCCCGAGCCGGTTGTTGAACCGGTCGCAAAACCGGTGGTTCAAGAGGCGCCGAAGCCGGTTCCGGAATCCGTTTCCGAGCCGGAGCCTGCCCCCGTACCGGAGCTCAAGGTCGAACCGCCGCCCTCCGCGCCGCCGGCAGTGGATGAGGAAAGTCCCGAATGGTTGTGGAGCCGGATTATCGAGGAAAACAAAAATGCTTCACCAGAATTGATCCGGGCCCTGAACAAATGCCGCCCGGTAAGTTATCGGGACTCGGTGCTGATGGTGATGTTTGAGGGTGAAAATGGTCCGGCCTGGCATTTGCTGAATGATAATATCAATCTATGTCATCAGGCGTTCCAGAAGATTACCGGAAACTGGATGAGTACGGTGGGGCTGGACAATAATTTCGAACCGGAAACCACTCCAGAGAAAGATGTTATGCCGAAGCAGCGCGAAAGTTTGCTGTTGAACCAGGACGCCATGCGCCAGGCCCAGGATAATAAATTGGTGCAAACGGTAATCGATCTATTCGGTGGCGAGATCGCCGAAATCAAAAAGTAAAGGACGAATAAGAATGTTTGGAAATCTGGCAGAAATGGCCAATATGATTAAAAAGGCCAAAGAAATCAAAAGCAATATGAAGGCCATGAAAGACGAAATGGCCGGTATGGAAGTATCCGGAACCGCCGCCAACGGCAAGATCATCGCGGTAGTGTCCGGTGATTTTATCGTCAAGCGCATTACGATTGATCCCCTGATTGATGAGAGCAACGAAGTGATGGCTCAGATGGTTACCGCCGCCATCAACGACGCGATCAACAACGTGAGAAATTTGCTCCGTCAGAAAATGACCGACATCACCGGCGGAATGGATATCCCGGACCTTTTCTAAAATGAGCCAATACCCCGATCAACTGAATACTTTGATCGAAATTCTCACTTCGCTGCCGGGCATCGGCAAGCGCGGAGCGGAGCGGATGGCTTTAGCCATGCTCAAATGGCCGCCGGAAAAACTGGCGGCCCTCGGCAATATCATCACCGGCCTGCCGGAAAGCGTTACCTTTTGTCCCGACTGCGGCAATCTGGCCTCATCGGGTAAACAATGCCCGGTCTGCCTGACCCCGGGCCGTGAGCGGGCGCTGATTTGCGTGGTGGAAGATTACACCCAGATCAACGCCATCGAGCGCAGTGCCTTTTATCGCGGGCTGTATCATGTTCTCGGCGGCAAACTGTCGCCCTTGAGCGGCCGCCACATCGAAGACCTCAACATCGAATCCTTGCTCCGGCGGGTCGCGGAGCTGGAGGTAAAAGAGGTGATCCTGGCGCTCAGTCCCGACGTGGAAGGGCAGGCCACCGCCTCATATCTCAGTGGAATCCTGGCCGAAAAACAGATCAAAATAACCCGCCTGGCCCAAGGTCTGCCGGCCGGATCGGACATCTCCTACGCGGACGCCGCCACCATCGGCGCCGCCCTCAAAGGCCGCCGCGAATTCTAAACATCGCATTCCCTTCCGTATCTATCTGTGCCCCTCCGTGATTAGAAATCTTACGGAAAAAAGTGAAAAAATATTTTCCTTGTATTGACAAATGACAAACTTTGCTATATAATTTATTCATACGTATGAATGAGAATTTAAAAGCAGAGGTTTTGAGATGTTATTTTTGTCTAAATTATTGATAATGTCGATATTAATGATGTCTTGTCTATCCGCGGTTGCGGATACGCGCCAATATCTGACTCCATTTCCTAAAGTTGCCGAAATCAACGGAACTGTCGAATTTTCAGGCAATACCTACCGCATTGATAACGATGGTACTTTTTCCAAAGAGCGCCTCGACTGGCTTCGCCGGGAACTTGCCGCGACAGCCGGTTGGCGTGAAATCTCCGGGTCCCCCAATATAATCAAGGTTCGGAGCATTCAGTCCGACAAACCGGAATATTATGAGTTGTCAATAAGTCCCGGAGTAGTGGAGCTTGCCGCCACCGCCGGGGGAATGACTCCGGGATTGGGGCGTTTTTTGGGGTTGCTGGAAACTCCGCTGACCAAAGTTTTCGCAGAGAGTACCGTATTACCCTTGGCGCGCATTTGCGATTGGCCGGATTATTCGGTTCGCGCGGCTAAAATTGAGATGTCCAACCTACCGCGGGACGTTGACCGCCAGGCATGGTTAAATGAGCTTGAGGGATTAATTTCACGCCTTGCCAAATTGGGTTTTAACCGTATTGCCATGGAAGTCGGCGGTCGCGCGGAGTGCGAGGCCTATCCGGAAGTAAATCTGCCGGGTTTTTTCACCAAAAAAGAATTGAAAAAATTGATCGGGACGGCGCATGACCTGGGTTTGGAAGTGTTTCCGATGATCAATTGCGTAGGGCACATGCGGCGTGCTCCCCAGGTTTTTCCGCTTACCGGCAAGAGACGGCGGACCGAAACGGTCGAAGCGGTGGCGATGAATTTGGGGCATCCGGATTTCTATCGTGTCTTCTTTGCTTATCTTGATGAATTATGCGATACTTTCGGCAAGCCGGAGTATGTGGTGATATTTACGGATGAATTTGAGACCGAAATCCCGCTTTTGGAAAAAACTCTGAATAAGAGTGTCTTTGAGTTTTATCCGGATTTTCTGAATCGGGTAAACCGGTATTTGAAAGCCAGGGGGAGCAAAACCGCCATTGCTCAGGATATGTTTGTTTCCAAAGGTACCGAGAAGTATCCATTCGAAGAAAACAACGGTCCGGCCGGAGCCGAAAAAATGCTCGATCTGCTTGATAAAGACATCTCGTTTGTATATTGGAATTATCATACTGGCCGATACCCGGTATTGAAACTCTTATATGATAAAGGATTTCATGACCTGTGGGTATTGCCCTGGTACAAAACCGAGGCGGTCAGTTGTCTGTCGCAAGCCGGTCTGAAGTACAATGCTAAATTTCTGGGCACGGTCTGGTGGGTCAATCCGCACCACCAGAATTACCCGGCTCTGGCCGAGTTCGCTTGGAACGCCAAGGAACGGGGGACCAAGTCTCCGCTGTTCTTCGATGAACTTTGCGATTTGTATTTCTATGGCAGGCGAACCAGGATTCCCGCTGAAAATTCTGTCTTTGCCTATCCGGAAAACGGCCAAAAACAGACGATCACCCGGGTCAATGATATCTACGGAATACCGGTTGATTTCTCAAATGCGCAAATGGTTCCCCCGGCGGCAGTAGCGGTTCCGCAGCCATGGGATTTCACCGGCATTGCCTTGCCGCGTCTGCTGATTGCGGTAGAAGGTTCACCGGATTTTCTGGTTCCGGGCTCCAAATCATATTTGAATAAAGCGCGCGAATTCGGAGAATTCATTGTTTACACCGACCAATATGGAAAAAGCAGCAAAACCAATCCTTACGGTTGCGAATTTTCTACGGATGCCTCGGGAAAAATCGTGGAAGTATCGGCCCGGATGCGCGATCTTATCAACACCCAACCTCGGAGCGATCTCAACATTCCGCCGGGGGGAGGGGTATTTTCCAAACACGGCAGTACCTTCGCCGATACCAATGACCGGATTTCCCGTGCTTTCAATCGCGCCGCGTTGCCGGGAAAGCAAATAACTCTCTATCTTGCTCCGGAACAACTGGCTTCTTCGGAAAAACCGTTGGTTGTCTCATTGCCGAAGCCGCGGCAAAAGGCGACACTGTATCTGGCGCCGGTGCTGCCGCTGGATAAAACCTTGCCGTTTGCCAGGGTCGAGTTCACCGGAATCAATAAAACGAAGTACCGTTATGAGATTCCCTGCCGCTGGTTTCTGCAATCGGGAATAATGTTGGAAAAGCCGCTCACACGCTATCTGGCTCCATGGGCGGTCGGAACAGTCATGGTGTTGGAGTTCGATTTGAAGGGCGAGCCCGGAACTTTGACGGTCACGCCATTGAAAGGCGGTCTTCTCTCCGGACTGACGGTAGCCGGCGCAACCCAATTTGACTGAGGGTAAGAATATGAATCAAAAAATTCTGGCGGAAAAACTGAACCTCTCCCAATCCACGGTGTCGCTGGCCATTAAAGGTTCGCTCAAGATTCCGGAAAAAACCCGCAAGCTCGTTCTCGCCGCTGCTGCCGAGCAAGGGTATCGCCCGAGTACCGCGGGACAGCTTTTGCGCGGGAAACGCAGCAACGTCATCGGGGTGGTGCTTCCGGATTTACGTAACGAATTTTTCGCGGAACTGTTTCAGAGCCTCCAACAGCATTTTTTGCAGCACGGTTACCTGGCTTGTCTGGTTCAAGCTGAAACACCGGATGAGTTGAATAATGCCGCCAAGTATCTGCATGAACTCCATGCGGCCGGCGTCGTGGCGTCGGGTATTCACCCGGAACCGTTTTTCACTCTTAAAAAGAAAAATACAGCAGTCGTCTTTTACGGCGGAAACGCGCCGATTCCCGGTCCCTTCAGTCAGATTCTGCCCGATCGTTTCACTGCTGGAAAGGAGCTGACGGAATACCTCCTCGGCAAAGGGCATCGCCGCATCGCCTTTCTTGGAGTTACCAGCCGGGAAGAACAACGTTATCTGGGCTATCGGGCCGCATTGCAAGCAGCGGGAGCCGACTTTGAACTCGCGCTGTCCGATCCGGTCGACGGCAGTACCATGGAGGGCGGCTACCGGATGATGAAACAATTGCTTGCCGAACAGCACAACGTCGATGCGGTTTTCGCTCATAACGATGCTACCGCTATCGGAGCCATGCATGCCGCCGTCGAAATGGGAATTGTTATCCCGCGGGATATCGCGATAACCGGTTTCGATAATATCCAGGTCGGAGCTTATCTCAATCCGCCGCTGACCACAGTCGAACAATCGCAAAAAGAAATTGTCGCCGCCATTGTTGCCGAAGTATTATCGGCGATAGGAAATCCGGAACACCGTACTCATATATCTATACCATGCCGGCTGATTGTCCGGAATTCAGCATAA
Organism: Victivallaceae bacterium; assembly: GCA_031548025.1. Taxonomy (GTDB): domain Bacteria; phylum Verrucomicrobiota; class Lentisphaeria; order Victivallales; family Victivallaceae; genus UBA5239. The sequence continues at coordinate 4,786 of JAVBRM010000188.1, read as the reverse complement.
AACCAAGGAAATTTAACCATGAGAAAAAAGAATTTTACCCTCATCGAACTCCTGGTCGTGATCGCGATCATCGCGATTCTCGCCGCCATGCTTTTGCCCGCGTTACAACAGGCGCGGGAACGGGCACACTCGATCAAATGCGTCAACCTGATGAAACAACTTGGAATCAATTGCAATTTCTATGAAGAAGACCATACCGGCTGGGGGCCGGGCATCGGCCATTTCAATGGAGCGACTACCACTACTACCCGCGGCGGCTGGAGTTCCTGGCCGTACCAGCTGCGTCCGTATTTCAAGGTGGGCGGCTCGGCTTTTGTCGAAAACGGATATTATCCGCGTACTCTCGGCTGCCCGACTGTGGCCGGCAAATTAATTGCGGACAAAACCGGTCCGCTTTATGATGACCGGGTGACTTTTTATCGTTCATTTACCAATAACCTATCAGGTTATCCGACTTCCGGAGCCCAACATAACTATCGCGGGTTGTCGCAAAAACAGATTGTGAATCCTTCCGCCAAATTGCGTTTTCTGGATGGCTATGGTTGGGGGATCAACATCAACAGTGCGAGTCTGAGCACCTGGCACGCCAATTTAGATTCTCCCACCGCGGTCGATGCTTTTCTGGCATATCGCCATCGGGGCCAGGCAAATCTGCTGTATTATGATGGGCATGTCGGAAGCGGTTCCCCCAATGAACTTTACGATTCCCAGGGGAAAAATTCCGATCGATACTACATTTCATGGTACCAGCTTGCCAGAAATGAAACCTGGTAAATCCAGGTTCTTCATTTTTGCGGTATTCTTTATACCAGCTCTTCTTTTTCCCAGCTCTTGATTTTGCCGCTTTTGGAATCGAAGCTTACACCAACCAGCATGATTCGCTTGCCGGTATGAAGGTATTTCCCGAAATACTCTTTGTCCTTGATCTGTTTGAGAGCGGTTTTTGCGCTCTTATTTAGCTTGAACTCAAATAGATATGTCCACCCGTCGCAACTCGCCACCGCATCAATTCGGCCGTCGCTGGTGCGGGATTCAGCCTCGATATAAACGCCAAGCAGCAGAAATAACATAAAGAAAACTGTTTGGTAGTAGGCCTCTTTCTTGATATGAATGTCATAGGGGATTTTTTGAAAAAAACCGCTCAGGAGACTCATAAAAGCATCGACATCGCCGGATTTGACCAGTTTTGCCAAGTTGACACTCAATCCGCTAATTGCCTCTTTAGATGTATCGGCATAACTACTCAACAAGTAAGTATTGAAAGCTTCCTCTACCTCGAAATTCGGAAAACCAAGGTAATAAAAAGTTCGGCCGAATTCTTGCTCGGTTCCCTTGATGGTCAAATAACCGGTCTGCACAAGCAACGCCAATGTATCAAGATTTTCAATTTCGTAAGATTTGAAAACCATTCCCGATACCGGCTGGGTCAATGCATTTTCGAAATCAAATTCTGTCTTTTTTGCCAGTTCCAGTAGGAATGTCGGTGTACCGGTATCGAACCAGTAGTTGTTGAACTCACCCTTTTTGGTAAAAAATTGGGCTATAGAAACCGGGTTATAAACCAATGGGCTATTCGCGTGGAAACAGTATCCATCATACCATTGCTTGAGCTTATCTAGCAATTCCTGTCTGGAAATGTCCTGTTGCTGGGCAACCTGGTCTATCCGATCTCCAAAGTTTGCTTCAAATTCTTCCTGAGTATAGCCCAACATCGTGGCATAGTCGGAATCATAGGTAATATCGGTTAAATTATTCAAGTCCGAAAATACCGACACATGCGCGAATTTGCTCACTCCGGTCAGCAAGACAAAACGCTGCTTTCCTTCTGTAGCCTTAATAACACTGTAAAATCCTTTCAGTACCTTCAGAATTTCCTTGACTTTCGGATTGCTGATATTACCTAAGATGGGCTTATCATATTCATCAACCAGAATAACAACAGGGTTCTTTACGGACAACTTATTGATCAATTGTCTGAAACGGGCTTGTATTGAGGTTCTCGTCAAAGCTATTTTATGCTTCTCTGCAATATCATTCAAACGTTCAGAAATATCCTCTTTCAAGGCTGAGGGAGAATCAGCATTCGTATCAGCAAAATCGATATGGATGACCGGGTATTTTTTCCAGTCATAATCCTTATTATATATAGCGAGGCCCCTGAATAGCTCTTTTTCGCCGTTGAAAATCGCTTCCAGCGTGGATATGGTCAGAGATTTGCCGAACCGGCGCGGCCGTGACAGGAAATACAAGCCTTTGGCCGGACGTATCATTTCCCAAATGTACTCGGTCTTATCGACATAGAGAAAGTTCCCCCGAATTAAATCGGAGAATGTATAAACGATGCTGGTCAATTCTTTCATAATCGGCTGTTCCTGTTATTTCATGATGAATATACCTCGTTTCTGATGATTTATCAAGCCTGAAAAATTATTTCAGCGACGGAGGATATTGGAAATTCCGACAGGTTCGGCAAGTCCGTGTCCTGTCAAACTCAAATTTGAGTTTGACAGGACATCGGTGAATGATTAATACCAGCCTTCGGGGAGGTGGTCTTTTTCGGCTTCCAGGAGTTCCTTGATGATCATCTTGGCATCGCCGATGTTGTTGACGAGGGGGTCGGTGACCATGGCTTGGAGCAGCTTTTTGCGGTCGCAGTTGACGATCGCTTCCACGGTCAGCTCATGGGTGTCGAGCACCTGGTGGGTCAGGCCGAGGATGCCGCGCGGCATCGGGGCGACCGGGAGCGGACGCGGGCCGTTCATATCGAGCTCGCAACGGAGTTCGAGGAAGGCGTCGTTCGGCAGGTTCGGTACCGCACCGCTGTTGGCGCTGTTGATGAAGAACTTCTTGCCGAGATTGCCCCACATGCTTTCGATGATGTCGGTGGCGTGGTCGCCGCGCTTGCCGGGTTGGGCGAAGTCTTCGATGGGAGTTTCGCCATTGGCGAGTTTTTCGGTGGCGGCCCAGGCGGTGGCCATTTCTTCGGCGCGGTTGTAGGCGTCAAAGGGGATAATCGGTTCCGGAGTGGCCGGCGAAACGCCGTAGCCCTGGTAGAACGGGACGTATTCCTTGGTATGGCTGACGGCGGTCGGGGCGGCGCCGTAGATATCCATGAGTTCCACCATGTAATTCATGTTCAGGCGCGGTTTGGCTTTGTCGCTGGGACGCTTTTCGTATTCTTTGCGGGCTTCTTCCGCGAACCATTCGCGCAGTTTCGGCATATAATTCACGCCGTCATAGGAACATTCATAAAGCCAGGTGCAATGGTTGATGCCGGCGATGGTCATCTTGTATTTTTCGTTGACTTCCGGCGGAATGGTCGTAATGTCGCGGGACAGGATACCGAGACGGTGCATGAAAGTCAAAGTATTGTAGGGCTCATGGTTGCCGTCGCAGAGGGCGAAGCTCCTGATATCGGAAGCGTGGCGCATCAGGCCGATGCCGAGTACGGAAGTCGGATTGATGAAGTTGATCATCCAGGCTTTCGGAGCCAGGCGGCGGACGTCGTCGGCAATCCGGAGGACTTCGGGCATTTCACGCATGGCGCGGAAGATGCCTCCGGGTCCGATGGTGTCGCTGGAGCACATGGTGACGCCGTATTTCAGGGCGATCCGGGTGTCGATTTCACGGTAATGGGCATTGCGGAACGAAAACGAGAGGACGACGAAGTCCGCATCTTTCAAAACATCGGTACGGTTGGTGGAACCGGTGATTTCCAGTTCGCAGCCGGCATATTCTTTGGCACGATGGGCCAGCTTGGTCATGGTATCGAGCACTTCCGGGTTGGTATCGACCAGGGCCAGGGTGCCGGTGCGCAAAACTTCACTGTTGACCATATTGTAGATGACCGGTTTGCCGAAAAAATAACTTCCGGCGCCAATGACTACTACTTTCGGACCTTTTTTCATTTTTCAAACTCCATTGGATTGATTAGTATAATCGTAGTGAGATTATATTATATATTTTACTGCTGATATCTTGAAATCGCAATGGTAATAATGTATTATAATTAGTAATATGGTTGCATGGAGATATTATGTATGGAACGATCTGTTTACCGGCCTTTCCCACGCGGCAGCGCCAAAAGCCTGCTTCATGCGCGCTCTACCGGACATTATGTCGTGAAACCCGGCTGGCATGATTCGGCGATTCGGAAACATTTTATCGAATTATATTGGGGAGTGGCTGGAGAATGTGTCTTTACCCATGAAGACCGGGGCTGGAAGCTGCATCAGAATGAAGTCTGCTTTTTTCTGCCGGGCGACGCTCATGTTGTTGAATCAGGTTCCGAGGGCGCGGAATATTATTGGGTGACCTTTGACGGACCGCATCTGGAATTTATTATCAATACATTTGATTTGAAGCGCGAAGCCCGGCCGGCCGGGAATTGTCCGGTCGAGTTGTTTGTCCGGCTGCAGCGGGAGTTGCGCGACCTCAGCTCCGGAGGGGAATACCGGGCAGGGGGGACTTGTTACGAGATTTTATCGCTTTCGCGAGTCGGCGCCGAACCGGGAAACAATCAAACGGTTATCCGGTTCAAAGAAGTGGTGGAAGACCACTTTCCCGAACCGGATTTCAGTGTGGAGGATGCGGCGCGGATACTCGAGATACACCGGACGACTCTTCACCGGCTGGTGATGCGCCATACCGGGATGTCGCCTACCGATTATCTGAATAGTTTTCGAATCCAGGAAGCGATGAAACTGCTGATCGATTCCAACTACTCAATCAAGGAAATCGCCGGCGATACCGGTTTCCGCGACCAGAATTATTTTACCAAAGTCAT
>JAVBRM010000066.1:0-24437 GCA_031548025.1 Victivallaceae bacterium | reverse complement strand
GATATGCGCCGAACCAGAGTCTTTTCCGCAGAGAATCTTGAGGGCAAACTCTTTGTCGAATTTATCGCCCTGATTTACCTCGCATACATCCACAAAGTCATGAAAGAGCACAATCTCTATAAAAACTATTCCATTCAATCTCTGCTCGATGAACTTGACATCATCGAACGATTTGAATATCCCGGTCACCGTCCGCATTATGGGGAAATTACAAAGCATCAGAAAAATATCTATGAGGCCTTTGCAGTCCCAGCCCCGCAAGCCTTGTTATAACTTTCTCCGGAATTCAGGATGTACCGGTCACAGAAAAGCACCGTCGCATCATAAATCACCTGCGCCTGGATAAATGACCGTAATTTTCGATAGCCACCATACTTGCCTGTCAGTTCCCCCCATTGTCTTTTTTGTCCTTTCTGTCCTTTTGATAAGTTCTTACTTCCTGCCGAAGCGTTTTTCCAGCTCGGAGATGGAGATGTTGATGATGGTCGGGCGGCCGTGAGGACAGGAGAATGGGAGCTCGCACTGCGCCATTTGGGCGATCAGGCTTTTGGCTTCTTCCAGGGTTAAGGTATCGTGGGCTTTGACCGCCGCCTTGCAGGCGCAACGGGCGATGACATCCAGTTCATTGTGACCGGTGATGTTCTCGTCCAGCAACTGGCTGAGCATGTCGCGGATGATGCCGCCGATGTTTTCCTGTTTGATGCCGATGGGGATGGAGCTCAGCATGATGGTATTGCTGCTGAGCTGGGCGATATCAAATCCGAGCTTTTCGAAAATCGGACTGTTTTTGTTGACGAAAGCCGCCTCGGCCCGCGAGAGCTCGAGGTTGATCGGCAGTAGGAGCCGCTGGCTGACCACTCCGGTATTAGCCTCTTTCAGGAGCTTTTCGAACAACACCCGTTCATGGGCGGCGTGTTGGTCGATGATCAGCAGACCGTTGTCGGCTACGGCAATCAGGTAAGAGCGGTCGAGAAAGCCAAGGATATTCAAGCGTCCGCTGCCGGGCAGGACGGTTTCCCCGACGGGAGCGAAATCTCTTGCGGGTGCGGGAGCCGACGACAAGGGGGCTTCGGTGATGATCAGCGGTTCATGATCTTCTGATTTAACTCTGGGGGGCGGCGCCGGGTCGTAGGCGAAATCGGCAATCTCTGTGGGAGTATATTCAAATCGCGGCTGTTCCTGACGCGGCGGTTCATAGTTGATCTCAGTGGATTTCAGCAGCGTGCGCAGTGACAACGCCGGATCTACGGTAACTGTGGGGGCCGGGGAGAGTTTCAGAGCGTCGCGAATGGCTTCGGCGATAAATGCCGCCAGTTTGTATTCGTGACGGAAACGCACTTCACGTTTGGCCGGGTGCACATTGACGTCGACCTCATTCGGATCGATGGTCAGGAAAATAATTGCGGGCGGGAAACGTCCGATTTCCACCATGCCGCCGTAACCCTCGCGGATTCCCCGGTACAGCCCCGGCGATTCGACCGCGCGCCCGTTGACGAATGTGCGCTGTTCGCGGCGCGAAATCCGGGTGTAGCCGTGCATGGCGGCAAAGCCTTCGATACGGACTTCCGCATTGCTGAAATTGACCGGAAGCATGGAGCTCATGAAACTTTTGCCGAAAAACGTGGTAATCCGCGACTCCAGAGTCGTCGCGCCCGGCGAGTTGAAAATCCGGTTGCCATCCATGGTCAGCTCAAAAGTGATCTGCGGATAGGGGAGGGCCAGTTGATACATCATCTCCTGAATCTGCTTTTCTTCGGTCGGAGCCGAACGCATGAATTTTTTTCGGGCCGGAGTGTTGAAAAACAGATCGCGGACAAGAATTTCCGTACCGGGGGCGCACCCGACCGGTTTGGCGTGAATCGCCTTGCCGCCGTTGACGATAACTTCGGCGCCCTCGGGGGCGTCGGCTGGACGGGTACGCAGGGTGAAGCGTGAAATAGCGGCGATGCTCGGCATGGCTTCACCCCGGAAACCGAGGGTAATGATATGATCGATGTCGTCTTCGGTACGGATTTTGCCGGTGGCATGGGGTTCGAGACAGAGCAGCGCGTCGTCCGAGTCCATGCCGCAGCCGTTGTCGGTAACGGCGATCAGTTTTTGGCCGGCCTTTTCGATGACGACACTGATCCGGGTGGCCCCGGCGTCGATGGCATTTTCCACCAGTTCTTTGACCACGGAAGACGGACGTTCAATCACCTCACCGGCGGCGATCCGGTTGCTGATGTGTTCGGACAATACCTTGATTTTGCTCATTTTATGTTCGTTCTTCGGGCTTGCAGCTCATCGATGATCCGCTTGAATTCAGGTTCGTCGCGGATGTTGTCGAGCATGGGTTCGTCCACCGCGTTCAGTAAATTTTCGCCGAGGCGCCTGGCGGCCATTTGCAGAGAGCTCAAGGCCCGGTCTTTTTCGCCGTTCATGGCATAGATGCCGGCCAGGCTCAGCAGGATTGAGCCGGAGCGCGGTTCATGCCGCATGGCCTCCTGAAGGCTCTCGATTGCCTGCGGGTATTTCTTCAATTGAGCTTGGCTATAACCGAGATTGCTCAAAACCACCGGATCATCGGGATAATATTGAGATTGCCAGGCATAAACCATTTCCGCTTCCCGAAACTGGTTGGTCGCATAAAGAGCCTTGCCCAAAACTGACAGCGCGGTATAATTGCGGGGGTCGAAAACCAGAATGGTCCTGGAGTTGTTGATGGCGAATTCATAGTCGCCGGAAGCCAGTGCCGCAGTGGCATCGATAATCTTCTTGTCCAGCGACAGTCTTTCGGAGGGAGTCGGGGCGACAGTCGGCCTGCCCACGGCCAGCGGCTCGGACATGTCGAGTTTCAATGACCCGGTGGTCTCCGGATATGACAAATCCGATACCCGGGTGGTTTCGTTGCGAATGGTTTCAGTATTGGTCAGAAATACCGTGAAAAGAACAATTGCGCTCAGAAACAGAATCAGGGGAATTAATGACTTGGTCATGGCGTCTCCTCCGGTGAGTTCAGGTAGCAATAACTGAAATGTGCGGGAGATACTTCACTGCATGGCGGCATTTGGTTCAGGCAGCGCTGTTGAAATTCAGCGGATTTTTCCCGGGAAGCCAGACAGCGCCCGGCAAAACGGCATCCGGCGGGGAAATCTTTGGGTTGCGGGACGATGCCGGGGATTGTGGTCAGCTTGCCGCTATCGTGATGCAGGCGCGGCACCGCGGCCAGCAGGGCTTTGGTATAAGGATGTGCCGGGGATGAAATCAATTCCGCCGCCGGTGCGGTTTCGACGATCCGGCCGGCGTACATCACCGCCACCCGGTCGGCCATTTCCGCGACAATCCCCAGGTTGTGGGTTACCAGGATGATCGCCATATCGCGTTGGGAACGGATGGTTTTCAGCAAATCGAGAATCTGGGCCTGAATGGTCACGTCCAGCGCGGTAGTCGGTTCGTCGGCCACCAGCAAGGCGGGATTACCGGCCAGCGCCATGGCGATCATAACCCGCTGCTGCATGCCTCCGCTCATTTCATGGGGAAAATTGCGCAAACGCGCCTTGGGTTCGGGAATTCCAACCTGTTGGAGCAGTTTTTCCGCTTCCGCCTCGTAATCGGTGATATCGGAGCGATGGAGCTCAAGAGCTTCGATGATCTGGTCGCCGACCCGGAATACCGGATTCAGCGAGGCCGACGGTTCCTGGAAGATATAGGCGATTCCGCCGCCGCGAACACGCCGGAGTTCACGCCGGTTCATGGCCAGCGGACGGCTGACCCGGCCCTCTTGATCAAAAATAATCTCTCCGGAAGCATAACGGGCGATCCCCTCCGGCAACAGCCGGGCGAGCGAAAGGCAGCTTACACTTTTGCCGCAGCCGCTTTCTCCGACGAGAGCCAGGATTTCGCCCTTTTCCACCCGGAAAGAGACATCGCTGACCACCGGCTGCCAGGCGCCGCCGGAGCGGAATTCAATGGAAAGGTAATTTACTTCCAGTAATGACATTTAGTATCCTTTCAACTCACATTGTGCATAAGTCTTTTTAGAATTGAAAATTGAAAATTGAAAATTGAAAATGAATGAAAGGGAAGAACCTCTTTGAGCCTCTTCTATTATTCTCTTCGGCATGTTGTATCCGGCAGCATATGCGAAGCGGTTCAGGCCTGACAGATGTTTTGAAAAATTATGGAATAGCTGTAAATTTCTTCTCAATTTTCAATTTTCCATTTTCAATTTTCCATTAAGAAAACCTGCTTTACGGTAAGGGCTTTGGCCGAATTGCTCCATATGCTCCGGCAGGAAGAACATGCCGCCGACCCGCAGCCCGGGGCCGTTCTGCAGCGCATCCAGCATGGCGCGGCGCATGGAGTTGTCCCGGGGGTATTCGTTGTAGTCGCCATCATCCCGCCCGAAAATAAAAACCAATCCGTCTTTGCCGGAGGAGGGGGCGGGAAACAGATAAATTTCGCGCATCAGCGCCGCCAGATTGGATTGCGGCAAGACCTGTTCATAATACGGATAGAAAATCCAGGAGGCGCAGAAGATGGCTTTAAAGTTTTTCTCCGGGAAATATTTCTTGAAAAAGGCAAAAGCCTCCTTAAACGACTCGCCGCAGAGTTCCGGGGTCATCTTGCCGCCTTCCGGGATATGCAAACCGAGGACGTCGCTGCTGGAATCCACGATCAGCTCCCATTCGCTTTCCGCCAGCTCCACCGGTTCCGGCTGGGCGATGCCGTCCGGCGAATAGGAGATCGCATGGATCACCCCGCCGGTCCGGGTGTAACTCCCGGCGAACGCGGCGGTGTTTCTGTCGGCTGCAATGTAACCCTCCGGAGTGAAATGGCGTACATCCTGACCGGGAGTGGCCAAGATCATGCCGTCGCTGCGGCGGCGATAAACATTGACATTGTATACCGAAGCGGTCGTCGGCATGTATTCGAAGCGCCCGACGCGAAATACCGTGCCTTGGGCGTAGTGGCGCGACCACAACGCCTGCCGCGCCGTCATCCCCGGTTTCTGGTGTATGCCGACATAACGGTCATAAACCCCGCGATGGCGGGAACATGCGAAAATATATTCCGGTGGAATACCGAGTTCTTTGAGTTTGGCTTTGGCCGGCAGGATCGCGGCACTGGTGATCAGCAGATAAAAAATACCGCCTTGGCCGTCGAACAACTCATCGAGATCCGGCCAGTTACCCAGCAGGATTCCATCGTAATGAGTCAGGCAGCGGAACGCGTGCCAGGCCAGATGCGACAAATCGGGATCGGCGGCCAGCTTGGCTCCCATGCCTTTGACCAGCGGCAGAATTTCGTCCGGAAAGTCCGAAATCCGGAAGTTGGCCTCAATGGTTTCCGGATTCAGAAACTCCGGAATTCCGGGGTATTCGGCACACGACAACCACCATTTTTCGGTCATGTGGACGGCTTGCTCCGCATTGACCTTGTAGACTGCGCAAAACTCTTTGATATTCATCGGATGGTTCCGTTCGATTATTTTTTCTGAGACCAGTTGCCTTCTTTATCCTGGATCCAATGACCTTTGGCGCTGCGTTCGGCGATTTTTTCGGCGCGCAGTTTGCCGACGTTTTCAGCGGTGCTGTTATTCTTTTTGCCAATGGCTTCATAGACTTTTTTGCGGTCGTCGTTTTCTTCTTTGGCGACTTTTTCAGCGTCTTCGTTCTTGCTGCGGGCTTCAAGGTACCCCTGGTTGTTTTCGCCGAGTACGCCCTGATCCTTGAAGGAATCGATTTTGCTGAGGCGCTGCTTCATTCTGGTTTTGATTTCCGCGGCGGTATCGGCCAGCAGGGTAGTGCCGGCGAAAGCCAGCATCAAAGCGACAGCGGTGGTTTTCATTAATTTGTTCAACATCTCAATAACTCCTGTATTAAATTAAATTTTATAGTTGGCGATGATAAAATTGGCTGCGACAGTGGGATCGTCGTGTCCATGGGGGTGATGCCCGACATAGAGGCGGCGGATCACCGTGATATTGCCGCCCAGTTCCCGGTAGCGGCGTTCGACGATGTCGGTGTTGTACTCAATCGGCGCGCTTTCGTCGGCGGTTCCGGCAATGTGCAGGATCGGAATTCCGGCCTCGGCTAGCGGCTTGAGGTTGTCGATCGGATTGCCCGACCAGCAGATCAGCTCTTCGGCGCTCATGTTATAGGCCTTTTTGAGCATGGTCCAGCGCTCGGGAAGCCGGAGGTAGTTCAAATGATTGCACAAGGGGTTGTCGCCATAAATCAGGGCGACTCGATCCGGGTGCGCGATTGCATAAAGATAGGAATAAAACCCGCCCATGCTGAGCCCGATCAAGGCGGCTTTGGCGTTCAGGCCGAGCTTCTGCGCCAGGTCATAAAGCTGGTCCAGCACCTGAATTCCGGCCGGTGAAGCAAAAGTTCCGAAAATATCGACATGCAGGTAATGAAACCCCTTGCCGACCAGCTCGATCACTCCGATGCGTTCGACGAAAGCGGTAGGCCACTCCATACACCAGGCCCAGGGGGTGCCGGGAGCGGCTTCCCGGGGCTCTACGACCCAGGCTTTGTGCCCGTCCAGTTCAAACAGATACCGGGTGTAGCCGAACCAGCAGTCCGTAGTGATATTACCCTGAATGAATTGTTCGAGTTTCATGGTTATTTGTCTACATCCTTGAAGAAATCATCGAGCTCTTTTTCAACCCGCAGATTGATATCGATTTTAACTTCAATCGGTTTGATTTCAATCGGTTCGGCTTTGACGTTAACCTGGCTTTCGGTTTTGATGCAGCCGGTCAACGCGGCCGCGGCAGCAGCGCCCAACAGACATAATTTGATGTTCATTTTTTCTTGCCTCCAAAAAGGTTTCTGATATTCTGGTTTAAATTGAGTAATTGGTTCAATGGTAAAGTGGTGTTCAAATCCAGGTTGATGCCCTGAAAATTGGCCAGGGCGCCTTCCATTCGGACAATGCGCCCGGACTTGGCGTCGTAAGTAAACGGCAAAGGATTGACCGGGCGGCCGTTGAACTGGGATTTGATCACCAGATTGTCGCCGTCGTTGTCGAAATCGACTTTGATCCATTCATAATTGAAATTTTTCAAGGCTTCATTGGCCAGGTCGAGCTGGGCGAATTGAGCCGTTTCTTTGGGAATCGAAGAAAGCTTGTCTTCCAGGCCTTCGACTTTCAAATTGCGGGTTTTGCCGGGGACCGAGTAGAGGAACCCGGGCCGGATGTTGATGCCGTCCACCCCGACCTGCAGCGGAATACGTCCGTAAATAGCGCCGTCTCCGGCGGCCTTGGCCAGCCCGGTCTGGCTGATGATTTGCGAAATATTCAACCCGTCCAGATAAATTATGGCGTTGAGGTTTTTAGTATCGGGAGCGAAGCGTAGCGAATGCGTGAAGACCTTGCCGCCGCTCCAGTTCAGGCCGAAATTTTCCAGCAAAAATGAGCGGTCGTTGTCGAGCGAAAACGACGCCTTGATATTTTCGAAATTATAGGTTTTAAATTTAAGATTCCCGCAGTTCAAATACTGATTGGGGGCGCTTTCGAGAGTCGGCAGTCTGGGAAATGCGATCCCAAGGGCGAAGTCGTCGGCTTTTAAATTGAGCTTTTCGCTGGACAAAGCTCCGTTGGCGATCGTCAAACTGCAGTCGCCGCTCTGTTCACCGGGGCGCCAGCGGTAGGAACCGTCAAGGTTGATGGAGGCGTTGAATATCATGCCGTCGAGCGACGGATTGAATTTGCCGAGGTTTACCGGCTTGGCTCCTATGGCGGTGGTAACTTTCAGTTCGGCATTGGCGGTCAACTGGGGCGAGGTCTGTAATTTGATCCGGTTGACGATATTGAGGTCCGGGAGCAGGCTTTGCTTGATGTTGCCGTCGAGGGTGATATTAGGACCGTCGCTATTGATCTGATATTTAAGCTGTTCTACCAGGTGCTGACCATATTGGATTTGATTGAGTTCGAAAAATCCGTTACCGGGGGCAAACAGCGGATACTCAAGAGCCAGTTTGCCGGTGGTAACGCCATAAGACGGCAACGAAATCTGAGGACTGTTCAAGGTCAGCATGCCGCTCCAGGCGCCTTCGTTGAGTTTCATGGAAGCCTTGACCGACGGCGCTGTGACCTTGGCCTTGATCTTGCCCGCCTTGAAATCCAGCGCGGGATGGATAGCGATTTCATTCCGCATTTCAATATTCTTGCCGTTCAACTCACCCGAACTGCTGAGTTCGATTTTTTCAAATTGTCCGTCGATTATTTTAGCGATGTTGTTGTCGGAAATGCTTGAATTGTAGTGCCATTCACCTTTTTGTCCGACCGAATCCCATTGCAGGTTGATTTGATGGTCGATCGAAATATCTCCTCCGAGACGGAACGATTTATTTTCTTCGGCGGGGAAGGTTGTGCGGAGTGAGCTTTGCAAAGCCATGATTTTGGGCGACCAGCTGACAGAACCGCCGAGAGGGGAGATTTGGCAGCTTACTGGCCGGTAAACATTCAGTCCGTTAAGGCTGAATTCAGCATGGTTGGCGGAAAGCTGAGTATAAGTGATCAAGGCCGGAGTTCCCTGCGTTACGCCAAGTCGCCAGCCCTTGGAGCCGACGAGCAGTTTGGGAAATGAAATGGTTCCGGCCAGAGTTTTCGGATAACTGCCGGAGAGCTTGGCCGTAAATTCAGCTTCTCCGTAAAATTTGCGCTGCAGCTGCGGGAATAACGAAGTATAGTTATCGAAACGCAGTGAGCCTTTGGTTTCCATTTCAATAAGTTGAGTTTTGCGGTGCCAGTTATAAAACACATGGAGTTGATCGCCGGAAAATTGCAGATTGACATTGACCCGGATAGGCTTGTTGAGATCGCGCGGCAGATTGACCCTGCCGGAAAAAGGCAGACTCATTTTGCGGCCGTCTTTTTCAATTCTAAGCTCGCAGTTTCGCAACAGGAGCCGCTCGATGGTAAAAATCGAATCCGAGGATTTCGTAGTCTTCGGGGCAGGGGGATTTTCCTTTTTGCCATCGAAGAGTTCCGGATAAATTCCCGGAATCTTCCATGCCCCGTTTTCCTCCACGACATTGATTTTCAAGCCATTAATCAACAGGCTCTTGATGGCTATCTGGCGTTTGAACGGGTAAAGCGGCAGCCGGTAAGATACTTTGATCATATCGACGGAAACAGTTCTCTTGCCTTCGATCCGGATTCTGGCGTTGCTCAGTTCCGCCCCGGTCAAGCCCAGGCTTGAAACATCGGCTTCCAGTCCGGCAACTCCGGCCGATTGGGCCAGGGCCGGGAGCAACTGGGCGCTGATCCAGGCCGGAAAACGCTGGACGAAAAGCACCGTCAGCACTGTCAGCAGCACAATTATTATTTTAGTAAGGCAACCACTTTTCCACAAGAGCTTAAGCATTTTTTTACCCTGTTAATTGACTCCTTGATTTTCCAAACTGCGAAGATATTTGATTTCCTGCGGCCAGAGCTCTTCGTTAATCGTTTCCAGAATCAGCGGGATATTGTCAAAACGCGGATCGCTCATGATATATTTGAATACGGCGTCGCCGAGGTGGCCCTCGCCAAGCGAATTATGGCGGTCGACATGGCTGTCGAAATCAGATTTTGCATCATTCAAATGCATGCCCCTGAGCCATTTGAATCCCACGATCCGATCGAATTCGGCAAAGGTCTTTTCGCATTCCTCGTGAGTCCGCAGGTCGTAGCCGGCGGCAAAGGTATGGCAGGTGTCGAGGCAGACGCCTACGCGGCCCTGGTCCTTGACCAGTTCGATGATCCGGGCCAGATGTTCGAATTTATAACCGACGTTCGACCCTTGGCCGGCGGTATTTTCGATGACGGTGATCACATCGGGTACTTCCCGGTGGGCGATATCCAGAGATTCCGCGATCAGTTTCAGGCAGTCGTCTTCGCTGATCTGATTGAGATGGGCTCCCGGATGGAAATTCAGGTACATGAGCCCGAGCTGATGGCAGCGGGTCATTTCGTCGAGAAACGCCTTGCGCGATTTGGCCAGGCCTTCCGGGGTGGGCTGCCCCAGGTTGATCAGGTAACTGTCGTGAGGAAGAATGCATTCAGGCGGAAAATTCAGTTTTTTGCAATTTTCCTTGAACTTCTCGATGTTTTCTTTTTTCAGTGGAGCCGCGGCCCATTGTTGCTGATTTTTGGTGAACAGCGCAAAGGCATTGGCTCCGATGGCCGCGGCATTCAGCGGCGCATTGTCCACTCCTCCGGAACTGCTGACATGAGCTCCCACATATTTCATAATATCCTCCTATTGCTTCAAATATACTTCGCAACTCTCGACTATTGCGTCCAGAACCGACTGATAATCCCCCAGGCGGCTTTCTTCGTGTTCGGCCTTGTCCGCCGGTACCGCCGTTGCGGGCTGGTCGGGGGCGAAAACCGTGCAACTGTCCGGCACTTGCCAACTGGACAGCTCAAAAGTTCCGATCCGCCGGGCGATGTCGATCGCCTCGCTTTTGTCCATGCCGATTACCGGGCGGAGCACCAGCGCCGTCACGGCCCGGTTGGTGGTGTCCAGGTTGACAATAGTCTGGCTGGCGACCTGGCCCACCGATTCACCGGTGACCAAGGCTTTGGCCCCGCAACGCTCCAACAGTTTTTCCGCGATCCGGAACATCATTCTCCGGTACAATACCGTGCGAAAGCGCGGATTGCAATTGTCGCGGATCGATTTCTGGAGTTCGGCCAGGTTGCAGAGAAAGAGTTTGCCGGGACGCTGCCACTTATTGAGCTCGTCGGCGATGCCTTTGACCTTTTCGCAAGTCTCCGGCGGAGTATACGGATCGCTGTGGAAAGTGACGAAATGCACCCGGCAGCCGCGTTTCATCAGCATATTGCAGGCCACCGGCGAATCGATGCCGCCGGAAAGCAGCGCCAGAACCGGCGGATTACTCCCGACCGGGAGGCCGCCCGGGCCTTTCAGATTCTCGAAATAGATGAAAGCGAATTCATCGCGGATTTCACAGTAAACCGTGACCTCGGAATGGTCAAGGTCCACATACAAACCGTCTTTGTGATTGAAATGTTCGTCGATCAATTCGGCCAGTTCGATTTCAACTTCCTTGGAGCGCAGCGGAAAACTCTTGTCGCTGCGTCTGGCGCGGACGGCGAACGCCACCCGCTCTTTGACGGCAAAGGCTTTTTCAAAAAACACTCCGGCATAATTTTTGACCGCGTCGCGGAGGAACTCCATATTCCGGGGGCCCATGATGACCGGCGAAAAAGATTCCAGCCCGAAAGCATATTCGAGCTGGCGGTTGATGACCGTCAACTCTTCATCGAGAAAATCCTGTTTGTCTTTGCGTGAAACCCAAACCCGGCCGCGTACCTTGGCGATTTTCAGGTCCGGCAGCGAACGGAGCAGATAACGGATGTTCTCCATGAGCTGGTTTTCGAACAGGTGCCGGTTGTTGCCCTTGGTGGCGATTTCATGATAACGGCAGATAACAGCATTAAACATTTTTCAGTCCTCGACTTGGAATCCGAGCCCGGTCAGGGCATTTTTCAGTTGCCCGCTCAGTTTTCCGGTTACGGTATAAGCCGGAAACTCCCGGCGCAGCGGATAATCGCCGCGCTGTTTCTCAAAAGTTTCCGGCGACTGGCGCAGACGGCGGCAATCATCGGCGATATTGTATGACCGGCTGACGATTTTCAGCATATCGGCTTCGAAATTTCCACTTTCCGACACCTCAATGCACGGTTCGGCCGGGGCCGGAACGTTGGCTGGGTACCATTCTTTGAGCGGCAGGTCGAAGACACGGGATATCGCATTGACGCTCATGGCGGTGCCGTTGGCCTTGCCGTCGGTGGAATACCCGGCGATATGGGGTGTCCCGAAATCAAGCATTTTCAGCAGCTCCAGATCGATATCCGGTTCATCTTCCCAAACGTCGAGAATCGCTCCGGCCAGCTTGCCGCTGCGCAGGTTTTCCTTCAAGATCGCCGGGGCGCAGACTTCGCCGCGCGACGAGTTGATATAGAACGCCCCGTTTTTCATCCGGGCGAAAAAATCCTGCCCGGCCAGGTGAAAAGTCGGGTATTTACCGCCGCTCTCCAAAGGCACGTGGGTCGTAACGATATCCGATTCTTTCAGCAGACACTCAAGGTCGACAAACCCGTCCTTGCCTTCGACGTCGGCGCGCGGCGGGTCGTTCAAAAGCACATTCATACCCAAAGCGCGGCCGAGCTTGGCGATTTTTTTGCCGACATTGCCGACTCCGATAACGCCTAAGGTCTTGCCCGGCAACTGGAATCCGTGCTTGACCGCAAGATTCAGCAGGGCCGAGGTAATATATTGAGCGACCGAACTGGAATTGCAACCCGGAGCATTGGTCCAGGCAATCCCTTTGCGGTCAAGGTATTCCGTGTCGAAATGGTCATAACCGATGGTCGCGGTCGCCAGAAAACGAACCTGCGAACCTTCCAGCAGCGCCGCATTGCATTTGGTCCTGGTGCGGGTGATCAGGGCATCGGCGTCGCGGACGTCGTCCGGCGTGGTCTTGCTGCCCGGCAGGTATACCACCTCCGCCACCGACTCCATCACCCCTTTCAAAAACGGTAACTTGTCATCAGCCACAATCTTCATATTTTTTCTCTTTCCTCTTTTCTCTTTTCACTTCTTTCATGCCATCATCTCCAACGCTTCCCGTCCGGACATGCCGGTTTTGATTCCCGCGGCCGCGGCGGTCGCGCTTACTTTGCGGACTTCCGCCTTGAGCATGTCGTCGAAGTTTTTGACTCCGGTGACGATGGCGACGACTTCACCGAGTTTGTCTGCGGTTTCGATATTGAAATAACCGCAGGCGAGAAAACCTTTGGTCCCTTTGATAAATAAAATAGCGCTGCTGACTGTCGGTATCCTATACGCTTCGAATTCACACGCGCCAATGCTTAATTTTTCCATAAACAGACTACTCCTATCATTATTCTGAATAATATAGACCAATCCCCGAGAATTTAAACTCGCAAGCGTTAAAAATTTCATCAATTAATTTTCTTTGCAAAAAATCGGCTATTGGACGGTGATTTAGTTTGACATTTTCGTGAACTGTTCTAAATTCGATAGTGTAATAATAAATCACAAAACATATGGAGATTAGTTTATGGAACTCAATAATCTTTTGGAACAGTTGGAAGAAAGCATGCTGAAGGCCGAAGAGGCCATGACTCGTGACTTTGCGGGGATCAGAACCGGTAAGGCTTCGACAGCTTTGGTGGATAACATTCAAGTTGATTATTACGGCAGCCATGTGCGCCTGAAAGAAGTGGGCGGGATTACCACTCCCGACCCGCGGACCATCGTCATTCAGCCCTGGGACCGCAATGCGCTGGCCCCGATCGAAAAGGCCATTATCGCGTCTTCGCTGGGCATTTCTCCGGTCAACGACGGCCGGGTTATCCGTCTGCCGATTCCGGAGCTGAGCACCGAGCGCCGCGCCCAGCTTTCCAAGCAGGTCAAATCCCGTGGGGAAGATGCCAAGGTCGCCATTCGTAACGGCCGCCGCGACGCCAACGAAATCGCCAAGAAGGCGGAAAAAAGCCACGAAATCACAGAAGATGATTTGAAGGAAATGCTCAATGACATTCAGACCTTGACCGATGATTATATCAAGCTCATCGACAAGCACATCGAGTCCAAAGAAGCGGAACTGATGTCCATCTGATTGCCGCTGTTTACTCTTAAATAAATGAAGAAAAATTTCTATCTATGGCTGGGCATAATTGCCACGGCGGCATTTTTGTTCCGCCTGGGAGTTGGTCTGGAACTGGCTGCTTATCGCAACGGATTCAATTCGGTGTTGATGCCCAGCATTCAGACCGATATGGCTACTTATTGGGATCTTTCCGGCAGGATTCTGGCCGGAAGTTACAATGAAGCGCTGTATTACCAGCCATTTTACTATGCGGCTTTTCTGCCGGTTATCCGGTGGCTGCTTGGGGATACGATTTATGCGGTGATCGTGGTCCAGGCCCTGTTGGGCGGAGGCGCGGTTTTTCTGGTCGGCCTGTGCGGTCGGAGGCTCTGGAATAAATGGGCCGGCTACATCGGCGCGGTCTTGGCCGCGCTGTCCACGGTCCTGATTCTGTATACGCCGTTTCTGCTGCTGGAAGTACTGCAGAGTTTCTGGCTGATTCTGATTCTGTTCCTGGCCTTGCGCGGCATGGCGCGCCGGGACCCGGTCGACTGGGCTTTGTGCGCGGTAGTACTGGGGTGTTCTATCCTGACTCGCGGCAACAGTTGGCTTTTCGTGCCGGGATTGCTGGCGGCCTCCGTCTGGTCGCTATGGAAGCCGGGCGCCAAAATACCGAGAAATCTGCTTGGCGGAGTTCTGGCCGCAGTGGTATTCCTGGCCCTGGTCATTTTGCCGCAAGTACCGTTTATCTATTACAATTCCAAAAAATTGGGACATTTGAGCGGTCCGTCGACTGCTGCCGGAGCGGTTCTGGCTTTGGGAAATACTCCGGAGGCTCCCCCGGGAGGGCGCAATCCCGGTATGCCGGCCGGGCCGATGGAATATCCGCCGAGCTGGCAGGAATGGATGAAAACCGCAAATGATATTTCTGTTCCGCAGCGGATTGTGGAATGGTTCAAAGCGGAGCCCGGGGCGTATCTGGAGCTGACATTCCGTAAGTTGTTGTTGTTTTGGGATTATCGCGAGATTCCAAACAATATTTCATTGGCCGGAGAAGGACAGATTTCTAAAATTCTCAAGTTTACCGGAATCATTCCGACCGGAGTGATAATCGCCATGGCGCTGGCCGGGATGATTGGTTCAATTGTCGCCATGTGCATGCGGCAGCAGAAGTTATACTTGCTGGTCCCGCTTTATATGGTGGTCGCTTACTGGGGAGCGACGGCGGCGTTTTATATCCTTGGGCGCTTCCGGCTGCCGGTACTGCCGCTGTTGGCGGTATTTGGCGGTATATTCCTGGTCTGGTTCTACGAACTCAGGATGAAAAAAGCGATGGAAGCCTACATGCTCGGCGGTGCGGCCATGGTTTTTGGAGTATTTATCACCTTCAGCGCCTACGATATGTACCGCTATAATTTCGAGGCCAGAGTTGTCAGCGGCGTCCGCCCTGACGGGGTTCGGGTCAAGATGGCCGACGGTAAGATGATGTATCTGGATAACGGTCCGGCTACATTTGGCGACTGGCAAGCGGAGGAATTTCAGCCCAATATGGTGATCAAAAAAGTTTTTTCCGTTGACAAAAACCTGCCGGTTACCGCGGCGGAATTTGAATTGACCCTGGCCGCGGAATATCCTGGGACCACGGTTCTCTCCATCAACGGTGAAAAGCATGACTTTGTTTTTGAAACCGGCGGTTCGATTGCCAAAAAATTTACCCTGCCCAAGCCCAAGGCCGATACGGTGGAAATCCGGATCGTTTCGAGCCCGCAACCGATGTTTTATCTGATTGATTATCAACGTGATTATGGTCGCACCATAATTAATAATCAACCGGTGAAAGGCGAGCTGGTCTGCCGGTTATTCCGGAGCGACGGCAGGCCGGAGTCCGAATCGGAGGAAGAACCGTTCGGTGGAGAAATGGTGGAGATTCCGCAGCTCATCGTCAGCCGGTAATAACCATAATATTAATAGGGAGTAGAAAATATGAAAGTTATCGCAATCAATGGCAGTCCGCGCAAACAATGGAACACCGCTCAGCTTTTAACGAAAGTTCTGGAGGGGGCTTCTTTCTGCGGGGCGGAAACCAGGATGGTTCATCTGTATGATTACAACTACAAGGGATGCCTGAGTTGTTTTGCCTGTAAGTTGCTCGGCAGCATTACGGTGGGTCGTTGCGCCGTTCGCGACGGTTTGACTCCGCTGCTGGAGGAGTTGCACGAGGCGGATGCGGTCGTCATCGGATCGCCGCTGTATTTAATGACCGAGAGCGGTATGACCCGGGCTTTTCTGGAAAGGTATCTTTTCCAATACGTTGCCTATACCAATCCGCCGAGTTCGCATTTCCCGCGCCGTATCCGGACTGCTATGGTCTATACCATGAACATCCCCGAGTCGAGCTTAAGCGAGTTCGGTGGTGATGTAACCACCGAAATAATGCCGAGATTCCTTTCCATGACGCTCGGGCCTTGCGAAAAGCTTCTTTGTACGGACACCTTGCAATTTGACGATTATTCCAGATATGAAAACAGCCGTTTCGATCCGGAAGCCAAGAAAAAGCGCCATCAGGAAGTATTTCCGCAGGATGAACAATGCGCCTTTGAACTGGGGAAACGCTTGACTGAGCCGGTGACTGAGTAATATCGCATTCCTGAAAATTTTTTCCGTCATTCCGCTTGTTAGAAACAGTTTTGGATGTTATATTGTTGAAGAAAGTCGCTTTATCAAGGGGCAACGTATAGTGAAAAATTTAATTTGGATAATTATTACAGTTGGTTTGATACTGATTATCAGCCTGCTTATTTTCAAGCTCCAGCCGCCGATCGGTGAGTATGATATTTTTCAGGACAAAGAGCTGGCGGTCGGAGAGAATATACCTTCCGATGTGGTGCCGGTATTTTCGAGCAATGCGGATTTGAATTCCAGAATCAACCAGGGATATGAATTTTACCGGAAAAAAAATTACCGGGAAGCCCTTCGGGTTTTTGAAGCTTTGGAAAAAGATGAAAAAAACTGGTCGCCGCTTTTCCTCGGGAGCCTCTATTATCAGGGGGAAGGAGTCAAGCAGGACAAAGAGAAGGCGGTGAGCTTTCTAACCACATCGGCGAATGGCGGCAATAAATATGCTCAATCGGCGCTGGGGGCGTTGCTGCTGTTCGACAAAGATTGTAAATTCGACGAGAATGGGCTTTACTATCTGTTGTCGGCGGCGGCCGAAAAAGAAAGCCAGGCCGCATACAATCTGGGGCAGATATATTGGCAGGGCCTGTTGGATATTCCGCGGGACTATGTCAAGGCTATTTACTGGTTGAACCAGGCCGCCGACCTGAACAATTCCGACGCGTTGCTGACATTGGCCTGTATCTATATGGACGGCAAGATAATACCGCGCGATGACCAGCAGGCGTTCAAGTTGATCATCAGGGCTTCTAAATTATGCAATCCGAATGCTTTTTTGATTTTATACCAGATTCACCTGGAGGGTATGGGAAAGATCAAGCCGAATCCCGGCAAGGCATATGAATATCTGACCATTGCGGCGGAATTGGGAGATCCGGAGGCGCAAACTTTGCGCGGTTTATTCGATATTGTGCGCAATGACCGCGAAAGTGCCGCCAAGTGGCTGAAAAAAGCGGAAGCTCAGGGATATAAGCATGAGGCATATATTGAAAAATTTCTGGCAGGCAAATTGCCGAAACAATCGCATCGCTGTGGAGAGGTGGTCTGGGATTTACGGCAAACCAGAATTGAGTTGTTGAAAAAATAATTATACTTTAAACTTGAATTTTCGGATAAGTAGAAGATTTTTTGACATTTATTTTCTTTGTGCTTGACATATTGGTTCCAGACAAGTATAAGTATCGCATACAAAAGTCATATATTGAAATGAGTGGAGGGACTTAATGGCTAATTATGAATTGATTGACTCAATTTTAGGGGCATTGACCGATCGGATACATGTCGGTAATGATTATATTACCGAAACAGATCTATCCGGCAGTTTGAAGGTCAGTCGCACCCGTCTGCGGGAAAGCATTCAGACTCTCGATTCGTTCGGTATCATCGCCAAACGGCAGAAGAGAGGCATTACCCTGGCCAAAGCTTCCCCCAAGAAAGTCAGAGAAGCTTACATTATCAATGAATTGCTCGGACGCTATATCACCGAGGAGGTAGTGGCTAACTGCCGGGATAAGGATTGCGACCGGCTTGAGGAAATCAATCAGAAATTTCTGGATGCCCGCAGCCGGAGAAGTTATGCCGAAGCATTACGGCATGATCTCGAATTTCACCGGACTTTCGTCGGTATTGCCAAAATGGAGATCGTAGCGCAGATCATTAATAACCTGAGTCTCCTCAAGTTCGCATACATGGTGCCGCTTAACCGTGATGGCTGCGGGGATATTTGCGACAAGCTTTGCTGTCATTATGACATCGTCGATGCTTTGCGGCAGCGTGACCAGAGTTGCTTCCGGCTGGTGAAGAAGCATATCCGGGACAGTCAGAAAATTTTGATGAGACATTGCGGAGAACCGGAGAATATTATTATTTGATCCGCGAAAAATTTTCGGTTTCCGGCCTGTAAATCCACCATTTCAGCATGGTGGATTATTTTTTTTCGCGAAAAAATATGAAACGTAGTGGAAATTCAGGCAGACCGGTAGTATCTTTTCCCCAATTGTATTAATTTAAATAAAAAACAAAAACGGACAGGAGAATTTTTATGGCAGAAGTCTCAATAAGGAGCGTCTCGAAGATCTATCCAGGCAACGTTAAGGCTGTGGACAGCATCAATTTGGAGATCCACGACCGGGAATTTATGGTATTGGTAGGACCATCCGGTTGCGGAAAATCCACGACTTTGCGCATGATTGCGGGTCTGGAAGAAATTTCCGGCGGTCAGATTCTGATCGGTGACCGGGTCATCAACGACGGTCCGCCCAAAGATCGCGACATCGCCATGGTGTTCCAGAACTATGCGTTGTATCCGCACATGAGCGTGTATGACAATATGGCTTTCGGTCTGAAACTGCGCAAATACAAAAAAGCGGAAATCAAGAAACGCGTGGAAGAAGCCGCCCGTATCCTGAGCATCGAGTCTTACCTCGATCGCCGTCCGAAGAACCTCTCCGGCGGTCAGCGCCAGCGCGTTGCCGTAGGCCGTGCTATCGTCCGCAAACCGGAAGCGTTCCTCTTTGACGAACCGTTGTCAAACCTTGACGCCAAAATGCGCGTACAGATGCGTACCGAAATCAGCAAGCTGCATACCCAGCTCGAAACCACCATGATTTACGTGACCCACGACCAGGTCGAAGCTATGACCATGGGCGACCGTATCTGCGTGATGAAAGACGGCCACATCCAGCAGGTTGACAATCCGATCAACCTCTATGACAATCCGGCCAACATTTTCGTCGCCGGTTTTATCGGTACTCCTCCGATGAACTTCTTCCACGGCGTGGTCCATTTCAAAGGCGACAAGATCTTATTCAAAGAAAATGAAGGATTTGAAATTCAGCTGCCGGATATGTGGAAGGATCAGCTTGGACCGTATGATAACAAACCCATGGTATTCGGTATCCGTCCGGAAGCTATCAGTTGGAAACAGGATGTCTCCGCCAACGAAGCCAACGTCAAGGCTGTCATCGAAGTTATCGAGCCGATGGGACCGGAAACCTATATGTACATGAATACCGGTTTCCATTCGTTTATCGCGAAGGTAGATGCGCATAACCCCTTCAAAGTCGGACAGGGTGCTGACCTGACTTTCAATTTGCTTCGTGCGCACATCTTTGATGGAAAAACGGAAAAACTGATCGTCTGATTACAATTAAATAACTTCAGGGCAGGGTGAAATTCCTGACCGGCGGTAAAGTCCGCGAGCCTCATGGCAGATATGGTGTGATTCCATAACCGACAGTATAGTCTGGATGAAAGAAGTTGAATTTGCTGTTACGGCATTATAATCTGCCCTGAATATTCCAATTCAGGGCATTTTTTGTGCCCGTAACCAAATGAGGTGTAAGATGAGTGTGAATTTCAATACAGTGGAAGAAGTCGTAGAAGCGCTGAAAAATGGCGAAATGGTGGTCGTGACCGACGATGAAAACCGTGAAAATGAGGGCGATCTGATCGGGGCCGCCGCCAAAGTCACCCCGGCAATGGTTACTTTTATGGTTACCCATGCGCGCGGACTGCTCTGTGTGCCGCTGTCCGAAGAATATGCCGACCGGCTCGGCCTGATCAATATGTCCAGCGCCGCCGATCCTTTCCGTACCGCCTTTACCCAGAGTGTCGATGCCAAGGAAGGTATCACCACCGGGATTTCCGCCTATGACCGGGCCAGGACGATCGAAGCCTTGATCGACCCGGAAAGCCGCCTGAGCGATTTCGCTACTCCCGGGCACGTCTTTCCCCTGATCGCCAAGAATGGCGGCGTTCTGCGCCGGGCCGGGCATACTGAAACCGCGGTGGACCTGGCGCGCCTGGCCGGGCTCGCCCCCGCCGGCGTGATCTGTGAGATCCTCAATGACGACGGCACCATGGCGCGGGTTCCCCAACTTGATGAATTCCGCCGGAAATTCAACCTGAAATGGTGTTCGGTGGCTCAGTTGATCGCGTACCGGCGGCGCAATGAGATTCTGGTGACCAAAGGCGCCACCGCCAAGCTGCCGACGGCTTTCGGCGAATTTCAAATCTGCGGATTTCGGGCCAAAACCGATGGTCTCGAGCATGTTGCCCTGATTTATGGCGATGTCGAAGGCAAGGAAAATGTCCTGACCCGTGTTCACAGCGAATGTCTGACCGGCGATGTTTTCGGATCATTGCGTTGCGATTGCGGCTCCCAGCTTCATACGGCCATGAAAAAGATTGCCCAGGAAGGCGCCGGGATCATCGTCTATATGCGCCAGGAAGGGCGCGGTATCGGTATCTTCAACAAAATCAAGGCCTATAAACTTCAGGACGAAGGACACGACACGGTCGAGGCCAATGAAAAACTCGGCTTTGCCGCCGATCTGCGGGATTACGGCATCGGCGTGCAGATCATTCTGGAACTGGGCGTGAAGTCGATCCGGTTGATGACCAATAACCCCTGCAAGATCATCGGGTTGAATGGATATGGACTCGAGATCACCGAACGGGTTCCGCTGATAACGGAAATCTCGGAGGAAGCCCGGCACTACATGGAAACCAAAAAAGAAAAAATGGGCCATTTGTTCTGATTTTTCCTTGATACAGGGGTTGCATAACCGCATAATGTGATTATATTATTGGATATAAATAAAATTATAATCTCATATTATGAAATCACTGGATAAAACTTTAGACATTCTTGAGTATCTGGCCTTGCAGAACGGGCGTCAAGTAACGCCGAGCGAGGCCGCCGAAGCTATTGGTTTAAACCTGGCTACCACCACCCGGATCCTGGGCGAACTGACTGAGCGCGGTTACTTGGAAAAAGTATCGCGCAAAGCCGGTTACCGCCCCGGCCCGATGATTATCGCCCTGGCTAACCGCGACAGCGTCTATCATCGGCTGGCCCAGGCCGCCGCAGCACCAATCACCAAACTGGCTATCGCCATCAATATGCCGGTCAATATCGCCGTTATGCATGGTCTTGAACGGATCATGCTGTTTTACAGCAATCCCCGGCAGCAGTGGAAGCCATGGAACCAACTGGTTTTCGATGATGTCGCCGACACTGCCACCGGCAGGTTGCTGGCCGCCGAAGTACCGGAAAACCGGGTCGAAGAACTGTTCCCAGAAATTCCTTGCCCGCGTTGGGAGGAAGTTACTTCCTACGAAATCCTCCGCCGTGAATTGGCGAAAATCCGTCGGGACGGCTATGTCTGTTTCAAGGCGGCTCCCGAGAGAATTACCGTTATGGGGCATTTGATCCGGGTTCCCGGATACCCTCCGGCGGCCTTTGGATTCGGCATTCGCGACGAAGAACGAATTCCGGAAATCCGGGCCTTATCCGAACAGACCGCAGAAGCAATCAGCCGGGAATTAGCCAACGATTCCCGGATATTTTAATCTAAAAAATAGAGAGATCAAGTAATGAACTCAGAAACATTGCAAAAAGCACGTCATTTTATCGACAACGAGAAACAGTTCCATTTGGGCTTTCTGCCGACTGAACAGTCCAATCCGCTGAGCGCTCACATGGATCAGGACTTTGCGCGCAGCACTGTCGATGGAGTCCGAACCCTGCAGCGGGTCGACCGCAACGTCGCCGAAATGGCCCGCCGGGTACTGGCCGGGGCCGAGTATGCCAAACTGGTCGAAGAAGGCGAAAAGGTCATTCGCGAGGGCGGGCGGATTGTTTTTTCCGGTTGCGGAGCCACCGGGCGTTTGAGCATTCTGCTGGAAAGCATGTGGCGCGAGGCGGCGCTGAATTCATCCTATGCTGATTCGGTTTACAGCATTATGACCGGCGGGGACTATGCGCTGGTGCGCTCGGTGGAATTTTTTGAAGACTACGCCGAGTTCGGCCGTCAGCAGGTCCGCGAACTGAACCTGAATAACCGCGATATGCTGGTAGCGATTACCGAAGGCGGCGAAACTTCGTCGGTTCTCGGAACTCTGGACGAAGCCCTGGCGCGTGGTTGTAAGGCATTTTTGCTTTTCAACAACCCCGCCGGTTTGTTGGCGGAGCGCCTGGAGCGTTCGCGCAAGGCGATTACCGATCCGCGGGTTTGTGTGTTGGATCTTTTCTGCGGTCCGATGGCGCTGGCCGGTTCCACCCGGATGCAGGCGACTACTTCCGAACAACTCATCGCCGGAGCGGCGCTGGAAACGATTTTCTGCCGTTTGAACCAAATTCCGGTGATCGATTATGCGGCCTCGTTTGAAGTTCTGCTGAATGAGCTGGAAGCCTCCGGCGCGGTGAACGCGATGGCCGCTTATATCGATTTTGAAGCCGATACCTACCGTGATAACGGCAGGATTACTTATTATGCCGATCAATTCATGTTGGATATCTTTACCGATACCACCGAACGCTCCCCGACCTTCATGCTGCCGCCGTTCCGCAAGAACGACGACAAAGTCTCTCCCGTGCCGTGGGCGTTCGTCAAAAATCCGCTTTATCCGACCAATGAAGTCTGGAACAAGAGCGTCATGTACCGCGATCTGCGCTGCCTGGAATGGTTCGAAGCCGATTACCGGCGGATGGGCGCGGGCGAGGTCATCGTCAATAAACTGCCGATGATCCAGAAAGCCGAGCTCCTGAAATTCGAAGTCGGCAGCGAGATCGCCGCCGAGCGCTGCAACCAGCCTCACGATGCCGCTGTTCTGGTGACGGTCGGCAAAGTGGATGCCAAGCTGGTGGCCGCCTACGACAAAACGACCGCCGGTTTCCCGGTTCACAAACACTTGGCGATCGGCACGGAAATCAGTTTGACCTTACCCGAAACTCCGTTGAAAGTAATGTCGCACATGGGGGTGAAATTGGTCCTGAATACGATCTCCACCGGAACCATGGTTTGCCTGGGCCGCGTTAGCGGCAACTGGATGAGCTGGGTGGATGTGACCAATAAAAAACTCCTCGACCGCGGCATCCGGCTCCTGACCGAAATCGGCAAGATGTCCTATGAAGACGCTGCCATGATGCTGTTCGAATCGATCGACGAAGTAGCGGCGACCACTCCGCCTGGCCAGGCAAAGCCTTCCGCCGTCCAGCACGCCCTGAATAAACTCAAAAATAAATAATACCGCAATATCAGTCCCGGCTTTTCACATAAGCCGGGGCTTTTTACTTTATCGTCAGTTCCTTGCTGGTGCTTGATCCGTCGGCTGAATTTGTCGCTATCAGCTTCCAGGAACCTTTTTCTTCGTTCAGGGAAGGGGTGAAATCGACCTTCAGGTACCCATCTTCAACGCAGAAGAAACCGCTTCCCGGCATGATTTCCCCGACCGGATTAAACAGAGTCAATTTGACCGGAATAAGGGCTTCCGTCGCTTGACCGATAATGACTTCAGCTTGGAATGATTTGCCGGGTGAGGCTTGTCCCGGCGCTTTCAGTTCAATAGGGCCTAATGGTTTTTCCAAAATGAGCAGCAACTTCCCTTCGCCCGCTCCCAGCTTTAAAGTGATATCACAACGATTTGAGGTGTTTTTGAAGGGAACTTTACGGTTATTGACTAAATCATATACGGCTCCGGCCTGACGGGGCAGGGTAATTGTGCCTTCGGTGGGCATGCCTTGTTCCTGAACCATTTTCCACTGGCCGACGTAATTTCCATACGTGCGTTTGTCGTTGATCACAAAGAGATAATCGGCATTTTTGTAAGTTCTTAACCGGGCGACAATATCCTGATTGTTGCAAGTCAGCGGGGATTGCCAGTGCGGTTCCAGTTGTTTGCTGATTTCCACACCGAGTTTCTGCAGGCGGGCTTTGCTGCCGGAGGCATCGGAGGTGACCCGGCTTATTGAGGTGATGGATATGTCCGGCAGAATTCCGGGCAACAGAAATTGGTCACCGATAATCAGACCGCCTTTGCGTTGAAATTCGCGGATCGCTTTGAAGGTCGAATCTTTCAGGACTTCGACTCCGGGCAGAATCAAGATGTCGACTTTATCCAGAATACCTTTATCAATATGGTCATCATAAATGATTGCCGGTTGATAATGAGCCCATTGCAAAGCAAGATGCAGATCGCTCCACCAACCGCGTCCCCAACCCATGCTGGCATGGCGTCCGGTAAAAACGGTGGAGGCGAAACTCTCCAGCATAGCCATCGCGGGGGGCCGTTCTGGAATACGCTTTAACAACGGCCCCAGGGGGACAACGACTTTTGAGGTGAGCTCGGCCAGAG
>JAVBRM010000220.1:0-16781 GCA_031548025.1 Victivallaceae bacterium | reverse complement strand
AGAAAGGTCATCTTTTTCGGGCGGATATATAAGTTGGAAAACCAGACTTTGCCGACCGTATTCCGCGGGATCAGCACGCCGAAAAATACCCGGTCGGCTTCCGGCGGAATATTGAACGTACTTTCCGTAAGCGTCCAGTCTATGCTGTTCGGCGGGCAGTGTTTCCAGGTCTCGGAGAGAAATTTTCCCTGACGATAGAATTGCACGATCAGGGAGCCGCGGACGCCTTTGCCTTCGGCCAGCGGCAGGGTTTTGATTTGCCCGCCGAATTCATATTCCGTCCCCTTGTCCAGTGTATCAATGGGAACTGTGATACCGGCAAAGCCGTATGCGGTCGGGTCGGTGCGTTCCGCATAGATGGCCTTGTTCCCCTCGCGCCCGACACCGGGGAGAATCCGGTACCCCTTGGCAAGATTCCATTTGCCCGGGCTGTTCAACTCGGGATCGGGAATCAAGTTTTCCTCCATGGCGAACAAGCCGGCACTCCATAACATCAATAACGGCAGCATTACCTTTCGGATCATAAAATTTCTCCTTTTATTAATCGATAAGATCTTGATTGCAATTAACAATAATAGTTCTATAAATTCAAACAATATCCATAACATCATGCCCTGGATGTGGACTCCTGAATAATGAAATCCACTTTGCCGGACAGTGAGTTTGGAGCAAACGGTTTATTTTCAATTTGCGCCAGCAGGCAATTCACCGCTTTTTCCGCCAGTCCGGTACCATTGACCCGTACTGCGGTGATCTCCGGCCGCGATATGGAAGATACGTACAGACGGCCTGCGAGCTGCAAGTCCTGAATCATGACAATTCCGATGTCTTGCGGTGCGTGCAAACCTTCGAGCTCCATCGCTTTCACCATATCCACGGCGAACCAGCAGTGGCACAAAAAGGCAGTATTGGGAGTATCGGACATGCGGAGTATTTCCCGGTATTGCTCGACATATGATTTGCCGTCCGCGGGGACCTGCAGTTCAAGCGCCTGGAATTTCAGGTTCAACTGTTCGGCCTCGGACTGGATTTGCAGGCAAATATCCCGAAGCTCCAGAGACGTTTTTCTCGAAGAAAAAACAATTCTGGTGTATCGTTGTTCCTTAAGATGCTTGAGGCATTTTTTCAAGGCCGGCGCATAATCGGATTTCACCACCGGAAATTTCACCCCGGCAATTTCGCGCTGCAGCATGACCAGTTGGGGGCCCTTGCGTTGAATCCGGTCCAACTCCGGTAAAAAATCATCGTGAGTCACGCAGCTCGGTTCCCAGATGATGCCGTCCACATTCCAGTCGAGAAATGATTTCAGGGCGTCCAGCTCGGCGCCTTCGCGAGGGTGGGCGGTGAACTGCAGCATCAACTTGTAGCCGCTTGCCGAGACCAGGTGCTCGATATGGTCCATGACTTCGGGTTGGTTCCAGGGGAGCATCAGGCCGATCATGTTGGTTTTCTTGGAACTCAGGGCCAGCGAAAGCTTGTTTTGGCGATATCCGAGTTCGACCGCAAGCTGGCGGATTTCGGCAATTTTGGCGGCGCTGACTTTGATCCTGGCTCCGGGGGCGGCATTCAGAACCTTGGAGACCGTCATGCTGGAGACATTAGCCAATTCGGCGATATCCTGCATTCTGACTTTGTTGCCGCTGTTATTCATGATATTATTTTTCCTTAGGGTTAGCGCTAATCCTTTTTGTTATTATACATGATTATGCGGGAAATGTCAAGAGACCATTCCGGCTTTTTTTGCGATAATCCCGGGGAGCGATTTTGATTCGGATCTGTATTTTTCTGTGATTTTGCTTGATCCTATGTTGACAAATCGCTTGATCCTATATAAAATAATATCAAGCAACCTATGGAAAGTATGATGGGACAGTTGAAAAAAGAACACACATATGAATTGTTGCTGGAACAAATCCAGAACGGAAAATATCCGGTGGACGGCAAATTGCCGCGGGAAATTGATTTTGCCCGGCAATTGGGGGTCGGCAAGGTTACTTTGCGCAGCGCTTTGAGGCGGCTCGAACAGGAAGGGATGATTGAGCGGCTGACCAGCAAGGGAACCTTCGTTCGGGCCCGGCAACCGCGCGGTCCCCGGCGGATTCTGGTGGTGGTGTCGGAGAACAGCGATATTTCCGCGCCATGGCTGTATATGTTTCCCACGGTGGAAATTGAATGCAAGGCATTGGGAATCGAGATGGAGCGCTGTTCCATCAATTTTATGTATGTCAATGAACCGGAAGATACGGCGCTGGTAATTCGGGAACGTTTTTCCGGGATTATTTTTTTGAACAATTATATACCCAGCCATCATCACCGGATTATGGAATTGATCCGGCTCTGCAATTTACCGGTGGTAGTGGCGCACGGCAGCCGGGAAGACTGGAGCGGAACCGGATTCGGGGTGGTAACAACGCCTTACCGCGAAGCCTGGGAGGGGGGAATCCGACATTTGGCGGATCAGGGGCACCGGCGGATCGCGACCTTGTGGATGAAGATTTTCGGGCAGGTCAGAAGGCGCGGTTACGGACAGGCGCAAGAGTATGAAGATTTTCTGATCCGCTCCGGCTTAGCAGAGTCGGTACCGCTGATTCGGGCACTGGAACGCAATGAGGAAGGGGCGGCTCAACAGGATTTTCATGTAATCAATGCCGCGGAACATATTGCCGAGTTGATGTCATTGGAGCGTCCGCCTACGGCGATCATGTGTTACTCGGATTTTGTGGCTCTGGCGGTTTGCGAACAGTTAAAGGCAATGAAAATCCGGATTCCGGAAGATGTGGCGGTAATGGGATATTGCGGCTATCCCGGCGGCAATCTGTTGACGCCGTCACTTTCCACGGTGGATTTCTTTTACTCGAAAAGTGCGGAAATGGCGGTTCGCCTGATGGCCCGGTCGGATGAATGGTTTCGGCCGGGGGTATCGGCTCCGCTGTTGTTTTCGCCGTTTCTGGTAATAGCTCGTGGCAGCACTGCGACCAGGCGTATGGAAAATGAACTCGAATCAATAATTAACCCAGAGGGGAATGTAATATGAAGAAATGCGGAAAATTTACACTTATTGAGCTCCTGGTAG
Organism: Victivallaceae bacterium; assembly: GCA_031548025.1. Classification (GTDB taxonomy): domain Bacteria; phylum Verrucomicrobiota; class Lentisphaeria; order Victivallales; family Victivallaceae; genus UBA5239. The sequence goes on along the minus strand of JAVBRM010000220.1, from coordinate 13,708 downwards.
TGATTGCGATCATTGCGATTTTGGCGGCGATGCTGTTGCCGGCCTTGAGCCAGGCGCTGGATAAAGCTCACCAGACCAAATGTATCACCAATATGAAGCAGATGGGATTGGCGTTTTCGCAATATCTGGGGGATTATGAGGAAATGATGCCGCCGTTGAATAATTCGGGAATTCATTGGACGAGTGTCGTCGGGGTATATATTTATACCGGCATCAGTCAATGGACTTCCGAGACTTGGCGCAAAAGCGTGTTCAGCTGTCCGAAAGATGTTCACGTATGCAAATCATTTGGGCCGGGCCGGATTTCCTACGGCGCACACCAGAATTTACTTCAGAAAAGTGCAAGCCCGTCTTATACTTATCCCTATCCGATCAAATTATCCTATATTACCCAGCCCTCCAAGCATCTGTTTTTCGCGGACCGGGATTTGGAGGACCCTGAGAAAAAAGAGTATGGCGACACCAACGGGCATACTTCGGTCAATCACACACAGCTCAGCCACCGGCATAAAGGACAGTCGGCAACAGTTCTGATGATCGGAAATAATATTACGGTATTACCGTTTTCCCTGCTCGAAGAGAGTACTCTGGTGGGAGAAGAATATCCGTGGAATTACGCTTATAAGCGTGACGCGATTGCCCGTTTTTAACGAATCAAACAATAATTCCAATTAAAAATCAAATTGAGCTATATTTTGCTTCTTGCGAACCGACTGCCGCCTTGCGAAAAAGTCGCTACTACAGTAGCGCCTTGTTTAGCAAAGCAGCATTCAGCATCGCAATAAGCGAAAATAAAAAAGCCCAATTTGACATTTAACTGAAATAAGGAGTATATATGAGAAAAGTTGTATTTTTGATGGCATGGATAGCCGCGTTGATTTTGATCGGAGCCGATGCGGTGATTTTTGAGTCGGGAAAAAGTAATTATGTGGTGGTAAAGCCGGATCGGGAAGTGCCCGGAACAGAGTTTGCGGTGAAGGAATTGCAGCAATTTCTGACGCGGGGAACCGGCTTCAATTTTGCGGTCGTTTCGGAAAAAGACTGGAACGGCAAAACACCGGCCATTATTGTGGGACCCACCCGGTATACACAGGAAAAGGGGATCGAGTCGGCAAAATTGCAGATGGAGGAGTGGTTGATTCAGGCGATGCCGGACGGAAATCTGGTTATTACCGGAGGATATCCACGGGGAGTACTCTATGCGGTGTACGAGTTTCTGGAACATTTCGGCGGTTGCCGTTTTCCGGCGGTTAATGTGGAGTATGTACCGAAATTAACCAAATTAACGGTTCCGGACCGGACCCGGATCAACGGGCAGCCGTTTTTTAAACTGCGTGATTATACTTTTGGGATTTCCACCCGCGAGTATAATCTGTTCTTTTTGCGCAATCGGATGAATGGGCGCGGCGGTGGTCCCGAGCTCGGATTTGCCGAACGGGCCGGTAATCCGAGAATTCATACGTTTTGGCGTTACAGCCAGGATTTTCCGGCGGATAAACCGGAATATTTTGCCCTGAATGCCGAGGGAAAACGGTTGCGTGCCACCAGCGGCATGGGGCCGGGACAGGTATGCATGACCCATCCGGAGGTGCGAAAGTTGTTTGCGGCAAAGCTGCGTCAGTTTATCCGTGAGGAACGGGCGCAGATCGACCGGGTCGGAAATGGTGAACCGTATCCGGTAATTTATGATATTTCGGCCAATGACAACCCGAATAAATGCGTATGCTCCAATTGCCTGGCTCAGGAAAAACAGTATGGCGCATACAGCGGAGTATTGCTTGAGTTTATCAACTCCGTCGCAGACGATATCAAAGCGGATTATCCGGAAATCATACTGCAGACCATGGCCTATATTTTTACCGAAAAACCGCCGGTCGGTATCAAGGCGCACCCCAATGTCATGATGCAAATCGCGTATTTGGGAACTGAATTCAGCGTGGGACAGCGCGACACTCTCCGGCCTTTGTCGCATCCGAATAATGCGGAATCACGTCGATTGATGGAAGAATGGTCTAAGGCGGCCGGGCGTCTTTCGATCTGGGATTACTGGGTGATTTACCGGGAACGTTTCGTCTCTCCCTATACGTTGATCACCGGACAACAGAATATTTTCCGGACCTATGCCAAGTGCGGTGTGGAACGTATCTTTATTGAATCGGAACTGGATGACCTGGAAGGGCGCAAACGTCCGGAAATTTCCAGTTTCCTTGATCTGAAGCACTATCTGGGGGCTAAATTGATGTTGAATCCCGAAGCGGATGTTCCGGCGGTGATTGATGATTTTATGCGGTTCTACTACGGGGCGGCCGCAGGGCCGATGCGGCAGTACCTGAATTATCTGGAAAAACGGATGGAAGAAGAAAAACGCCCGTTGGGGCGAACTCCCATCGCTTCTCGCAGTTATCTGGATGCGGAGTTATTTCGTACGGCTGACCGGCTGCTGACGGAAGCCGAGCGGGCCGTGACAGGCAACCGGGAGTTGGAAGATCGGGTTTTACAGGAACGGCTTCCCCTTGACCTGACCTTTTTAAATATGCGGGACCGGTTGGAGATACCCGAATTCAATCCTGAAAAAATTGCCGCCCGCCTGGAAACGGCGGAAATGAAAGCAATCGAAAAATACAGCAAACCGGAAAACTGGGCTGGAATGAAGAAAACGGAAAAACAGCGAATTGAGTTGCTGCGCAATCCGATTCCGTTGCCGGAAGAATTGGCGGGGCGAAAAGTTTATGATTTTTTCTGGGCCACCATGGGAAAACCCAACAATGTATTCGCGGATGATCCCGAGGCCTGCGGCGGAAAAGCGGTGAAGCTGAGTACCCACCCGAAACACCCGGATTCAGCCGTATTTCATGGACAACTCATGCAGTTTGGAATTTACGATCCGGCGGAAAAAAAGAATTTGATTAAAAAGTACATCCCTTTAAAGGAAGTACCGGCTGATGAAAAATTCCATTTGTATCATATTGGAAAAACCAAATTGACCGAGAAGTGTTATCTGTGGGCGCACTGGTCCTGGCTGATTCAGCAATCGGAGCCGCAACTGGTTTACAGCAAACTCGACCCCGATGCCGTGTATGATGTGTATGTATCGGTGAAGCTGACCGGGCCCGCCTATGTGGCGGGCTCCCGGGAAAAAAATACCCTTCTGCTGGATCGCCTGATTTTCGCGGAAGCAAGATAATTACCTTACCCGGAATTCGTACACGCGCGCCGATTCATCACCGTTGGTGGCGGTGATCAGCAGGCGAGCTTTGGAGGCGGTCACTGGCTCGAAAGCGTGTTGGCGGCGGCGTTGATAGTTGCCGTCCACTTTTTCAACGGTCTGCCATTGGCCTCCGGTGAAAATCTGCAGTTCGTAATCCCTGACGCATTCCACGGCTACGCCGCAACGGCACGGGATGTCGAGATTGGTGTCGAAAATCAGTTCCGCGCTGCTGATATTGCGTTCGCCGCCGAAATCCAGTTCCAGCCATTGCGGCATGCCGGGGGCGGAGGCCCACAGGTTGGAGCAGGTCGGGGCAGGGCGGGTCAACCCGTTGACGGCATTGGCCGCCGGGTATAATTGCAGGGGAGGTGTGGTTTCGAAACACCAGTTGTCATTGTCCAGGTAGCAGCCGTCGAGTTTGCGTTCGAGGCCCGGCAGGTAACGCCGATGAAGTTTGACTTCGATACCTGAAATCTCCGGCAGCAGGATATAATATCTTTGGCCGGGGACGGTGTCAGCATCGAAATGAAATTCGGCGATATCGCCGGTAAACTGTGCCGGGGCTTCTGCGATCAACCGCTGATCCGCATCATAAAGTCCGCCTGTAAATTCGGCCGGAGCGCTGAAAAGGATCTTGACCGTTTCAAGCCGTTTGGCCGATGCAATAAAGTACTGGGCGCGGCGGCGGTCGGCCGGCGGAACGTCGCAGGGATCGTCGGTACTGCGCTCGGGTCCCAACAGCGGGTCGCTGCCGGTGGGCGGCGGCATGTGCAAAGTCAGTTCGCTGGAAGCGGAGGCCGTTGCCGGAATGCCGTGGACGGGGAGGGAGAGCATCGGCAGCGGCGAGTCGTCTTCGGCCAGCATCTGTTGGAGTTCGGCAATGTGTTTCTGGCCGACTTCACGCGGTGAAACGCGGTATTTGCACGCCAGTACCGCGGCCTCGGCAATGGCCTGGCCGCAGAGTGCGCAAGTCGCCATCAAGCGGGTAGTTCCCAGCGCCACGTGGGTGACGCTGATATTGCGCCCGCCCATCATCAAGTTGTCGATATTGCGCGAATAAAGACAGCGGAAAGGAATCGGGTACAGGCCCGGGAAAATGAACGGCGGCGGGCTGCCGGGGTGTCCGTTGGAGAAAAATCCTTCCGGCGGGTGCAAATCAATGGGCCAGCCGCCGTAAGCGACCGTATCGGGAAAAGCGGGATGGTTCAGAACATCGTTTTGGGTCAGGAGATAATCGCCCATCAGGCGGCGGGATTCGCGTTTGCCGGGAATGGCTGAAATCCAGTTGATGGCGTAGTTGGCCGCGCCGTGGTCGCCGCCGTTTTTCACATGATCCCACACTCCGTAGAGAATGCTCAAGAGCTTGCGGTAAATTTCTTCGTTGTCGGCGATGGTGTCGAGCTCGCCGCCGTATTCCAGCCACCAGTAACCCTGATTGGGGTTGTTGTGCATCCGGTACGGGAAATCTTCGTCGCCGTTGATTTTGTAAGCCCATTCGGGGGCCTTGAACGGAACCGGCCGCCCCAAATCAATTGCCCGGAAGGAGATCGAGGTGCCCATGGTCTTTTTATCCGCTTTTTCCGGAGCCATCGACTCGCCGAATTCGTCGCGTCCTTCGCGCCCGATCCGGAATTCCGCGCCGGCCGCAGCGCCGATGAATGAGTCGCCGCTGCAGTCGATAAATACTTCCGCGGTAATATAATGCGTGGTTTCACTGTTGAGAGTACGAGCGGTAACGCTTTGAATCCGGCTGCCGTCCATGATGACTTCATAGGCTTCGGTGTTGAGCAGTGTCGTCAAATTGGGCTCGCGCTCCGCCCATTCGCGCATGACCAGACTCCAGTGCTGTTCCCAGCCGTTGGCCTTGCGGAAGAATGTTTCCAGTTTCATTTCTTCGAGGATGCCGCATTCGCGGGCATTGCGGTTCACATATTCCTGGGCGCCGTTCACGCAGGCGCCGTCCGAGTTGCAGGAGGACTCCGAACTGGAAGGACCACCGAGGACCGGACGGTTATGGACCAGGACTGTTTTCAGGCCGCGCCGGGCGGCGGCGATGGCCGCCACCGTTCCGGAAACCCCGCCGCCGACTACCAATAAATCTACGTGATGATTGATTTTTTTCATTATTCTACCCAATGTTTAACTTCAAATGAACCGAGTAACCCCTTGTAAAAGGGGATCGTGCCGTCTTTGGTGCGCTCGCCGCGCCCGCCGAAATGCGAGGACTGGATGAAAATCCCGGTTCCCTGCATGGGAAAGCTCTGGCTTTGGCCGTTGGCCGAAATGCTGATTTTAGAGCCGTCGTAAGCCAGTTTGACGGTTTGCCACTTGCCGGCAAGGAGCGGTACTTTGGTGGCGATTTTGTGTTGGCCGAATTTACCGGTGCGCCAGTTGCGATGGTCGTAAGTGATATGGAAATTGCCGTCGCGCACACTCAGGATCAGACCGCTTTTCTGGATCGCCTGATGGGCAAACAAGACCTGTTCGCTTTTGACTTCTTCCGGCTTGACGTCGAAAATAATGGTGTAACCAGCGCGTTGTGGTACTACCAGATTCGGGAACATAATGAAGTTGCCGCGTTCGCCGTCAAAGCGCAGGGCGTGGCGTCCATCTTCGTAAACCCATTCGGGAACCGGCTTGTCCGCTTCCTTGAAGATCTGTTTGTTGAAAAAATGGAACGGCGCGTAGGAGCCTTCCAGCCCGATAAATCCGGTGGCGACGGATTGGTAACTGCCGATCATGGCGTAAAATCCGCGTCCGGCGGGCGTGGTCAGAACGTTGCCGTAACGGGGCGTGAAGTCGTAAACCACATCCGGCACGCGGTCGGCGGGAAGTTCCAGTTTGACGGTTTTCTTCGCGGAATTCGAGTAGACGAAAACCGAACGGGGTGTGGCGTCCGTCGGGCGTTTCAGGACATGCGGCGCGCTCCAGTAAACCTTGCCGCTCTCGCTGATGGCCCGCAGGGCGATGGCCGCGTCCGGCTGGTTGAAGTTTATCTCACGTTGAAATTCGACACGGTTGGTGTCCGGCGGCAACGGAATGATGCCGGGGCGTCCGTCCATTTCCAGACCGAGCGTGACTCCGTCTTCAAAAACCTTGGCGGTCACGCCGGGGCCGACGAGGTCTTTCAGCGGTACTTCCCAGGTGAATTTCTGATCTTTGAGCTTACCGGATGCGCGGATGCCCTCTACCCGGACAACAGCATTTGGGAGGTCGGCGGTGGCGATGGAAAAGAATGCCGCGCGTTTCCAGCGGTTGATCTGGCCGGTATAGGACGGTATCTGCTTGAGAACCTGCGCTGTTTCGCTGGGATTTTCACTCGGATCGAATGCGATCAAAGAGGGCGCGCCGGTGACCTTGAAATCGATTTTAGTCGCGAGGCGCGGGGGAGTGGGATTGTTCAGATACTGATAAGTGAGCTGGAAAAACTTGCGCGAAGCATCGTTGCGGCGGTATTCGTCGCGGAGATCGTAGGCGAAGTGTTCGAGCTGATTCTGCATGACTTCCACCGAAAGCAGTTTTTCCGGGACGTCGAGAGCACAGGCGACGCCGGTGTCGGAGATCGTGATCTGCTCGGAGGAGGGTATCAGAATGTTGCGTAGCGGAGTCGAGAAATACTGGACATCGCCGCTAACCGTCGGCTGGATGGTTGTGAACGGCAGTCCGGTGTAAAATATCCGGGTCTGATCGCGATAGGTCACGGTCAGGCGGGGACGCAGAACCCGTTGCGCGGCAAACTGTTCGCCGGGGGGCGCGAATACGCATTCTTTCAGTTCGGCGGTATTGAATTCCATCGTTTCCGGGCCGTAAATCACTTTGCCGTTTTCGTCGGTCAGCTCCAGGACTGCCCGGTATTTTTCACCGGCGGCGGTGTCCGGCACGTTCAGGACTTCGACTTTCATGATTTCGCCGGGTATCAACTGGCGGCGTTGGCTGACGATCAGATTGGGGATCGACAGGTCATCGCCGGGGTTGGGCGTGGGGGCGATCGCTTTGAACTGGCTCATGTAATAACGGATGACGCGCTGGTTGGACATCGGCTTACAGGCCAGAGGCTGGAATCCGGTGTCCTCGTTCAGCTCGTCCCATTCGGTGCCGATAATCAGGTCGGGGCGGAAACGGATGGCACCTTCCAGAAAGTTACGCAGAGTCCGCGTGCCGTCACGCGAGAGATTCTGCGCGCCGTAATAGGAGGAGTAGCCGGCTTTGGCGATGACGCCGAAGAGTTTCCGACCATTGTACTTCGGTTCGGCGAGAACGCTGTTGACGACCGGTATCAGTACATCGTTGGTAAATGTTTCATCAAACGAGTCATCCATGCGGGTGGAAAAATGTCCCAGATAAATACCGTCGCAGACTTCCAGATAGGAGCGCAGATATTCTTCCAGGCGTTGGATAATGGAATGCGGCAGGGTTTGGTGGGCGCGGTAAACCTGATAAAGGTCGTGGCCGTTGAGGCGTCTGCCTCTGGTGTCTTCCAGATTTACGAGTATCATCTGCGGCAGGAACATGATCTTTCCGCCGCTGGTTTTGCGCAGGGCTTCGACTTGTTTGCCCAGCTCCTCCGGGGTCAGGCGGTCCATGGTGTAGCTGCTGATGACGCTTTGATTGCCGATCCGAAACGAAAACGGATTGTCGGTAATCAGCGCCAAGGTTTCGGGAGCCATCTGCGAGTAGGATACGCGGGGATTGTCGGGGGCGATTTCCAGCATGATATTGAACGACTTGGGATCGAGCTTGAGTTCAGCGGCGGCATCATAAAGCACCTTCAACACGCGCTTGTATTCGAGTTCGCCAGGCGGGGCGAAAGTCGCATAGCCGTCAAGGTCGTAGAGCCGGTAAAGTTCGAAAGTTTTGCGGAAACTGGCGAGGGTATGATCGGAGCCGTTGTCGCTCCACAGCCGCCGGTCGGCGAACAGTGGACGGTCATCATGGTAATAGTTGCAGTGGTAAAGGCGCCCGGAATACTTGGTCTGGCTGCGGATAAAAAAGTGCGGACGTTCGAGAACCGGGGTACGTTTCACCTGGCGCATTTCCTCCAGGCGCTGTTTGCCCTGCGCGTAATCTTCGGGGGAGCCGGGGGCCGCCGCGTGAATCTGCAGTATGGCGGCAGCAGCGGAAAGACAAAGGCATAATTTTTTCATAGTCTGATTATTCTCCGGGGTAAGTTAGAAATCACGCGGGATACCGGTACGGTTCCAGAAGTTGTTGGCGATATTCATTTGAAAGCGGGGAGTGGCATTTTTTTCCATACTGACGTGTCCGTCAAGCCAGAGAATATTGGCTGAATTGTCATGGGGCATGAGGATGCGGTTGGTGGCGGTCAGCGAGGAGATATTCGGATTGAGGGCGGTAGTGCCGGCGAAAGTTGTTGCTGTTTTGGTGGATTCGCTGGACCAGATTTTCCGGGACGGATACTTGAACATGCCGACTTTAGCCGAATAGTACGACCAATTGGGTTCGGTGGCGTTGATGTCGTAGTTACCGCCGCAGTAGTAATAATTATAGCCGTAAGTCGGGCTGCTGTATTTACTGGGAATCTCCGGGTTGGCGATCGCGTTGTCCTTGCCGCTGGTGGAGGGGGCGGTCAAGATCTTCATGGCCGACTTACAGTAGTAGATTTTCGGAGTGCTGACATAGCCATTATCTTTCAGCCGCCAGGTCCAGGCTTCGCCGCCGGCATCTAAATATGGAATGTAATACGAGTCAAAGTCCTGGGTATAGAGTGACTTGGCCAGCCCGATCTGTTTCAGGTTGCTGACGCAGTAGGCGGAGTTGGCTTTGTCACGGGCTTTGGAGAGCGCCGGCAGCAGCATTGCCGCCAGGATCGCGATGATCGCGATCACAACCAGGAGTTCGATGAGTGTGAAATGCTTTCTCATTTGTTTTTCCCTTTTGTTTATAATTCTATCTTGATGATGTTCCAGGTATCGGAGGCGAAGTGATCCAGCGGAATGATTTTCAGTTCGCCTTTGGCAGTAATGCCGCTGATTTCGATTTCGACGGCTTCGCCCGGCGGGAGTGAAACGGCGTCCGCCTGATTCAGCCGGAATTTTGCGCCATTGGGCGCGACCTGACGGTATTCGACATTGTCCGCGAGTTCGAGCCGGGCCCAGACGGAATGCGGTGCGTGGCGGTTCGCCAGCTTGATTTTCAGAGCTCCGAGTTCGGCTTTCAAGCTGTCCGGGTTTTCCTCCTGACCGGCGATAACGGTGATTTTCTCGTATTTGCCGATGATTCGGTCGACTTCGTCGAGCACGGTTTCATCGTTGGTGATCTTCAATTGAGCCAGCTCTTCCGGGACCGGAAGCTGGAGTTTTTTCCGGGTTTCCAGGCAACGCTTTTGCGCGGTGAGCAACATTTCATAACGGTTCATGTCCTTGGGAAATTCCGCGTTTCGGGCCATGTGCTCGTCCAGCTCGGTTTCGGCGATTTCTTTCAGCTCCAGCCAGGCGACACGGATTTCGCCTTTGGTGTCCGGGTGGATGCCGAAATTCAGATAAAACGGTACGGCCTCGACCTTGAAGCGCATTTTGTACTCGGCGTATTCATTGTCGCCGGCCAGGCGGAGGCGGATGAGCCGCTTGACCTTTTGACTGCTTCCCCAAATGAAGCCTTCGGCGGCCAGAATCTGCGCCGAACTGGTGGAACTGGCGGCATTGACCGTCAATTCATAACACTTGTTCAGGGCGTTGTCCGGAAGCTGGGCGCTTGCCCGGCAGAAGCGCTGGGACGAGGCCGGAATTATCGCGGCGTCATACAAGCCGTCGTTGCCCTTTTTTACGGTGGTACCCTGAGTTTGCCAGTTCAGAAGTTCACTGCCGGGAATCCTCTGTCCGATGGCGATTTCCGCCGCTCCGATGGCGGCCACAAAGATTATCAATCCAAGAAGTATATATTTTTTCATCATTATTTCTCCAGCAAAAAGTCGATTATTTCATTTTTGAGCGAGGCATATTCCGGACTGCTTTGCGGGTGTTCCACCGCGGATTGGATTTTCTTTTCCAAGGCGGGATTGCCCTTGTCTTTGAGCAAGTAAAAGAACAGATAGTCTTCAAGCCCGACCCGGAAAGCACGCCAGCGGCGCGAGGGGATGCTTTCGCCATTGTTGCCGCGCCCGGGGTAGATGGTCACGGAAGAAGCTATTTTACCGGAGAAGTCGTCCCAGGGCATGGATTTTTTCGGACAATTCGGCAGCCATACGCTGGTCCAGTAACCGATGCCGTTCAGGTCATAACGATAAGCGAAATGCCCCATCCGACGGTAAAATCCGCTTGGGCGGAGACGCTTCTGAATCACCGGACACCAGTATGCCGATGAATATTTGGTTTTGCCGATCAAAGGCTGGATGATGTCGTTGCGATCGCGGGTCAAAGAGGCGCTGTACTGGACGTAATCGACATATTTGCCGTCGATTACCCGATGCAATTCAGCAGCGGTGCTTTTTGGGGTCGGGTCCATATAGACCAGGGCTTGCGGATCGGCTGCCTTGATCGCTTTGGCGGCGGCGTAGAAATTGTCGCGGGTGTTTTCGTCATAAGGATAGAAAACATATTCGTCGTAGCGGAATCCCTCTTTTTCTAGATTTTCAATCACGGCTTGGATATACGTTTTATAGGCTTCGACTCCGGCTTCCGTCATGATGTCGGGATTACGGGGCGGGGCGGCGAGCCGGAGCATGCACAATCCTTTGCCTTTCAATATCTTCATTATTGAATTCAGTTTGCTGAAATCCCATGTGCCGTTTTTGAATTCCGGGCGTTCCATCACATGAAACGCATTAACATAGCTTTCCGTCAGGAGGTCGAGCAGTTTTTCGCGACCGTCGCCGGTAGCGCTACGCAGACTGCAGTCCCAGGTCATAATCGATAACGGGTGTTTTTCTGGTATGACCAGCGGCAGAATTTCAATCTCAAATCCGACTTCCGCAGTTTCGTCGCTGATGGTGTTGCGAACGGACAGGGTTCCCCGGTATTTGCCCGGCTCAGCCTGGCGGGTGGCGAAATCAAGGAAGAGCTGGCGGTTTTCACCGGCCGGAACCGCAATGACGCCATCTGCGCTGATTTTCGGCAGGGCATCGGCGGGCAACTGGCCCAGCCGGGCGCGGATATGCAGTGTTTCCCGGATCACCGGTTGCAAGGCATCGAACCCTTTGATTTCCAAACGGCAATACATAGTTTGACCGGATGGGTTGAAGACGACGGCGGAGGCTATTCCAGCCTCGCCACGACAAAAACGCAATTCCCGGACCGGAGAGGCCGCCAGCCGCCCGGAGAGCGGATAGTAACTTTCCAGCGGATCGGCGACCATGTTCAATTCCGGAGCGGAAGCCAGAAGAGTGCTCGGAGCTGATAGGAAAATTGCAATAGTTGCCAGGAATTCAATAAATGTAAAATGTTTCCTCATGTATATTATCCTTAGTTTAATGGTTTCGTGGTTGTCTGCCGGATGATCAGTGACGTCGCTAATTGGCGATTCAGTTGATTGACCGGGATATTTTCACTGCGAGACTGCGCGATCATTTCCACGGCGGCTTTGCCGCTTAGCCGGCGCGGATTGCGAATGGCCGTCCACTGGAGACCATGCATCAGGGCATGGAAACTGTCGTCGAAGCTGATCAGGGAAATATCTTCGGGAATCCTCAGCCCGAGTTCCCGGATTACCGGCAAACAGTGGACTGTCAGTTCATCACTGCCGAAAATCAACGCGGTCGGGCGCTGCGGCGACGACAAAATCCGGTAAAGGTGTTCCCGGGTCGACTCGTCCAGACGGCAGTCGGAGACCAGGTAGTCTTCGCGCTGCCGGAAACATTGGCGCAGAGCGTTGAACATGCTTTCCGGGCGTTCGTAGGTTTGGAGCTGGAAAATTTGCCGCTGGGGAATCCGCAAACTCATGGCCGCCACCTGGCGGTGTCCAAGCTCATACAAATGCTCCGCCGCCGCAGTGAAACCGCTTGACAGATTGACAGTTACGGTACCGAGATGCGGCCTGAAGGCATGCCCGCCGATAAACACCTGGGGCATTTGCGTTTCGGATAGGAGCAATTCAAAGGCTTTTCCGTGGTCCTTTTCATTATTTTCTCCCAGGTAGATCAAGCCGTTGAGCTTGCTGGTCATCGCCTTCAGCCAGTCCTGCAACCGGTCGAAATCTTCATTTTGCTCGGGGAGTGGTACTACCATTGCCGCGAATCCGAAATCTGTGGCGGTGTCCATGATTCCGCAGACGATTTCCAAGGCGGATTTGCCGGGCTGGGCCATCAGGTCCTCCATCCGGTCCGGCAGGACCATGCCGATAGCCGGGAGAAACGTTTTCCCATAGCTTTCGGCGAAACGCGGAGTCACCTGCAGGATTCTTTTACCCGGCGAACGCTCCAAAACGCCGTCCGCTTCCAGGGTGCCGTATGAACGCCGCACCGTGTCGCGGTTCAGTTTCAAGTCTTCCGCCAGCGTCAACATCGAGGGCAGGGGAGTACCCTCCGGAATCCGGTTGCGGATCAAGCTGGTACGGATGATTTCCGCCAGTTGATGGTGCAACGGTACCGGAGAATCATGATTCAGCTCGATATTCGGATAAAAACGGTTGTATTGTTGGCTGTTTTCCATAATCTTGTTGAATGATTTGTGTTATTGTATGTATTATTATACAATAAATAAAAATAAAGTCAATACCCCTTAATCTAAAATATCCGGAAAAAGAAAAAGCCCGAAGGGTGTAGGAGTCACTCTTCGGGCCGGGTGGGTCGGATTCCGGTATTACCGGGTGGGACGGAAACCGAAATCCGTAGTATTTACTCTCAGTAACAATTCGGGGTTTTCGGCGGCGGCTTTTTTCCACTGTTCGTGGTGTTGCTGCGGAATCTGCGGAAGCATTTTCAGGACCACGGCGGTGAGTTGTTGTTTTTCCATCTGCCGTTCGTCAAGGCCTTCGAAGATGCCGCCGGTAACTTTGCCGGCGCCAAGGAGCAACAAAGAGAATCCGGCAATCAACCCGAATATTGCCAGTCTCTTATATGAGCTTTGCATTTCAACCTCCCTGCTGATTCTTTATGATTAAGTCATCGGCCATTTCGTTTTCACCTTTGGCCATGACGTGATCGTTAATTTTTACCAATTCGGCGTTCCAACGCTCGGCGCTCCAGATTTCCACGCCGATTTCCACGCCGACTACCATAATATCGCTGCCCGGGACAATTCCCGCGAATTCCCGGAATCCGTGCGGAACCGTCAAGCGTCCCTGGGCCGTAATCCGGTCCGAGGCGCTCATTGCTCCGAAACGGCGCATTTCACGCCGAAAAACCATACTCGATGCCGCGCGCGCGATCGGCACTTCCTGCTGACTGCGCATTTCCAAATATATCGCCTCCGGGTAAATCGCCACCGCGCCTTCCGGCAGGCAATGCAATACCACTTCCCCGCTGCATTTCTCAATGAAATCATTGATCACGCGGGGACTCAGTTTGATGCGTCCATTCGCATCCATCTGACAGCGGTCCTGGCCGCA
>JAVBRM010000213.1:0-26755 GCA_031548025.1 Victivallaceae bacterium | reverse complement strand
CTGATACTGCAGTCGGCGGTGAAATTCCCCGGAGTTGTCCCGACGTCCAGTTTCACGCGTTTCTCGCGAAACGACGTCCGAATGTAACTATCGGTGATTCCCGTCCCTTTGGGAATGGCGCGCAACACCACATCCCCCTCGATTGCGGGGGCGGTAATTTCCAAACGGACGCGCCCGTCCGGCGCGGACTCAAAAGGATATTCATAAAATGACTGGCCCGCCGGTTTACCGACCAACACATCATTGATCCGCGCTTCGCCGCGCACACTGTTCAGCTCCAGAATCAGTTGACGCCCGCGCCATGCTTCCGGAACAGTAAACTCACGGTAAAATTTTTGTATTCCCGCATGTTAGTCCGGCAGCGACGGTCCACGGACCTGTTGCCAGCTCACCTGCCAGAATCCGTTCAGGATCGTTTCGCCGCGCCAGCCATTGTCAAAAGTATGTTTTTCGGGCAAATCCCATTGATCCGCCATGATATTCAGAGCAGCCGCCAACAGCGCCGGGACGATGATTTTTTTCATTTTTGTACGATCCTTCCGTCTTTGAATTCGATTTCAAGGTTAAACTGTTGCAGAGAGCGAAAAGCGCCGATTTCCGCTTTTACTCTTGGTAATCCGTAAAAATCCTGCGTTACCGCCATTTCCGGCGAAGGCTTCACCGGAGGTTCATTGTTGCCGCCTTTCACGATGAAATCACCGTGCAGGTCGGGACGGTTGCCGGAGAGCGCATTGTTGACCGCCGCCGCGTTTTTCGGAGTTTCCCCCCAGGCGGTCCGACGGTTCAAGGGGCCTTCCGAGAGATAGATGCCGCCGCATCCGGTCAGTTTTTTCCAGGCCGAAGCAGGATTATTGCGCCCGTCCACCGTATTGTTGACCGCCCATACCCGGTTCGAGCTCCAGGCGAGAATCCCGAAGCGGAACCACACTTCGCCCGGCATGGTGTTGACGATTGAATTGTTACAGACCAGATTTGCTCCGGGACTCGCTTCAATGCCGATGCCGAATGAATTGACGCTCTCCGCCAGGTTTCCTTCGATACGGTTGCCGTAATGCTCCCAATCCATCCACAGCCCCGGCCCGAAACCGCCCTTGAAATGATTGTAGCGAATGATGCAACCCGACAGGCGGAAAAACTTGAACGAACCCGATTCCCAGTAGCGGTTATAGCCGTTGCGGTTGTTTCCGCTCACGGTATTGTACTCGATGATCATGCGGCCGCGTCCCGGGGCGACGGAATTTTGATTGTCCGCGGTCAATTTCTCGCTGGAACCGCTGGCCCCCACGCCCACGCCGCCGGGATTGAGAATAAAATTATTGAAAACCGTGATCGGTTCCGAATTTTGATCCATTCCGCTCAGATTCACGGTGACGCCGCGCACCTCCGGGTGATTGAAAAAACATCCCTCCACCCTGGCTCCCGCGCCGGAAACGGAAACCTGAGCCCGCTGCTGGTATAGCGATCCGCCCCTCAATTCAAAACCGCGCAGCTTGGAGAAAGGTTTGTCGAGCGTTACCAGCGAACCGCGTACACCTATTTCCATCAATTGAGTATTGGGATCGGCATCGCCTTTTAACTTTACGTAAACGCCGCGATCGATTTCGGTTTCAAACGGCCCCGCAATCAGCATTTCCGGCGCGAACTTCATGTTACAGGCGTCGCGCGGAGCGGCATTCAAATCGGCCGGGCGTTCCGCGGTCGCATAATAACCGTCAATTCCGCGCGGAATCCCGAATTTGAACTGGCGTTCGTTCGGCAATGTGCACGTATCGAATTCAAGGAATAATTCATTCCAGCCTTCTTTCAAAACAAAACCTTCGATCCGCTCGCTTTTGCCGTAATTCAAACTGGCGACCGGTTTGCCCGGCTCGAAAAATACCGGTACATATGCCCCGTTCACCCGCATCCGGTAGCGGTTCACCTGCGAACCGTCGCTCGAACCGGTCTGCCGGGCGATCCTGAATTTTCCGCCGGTATCCAGGCGTCCGGTGATGGGTTCCGGATGCCGCGGGTCCCAGACGGTAGCGCCCGCGCGTTTCTTCGGGGGCGCATAAATCCACAACATTCCATAATAAACCGCGTTGCCGCGTTCGCCCAGTTCCAGCATGCCATCCTTGTTCGCCGTGATCTTGCGCCATTGCTGCTGTTCCGAAACGCCGCGCCCGGCAAAACGGCGCCCGGAACGATTCAGAAAGAAACGCCCGTCTGTCAATTCATCAAGACTGCCAACCTCCCGCAATACTTCGCCGCCGCAGGAAATACGCCCGTTCTGCGTTCCCGGCATATCCGCGCGCCAGATGCCATTGCCGACCGCCTTGAACGCATCCGGCTTGAATGGTTCATCACCGGAGATTACCGGCAACCTGCCGTCTTTATCGGGTATTCCTTCCAGCGTGACTCCTTCCGGAATGGCGATGCTTTCACGGTAAACGCCAGGCGCTACGGTTATCACATCTCCGGTTTTCGCCTTTTTTAATGCCTCGCCGATCGCCTTACACTGTCCAGGTACTTTCAAAGTGGGCGAGGAGGTCAATTCCAGCGCGGCGGGATAGTCTGTTTCCGGCGGCTCCGGCGAAGTGCCGGAGGTATAAAAGAAATAATTCTTCACTTTCGCCGCCGGAACCCCGAACAGGGTTTGCGCCGCAGTCTGCGCATCGGCGAAACCAGCAATCCGATCCAGCGGGTAATTGATCAGCCTCCACCCCGCCGGTTGACAAAGCAGAACCCCATTTCGATACTCCACCTTTATCTGCGGTGCTACCCGGCTCAACAGCAAACGCTTACCGCTACAGGTGATCACTGCCGGCGGCAAGGGCGGATTTTCCGGAATCTTCAAATCCGGCTGCGGCAACGGCGCGGCGCCAAGAGCCATGACTGAAATGGCGATCAATGAAACAATTACGTTTTTCATGCGCCTCTCCGTTATTCCACACTCGTCCGCAGCCAGGTGGTACGCGTATCGTAGGGATACTCAGTATAGGATCCGAGTTTCCCGTGTCCGTCGACAAAGATGAGATTTCGTCCCAGCGCATGCGAGCCTTGCGGATCGGGGAAGGAAATATTGCATTCATTCCAGGTCACTTTTTTTATCCACGATTCATGCAGCAGAATGTCACTGCCGGGCTTTTTCAAGCGCATGGTTTTGATGGCGTATGCGAATTTCGCATCTCCATCACGTTCCGGGGCTGCCGCGCCGTTTTTCAAGCCCACCGAACGTTCCACCAGATTTTTGATATTGGGTACGTAACAGGCGTACATGTCATCATTGGCCGAATTATTCCATTTTCCGGTGAACCTTGCCATCGCACTTGGGCATTTGGCGCCGAATACTCCGTGCTGCTTTTTATATGAAGTCGCATTGACGAATTCACGCGGCACCCATTCGCCCTTCTCAAAATCCGTTTCCCAACGCCAGATGCACGGCAGCCAATCGTCATTATCCGATTGATATAGCACCATGCCCAGATGGTATTGTTTCATGTTAGAGAGACAGTTGATTGTTCTGGCGCGTTCACG
The DNA here is from genome assembly GCA_031548025.1 of Victivallaceae bacterium. Lineage (GTDB taxonomy): Bacteria > Verrucomicrobiota > Lentisphaeria > Victivallales > Victivallaceae > UBA5239. The sequence goes on along the minus strand of JAVBRM010000213.1, from coordinate 23,239 downwards.
CGCCTGGTTCAGCCCCGGCAGCAACAACGCCGCCAGAATCGCGATGATCGAAATCACGACCAGCAATTCAATCAATGTGAAATTACGTTTCATAATGTATGTATCCTCCATTGTGAAAATGTATTGTTCATTACTCATTATATCCAGGATAGCGATTAAAACAACAGAGAAAATAAAAAAATTCAACAAAATATCATTGTTTATATTGTTTTTCATAACAATTCAATTATAATAATAGTAACAATAGAGAGATATTATGACTCGTAAAATCGACCACCGGCTGCCGCAAAAATTATATGGAATCTTTTGCGGCAAAATCCAGTCCGCGGAGCTGATGCCCGGCGAACAACTGCCGACCATCCGGGAAATCGCCGCCCTCTATCAAGTATCGCTCTCGACCGCGGCGCAAGCGATGAAACTGCTGACCGCCAACGGTTGGGTCGAAGCCACTCCGGGACGCGGCAGCTTCGTCGCCCGCAACCAGCCCGGCAATACAAAAATACCATGCGAACCGGATGTGCCAGGGCAAAAGCCGCGCCTCAATACCCGCGATACCATCTATTTTTTCTTCAATGCCAAAAACGAAACGCAGTCACGGCTTCGTTACTATATTGAACTCTTCTGTGTGTTGCAATTCGAAGCCTCTCTGCATGGACTGAAAGCCAAAAGCATTTCACAGGCCAATCCGGAAATGGTCAAACAAGCATTCAATACGGCGGCCAATGATGGAGCCGCATTCATTTTTGAACAACTCGAAGATCATGGGCGAATACCTCCGGAACAATCGCGCCCGTCCCTGCTTCTGAGCATGGATGAAGTTCTGCCGGGAACCAATGTCATCAGCCCCGATAACTATCGCGGCGGGTGGGATTGCGCCGCGCATTTGCACAGCTACGGGCATACCCGATTGGGATTTGTAACCGGTTTCTCGCGTGAATCGGTGTTGCTGGATCAACATTTCAAAGAACGCGTTTCCGGCTTCGTCGATTACTGCATCCATCGCAAACTGCCGTTTCCGACCATTTATCACTGGGACGTCCGGGTCGAAAATGGCTGTTCGGAGATCGCTGCATTGCTTACCGCCCCTGCAAACGGTCCGACAGCGCTGTGCATCGGCAGCTTGGCCATGTCCGAGGAGATGCGCCAATTCGCCCGCGAAAACTACGGCATTGCCGATCTGGCGGATATTTTCAGCTTCATGTCATTTCAGGAGCGGATGGTCGCTCCGACCGAAACAGATACCACGGTAGCTTCCGTACCGCTCCCGGTATTGGCGCGCGAGGCGGTGGCAATGGTAAGGCGGCTGATGATTCCGGATGTCGCCCGGCGAACTTACCGGTTGTTGATTTCCATGGATATCAAACCCGGTGCCACGGTACATCTCCATCGTTGAAAATCAAGCTAACCTGACGATACAGTATGTTATCGTATTTTCCGCAGTCACATCATTGCCGCAAATCTCCAGGCAGGGTCGACTATTTCACGACCTCCACGCCGAAAGTTCGCTTTCGCCATTGTTCCTGCGTGCCAATATAAAACAGCCGGCAACGATTAACCGCTACGGTAATCTGAAATGAGGAGCTGTCGGCAACTTTTTCTCCGGAGGCACAGTCATAAACGACGACCGGTCCACTGAGGTCGCCCAGATTGACAGTCCCGGTCCGGTCAATTCCGGCGCCGTAGGCACGAACAGCCAGCAGACCTTCGCTGTTAAGCTCACGCCGGGTTACTTGCAGGGATTTGTCAGAAGAAGACACCGCGTCGGTGATATGACCGTCGAGAATAATATCTTCGAAGGGAATAATTGCATCAAGCCCCGCGATAATATACTTGGCGCGCAATGGTTCGAGATAATGGAAGTAATACCAGCAAATACCTTGCATGCCCCAGATTGCCGCCTCATAAATCAATTCCGGCAATTGGTCCGGCTTCATATGGAAATCCGGGCATAGATTGGTTTGCCCATATGTGAAAGTGGCGTAATTATTCTTGCGTTCATCGCCCCATTTTTGATAGGATTCCAGCATTTTTTGATAAACGACATCCGGCGTATAATAGTAGCCGCGTTCAAAATAATCGATTACATTGAGCAGTTTTTCGCTGGGAGCGCGCCACTCGCCTACGGTGAATTTATCAAGCGGCGAAGTGGATGCGTGACCGGTTGCGGATTTTCGGACAGGACTTATCATATCGTCAAATAAACGGTAAAGTATTTCCTGCTTGAATTCTTGCCATGCGGCCATGAATTTCCGGTTGTTTCCTTTTTTGAATTCCGCTTTGGGATTGATATTGACAAATTCCGGGTACTTGGCTTGGGCGAATTTTTTGGATTCCTCCAGGCAACGATTGCAGAAACACAGATTGTCCCATGTCTTGCGTTCCCATAATTCAAGGTCGAGAACCAGCCAGGTACAGTGGTATTTCTTGAAGAGATAGGAGTTGACCATGTTGTCGATGTATTCCTGGAAATATTTACCGCGATAAGTCGGGCACAGCGAATGCAGTCCCATCATATCGCGCGGGGTGTCATTGCCGTCGGCATCCTTGGCGCGCGCCTCGGGATCTTTTGAGGTGAAGTACCAAGCTTTCGGCGTAGCATCATTGGAATTGGAACAGTAGTAAATCTTATGCTTGGAGCGGCGCAAGTCACTCATGACCAGGTCGGCATAATCTTCCATAGACTTCGGGGCATCGCCTTCGTAAAACTTCGCGTTTTTCATGGTACGCAGTTTGAACGTAACTCGATTCATGCCCAGATTCGTATAATGGGCAAAGGTATTTTCCGAAAACAGCAACTTCAGAAATTTTTCGTTGAGATAAAAACTGTCGTGAACGAAACGCTTCGGCACCCGTTTTACCTTGCCGATTTTCATGGTGCGGAGCGTAAAGGAATTCCGGGGTTGAATTGCCGCCGCGACATCCAAATAATATTGAATCTTGAATTCCTGATTTTCCGGCATTGTACAGTCATAGAAGAAAATATAATTTGGCTCCGGATTGTTGGTGATCATCGGCATTTCCAGTTTATAACGGGTATTTCCGTCCGCCAATTGTTCGGCGGATGCTTTGCTGTAAACCGGTTCCGCCCATTCCGCTACATCCATGATCATGCCGGTGATTCGAAAGCCGTTCGGCGCTTCAAAATAAAGATCGACTTTTTTCTCATTGCGGTTGATGGTGTTGCGGAAGCTCCTGCCTTGTTCGTTATGGCGAAAATTGAATGCCATGAAAAACGGGTAGTCGACGGCAATATTGATGATTTTTCCGCGAACGCCCTCCGGGTCGAAGATTCTGAGCGCATAAAATTTATCTGTGGGTCTGTTGACATGTTTTGCCAGCAGTCGGTTTCCGTTGCGAACTTCCAAAAAACAGAAAGAATCGGATTCTCCGGCATCGGTAACCGGCAGAGACAGTGAGTTCGACTGTCCGGGCGGGATGATGATGTTTTGCGAAGCGGTCCGCCTTACGCCGGTATCGGTATGCTTGACCATAGCCATATTGACGGTAATGTCATTTGCGGTTGGATTTTTGAATTCGGCGCCGGCTTCGGTGCCGGTTATCCTGAGCTCACGCGCTACCGGTTGGCTGACCGAGAAAATAGCCCGCCCAAAATAATCAGGGTTCTGGAATTGCGGCTCGCCGAGTACGCTCCAGGCACTCAATTCCTTCCCTCCGTTGAAATTGCGGCAGATATTCATGTTCCAGGTAGCGCCATCTTGGGGAGCGGTTTGTTTAAGGCCGGTAAATGGTATCCGTATGCCGAGTTGCCAGTAATCCGGCTGGTATTCAATCATGCTGGTAATACCGTTGTTCTCCCAGGGATTCAACTTGATTGGCCATCCCACACCCCATTGTTCGATAAAGCAGTTCAGTTTTCCCGCGCCTGTAATCAATATCTGATATTGATTTTTGTGCCCGGGAGGCTGAAGAAATATCTCGCATGCCTCCTGTATCGCTATATCTTTTCCTGTCTGATTTTCCATTTTATTCGCATTGGGGCGATAACATTTAATGTTCAGATACAGGGCCTCGCGGTTATAGAAAACCTCTGCCCGGGTCTGGTGAGCGGCCCGTGTATTGATGGCGGGAATCAGGAAATCATCCATCACCGCACTGTTTTGCCGGTAATCCGCATTGAAAATGTCATTCAAGGAAATATCGCCATCGATAAACGGAATGGATATGATACGGTTGGCGAAATCATCCCCTCGGGGAGTCTCGTACATGCGGATATCGCTGAAGGCGCATTTGCCGTTTCCATCCTCCATCATATACATGCGAATATTGGCGAAAACCGCCTCCGCCGGAGCGATACAACCGGTCAGCTCAAATTCTGCCCAGTCCCGGGTCCCCTGGGTTTTACGCAATTTTTGCGCCCATGCGTTCGGGAACCCCGAAACCGGTTGAATCAATGGTTTATGGTTTTTATCGGTCCAGACCAGATGAAAAGCCGCCGTAGTTTTCCACTGGGGAAAATCAGTTTTCAAGCAGTATTTCAAATCATATACATTCCCGGGCGTCACCCTGACGTTCTGCTGGAGCGAAAAACCTTTGTTCATAAGAAAATCCCGCATATAAAATGCATTCTTCCCATTGTCGGCTTTTTCCACACCCCAGTTTTTTTCTCTATTTTTATCTCCGATTTTGACGACCCATTCGGCAGGATTGCCGTTTTCCTGAAGTTGGGAAAAATCGCCGTTTTTCAGGAGATTCTGTGCGTTTGCGGAAATAATAATGAGCCCGATTAAAAAAAAGAACCATTTTTGCATTTTTTCCTCTGAAGTTAAGATGATATGCAATATAAAATTAATAAATGACAAGGGTGGCGTCCGCGGAAGAAAGATCCAACCCCCAATATTTCCAATAAAGCACCTTTTCTCCGCCGACGTGCCCGTCTAAGTACAACATATTCGGAGTGCCGCCGTGCCGTTTGCCGGCGACGGCAATTTGAATACCGTAAGCTCCGGTCAACGAGTAATAGGTCCAGGCATCGGCGCCGCTGTTCCTCCCGTCCGCCAAAAAACCTCCCTTGCTTGGTTCCGGGAAAGTATCTTTATTATAGACGCTATTCGAATGGGCCTTGTTGTTCGCGACATAGCCCGATTTCGCATGAAGCTTGTAGGGCTTATGAGTTGTTCCGGTATTAACAAAAAAAGAATAAGTCGGGGCGGCCGGGCAAAGGAAAAGTTTGCAATGCTTCTCTACTCCAATGGAGTCCTTGAAGTCGGCTTCCGTTTTTCCCATGTACGGGATACAGAATTGCGCCCATCTTTTGCCATCGGCTGTGCCATCATACGAACCCAGCCAAGAACCGTAATCCACCATGTAGGCAGCCCGCATCAGGCCGATTTCCTTCATGTTGGATTTGCACGATGCCCCATGGGCTGCGGTACGTGCTTTGTTCAACGCGGGCAGCAGCATTGCTGCTAAAATTGCTATAATCGCAATTACTACCAGCAGCTCTATGAGTGTAAATGGACATTTCCGTTTTTGTGTTTTCATTTATAAACTCCTTTTTGACAGGTTTGCTTTGGCTATGGAATGATCCGGGATGAATTCCGGGCGGACCAGGTTTTCGTAACAGTGGATGGACTGGCCGTCGATCAATGTTTTTAAGAGATCGAGTGAAGCGTCGATCAGTTTCTCGCGGCTCGTGAAAATATTGGAAATGCCGGGGACCGGATCGAACCACAGATACGGCGCGGTAATCGATACATCCTCCGGCACCCGGATCCCTATTTCGCGCAAGTATTTCATAAGTGTGCTCGCATAACACATGTTCACCGAGGTAATGGCGGTGATGTTGCCGTTGCGGATTTCCGGGGCGAGTTTTCGCGCTATTTCCAGCATCTTCTGCTCATGAGTCTCCGTGGTGATGCTGCCAAGTTCGCCGCCGGACAGGAGCTCCATGCCGGCGAGTATGGCGGCCTCACGCATGGAATGACTGACGTAGTTGTCGTAAATATAAACATCATTTGTCAGCGGCCCTGGCGAAACCGGGATTACACTCTTATGTCCGAGCTTCTTCAGCTCCTCAAACGCCATCAAATAGCCGAAGCGGTAATCGATGTTGACCATCGGCACATCCACCAGTTGGGTGGAAAACGGCACGTCCATGAGCACCACCGGCACTTTGGCCTTGACTGTATTGACGACTTCCAAGTGCGGCGTGCCGATGATCGCACCGTCTACCAGTCCGTTCAGCAACGGCGGGCATTGGAAACCATCCTGCTGGTAGTAGCAGTATGGAATGACAAATTGTCCGCGCATTTGGGCCTGCCAGGCCAGGCGATAAACGTCCGCTTCCTGGTCGCGATCGTGCTTGGGCACAATGTTAAGCATATGAACGATATGCATGATGACACCGGTTTTGCGGCGTTCTTCGCTGCGGCTGGCGCGGAGCACGCGAGCCGACTCGCTGGGGGTATAGTTCAGCCGGTTGGCGATATCCCACACATGCTTGCGGGTTTTATCAGAAAAGCGAGTCTCGCCGTTGAGCACACCACTGACGGTGGCCAAGCTCATATTGGCTTGATTGGCTATATCTCTTATGGTTATGCGTTTGGTCATTATTTTACAAATTTAGAATGTTTATTTGAAACGTAACACTAACTAAATTATATCACCATCGCACATCTTTGTCAATACTCCCAAAATAAATTTTCAATAATTTTCCTGCACTTTAGAAATCTGCCAGTGAAAAGTGAGGGCGGTCTGGTAACCTGCCGGATTGAATATCTTGTCGCCTTCGGGTAATTTCAAATATAAATCAAATTGCTATTATATTTTGCTTCTTGCGAACTGACTGTCGCCTTGCGGAAAAGTCGCTACATCGGTAGCGTCTTGTTCCACAAAGCATCATTCAGCATCGCAAATAAGCGAAAATCTAAATAGCAATTTGACATTTAATTGGAATAACACGGTAAATCATGCGAAGTGAACGGCGCTCTCGGAGATAGCGTCCCACCCACACTTTACTGACGCCATACAATTTTCACGGAGTCCGCCAGCCCGTTTCGCATGCGGAATTTATTTTTTTTTGAAATTTTTCATTTTTTTTCTTGACTTTAGCTGTTAATTTAGGATAATATAGGTATTCGAGCACTTATTGTTTGAAAGGGGTCAACAATGGCAAATGAATTATGTTTCAAGTGTTTTCGTAAAATCAAATAAAGGAGTATCCGCCTATAAGATCAGAATCGTTCGAGCTATATATGACCTCGTTATCCCCCTGAAAAATTTACATTGCTGACTCGAAAAAAAATCGTATTCACAAATTATAAGGAGTTTTTATGGAAAAGAAAAAATTTACATTGATTGAGTTACTGGTTGTTATAGCTATTATTGCTATTTTGGCTGGTATGCTGTTGCCGGCTTTGAACGCCGCCCGAGAAAAAGCCCGCCGTATCAGTTGCACCAGCAATTTGAAGCAATTCGGCCTGGCAGTCAAACAATATACCATGGACTTTCAGGATAAATATCCGGATATGGCCATTGGCGGATTGGCGGAGCAGGCAGACGACAGTACTGCAAAAGAATTCCAGTCCACTTACTTAAGCGACCGTGGCATCTATGTATGTCCATCCACCACCGATAAAAAGGATAGCTACAGCTATAGATATTTCGGGCAGGGGCTGATTGAAGGTACCGTACCGGCAGATGCCGTCATCCTTGGGGATTTCAGCAGAAGTTCCGCTACTCAGGGAGGAAACCACTCCGATTTCGGCAATCTGTTGTTCGCTGACGGTCATGCCGCAGGTAGCCCCGGAAAGGAAGGAAGCGCGGGCGATGCGGACACATCATGGATTACGCGGTACAAGGCCATCAAAAATGGAACACTTCCTGTCACCGACTTTGCGGCGGACACCATGTTGGCTCTGGAGGAAACGGCCGCTGACGATACGACTGATTGCAGCATCGGCCGCCCTGCTTCATTATCTACTGACGCAGTCCGTAGTAGTGGCGGCGGTGAATAGCTCCACCATGGCGTGATTTTCCATCGGAGCAGATTTTTCCGGAAGTAAAATCAGAGGAGTTTTTAAGTGTGAACCGCCTGTGCTTTTGCTTCGTCTGCTCTGTTCCGATGGTTTTTTCAGAAGGTTAATCTGACGATACAATACGTGTGTAATTTTTGTATGGTGTTTTCAGTGAAACCATCACAGCCGAAGATATCCGGAGAATAAATTTCCTTAATGCTTCTTCCGCAAATCTCCAGGTCGACCGGATTCCGGTTGTCGTAGTTCAACAGATGCAGAAATTCGCCGTGCCGGTTTACCGTCAGGTTGGCTGCGACGGCTGTGCCGCCCTTGATCCGGATTTCGGGGTTCAGGCGCGCCAGAATTTCGTCGCCGTGTGGCGGATAATCAATTTCATCGATTTTCTGGCTGTCTTGGTATTCGACCGCCTCCGGGGTCGGATTGACCGGCATATTTCCTCTTTCGTAAAGATGCTCATCATAACGCCCGGACTGTCCGGTCATGATCAGGTTCGGCACCTGCCGGATCAGGTCCAACTGCTTGCCGCTGATTACCGGAATATTCGGCACGATCAAGGTCTCGATGCCGGCGAGATGTTCTGCCCCATCGAAAGGTATGAAGCGGAATGGGATTCCGTTTTTCAGGAGAATCTGCAGGATTCCCCACAGCGAAACCTGGGCTTCCCGCGAAAACATGATTCGGGATTCCCGATTGAGATAAATGCCGGTTATTGCATGATTGGTCGCGTTTTCCCAGATAAAGCTGTAGCGGTGTATGAAGTCGGCAAAACTGTTCGTGGCTTTGAGGAATTCGGGGCGTTCATACAGTGAGCGGTCACCGTCCATGCGCAGTCCCCAGGTGGTACACGGCGCATTGCCGCCCAGCGCCAGAGCCTCGGCCAGGGTTAACGCGCAACCTTCCGTATCCGGCCAGCAGAGTTTACCCTCCGGGTTATAAATATGGTGCGAAGGAAAAACCTTAAAGCCGGCGGCCTCGCCGAATTTATAGATTTCCGCCTGATTGACCAGATTCTTACCGGTGTAGCGTGGAAACAGGTTGTTTTCGGCGCAGACCAGATCGTGGGTCTCGCCCAGATCCGCCGGGTAGAATGAACAGGTTATATCCGTATCGGTTTTGCGCGAAACCGCCGGGTTACCACCCAGGATCGCTCCCGGCTTGAGGCGGTCGATTTTTTGACGGAACAGACGCATCATTTCTTGCCGCTGCCGCTGGCGGAAACGGTTTATTTCCAGCCAAGCCGGGTCCATGGCTCTTTGCCGCTCGGGGATGCTCAGGTTGGAGAGATCGCGGATGCCGAACATGTGTTCCGCCTGATCCGGACTGTATTTTTCGGTCAAGTATTCGTGGAAAAGAGCGCGGCATTTTTCGCACCAGCACCCCTTGTAATAATCATTGTCCAGACGGATACCATCCAGGTCGCAATACTTCAAGCCGGTTTCGATGCCGTCCAGATAATATTGCCGGACTTTCTCGTGCGAAAAACAGAGGGCGGGGCGGTCGTAATTATATTCCCGACGCTTGCCGCTCGGGTCCAGCTGCAGACAATTCTTCGCCCATGGGTTTTCGATGAAAAAGAGCTCCTCCTGAACCGAAAAAAACTGAAAATATCCGATGATTTTAAAACCGGCCTGATGGGCGTTGGCGGCCATCTGACGGGTGCGTTCGATCTCGACGGATTCCCCTTTCAGACCGTATCCGTAGATGAAATGAATTTCGAGGAAATCGTAACCCTGTTCCTTCATTTTCTGCAGGGCAGGGAGCTCGTGGCAGCCAAGATACCATTCCCGCCATTGGGGCGAGGCATGGTTGACCAGCCCCATCACTTTAATCCGGGTTCGGCGGCTGTACTGTTCGGTGTAATGAAACCCCATATTCATTAATTTTGGTGTGCTCAGAAAATCATTTTTCGGCATTTTGCAGTTCTCCTAAGTTGACGATATGCAGCGATGGGGAGAAACAATCGGTTTCGCCCAGATACAGCTTGTCGTCGTGAATGACCGAGGCGTGAAAATAGCAACGCGGATATTTGTCGTTGACTACGCCGTAATCATGAAAAGTCCCTTCATTCGGATCGAAAGACACCAAGCGCATATTCGGATAATCCACTCCGATCCAGATCATACCTTTATCATCCTCATTCATGGTCGAGACGCGTCCGCCGGACGACAATTCTTCAATTCGTTTGAACTCCTCGTTGCGATAATCGAATTCGTAAAAACAACTGTGATGGACCGCGCCCATGAAAATTCGTCCGCTTCTCGTCACCAACCATTGATCGATGCCTTGATTGCCGGCGATTTTGGGTCCGGGCTCCGCCATGATGACCTTATCCAAATACTCCAAGTGCTTGACCGCCGGATCGAATTTCAATAACTTAAGCGCCCCGTCGGCACGATCCAACCAGCCGCCGTAACAAATGCCGTCAGGCGTAACGACCATATTGTGATGGGCATAATCGCTGATATGTCCGTAATCTTTCAGCTCGCCGCTGGTGAAATCCACCGTGAAAAAATGATTGTCCGGCAGGGTATGGCCGTAACCCATATTGCGTACCGGATCGACGACCATGGATTGCACGTACAAATACTGCGGCATCATCGCCACGGTCCGGACTTCGCCGGTACCGGGAAAATAGCGGATGATCCGGCCGCCGGGATCGGTGGCGGTACGATCCCAGCCTTGCAGGGACGGACGGCAGAAATCCGTGTACTTGATATCGGGATATCCCTGCGCCTTTTTGCGCGCCAGCATGAATTCCGGTAGTTCTTTTTCGAAGTAATTGACCGTTACCGGGATGCCGTCCCAGGTGAAATGATTGCCTTCGCCGGCCACAATTGAACCATCAGCCAACACCCCCATAGCATTGTGAATCTTACTGCAATATCCACGACCTGCGACCCAGGGAAAAACCTCCGGGATGGTTTCCAGCATTTCAGCGGCGGGGTCATAACACGCTATGATATCGGGCCCGCCGGTCAGGCCGAGATACAGATTGGAACCGGATTTGACCAGTGAAGTTACCGCGATTGCGTAGCGGTCTCTGACAAAAATTTCTTGCGTATTCATGCGATATCCTCGTTTTTTAAATCCTCAATTAATATCTCCAACCGGCCGCTGTCCTCCGGCAGGCTGGCGCCGAGCGAATAATTTTGTTTAACTGCCACAGCCACGGCAGTGCGGCCGGTCTTTTCGTTTTTCCGCAGATAAAAACCGTTTTTGAGGCATTCGGCCATGGCCTTACGGAATTTCTGCTCATCTTTCCAGTAAGCCAGCCCGAATTCCTCGAACGGATAATGCTCCATCATGGCCATCGCATCGGGGCTGAACGCCATCGTGCAGACGGACGAACAGGAAGTATACGGCGCCATGACCGCGCCCACCGGATAGTCGAGCCGCCCCGGATACTGCGGCGACATCCGCAACCGGCAGTAAACGTCATGCCCGGTCAACTCCGTAAAGGTGAAAGTGGCTTCCGGGTATTTTCCATAAAGTCTGCGCATGGCGGCGGCGGCTTTTTCCATATAAACGGTATGGCATTGCTTGAAATACAATTCGCCGACGGTCTTGCCCAGCCGGTAGCGCGAAGCACTGTCTTTTTCCACCAGTCCCCGCATGGCGAGGGTTTTGAGCAGATTGAAGATCGTGGTTTTCCGCAGGTCGAGTTGCTGTTCCAGTTCATTGAGCCGGATTCCACCGCCGGAGTTGGCGATCGCGTCCAGAATATCCAGCGCTTTCAACAGCGAAGTAATGGCGTTTGCTTGAGGCATAAAAATTCCTTTGTTCTATATTGATGAATATTTATCCTCTATAATTATACATCGAAACATGAAAAAAACAAGATTTCACTTGCGTTTTTTGCTGAAATTATTTGAGCTCGACAGGACACCGGTGCTTGCAAAACTCTGGAGAAAGTGATATAATATTTCAGAGCTTATATCCCAATAAAAGTGATACGGGCTTGGAGAAGGAGCATATATGTCCAATAGCAGAAGTTCTTCATATTCGGGGCGATTGTTCAGGGATGGCCTGACAATTGAAAAGATAAAAAAAACTCAAGTATGGTACAGATATCTTTGTGTTATCGCCATGGTATTTTCATTGTTGGGTATTTGCTGTTTTACCGTATTTTTCATTAATACAAAATTGTTGAACCAATTTGGTTTCGGGAGCGCAATATTCATTTGTGGGGGATTGATATTAACTATTATTTCAATCATGCAAATTGTTTCAATGAAAGGACGCTTTTCAAAATTACTTCAAGATTATTGTGTCTCCCAAATACACGAGAAGTATCCCTCATTTCAATTTGGAGCCAACAATATCGATATTAATTTTTTAAGGGAAAGCTTGTTGTTCCCGCAGGTTATTGACCAAACCGGTGAATATCAATATCCGTATTCATGGGCCTTGACGGGGGAATTGTCTGACGGGCTTATAACGATCAGCCAACTCAGAGCCGGAGATTCATGTATTAATGATCGTGGAGGAAGGAACTCAAATACTATATTTTCAGGAGTCTTTATAAAATATGAATTTAACTTTGACATAAAACATCCTATTATCATTTTGCCGACAAAATGGGGAAATCAATTTGATACCAGCCTGAAAATGAAATGGGGCTCCCCGCCTTTTCCCGAGAATTTCGAAAGCCATGATGTTTACAAGAATACAAAATATTCCATTTATTCAAATGAGTATTCACATGGGGCAAATGCTGATTTTTGGTATGAACTTATTACAAAAACCAATGAACTTTCTGAATCTCCTATTAGCATAAGCATTTTTGACCATAGTTTATTTATCGCGATACCTTGGGATTGGGATAGCAAGGCTAAAATATTTAAACCGAATGTATCGTTGCCGCTTGAACAATATATCAATACGATTCTTGAAGTAATAAATATATTAGGAGAAAATTACAGGAAAGTGTAATTGGGGATGTTGTAGATGGCTAACCCGAAATTTTGGCATGATCAAAATCATATGAAAAATTAAGGTCGAAATAAAAAATGATAAAGCGAATATCTAAATTTATTATCTGGATTTTTATGCTGAATATCTGTTTAAGCGGATGTACCAAGCAATATCCTACCTCATTTTGGGGAGCTCACTTTAAAAATGATAATGATATATGTACAGTCATGACGGTTTGCTATAATAACGAAATTATGATTTTTGCAGAAATCAGATATAATGCTCAGGATAATGACGGGAAAGGATGGGGGATTTATGAAAGAAGCGAAGTCGGTAAAGATAATCGGCGTTATACAATAAGAGAAGAGAACAAGGATATTTCGCCAGAAATACCTTTTCGGTCTGGTGTATATATAATTGAAGGTACGGATATGCTCTTTTATGAGAAAAAAATTGATGAAAATGGATCTGATAATTTCCTCAAATACATGAAGGAGCAGGAAAAACAGAATATCGGCAATAAAGATATTAAAGAACGCATATTAACTTATTTCGGTATAAATAATAAACCAACAATAATCAAGTTGAAGGGTTCAACTTCAGGATCGTCCCGATAGGAAAATCATTATCACATTCGAGTTGGACTGCCAATCGCTACGGACAATTACTCACGGAAACCAATCCGATTCAGCGCCTGATCATGGAAACGTTTGGCGTCAAATTGTCGACATAGTTACAATCGCTCGGGAATTCAGGCCAATAACAGAAGTTCTTCATATTCGAGGCCGTTGTTCAGGGATTGTGATTGGCCTCGAAAGCTGGGCAACTTGAATCAGTGTAAAAGACCTTAGAAAAGGTCGCTGTGGGAACCGGTGCGTATCAATTCCAAGACGAGAATGTTCTCGTAAATGCCGTAGATTAAAAGCCAATCAGGCCGGATGTGGCATTCTCTGGCTCCCTTGTAATTCCCGATCAGCGGATGATCATGATATTCTTCCGGCAGCGGCAAACCGGCGGAAAGAGTGTCAATGACTTTATAAAGTTTATCGAGCTCAAGATTCCGTTTTTTAAGGAGTTTGAAATCCTTTTTGAATTTCGACGTGAACTTTACCTCGTATTTCATGAATTCAGGGCCTTGATGAGACTTTCCATATCACGGTATCCCTTGACGCCGGGATCGTATGCGATCCGTTCTCCCTCTGCGATTGCCGCCATGGTTTCCCGGTTGGGAATCGGATCGGCGGTTACGGCAAAGGGGATGGCCCGCCGTTTGGCAATCTGCTTCAAGTAAATGTTGATGGCGGTCGACATGTTCATTCCGATTTCCTCAAGGCACATTTCGACGTCTTTTTTTAATTCGGCGTCAACCCGAATACTAAGATTGGCAGTACCCATAGTATTCTCCATGCGTTATGTTGTAGATACAATATAATGCAGTGTAATGCAGTGTCAAGGCGAAAATTAAAAAAAACAATAATAATAGGAAAAAGGAAAATGGTGCCTGGAAAATGCACCATTTTTCGGCTATATTTTTACAAAAAGAAGAAAGATAAGGGTGATTTGGAAATGAAGAAATATCTGATTGCAGACACGAAATGTGAATATATTCAAAATGAACATTGCCGCAATTTCATTGGTGGGTATCCTTCTTTGCCGGAAAATATTGCTTTGCCGGTTTGTTCTCTTTGCGGATCGGAACAGACTTTCTTTTTTCAAATAGCTTTTTCAAAGAATCACTGTTGGGAGGGGCACTCTTTGTCCGCCTTTTTATGCACCTGTTGTGCCGATGAGAATTATCTCATCCCTGAAATGCTGAAAGTAGAGCTGAAAGATGCTGATATCCCCGCGGGATTTTTAGAAAAATATCAGATAAACTTCAGATTTCTTGTTTTCCCTACGGAGAGTGGAAGCATTCGGACAGATTATGCCCCCAAAGTGAAATTTCAACCGTTATCTGTGAAGAAAAGTATTTTTTCATTAAAAAACGATATAAAAATAGATTCCAAACCGACTTGGCTTTCTGGTGATGAATCGCCTCTCAGCTATAATTCCACTGGGAAAATGATTTTTTTATGCCAGATTCCTCCAAATTATCGATTTGAATTGGTAACGGGAGCTCCTTCTCAAATAACCTTGGACTTGGGCGGCAATTCCACGGAATCGGTCCATCGTTACTACGAATATTTTATTGGCAACAGTGTATATCTGTTTGGCACGGAAAATCCCAAGCATCATTTGGTTTATGTCATAACTCAAGTGGAATAATTGTTCCGACCGTATAACCTCAGAATTTTTATATTTTTTGGGCGATTCCAGTCGGGTAAATCAGATATTTTTTCTAAATCAATACTTTCCGACAAATTAGTGCTTTTGTCGGAAAGTATATGTAATATATCATGATTTTTACAAAATGCAAGTTTTGTGGTTATTGGATGAAATATTCTGCCCATATTTAATGGGATTGCCAAGGACATGTCCGAAGATATTGAACAGCTCGCAGTTGAAGTTATAAGGGCGGGATTGGTGTTTCCCGCCCGGTTTTTTACTTCAAGTTCAGGATTTGGCGGTAGGCGCCGATTTCTCCGTCGATCATGGTTTTGACCTGGCGGATCTTCCATTCGAGGTGCCAGCGGTCGGTGACGTATTCCATCGAGGGCTCCCAGCCCAGGCGGGAATCGGCCTCGACCAGCGGGATCGCGGATTCGGCATTGAGGATTTCGGCGAAGGCGATGGCTTCGATTTCATCCAGCAGCTTGGCGCTGGTCGCCGGATTGTCCGAATTCATCAGCTTGGTGTTGAGCATCCACCAGTTTTTGACATGGATACCGGTGACGATCGAGCACAGGATGAATTTTCCGAGATTCAGTTCGTGTTCTGCGTTCGTCCGTTTGCGCTCAGGGATCAGGGGGAGGGCTTTTTCCATCAGGGCAATGCCTTGTTGCCACAAATCGCGCATTTTATTCAGCGATCTCAGCTCGATGGGGAAACGGAGATTGCCGGGGGCCTGGTTGATGTTCTCATATGGCTGATAAAAAGTTTTGATGATTTTGTAGCCGAAATGAGCATGGGGGGCGGTCGGGAACTGCAGTTCCTTGTTGCCCATGGTCCGGGTGATATTCGGGTGGAAGATCAGCGGATATGACGGGCCTACCCGGAACGGACCGTACTGGTCTTCGTTGGTCGGGGTGAAATAACGGATGCCTTCGCTCCATTTGTCCCAAGCTTCCAGCATCAGGGGGGCGGCCTCCGCGCCGAAATCGCGGATGGCGCATTTGCGCAGCATTTCGTCCATATCCGGCTGCGGGCTCCAGAAGTTCCAGCGGCCGAGGTCGGTGATCACCGACGGCCACCAACCGTAATGGTGATTGTCGTAATAACGGCTGACGCCCCAGTTTTCGCGGGCACGGTCCAGATTGTGGAATTTGCGGATCCACTGCTGCGGAGTGGGAACATACGGGATGCAACCGAAATCCCAGGTACAACCGGCGGTGTTGGCGGTAGCCAGCAGGGGGAGATTCCGGGCATGGGCATTGGCGGCTTCGCTGGTGAAATAATATCCGGGTTCGTCCGCTGAAATCGTGTAGTCCATGATCGCGCATTGGAGGTTTTCCCGCTTGATTTCCTTGAAAATCTCGTAGGTTATCTGGAGTACCACGCCTTCCGGGAAATTGTCGACGAATTTCTTGCGCTGTTCCACCGGGGCCCAACCCCAGTTGTAGGTGCTGAAAATCACCATGGCGTCGGGCTTGGCTTTGCGTACCGCGTCCCGGATCATGGTCAGCCATTTGGGATAATCGGAGCAGGGCCACCAGCCCGGGCTCGGTTTGGGCACCGGAATGCCGTCAATGACGCTGTCGCGCCATTTTTTGCCGGTGGTGGCGGGATCTTTGCTGGGAAATTCGGCGGATTCGCCGACCAGCATAATTCCTTTGGCTTTGGGATAATGCTTGAATAAACGGGTATAGACGTTCGCGAAAAATTCCTCGGCATCGGGATCGTCCGGGTGTTTGTAGGCGGGCAGATAGCTGTAAAGCATGGTATCCAGGCCGTATACTTCCGCCCGGTCGATGATATCGTTGACGTCGAGGTATCCGATCTTATTACGGTCAATGTCCTGAATAAACACGACGATCGTGTCGAAACCAGCGTGGACGATGGCGTTCAGATGTTCATTGGGAAAGCAATCGAGACCCCAACCGGAATGTACCATTCGTGGGGTGACCAATTTTTCTTTGGCGGTTTTGCCGATGGCGGCAAACGGGGCTTCCCGGAAATTGAGGACGTCTTCCAGATAGATGCAACCATAAATCACGCCGCGCGAATCCTTGCCGGCGACCGTGATTTTTTCTTTTTCGACAATAAGCTCGAAGCTTCCGATTTTCTCGAGGGCCGGATTCAAGGTCAGGAAAATACCGGAATTTCCGCCCGGTTGCAGTTTCAGCGGCATTTCCATACTGGTCAGGAAATAATCCTGAAGGTCGCCGGCTGCCTGCCTGATCAACGAATCAGCGTGATCGGCAAAGGATATCGGCCAATTCTGGTCGATGACAGCTTCATTTTCCAAAGGCTCTGCGGAGTGGTCCCGGCGCCCGGCCTGGTGGACTTCACAGATTTTTTTGCGGAACTCGTAATTTCTTTCCGTTTTCATACTGATACCCTGAATAAATTTATTGGAAATACTCCATTAATACAATCGGCGGTAAATCCGATATTTCAAATGACGTATTCCATTATTTGCCGTTTTTTGTATTTTCCCGGTAATCGAGTATCTCTGATTCTGGCAATAACTTTATATCAGGAATGAATGCTGATGCCGGTTCAAATCGCAGATAATGTAATTTTTGACCGGGGCAAGGGTGTGGGAAGCGGCAATAATAGAGCGTTTTTCCATCCGGAGCCGTTTCCGGGAATGAACCACCGGTGACTTCAACATATTGCTGATCGAGAGAAAAGCGGTCCATGCGAAGAGCCGGATCTACGAAACGTCCGAAACGGACGGAAGAGTTGGAGATATTGTTTCCAAAGATTACAGGGAAAGTGAAGGTCTCTCCCGCTTCATTTTCGAAAATATGATTTCCCATCAGAAAATGCTTTTCATCAAGGCGATATCCGTCAAAAAAATATCGGAATTTTATATTTGTTTGAGTTGTATGACAAATTTCGAAAATTTCGCCTTCCGGGCGATCGAGTTCGTATAAATTTTTGCGTGTCAGTCCGTCAAGTGTTTCAAAGTCGTCAGGATCATGTTCCCCATTTGTGGCCAGAGCCCCATAGATGAGGTCATAAAGAATTCCGTTGCGCTGCAGTGTGCGGAAAGAAGAAAGGCCCCAATTGGAAACGCAGTAACCTTTGCAATGCTCAGCAGATAGACGTTTTCCCAGGTCCGGAGCCAAAGCCGGTGAGAGATTGGCTAAATAGTAATCAAATCCGAGCTCGGTATAACGTTCCTCCAAATTACGGTCAATGCTCCAGTACCAGTGGAGTATCTCCACGTCTTTTGAAATCATTTCGGCACAACGGTACAGTGCCGGAACGCCTTCATGATCCGCAGAAGCCCGTATTCCCGCGCCGCCGCATGGCGTACCGTCGGTAAAATGTGAATTCAGCATCTTTTCACCCCAGATCATGGTCGAGACACCACGGGATTCAAGAAATTTCGCCGTTCGGTTGATGTCGTCAGAATAGAGTCTGGCGGGGTCTTTCCCTTTGCAACAGGGGCAGAGGCACATTGAATAAAATTCGTCATGGCCGATATTGATCCGGCGAGGCGAAAACAGATCAATTACTTCGTCAAATAAATCCCCCAGCAGCGGGAAATAATCCGGATGATTCGGGCATGCGGTATCGGGAAACGGGTCTTCCTGCCTTTCCGCAAGTTCCGGATGGCGTGTCAAGAGATAATCACAATGGGAAAGAGTCGGCATTTCCGGAACGATTTCCATGTCGGATTTATGACAGAATCCGACAAGTTCGCGGAGTATTTTTTTTGAAAGAACCTGACCTCCGCCGTTTTCGGTATGAATGGAATTTTTTTCCCATTGATATTGGTGCTGAACCTTCAGAGTTTTTCCCGGATATTCATTCATGACGCGGACATAATCCAGCCATCCTTCATTGATTTCAGGGTGCGTTGTATACTCCATGGCGCCGCCGATCTCCAGCATGACGGTACTGTAACCGTAAGATGCGGCAATCCGAATCAGCCGGTAAAATTCTTCCAGAGATTCCTCATCGGGAGCAGGGAGGTAAAGTTTTATCCAGCGTTCAATCTTTTTTTTCATCATTTCCCTTCACGCAGCTCGGCGGCGTTGAGCCAGGCATTGGAGTCATCTCCTTGGAGTTGGAACCGTACATAGGCTTGGGATTTGCCGCCGACATTCGCTCGGGTCCGGAACTTGAATTCCTGGCGGGTCCACGGCAGCGGTCCGCTGATTTTGACCTTCGGCAGCATGTAGACGTGACCGCTACCCTCGTCGAAACGGGTAATGAATTCGGTCTTGTCGGCGAGTTTTACCCAGAAGCTCAGTACATAATCGGTTTCCGGTTTGAGCTCCGGCAGATATTGGGCGAGCTGCTGACCTTTTTCCAGTACTATCGACGTGCCGGCGGTGACGAAAGTCTGGTCGTCGCGTTTTAGCGGTTTGCCGGAAAACCAGTCTGTTCCGACGAAGCGGCCCCGAATTGGAGCGATGAAACTGCCATCCTTCAGAAGTTGCGGGCGCGGATCGGCTTCGAAACGAATTGTGCCGTAATTTTGCAGATCGCCGAAATTCTTCGCGAAAAAACTCCACGCATAGAGCGATGTAACTTTGACGCCGGAAAGTACCCGGTGACGAGTGAAGTTGGCCTTGAACTTGCCCGGTATCGCTTCCGGCATGCTTCGGCGCGGGATTTTTATCTCGACGGTATATCCTTTGTCCGAGGTAATGACCGCCTTGGATTCGGCTCCGGAGTTCCATTTGGCGTCAGCATATTTATTTTTCACCAGCATGTCGGCAAAGCCGTTGCCGGCGGTTAACATGAATTGGTAGCGCTCCGCACCGGAGCCCGCCGGATCGAGATGGACTTCCACGCAGGAGTCGGCCCACATACCCAGGTCATCCCGCTGCCGCTCCGGGGCGACCATGGCGGAAGTCAGCGGCTCCTCGCATTCGAAACTGAAATAAAAATTTTCGGTGTCACGTTTCATGCGCACTGAGGTTTTGACTTCGGCGGGTTTGCCGCCGAGCGGAATCAGGAAATAGGGGTCGCTCCACTGGCCCTCGGGCATGACAGCGTACCAGTTGGATTTGGCGTCGATGGTTTTACTCCATTGTTCGCGCGCATTTTTGAGCGGTCTCCAGAGCTCAGCACGCATAAACCGAACTCGATTGAGCGCTTCCGGATCAGCGGAGGCGGCTTTTTCTGCGCGCTCGAATGTCGCGTCGACCTTGGCTATCTCTTCCGGGCTCCAGATTTTATTCCACAAGTCGAACAGGGAGGGAAGTTGGGTTTTGGGGCCTTCCGGTGTTTCGACCGAGCGTCCGACGCTGTCGAGCCACTTGGTTTCGAGGATGTCGCCGATTTGTGCCATTTCAGCGGCGGCGGGGCCGAACATAAGTTTGTTGTATTCGTCGAGAATTGCGTCGACATCGCTTTGGTTGTCCCAGGCGACACGGCTGAAAAGATAGAAGTTAATGGCTCCGCCCATAAAGGTGTCGCTTTCGGCCTCCATGTAGGCTCCGAAGATCCACGGAGCGTATCCGGCGTAGTATTTGCCGGTGGCGCGCGGTGCGTAATTCGGCACTCCGGGCAGGTCGAGCGACCACTTGCTTGGATAAGTCCAGAGCCAGGTTTTCGCCTTGAGTTTGTCGTTCCAGCCTTTGAGCAGTTCAAGGTCGTATTTTGTCGCATCTGTGTTGTGCGCATTCCATGGGCCGCGCAAAGCGAGCATGACCAGCAGGTTTTTTGGGATATCCACATTGGGAATCAGTTTGTATTCATCATAGGCCATGGTTGTGAAATATCCGGGCAATTTGCGCTTCTGGCCTTCTCGGGCGATATCGGTGAAGAACTTCCAGATATAGTTGCTGGTTTCCTGCGGGCCTTTGGAAAAATGACTCCAGCATTCGGGGCAGCGACAGCGATAGCAACTGTCATTGGGCATGATATTGAAGAAAGGCATTCCGGCAGGGAAGCGTGAATTCGACCAGTAACTCTTGCCGTTAGGCATGATGATATTGCGCGAGGAGGCGGGTTGTCCGGTCAGAAAAGCTTCGGCGTCGTCGATGATGACATCCTTGATTTTACTGGAAAAACAGATGTGGCCGTTCCGGCTGCTGGAGCGGGCGGCGGTGGTGTCGAAATGGCGCAGTCCATTATCTTGCAAGGCGAAGTATTCCGGATGACTTTGGGCGAACCGTTGAATCAGTCCGAGAAAGGCGAGGCCATGGCAGTTTGGAATCGCCATGGTTTCGAGCCGGAGCCGCAGATGGTTTAGCTCACGGATGTTGGCCGGAGATTCGGAAGGAAACGCGATAGATTCTCCCAGATAAATCCGGCGTTGAAGATAGTCCGGGCGGTCGGAAATATTGATTTCCGGCAAGGTCCAGTCGTTCTGACGGGGGATTACTGTTCCCGCGTCGCCGGGAAAGTAAAAACGAACTCCTGCAAAGCGCTCGAGAAAATCGTAGACCCCGTTCAGTGTGCCGCGTTCGGCCATAAGTCCGTAATTGCGTACCTCTTTGAGCGGAGCCTTGGTCGGGTCATCGCGCCCGATGATGATAATGTTCTTATCGACGGTTTTGATGACGAATCCGTCGCGATCGAGTGTCTGTACGTCAATTCCACATTTTGCGGCAAATGCCGCGTCGCCAATCACGATAGCGGGAACGCGTCCGGAAGGAGTGCTCAGCACGGGGATTTTCGTGTTAAAAACCTTGCTCAAGGTGTCGGCGACTTCCTGTGCCGCAAATTTGGTGGTTGGGGTATTCCCGGCGACGATCTCAAATCCGATTTTTCCCGCTTTGGCCATCTCGATAACCGGGGTTTTGCCGATGGAAATTGACCGCTGTTGTTGCGGTGCCGGTGAAAATTCGGCGCCCGATGTGGCAAGAAGAAGACTCGTGAGAGCACAATAAATAAATTTTTTCATAGGGTATATATCCTTATATTTTATGGTGCCAGGTCCGGATAAAAAGGATTCCATTCCGGTCCCTGGTAATTGTAACCGTGTTTAGAGCTCGGATAATTGCTGTAATTGAGATAAGTCACATGCCCATCGGCGCGGAGAAAGTTGCCGCCGCCATGATGCCGGGGCGGAATGTTATTGACCTGACCGGTGGTAGAGAGTGAGGCCTCATAGCGGCAGCGGTAATCAGTAGTGCCGTAACCGGAACTGTCCGCGGCATAAATCAGGGTGGAGGGATGCCGGACTTTCGAAATCAATACCTGCGGGATTGTAACAGCATTGCCGTACAGACGGACATTGAAGGCAATGGACAGGAACAGAACTCCGGGATCGCGCGGCAAGTTGACATTCACTCCATAGTATTCATAGTCCAGGTTGGCTATATTTACCGAAGGACAAAGGAGCTCTCCATAATAAATCTTTCCGGAATTTCTCCAGATACTGCCCAAATAACCATCTCGCTGGGCAAAATAACCTTTGAAGGGGCTTGCCCCCCCTGGATTCATGTAGGTAAAATGAGTGATATTGCTCATATGAGAGTAGGGAAATGAGTCTTGGTAGTCCGTGGCATAAATCGCCGTAATCTTGCCGAGGGTGGAAAGATTGTTGGCGCATTGGATACCGCGGGCCTTTTCCCGGGCCTTGGAGAGTGCTGGAAGCAACATAGCTGCCAAAATGGCTATAATTGCAATCACTACCAGCAACTCTATAAGTGTAAAGTATTTTTTCATTTTGTATTTCTCCTGGTTTACAACGTTTCGTTGAGAACAATTTTATAATCGGTGAAATAAACTCCCTTAGCGGCGGCGTTTTCAGCCATAATGGCTTCGGCGGCCAAACGCCCGATCTGTTCGGCGTCGATGACCGCGCACGACAGCTTCGGGGAAGCGGTAAAAGCCAGTTCATAACCGCCGTAGGTCAGAATGCCGAAATCTTCACGGACGCGGAATCCGCAGTTGGTCAATGCGGTACAAAGTTCCCAACCCCAGGAGTCGGTAGCACTGAAAAACACCGGATAGCCGCCTCTGGCGCGAATTATCTTTTCCGCCTCTGCTAACAGTTCTTCATCTCTTTGCTTGGTTAGGCTGGAATCAGGATTTTCGCCGATTGCTGTCGGGGTGATTCCGGAATTCAAGAGCTCATTTCGAAACGCGGCGAT
>JAVBRM010000214.1:0-13184 GCA_031548025.1 Victivallaceae bacterium | reverse complement strand
GAATTCAGAAATCTTGAATTAACCTCCCGTCAACTGAATTCGGAAATGTCGAATGCCTCCTGGAGTACCGGCAGCGGTAATTTCATCAATTACGGCCGGGAACCGATCAGTTGGCAATTCAGGGAACTTCAAGGCGCCGTGACGGAAATCAAACCGAAAGAACTGAAAATACAATGCGGCGAAATTCAAATCCGTTGGGGCGATGAAGAATCGCTATCCCTGCGCGGGGACGGTTCCAATGCAAAACTGGTAATTATCACGGAAGATAAAACGCCCTTTGATATTGACTGGTTGAGCTTCGGCAAACGCAATGCCACGGTATCCGTCAAGCCGGAAGCCGTCACCAAAGGGGGAAGTATCGGGGTTAGCATTCCGCTTGAGTCATTTGCTCCGTTTCATGACTTGCTGAAATTCGAAGGACTCTCTATTACCTGCGGTCAACCGGTAGCCATTAAATCCATTTCTCTGGTCGGGCTTGATGAAATTGGCGATGTGGTCAATCTGCTGCCGGATGCCAGCTTTGAACAGGCTGTCGCTCCACGTTCCAATTACGTCATGGTCGGCGATTATCTGCCGGGAAAAAACGGTTCCGGTTACCGTCTCGACAGCAGCAAAGCTTTTCACGGGCAAAAATCCCTGTTGTTGGAACCGGGCGGATTTTATACTTGGTACGGTTTTGACAAAGCCGGTCATGGTTCCGCATTTTCGTTCTATGCGATCGGCGGGGGCGAACTGGAAATGGAGTTGCAACCCATCATCACAGAGCACCACGGCGGCAGCAGCGCGGAAATTTTCAGCAAAAAAATCGCGGTATCCGCAGACTGGCAACGCTATTTCATCAGCGGCAAACGTCCCGTCAAACGCGCCGCCGAGGTAGAATTCAACCTGTTCCGCGCCATGGTACGCAATACCGGCAACACCCCGGTGAACATCGACGCGGTCCAGCTTGAACAGAATACCGACACTCCCCGCGAGTTCAACCCGGAACGCAATTCAAAATTCCGCTTCAAAACCCCACCCATCATGTCGATGACCCGCTATCCGGACATGAAAGCCGCCGCACAGAAAAAAAGCGGTTCAGTCAAATTCAAAATTACCGGACCTGCCGGACAAGATATTCCGGTGCAAGGCGGTATTCCATTTGCCAAAGGTGAACTTTTTTCAGCAGAAAAAATCATTCTGGAAGACCAATCAGGACGCCGGATTCCGGCTCAGTTCAAAGCATTGGCCCGGCGGCCGTTCGACAGCAGCATCATCTCGCTGCTGGTCGCGTTCCAATATGACCAACCCGGGGAATTTACCCTGAAATACGGCCCTGACACCCCGGTTTCGCCCGCCGCAAATCTGGCGATCCGGCAAGGAGACAGCATTACCATCGATACCGGAAAGCTTAAACTCACCCTGGACAAAAATCATAAAGATTTCAAGTGCATGGTGGTTACGCCTGACGGAGTCATTCACTGCGGCAAGGCCGAAATCATGGAACTCCAGGATAACGGCCCCATGACCTGTACGGTATTTTTGCGCGGCAAATCGCTGCTGGAGTGGGAATTGCGGATCACCGCCTTTGCCGGAAAACCATATCTTCAGCTTGATTACAGCTACGAGCGCAACTTTACCGGCAACGATCAACTGAACCTGACCGTTCAATCCATCTTTCTGCAGCTTCCCGGCTCAAAAAGCTATCGGTTCGGTCAATTCAAGGGAAACACTCCGGCTTCATTTGTCCAACGCCATACCAACGAAGGACAAGCCGAGTGGAATGTTTACAAAACCGAAAACGGAACCGGCGAAGTTATCGCCAACACCATTCTCGACGGTGAAGGTCAGGCGGACAAAGCTGACATCAAAATTATGGAATTCAGTGAAATGGCGCCACGCGGCATCAGTTTTTCCTCCGAAGGCACCCGGATTTATTTATGGCCGGAATCCGGAGTCGATAATTTGGATGTTCCGGCGGGCTTCTCAAACAGTACCCGGGTATTCTATGCTCCGAACGGCGGACTGCCGCCGAGCACATTGCCGCTGCTGCAAGTCGATCCTCAACACGTTATCGCCAGCGGAGTTTTCGGCAATTACCTCACGGAATCCGAAATGAAGGATAAATTCCCGAAAACCTCCCGGCTGATTGAGGACGTCTTTGCCGGCAACCGCAAATTTGAACAATTCACTCATATGAAAGGGTTTGCCGCCTGGGGCGATCACGGGTCACGCAATTATTACCGCAACCACGAAACCGCAGGGGTGCGCAATCTCTGGATTCAGTACTTGCAGACTTATCTGCCGGAAGACTTCACCATCGCGGCCGCTCATTCGCGGCACATGCGCGACGTCGATCTATGCCACTTCCAGCGCGGTTCCAGCGGCGTGCAGACTCATAATACCTGGGTTAATTTTTCCTATAACTTCCACACCGGGCATTTCTGGATATCCGGTCTGGTCTATTATTACTACCTGACCGGAGATTCACGGGCTCTTGAAAAAGCAATCAGCGCCGCTTCCATTCTGGTTCAAAAATCCACCATCAAATACCAGGGCGGCCGGGAACGTCACCGAATGCTCCTGCACTTGACCGAGTTATATGAACTGACCGGCTCCCCGCAAGTCCGGGAAGCATTTGAGCGCCAGTATGCACACGGCGGCGTCTCCGATTCGGCCAGTTATTACGGCGCGATTTCTCATGAGTGCCTCTATCGGCTTTATGAAGTGACCGGCGATTCCAAATATTTGGAGCGTCTGTTCACGGAAGCTGAAAAATTTCAAAAACAGAATGTTACCCCGCCGGCCATGCCGGAAGACCGGACCAAGTCTCCGACCACCGGCGGTTCCGCCGATCAAGGGCGCGGCGCCATGGTCATGTATACCGGAGCTTTGCTAAGCAAATTGAAGAATGACGCATCATACCTGAATTACCTGATCAAGGGCAACCACAATCCATTGCTGACTTACCTAATGGCGGCAGCTTCACACGATAACAGCGCAGTCTGGGCCACCCCGTATCTGGCGGAAATGGCGCGCCTGAATATCCAGGAAGAGCCGGCCACTCCCGATAACTATTATTTCATTCATCGCCTGACCGGCAAGATGCTGATCCTGAACAATTATCAGGATTTCAACTTTCTGGTCAATCCCGACGCTCAGGGCCGGGCTGTCATCGACCTTTACCGCCAGCGGAAATTCCGCTATTGGCAGCAGAAGACCGACCAGGATAAAATCGTGGCACGGATAACCGCTGACAACGGAACCGTTTTGAAACAGGAAACTGTATACGGCAATGTAACTTTCGAGCACAGCCGCCTGGCAGTGAATGTTCCCGACGGCAAGCCGGTCAAGGTGAAAGTTTCATTTCTCAATGACTGCTGGGGCAGCGTTTCCAGTCCCAATCCGATGCGCCTGGCGACCGACCGCTGGTTCGGCGTTCGCAACTCGGTATCGGTGCCCTACAGTGTCTGGCTGAAAGCTCCGATGTCAGGCGAATTGACCGTCAACTGGCGCTGGGCGGACCGCAACAACGATCAGGCCGGTTCACCGCTGGCCCTGCTGCTGGAAACCCCGGATGGCAAGACTGTCGCGCAAGATTGCCGCATCATACCGCTGAAAAACGGCGGCGCCAAATATCAAAGCCGCCTGAGCATACCGCCGGAATTCCGCGGCCAAATCCTGCGTCTGTGGCTACCAGACCTGAAATGGGTGGAGTGGCAACTTGAAGGCTTGGACTATCCATGGCTGGGCAACTGCCCGGCGGATCTCAAATAGGATTTGGGCGGAACCGTCACGCTTCCGGCTTGATATGGAGTGTCGTTGTAGTTGATGACAACTTCACTCCCGTTCGAATAACGGGTCAGAACTACGCCGTCCGCGATTGTTTTATGATCCTCCAGAAATTCATATTGCAGGTCGCGGATTTCCTGATATTTGTCCAAATCGGCCTTAATCTTTGCGACCCCGGCGGTCAACTCTTCATCGGTATTGCACAACAAATCTTCGACGCCCATCCAGTTGAGCCCCTGATGCCGGAATTTGGAGTAAAAATACGCCAGCGGGCGACCGCCGTGTTCGATGTTTTTCAGGGTCAGATCCGGGTCGCTCTTGATCATGGCATTCACCGTATTGCTGAAAGTATTGTAGAGGACAATGCCGTGATAAACCAGGTGCCAGAACGGCACTTTTTCATCGCACAACGCCGGCATTTCTTGATCCATGCTGAAAACCGTATACAACACATAATCGGTATCGCCGATGCAAAAATCCCAGGAACCTTCCGAAGCGCTCCCGCCGACTTTCTCTCGGGCCATGGCCATGGTTTTGCCGCGCCACGCGCCGGCCTCTTTGCGGTTCAGCGGATGGTCCGGGTGATAGCACGGATCGGGAATACAAATTGTCATCACATCCAGATAATGCATTCCGTAAAACCCCAGCCGGGCCATATCGTCAAAATCCTGCGGAGCGAATTTCTCCTGCGCCACCTTCGGACAAAGCCGGTATGACTGCCCTCCTCCCCAGACTCCCTCCGCGATATTGGTTCCGTCCTTGCGCCGGATCAGGTCGTTCATGTCCAAGCGCTCCGAAATCGTATAGGCATCAAGCAGATTGGTGTGCCCGGAAATCAAATACCCGTACGAACGCGCCTTCTGAATCACCGCCATCAATTCCTCCTCGGTACCGAGCAGCGGTTCCACTGGAAAAATATCAGGAAAACGCCCATCATGCCCCGAGGCATTCCAGCCGACCAGGCAGAATTCCACATCCTTCACACCTTGCTTATGGAATTCTTCGATGATATCGTCCAGGCGCTTGAAATCCACCGCCACATGGACCGGCGGTTCATTTTCCAAAGTCTGCTCCAATACCGGTGACGGCACCGGTTTCCAGGCATGACGCACCCTGACTTCGATACCTCGAGCGGCATCGGCCAAAGCCGGATATTTTTTAGCACGTTCCCGCAGAGGGATACAGGCGCCCCGGTCCAGCTGATACTGCCGGTAGCGCCGGGCCATGTCGGCATACGTGATACCGGCTCCCTCCAACGCCAGAAACTCGATCGCCGGAGCCTCATACGGACGTTCGCCGTTCAGGATAAAGCGCGGAAAAAGATAATAGTTATCGCCCTTCTGGCCCAATACCAGCGAATACTCCATCGCCATACCGGTAACCACCGCCAGAAAAGCCTTATCCCCGTGCTTAACCCCGAAAATCGGTATATGACTGTGCTTGAAAATATATTCCGAATCAGGACGCTCCCGGAAATAAGTTACGATCGAAGATGCATTGCTTTCAATTCCCGGCAACAGATAAAATCCATCCGTCCCCACCGCCGCATTGCAGAAATCCGGCATGAAATCAATCTGCGAAACCCCTTCCGGAATGCTGTCGCAATCGATGAAAAAACGCTGACCTTCGCGCCCCGGCTTAATCTGACGGCTGTCGCCATTCTCGAAATACAAAATTACGTTGTTCATTTTCACTCTTTTTTATGTTATTGGTTATACGAATTCGTATTAATTACTCTGTAATGATTTCAAAAAATATCGCAGGGCCGTCCGGCAATTTGCCGGTATCGATCACCAGGATCAATTCACCATCCTTTGACACCACTGAAATGGGGGCTCGGCGCTTGCCGTTCATTACCAGCGGATAAACTTTCATACCGAACGCATGGATATTTTTCAACCGCAGCCGGAAGCTGCCGGCTTCGATCAGCGATGGATTATTGCCCGCCGCCACAATGGTCCGCATCGATTTATCTTCAAAGGTCATCTCCGAATTCAAGGCGTTGGTGGCGTAAATCAACAACAGGCGCTTTGAATCCCCCACCGTCTGTCCGTCCAAAGCCGCCACACTGACGCTTCCCTTGGTGGTCAGCTTATCAAGCGAAACATCCATCAGTTGGGCGGTCATGCCCGGATGAGCGCAGACGCCTTGAAACCGGGGGGTATTGATGTAAGCCAGTTTGCGGTTGGCATCCAGAAGCAGCTCACCGGTTGAACTTTCGAATAAATGCCATTCTCCACTCCGGTTATCCTGCGATAAGTAACCGCGTTTTTTCATATCCGCAACCGTCGCAGCAAAATCGAAATTACCGGAGATTTTGTCATCGCTTTGCGAAAAACCGTCCTCATTGTTTTCCACCGTCGAACCGCCGGCGAACTGGATGATGTATTCATTTTTTTCCGGCGGACGCCGCGAATTATCGGTATTTTCC
This sequence comes from Victivallaceae bacterium, assembly GCA_031548025.1. Lineage (GTDB taxonomy): Bacteria > Verrucomicrobiota > Lentisphaeria > Victivallales > Victivallaceae > UBA5239. Next base: position 6,982 of record JAVBRM010000214.1, on the reverse strand, counting down.
AGCCCGAAATTAGCGATCAGCGCCAAACGGTCCTGCGCGGCATCCACCGAATTGCGGTGCATCAGACTTCGCCGTACCGCTTTTTCGGAAAATTGCAGCCGAATTTTACCGGCGGACGGTTTCACGTCGCCGCGCAGAAAAACAAACGCGGTCTGGTATTGAACAGCCACCGCCACCGGATCCCAGTACGAATCCCAGGGATACATGAAATTGGCATTCAGGGTATACACCGGATTGGCATAGCGCGACAAACCGTCATAATCATGCAGCGCGGCATAAGCCGCAAAAATGAAGGGTTCCTCATAACGGTATTGATTCCACCAGACCTGGGCATATTCGTCGATAAACATCGGCTTGCCGGCGATCCGGGTTCCGGCGACTCCCCGGAAAAAACCGCTCGCGCTGGTAACCGCGCTCCCCTGATGCATCGTCGAACCCTTGTTGTTGCCGTTGCTGGCATGCGACTGATACGCATGCATCGTCACCACATCCACCTCCGCCCGCAGCGGCGCGTAATGCAATGATTTGGTCATGTCGTAATTGGTAAAAAGCCCCTTGTAACCGATATCGCTCAACACCTTCCGGTACCACCTCAACATTTCGTGTTCCTGCGACACGATGAATTCATCGATATCGGCTCCCCGGCGGGTAGTTTCACGAATCAGGTCGTAGTTGAAGATCGCGGCGCTGTCGAACATATCGAAATTGCTCTTCCAATTCTTGTTGAGCGCAGCGACATCCTGATATTTATTCTGCAGAAATACTTTGAATTTCGGAAAAAATCCAGCGAATTTGAATTTACGGATAAAAGCAAATTCCTGTTCGTTCCAGCCGGTCACCAACGCCATGATCGGATCATCGGCCAGCCGGGTCCCGGTATACGGATTGACGTGTCCCAAGACAAATTCGATACCTTTGCGGCAATGTTCGCGGGCCCCCTCGTCAAAATATACATCCGCCATATACTGCATGGCTTTCCCCTCTTTGGACCACGGCGAAATTCCCATATAGGCAACATTCCCCCCCAACAGGTCCATCATCAGATAAATGCGTTTTTCTTTGCACTTGGCAATCAGGTAATCGAACAGATCCAGTTGTTTCTCGTCGATTTCAAATTCACCATCCCTCCAGCGCAACATACCTTTGACATTGAAACTGTGGAAACGCAGCATATTGTAGCCATGCCTGACCGCCTCCCGGATAAAAGCATCGATCCGATCATGACTGTCGAAATTATTTTCATGCATCAGACGCTTGTCCGACACCCGGGCAATCCGGCAGGGCGAACAACAGAAAAAACGCACCCGTTGCTCCGGATTGGACTGAAATGCGAGTTGTCCGCGTGAGTTGACAATCACCCGATCCAACGGCAATTGCGGCATCCATAACGACATATCCAGCGCCGATCCCGGTATGATGCACGGTGTTTCAGGCCGCTGCAGCGGCTGCCAGGTGTCATTGGCTTTGATCACATAATTCTCCACCTCAGGCTCATATTTCTCATGAGAAAGGGTCGCGCCGAGAATCAACCAGATCTGCTGACTGTTCACCGAACGAAAAACGATCTTTTCCGGTTCAAATTTCAGTTCAAAGCAGGAGACGAAAACTCCGACATTGTTACCGTTCTTCGCCAGCCAGCTCCCACCCGGCCAAGCCCGCGACAACCGCCGGAGTTTCCACCAGTCGGCCACATCGGTACCGTCGATGAGCTCAAACACTTCCTTTTCTCCGCCTTTGCCGATAATTTCCATAATCCCGGCCTTGCCGGTATTGCCATAACAAAGAGTATGCAACAAATACAGATATTTTCCGTTGCCGCTTACCTTGACTTCCACCGCTTCCGGGCCGGCCGGAAATTTCAATGATTTGAGTACCAGCACTGATTTACCGTTATTTCGGGCCGGATCCAACAGTTCAAAAGGCACATTGCCGTAACTCGTCTTCTTGTAATCGAAATTCCCTGCGTCATTTTCCGGGCCTTGATCCGACCAGCCCCCTTTGCCGTCCTCTGCGATCTCGTCCCGATAGCCCATATTGACCACCTGCGATAAATCGATCATCTCATCCGCTATTTCCAATCGCAACTTGCGAAATGATATTTTCCCGCAGGCATTTTGAAAACCCAGCGCCAGACGAACCTGCTGCACCTCCTGTGGAATATTGACCGTAAATGAATACTCCCGCCAATCAAAGGTACCGGTATCAATTTTCGCACCATGATAAGACGGCTTTTCATTGGTTTTCACTATCATCATGAATTTTCCGCCGTCGACCCGCGCCGGTTTCGGTCCGCAGGACAAATTTTCCGCTTTGACCTCCACCCGGCAAGCAATCCTCATACCGCGGATCTTCTCCACCGGAATGCTTCGCGATATGCCCTGCGTACCGCGAACGATCTTATCCTTGCTCAGTTCCAGAGTCATTCCATCGCCGAAAACAACCTCGCAATTATTGCGCTGCCAACTCTGCAACTCCTGCTCGCTTTTGAACGGATAATCCATTATCGCCGCGGCATTGAGCCAGGAAGCGGCAAATAAAAACAGTAAAACCGAAAACTTATTGATCATAATCATATTTCCCATGAAGGCTTTACGGATTCAACAGACTGTATCTGTTTACTCCGTGAGTGCTGTAAAATCCGGCCCCGACCGAACGAACCTGGGCGGAATTGGTGGCTGAACCGCTGTTATTTATTATGTCGTGTTTCGGATCAAGCGAAACCCTGTAAAGATAATCCCAGGTATGCGAATCGACGTGCCCGTCGCCATAGAGTATGTTGCCGGTATTGGCAATTGGTGGAACCCGGGCCGCCCCGGCACTGTCCAGATTGATTCTCGGATCCCCGGAAGTATGCCGGTAACTGATGAAGTACATCGCGTTAAAATGCAGAGTTTCGGTGCGCTGGTTGTCCCCCATCGAGATAACCCGCGACGGCGCATGCATTGCGCTTCTTTTCTTATACATGGCGCTGCTGATACTGACCGAGGCACTGCCGCCACTGCTGCCCGCGTGCAAAAATGCATTGACGCCGTAATGCGATCCCCAATACGCCGTTTCCTCCTCCTTGGCGGTACTGGCGCCTTTATTGGCGAACGGGCGTTTTTCACCGGGACAAACGAAAGATCCCTTGGCGACATTGAATCCGTACCATTTGAGTCCGTACCCGGATCCACTGGGCTTCCCCCCCGTATCCCCGCTTTTATGACCGGATAAAATATGCATGAAATAATTATTGTCATTGGGTTTCGGTATCGGAATCAACGGCAAAACCAGGTCGTCGTTATCATCGGAATACATATACGACCCCATTCCGATTTGTTTCAGGTTATTCATACATCCGATTTTATGCGCCTGGGACCGGGCCTTGTTCTACGCCGGCAGCAACAGCGCCGCCAGGATTGCAATGATTGCAATCACCACCAGGAGTTCAATGAGGGTGAAATTCTTTTTCATAATTTTATTTTCCATTTCATTTCCAATATATTCCAGTTTTGTTCCACTTTGTAATTATTATATCGGAAATTTCTAAATAGTCAATACATGATTCTCAAATATTTCAATATTTTATTAAAAAACTCAGTCCTCATTTCCTATTCATAATACCATGAAATGTTCCACTTATATTCCACAATTCAATTAAACAGTCACCCTCTGGAACTTGATATATTTCAATCCGGTTATTTGTGGAATAAATTGTAAATCAAGCTCAATTCGCTATTGACATCCTCAAATCATCAGTTATATTAAAATTCAAATCGGAACATCACTGGAACATAACAGGAACGGCTATGGCATACAAGCAGGCAAATGAATTCATGCGGATCAGGCAATATGTGATCGACCTGATCGCTACCGGCGAGGCCCAGCCGCAACGGATTCCGTCTTCGCGGAAGCTGGCGGAAAAATTCGGCGTCACTCACACCACCGTCCAGCGCGTGATCCGGGAACTGGTGGAAGAAGGCTATCTGGTTCACTGTAAAAACGGCGGAGCCCTGACCTGTCCGCAGAAAATTCATCTCTCCAATATGAAAATCATCGGAGTCATAATGGGAGATGGCAAGAATGCTTTCGAAACATATTATCATCACCGGGTCACTTGTGAGTTGTTTCAATACCTGACTCATCAGAGCGCCAGGATCTGTACGCAAAATCTTTTTCTGAATACCTCCGGAGAGCTGCCGAATTCGGTGGAACACAATCATCTGTCCAGCCTGATTGCCATCGGAGTGGCCGGCAATTCATTGCAGGAGCAGATCCGGCAACTGAAAGACCGTGGTTTTCCGGTAGTTTCGTTTATCAACCGGATCGAAAATACCAGTTCTTATCATTTCAATTACTTCGATATCTGCAAGCAGGTACTCGCGCAAATGCTCCAAGAAGGGCGGCGCCGGATCATCGTGGCTGCCGATGCTTCAATTTTCGGCTTGGAAAACATCGCGGAAGCGGTGGCGGAATTCCGCCGCGAGAGTCAGGTCGCCGATCTGCAGATCATGGTCCTGACCGGTACCATGGAGGAGAGCCGCAACAGCATCAAAACGTTGCTGGACTTCGGCTCCACTCTTGACGCGGTTATTGCATTCCGCCAGTTCCCGGATGTTTACAATCTGGTAAAAGAACATCTTGACCTCGAAAAACAATGCCGGATGGTCACGGTCGAATACTCGGTCCACGCCGATATGAATTACAGCGGTTATCTGATTACTTACGATTTCAACGCGGTCATCAAGCCGATGGTCGCCGACCTGCTGGGCCAAATAAAAGGCGACAGTCAGCCAATGGCCGATCAAACCATCCCGACTTCGCTGCAACTGTTCAGCCACGGCAGCTACAAAACCGAAATTTCGCTGACCAGCCGTCCGTAGTGGAGTTTGAAACAATAACGCCGTGATTCATTTTGCCACGGCGCCGCCGAATCGAGCCAGCATTCACCGGCGTTACCCTGGAATTCAGCGATAATACAACGCTCCGGCTTGATCGGAGTCTCCAGATTCCAGAGCGTGGAACCGGTGATTTCCGGGATTTTCATCCGCGGCAACTCCCCGTCGATACCGCAGGCGATGGCGGCAAATCTCAGAACTTCTTTTTCCGGACCTTCCGGCAGGAAATCCGCCAACAGCTTGAAACGCAATTCCAGCGGCGGCTTCCCCGTAGCGAAAAGCTCCGGCCGCCCGGCAATAAATTTCAGAAACGCCGACAAAAATCCCGGATCGGAATTGACCGCCCGCGCAAAGGAACTACGCAACTGCGGCACATTGAACCAACCGTCGAGAATTTTTCCCAGACTAACCGATTCCGCCAGTTCCGCCGGGCTCATCGTGCCGGTAGACCGGACCTCATAAGGCGGTTCCGGATTGAAGCAGACGGAACTTTGCCGCAAATCGGTACCGGGCAGAATTTTCAACGTTTCCAACTGAATTTCATGCGGGTAAACCCCGATCAAAGTCCGCACATCCTTCAACAGACTGTCCGAAGTCTGTTCCGGCAAACCGGCGATCAGGTCGACATGCAGCTCAAAATTACGGCACCGCAACAACTCCCGCAGACTTTTCAGGACAATTTCCGGCTCACCGCGACGGCGGCAAGCCTGCAAAACCACCGGGTCCAGCGACTGGACTCCGGCCTCGACATGCAGGTTTCCCAGAACCAATTCAGTCAGAAATTCCGGCTGAAACCCGCCCGGTTCTATCTCCAAATGAAAACGCATTTCCTGAAATTCCAGCCTGAACATTTTCAACAAATCAACCGCCCTCCCCTGATTGCGGTTAAAGGTCCGGTCAAGCACCCGAATCTCTTGAAATCCGGCCCGTTGCAACGCCGTCAAATCGGCCCTGACCCGCTCAAGCGAATGATATTTCACCCTCGGGAACAACGAACTGGTGCAGAAAATACAGCGCCCGCCGCAACCGCGCGAAGTTTCGATCTGCCAGAACGGCTTGCCCGCCGAGACATAACCCAACTGATGCGGCGACGGCAAATCATCAAGCTCACCTTCATAACAACCGTTGATTGCCTGGTTATCGCGCAAATAAAGATAAAAAGTGGATTCATCGCCGGAAATTACGGCGTCGATTTCCGGGTGAGCCGTCAAAAACGCCCGGTTGTCGCCAAGGAACTCCGGCCCCCCGAGAACAATCCGGCATTCCGGCAGTTCTTCGCGAACGATGGAAGTGCATTTCAGCAATGCGCCGACATTAAAAAGATAAGCGGTACCGCAAACCACATCCGGGCGGTACTCACGAAGCTTCCGCCTGAGCTGTTCCTCATCGATATTACGGACGGTGAACTCGATCTTATCCCACTGCCATTCCGGGGCCATTTTTTCTGTATAAGCCCGAAGCATGCCGTACGACAGCATAGAATGTGAATAGGATGAATTAACTTCCAGAAATAAAACTTTATTCTCATTCATGGAGCGGCCGGTGTTGAGATTGCCGGTGCTTGCGCCGGGCTTCCTGAATCTGCTTCCGGGCGTCCTCGGTAAAACATGCTTCCACAAAACGCTCGCAGATAATCCGTGCCGCCAAATCACTCGGATGCAGCATATCCTCGTTGTAAAAACGGTAATCCCGCAGTTCGTCGTTCACAATTTCATAAGCCGGAAAATAAACCGCGTTTTCATTGATTTCATCATGGATCGCCGCCAGCAGATTGGCCTTGCTTCGGGAGTTCAACACCAAGTCGCCGGGATAATGCCGGACCGGCGACAGTGTCAACACCGGCAGCGCTTCCGGGGCCAGCTCCCTTACACACTTCAGCACGGTTCCGATCGCCCGCCGGCTTTCCTCATACGAGAGCAAACGCCGCTCAAAACAGTTTCCCGGCACTTTGTGACAATTAGCCACGATGCGGCCGCTTTCCCGGAGAATATAAACCACCGAGCTCGAAAAAGTCAGGATCACCAGCCGGGCGCTTCCGAGCTGCTTGCGAAATTCCGCCAACGCCAGATTCGCCGCCTCCACGGCTTCGCCCCGATCCCGGCGCG
>JAVBRM010000147.1:0-40767 GCA_031548025.1 Victivallaceae bacterium | reverse complement strand
GCCACGATCGGAATGCGCAGTTTGCGGGCTTCGCGAACAGCGATATCGTCGTTGCAGACGTCAACCACAACCATAGCGGCCGGGAGTTTCTTCATGTCCACGATACCGTCGAGGTCGCGATGGAGCTTTTCGTTTTTGCGTACGAGCTGAGAAAGTTCTTTCTTCTTGAGTCCGGTGGATTCTTCGCCGCTGACCATGCCGTCGATTTCAGCCATACGGGCAATGCTCTTGCGAATGGTGATGTTGTTGGTCAAGGTTCCGCCCAGCCAACGCTCGGACACATAGTACATGCCGGTAGCTTCCGCGGCTTCGCGGATCACTTCCTGAGCCTGACGCTTGGTACCGACAAACAGAATATCGCCGCCTTTGGCGACAACTCTCTGCAGGAAATTGCAGGCATCATTGATCTGGAACATGGTTTTGGTCAGGTCGATGATTGAGATACCGTTTTTGGCGCCGTAGACGAAATGCTTCATCTTGGGGTTCCAGCGTTTGGTCTGATGTCCGAAATGACATCCGGCTTCGAGCAGGTCTTGAATAGTAATTTTAGCCATGACAATCTCCTTTGTCGGTTACGAAATCTTTTCCATTATTTCGAAAGATTTCTCTGGTTTGTGTATTCCGGTCCATCCGGCTAATCAGACGGTCCGGTTCTTTTTGCAAATGCAAGTAGCTAATATAATCGGTCCTCTAATGTTTTACAAGTCAAAACTTGAACAATGCCCCCATTTTTTTGCCAAGAATTGCGTTGGCGGCGGCCAGGGTGCAAGCAAGGAACGCCATGGTCCAGACACCGAAAGCGGCAGCTATCCACGCCCCCGAGCCAAGAATGCTCGACAATTCAAAAATCGCCTTGGTGATTGGGTAAAACTCTTCCTTGTGAGCAAGTATCAGTGAATCAGACACTTCCAGCATGGAAAAACTGAATGCAAACAAAGCGCCCACCGCGATATTCGCTCCGATCAGCGGCACTACGACCCGGCGCAACGTCAGCCAGGATGATGCCCCAAGGTTGTGAGCGGCTTCCTCCAGGTCGACCGGGGTCTGTTCCAGCCCGGCGCAGGCCGCCCGGGTCACATAGGGCAGACGCCGAATCGCATAAGCCATTCCCAACAGAATCAGCGGATTTTTGACCGGGTCCAGAAATACTCTTACCGCCGGAAAATTCACTGACATGCTCAGGAAGCCGAAAGCCATGATAATCCCCGGAATCGCCAGCGGAATCATGCTCAAGGTATCAAAAATCTGATAACCGCGCGGTTTCCAACGGGTTACCACGATCGCAGTCATCAACCCCACCACCAGGCAGATCACCATCGCCAGCGAGGAATATTTGAGGCTGTTGACGATACTGCCGGTGACCATGTCATGCGACAGCGCGTTCTCAAAATGAAGCAGGGTGAAGCGGTGCGGCAGAATCGAATTGTACCAGTCGGTGGTAAACGCGGTCAGAATCAATGCGATATGCGGCAGACCCGCCGCCAGCGACACCGCGGCGAACGGCAGAAAAGCCAGTCCGCCCTTCCACAAAGTTAATTTGCGGGCGGAACTTCCGGCCATGCCTTTGGTCATGGCGGCGGTTCCCGACTGTCCCAACAACAACCGGCTCAGGGCATAAAGCCCGGCAGCGGCTACCAGCAGCACGATTACCAGTGCATACGGCAGAGGATTGGTCTCCAACTCCGTGATGCCGTTGTAGATCTGCACGGTGGTCACCCGGTTGTACCCGAACATCAGCGGAGTCCCCAATTCGGTAAAACTCCAGATCAGGATCAAAGTGCCGCCCGCGAAAACTCCGGGACGGATCATCGGCAACGTGACTTTGACGAAACGCCGCCAGCGCCCGGCCCCGAGATTGCGCGCCGCCTCGTTCATCGCCGGGTCGACATTGGCCAGCGCGGTCAGGATATTGAGGTACAAAATCGGATAAAGGTGCAGAGCCTCGATGATGCAAACCATCCAGAAGCGCCCTTCCCCTCCAAGCCAATCCACCCGGGACAACCCGCAGGAGACGAGAATGGTGTTGATCGTACCGTAGTGCCCGAATATCTGCATGAAACCGAGCGCGCCGACGAAAGGCGGCAGGATCATCGGGATCAGCATCAGAGTGTTGACCAATTTCTTGCCGGCGAACTCATAGCGGTCGTAAATCAACGCCGGAGGCATGGCGATGACGAACACCATCACCGTGGTCACCAGAGCGATTTTCAGCGAATTCAACAATCCTTCCAGATAAATCGGATTGCGGAAGCATTCCCCCAGGATCGCCGGGTCCAGACCATTTTTCACCACTGAATACATCGGCATAATCAGAAAAAGGAAAAAGAAAGCCGCCAATAACAGCAATATCAATAAACGCCAGGGATTTTTCATTTATTTGCCCTCCCGTGCTAATTGCTCTACCTCGCGGTACTGCGCGCGGCAGGATTCGCTCCACTCCCGCTGGAGCTTCAGCAATGCCAGGCCGCCCTGGTCGCGGCTCTGCATCAACTCCTGTTGAATACGGCCCAACTCATCATAATTGAATGGCAAACGTTGAAATGCCGCCATCGCCTCCGGTACTTTTTCGGGACCGCCGGCCTGTAAGATCGCCAGCCAGGCCGCCTGCAGTTCGGGCAGCGGGTCCAGGGCCAAGCATTTGACCGCGATCCGGATAAAGGCGAAGTAACGCCCGGTCAGGCGCGGATTGTACACAAAACCCGAGGCGTCGAGATACGGGTTGGCTTCGGGGTCGGACATGTAGCGGACATGTTCCCGGGTATACATATCGCGGCGGATCGGCAAGCGCCGCATCACATATTTGAGCGGGCCGCCGGGAGTATTCAGGCGGTAATTCCAGAGTTTCTGCCCATCTTCGGACAGAACAAACGCAATGAATTCAACCGCCGCCCGGCGGTTCGGCGCTCCCCTCAGGATATGAATCGGGTCGGCGGACAATGAGGTCCCCTTGGCCGGAGAAACAAAAGTAATCCGTTCGATGCCGTGATTGCACTCGGCGCTCCACTCCGCCTCCGAGCGTCCATAGAAGTCAATACACATACCGGCGGCGGCGTTGCCCGCGGCCACGTCTTTCGGCACTTTGCTGGCCGAATCGGTGAAATAGCGCGCATTGCCGGAAATAGTCTTGATCAGATTGAGGGCGTTGGCCCAACCCTTGACATTATCGCCGGGCACTTTCTGCATCTGTTCCTGAATCAACATTTCGAAACATTTGGTGATCGATCCCGCTTTCGTCGGGTCGGCCAGAGCGATATTCTGATAATAAACAGGATCGGCCAGGTCTTCCCAGCGAGCCGGCGGCTTTATCCCTAAATCTTTGATTCTCTCAACATTATAACAAATACCAAAGGTCGATAAACAGGCCCCATAATAACGTCCCTGAGCATCATACATGATTTCGCCGCTGAACTCCCGCGGAATAACCTCCGGCTTAAACCATTCGGGATATTTTTTCAGCAATCCGGCATCGACTGCAATACCACGCTCGGCTTGTTTGTGATGGTCGTACTGGCCGCCGCCGAACATCAAGTCGATCCCGATGCCGATGTCAGAAGCCATAAATATTTTGCGGGCCGGCGATGGCTTGTCGGTTTTATAAGCCTGGGCAATTTCATTGCTCCACGGTTCAAGCTCCGGGCGGCTCTGCCACCATTCGCGGAACCCTGCCTCGAAACGGTCGTTGACATAACGGATAATATCGGCGGTGCCTCCGACATTGCGCCACTCCACCGCGATATCCCGGCCGAATTTCTTGCTGTAATACTCCTTGAACGCCCGTTCGAACTCATAGCGGATCGACTCCGCATGGGGTGAAATGATAACCAGTTTTTCGGTGTCGGCAGTGGATATTTTCGGCGGCTTTTCGGGTTTGAGGGCAAAAGGGAGCGCCAGCAGAATCATCAATGGCACAAATGCGACCAACAGGTGTTTCAACATAGTTTACTGCTCCGGAATAACCGCGATATTGGCGGGCGGCACGTGAAAAGCCATCACACCATCATGAGGTTGAGAATTCGGTTCCAGCCATTCCAGCTCAAAACCGTTCCCGCGCAATTGCCACAAACCGGCTTCCCCCAGAAAACTTTCATTGCCGGGAGTTGCCTCGAAATTATTAATCACACCGCGCCCAACCATGATCGCCTCGGGGCGAACCATCACAGATACATTGTCGCCGACTGAGATTTTATCCGAACATGCTTCCGTAACCAGCGGCCCGGCGGCAGTTTGTACTTTGCACAATTCTCCGACCTCGATCATTTTTCCCGGCAGCAGATTGCAGTCGCCGATGAACCCCGCGACAAATCGGTTGGACGGACGGCGGTAGATTTCACGCGGCGAACCGACTTGTTGAAGGTAACCACGGTCCAGCAGCGCGATCCGGTCCGCCATGCTCAGGGCTTCTTTGCGGTCGTGAGTCACATAAATCGCCGTCAATTTGGCTTCTTTACAAATCCGGCGGATTTCCACCCGCATCGAATCCCGGAGCTTGGCGTCGAGGTTGGACAAGGGTTCATCCAACAGCAATACCTGCGGATTCACGACCAGAGCCCGGGCCAGAGCCACCCGCTGCTGTTGTCCGCCCGAAAGTGACGGCGGCTTACGCCCGGCCAAATCGGTCAATTGAACCATTTCCAGAGCGCTCTTGACCCGTTTTTCTTTTTCCGCGCCTTTAATCCCCAGCGTATCCAGACCGAAGGCGACGTTTTCACTGACCGTCATGTGCGGCCAGAGGGCATAACTCTGAAAAACCATGGCGCTGTTGCGCTTTTCCGGCGGCACCGTCGTAATGTCGCGGTCGCCGAAATAAATCCGTCCGGCAGTCGGCGCGACAAATCCTGCGATCATCCTCAGCAGAGTCGATTTGCCGCAGCCGCTGGGGCCCAGCAGAAAAAAAAGTTCTCCGGCGGCGATTTCCAGATCCATCGTTTCGATGACCGGCTTGCCGGCTACATAGGACTTGCTGAGCCCCTGAAGTTTGACTTCAATCATAATATATTTATTCCCAGGAATTGTATTTGACGCAGGATTCTTTGAACCGGGTCCGCGCTTCCGGCGTTTTCAGCGGATGGCCGATGGCAACGACTGACACCGGCAGGATATTGTTCGGCAATTGGAAATAATTCCGAATGGCTTTGATGCGTTCCGGACGGGGATGCACACCCAACCAACAGGCTCCAAGCCCCATGGCGGTTACCGCCAGCAATATATTTTCAATTGCGGCTGAACAATCCTGCAGCAAGAAAGATTCGCTGTTGGCGTGAGCTTGTTCGAGATCGCCCAGAACCACAATACAGACCGGGGCCAGCGGAAGGAAGTGCCCATTCGGCAGATGATTAGCAATCTCCTGCTTGACCTCGTGCTTATTGACGACGATAAAACGCCACGGATCTTTGCAGCAAGCCGAAGGCGCGGCCATGGCGGCCTCCAGAATCAGGCGGATTTCTTCATCGCTGACTGGTTCGGCAGTAAAATTACGGACACTGCGCCGGGAGAAAATCAGTTCGAGTTTTTCATTCATAATCTCTACTCTCATAATTAATTGAAAATTGACAATTGAAAATTGAAAATTAAGAAACAAGAAAGAGTCCCTTTGACCAACAGTCTTCATTAACCTAATTGGGCTAATTGGAGAACTGACGCGCTCTCCTGATTTTCAATTTTCCATTTTCAATTTTCCATTAAAAAAATTATTTGTATTGCATCAGGCCGTCGAAATAGCGGCGAATATCGGGGCCGCGCAATTTCTCCAGAATTTTGATTTCGATTTGGCGGATACGCTCACGGGTCAAGTCAAACCTCCCGCTCAGCTCCACTAGAGTCATCGGCTGCTGCCCATGCAAACCGAAACGCATGATGATAATCTGCTGTTCGCGTTCGGTCAACAATCCGAGGACTTCATAAAGTTTTTCCCGCAGCATCTTGGCGGCCAGATTGGCGGTGGGATCATCCGAATCGGCATCGGAAAGGATATCTTCCAGCGACGAACTGTCGTCGCCGCTGTCCAGCGGCGCCTGCAGTGAAATCGCCTGCCGGGCCATTTTCTGGATGGCGCTGATACGCGAAGTCGGAATCTCCATGATTTTGGCAAGCTCTTCCACGCTCGGCTCCCGCCCGAATTCCTGAATGAACATTTCTTCGGTATTGTTCATAGTCATAATCGTATTAATCATGTGCACCGGAATCCGGATGGTCCGCGACTGCGCCGCAATTGCCCGGCTGACCGTCTGCTTGACCCACCAGGTAGCGTAAGTACTGAAACGGTTTCCAAGGGCGAAGTCAAATTTTTCCAAAGCCCGCATCAACCCGAGATTGCCTTCCTGAATCAAATCCAGAAACGGCAACCCCTTGTTGCGGTAACGCTGGGAAATGCTGACTACCAGCCGCAAGTTGCCTTCAAGCATAGCCTGATGCAAGTCGTGAACCCTTCCACGAGCCCGGGTTATTTCCGGCATATGACTGATAAACTCTTTCGGATCCATCAGCGCCTTTTCCCGGATAAAATCATATTGGTTCGCCGCAATATCCTTGAGCGTCGCGGTCAGAGGATCGCAGCCGGGGGCGGTCTGCCGGATATATTCCAACGCCACCTTGTACCATTCTTCAAGATGATCGTAGACCACTTCATAAAGCATAAGATCGGCGACCAGTTTTTTCCGTAACGCTTCCACTTCCGTTTTTTGCTGCTGAAAGGCGGTTTTGAATTCCTGGTAATCCCGGCTGATCTCAGACGCCCACTGCGGGGCGACAGTCAGGAATTTATCATAATCCCCGGAATTGTCCTTGCGCAGCGAAGTCGGCATGAAATGATCGGCCGCCGGCTGGCCTTCGATATCTCTCAAGATCAATAAATGCTCGCTGGCGACGAAGCCGAGTCGGTACAAACCGGCCCGGTACTCCCTGATCGCCTCAACGATCTTCGCCGACAATTCTTCCTGTTTCTCGATCGTCAACAGAGGGATACTGCCGATCTGGCGAAGGTAAGTACGCAACAAATCCCCGGAGGAGCTGTCGGCAACACCTTCGTCCAAATCATGGCTTTCAATTTTATTTATTTCATCTTCAACCATTTTCCAACCAAAATCAAATAATCTAATTTAGCCGGATTTTCTGATTATACAAGATTTTTTTAATGTCGATTGCCGGAAGTATAAGAAAATTTCATCGGCGACGGCCGGTTGAGGACCTGATTGCCCGCTTTGACCAAAGTTGCTACCTCGTAAATCCGCCGGATGGTCTGGCCGCCCTGTTCCAAACCCCATTCATCGCTGAGAATGTGTCCGGGCGCGCCGGCCCAGCCCATGGTTCCGTACTGCGAAGTCTGGTCGCCGTTGCCGACAATCAAACAGCCGTGACGGATGAAAGGCAGCCAACTGGAAACAATGGTGGTCTCAGCCCCGCCGGAGCGCCGTCCGGCAATCGCCATGATCCCCACCGGTTTGTTGGCCAGACGGAAATTCTGGTGCCGCAAAACCCGCGTCCGCATAATGAACTTGGAAAACAGGTCCGAGGGCAACCCGAAGTAAACCGGAGTCGCCACCGCCAGGCCGTCCGCCTCGCACATTTTCGGGTAAATCCCGTCCATGTCGTCGCGCTGAACGCACGGGATGAATTCCTCGGATTCCTTTTTCTTGCCGCAGACGCCGCAAGCCAGACAATGCTCGATCCGGCAATCCCGCAGATGAATGATTTCATACTCGATCATGTCGCCAAGCAGAGAGTTGGCCGAATCAAATGAAGCTTTCAACAGCGCCCCGCTGTTGCTGTTACGGCGGGGGCTGCAATCGAATGCCAGAATTTTAATTTTCATCGCCTTTGTCCATCGGTTTGAGGGAATTTCGGTAAATTTCGGCAATCAGTTCGGGAGTGCCGACAGTCGGAGCCAGCCCGATCAGGCCTTCCAGCGAAGGAGTGGAGAAAGCAAGCGCCACCAATTGCTTGATGTCAGCGTCGGTATAACCGTCGTCACTCAATTTCTCCGGGGCTCCCATCTGCTTCAGCCATCTTTCGACCTTTACGGCGAATTTATGGGCTTCGGCGGGTTCGCCCTTGAAACCGGGAATCGCCCCGCCATAAATATACGCCAGAGTTTTGCCGGAAACCGGATAAATATTCTGCACCACCGCCGGCAGCAGCATCGCCAGGCCAAGGCCGTGGCTGAGTTCCGGCTTGAGCGCGCTCAACGGATGCTCCAGCGCATGAGTGTAATGCAACAGCGAGTTGTCAAACGCCACCCCGCCGAGCATGGCCGCATACATCAGGAAATAACGCGCGGTCAGATCCTGGGGGTTAGCCAGCGCTCGCGGCAGAAATTCATTTACAGCGTCAATGGTCTGACGGGCCAGCGTGATCGTAAAAGGATTGACCACCTTGGTAGTGGAAGCCTCGACCACGTGGTTGACCGCGTCGATGCTGACATAGCTGGTCTGCCTGGACGACAGCCCGGCAGCCAGCGCGGGATCGTCAATCGAATACCACGGATAGATGCAATCGTAGGCAATCGCCGGTTTGTAATTGGTTTCCGGAATGGTCACTACCGCGAAACGGTTGACTTCGGTCCCGGTTCCATGGGTCAGGTTGATGGCGATTACCGGCAAAGCCTCAGCGGGTTCAAACTTGAATGTATATAGATCGCGCGTATTGTACGACGGGTTTTTCAGCAGAATCGCCGCGCTCTTGGCGGCATCGATCGGACTGCCTCCGCCGATACCGATAACGGCCCCGGCATTGGCCTGGCGACCGAGCGTTACCGCGGCGTCGACCTGGTCGGCGGTCGGATTCGGAGTGACCTGGTCGTAGATTTCATAACCGATGCCATGTTTATTCAGGGCCGCCACCACGTAATCCCAGGCGCCGGTGGATTTATAGGCGTTCTTGCCGGTAACAACAAGGATATTTTTGATGCCGCGCTCTTTGGCTTTTTCAGCGATAAAGTCAATTTTAGCAATAGCCCCTATCCCGAAAAACACATTGTTACGAACCCGGATTTCACGGACCGCATTAATGTCGATGACTTCTTTCCACATAATAATTACTCCTCCTGGTTATATTAGGGTATAATAGCATACAACCGGAAAAAGTCAAGTTTCAACCGCATGCGGAATTTATACATATCTCTATGTTTTGTACACAGAATTTCCGTCAATATCAGGTGCATTTGCCGTTTCTTCGCTTGTTTTATGCATTAACAATTATAGATTATGAAACTCACATAAAATCAAGGTGTCGAAGATGAAATTGAAGTACCTGAACGAAGCTCCATATTGGGAAGGCGCACTGCCTCTGGGTAACGGACGGCTGGGCGCAATGGTTTTCGGCGGAACCGCCAAAGAACAGATCGCCCTGAACGAAGATTCTCTCTGGTCCGGACTCCCGGAAAATGATTACCTGAAGACCATGCCTCAGTTGCTCGAAGAAGCCCGGAAACTGATCGACGAACGCAAGTTTTCCGAAGCAACTCAATTCATTGGTCAGAAAATGAGTTACAAAGATTGCCAGTCCTATCTGCCGGCCGGCGATTTGCATATCGAATTTACCCACACCGGCGAAATCAGCCGTTACCGTCGCGAGCTCGACCTGGCGACAGCGGAGGCCGGAATCAGCTATCAGGCCGGAGCCGCCGAATACCGGCGGACCACTCTGGTTTCATTTCCCGCCCAAGTGATTGCATATGAAATCGTTTCATCCACTCCCGGCGGAATTTCCTTCAAAGCGGAATTCAGCTCGCCGGTGCATGGCGAATGTTCATCCGTCGGCAGCGATATCGCTTTCGATGGCGCCATGCCGGTTCATGACCGCCGCAAAGAGGTCATCTGGACCGACAAAGAGGGAAGAACCGGCATCAAATACCGGATGCAAGCAAGCGCGGCAACCCAAGGCGGTTCCGTAAGCTCAACCAACGGCATCCTGACCGTAAGCGGCGCCGACCGGGTCGTGATTTATATCGCCATCCGCAGTAATTTCAAGGATTACCAGACCATGCCGAATGAAAGCGGCATCGATTACCAGGCGCTGGCCGCCGCCGACCTGGCGCAAGCCCGCAAGCTCGGATTTGCCGCTATGAAAGTAGAACATTTGGCCGATTATCAGCCGCTTTACAACCGTTCAGTATTGGAACTGCCCGGCTCAGAGCCGGCCGACACTCCGGTGCCGGAACTGCTCGCCAAACACACCGATTCGCCGATGCTGTGCGCCATGCTGTATAACTTCGGGCGCTACCTGACTCTGGCCTCATCCCGTCCCGGCACACAGGCGACCAACCTGCAAGGGATCTGGAACGACATGCTTATGCCGCCGTGGGGATGCAACTATACGACCAACATCAATACCGAAATGAATTATTGGCCGGTGGAAGCCGTCAACCTGGCCGAATGTCTCGAGCCGCTGACCCGGATGATTACCGAATGCGCCGACAAGGGGCGCGGCGCCGCCAAAGCGTTGTACAACGCCAACGGCTGGTGCATGCATCACAACAGCGACGTCTGGCGCTACTGCGCTCCGGCCACCGGCAGCGCGCAGTGGCTCTTCTGGCCGGTTTGCGGCGGCTGGCTCTGCCGTCACCTGATGGAACACTACCGCTATTCGCCCGACCTTGAATTCATGAAACAGATTTATCCGGTCATTAAGGGCGCGGCGGAATTTTTCCTCGACTTCATGGTGGAAAGGGCGGACGGCACACTGGAAACCTGCCCGTCGACTTCTCCGGAAAACTGTTTTTTCTGTGATCAAACCCTGAAAACCGGCGGGGCCGCCGCTTCCGGCTCGATCATGGATATGTCGATCATTTTCGAAACCTTTTCCGACGTCCTCGAATGCGCGAAAATCCTGGGCTGTCAGGATGAGTTCACCACCAAAGTTCGCGCCGCCCTGCCCCGTTTGCGCAAGCCGACCATCGGCCCGGAAGGCCAATTGCTCGAATTCGGCGAAGACTTCCCGGAAAACGACATCCATCACCGTCACGTATCCCATCTCTACGGCGTTTATCCCGCCGCGGAATTCACGCCGGAACACAACTCCGAATATTTCGAAGCCGCCAAGGTCTCGCTGCTGCGCCGCGGCGACCGCAGCACCGGCTGGGCCATGGGCTGGCGCGTCGCGCTCTGGGCCCGTTTCCTGGACGGCGACCACGCCTGCGAAGTCATCAAAAATCTGTTGACTCCGGTGGAACCCGATCCGGAACGCAGATCCAGCCAGGGCGGCGGTGTTTATATGAACCTGTTCGACGCTCACCCGCCGTTTCAGATCGACGGTAATTTCGGCGTTGCCGCCGGGATCGCTGAAATGCTCCTCCAGAGTCATCTGCGCACCGATGCCGGACAGATCATCGTCGATCTCTTCCCGGCCCTGCCTTCAGCCTGGCAATCGGGCAAAATCAATGGACTGCGCGCCCGCGGCGGCCTGACTGCCGACCTGACCTGGGACGGCAAAAATTACTCGGCCCGGATTCAGGCCGCCCATGACGGCGACTTTGTCTTCCGCATTTTCGGCGTTGAGCACCGCAAAACCTTAAAAGCCAATGAATCAATAACCATATCTTAAACAGAGGACCTCAAATTATGAAAGATTTAAGATTCCGCCAAATTCACCTGGATTTTCACACCTCCCCCGATATTCCGGCCATCGGGTCCCGTTTCGACAAGAAACAATGGCAGGAACGCCTGAAAAAGGCCCATGTCGATTCGATTACCTGTTTCTCCTCGTGTCACCACGGGCTGAGCTATCACCCGACCAAAGTCGGCAAAATGCATCCGTACCTGAACTTCAATTTGCTGCGCGAACAGATCGACGCTTCACATGAGATCAACGTCAATGTCCCGGTGTACCTGACCGGCGGCGTCAACAACGTGGCCGCTTACGATCATCCCGAATGGCGCGAAATCAGCGCCGACGGACGCTTGGCCGGCTGGACCACCAGTCCGCTGAAACCCGGTTTTCACACCATGTGCTTCAATACTCCGTACCTGGATCATCTCTGCCGGATGCTGGAAGAAGCCATGATCATGTTCCCCGACGGCAACGGTATTTTCATCGACATCATTTCCCAGGGCCAGTGCTGCTGCCGCTGGTGCATGGACGACATGCGCAAGGAAGGCTATGACCCGGAATGCGAAGCCGACCGCAAGCGCTTCGCCAGGCGCACTTTGATGAAATATTACCGGAAGACCACCGAAACGGTCCGAGGCATCAATCCCGATATGCCGATATTCCATAACTCCGGTCACATCACCATCGGCGACCGTGAAATTCTGCCTTATTTCAGCCATCTGGAGCTCGAATCATTGCCGACCGGCGGCTGGGGCTATGATCATTACCCGATGTCCGCCGCTTACTGCCGCACTCTTGGTACGGACTTCCTCGGCATGACCGGGAAATTTCACACCACCTGGGGCGAATTCGGCGGTTTCAAACATCCCAACGCCCTGCGTTATGAGTGCGCCGCCATGCTCGCCCAAGGGTCCAAGTGCAGCATCGGCGACCAGCTCCATCCCACCGCGGAACTCGACGAAAGCACCTACGAACTGATCGGCGCCGCCTATTCCGAAGTGGAAGCCAAAGAACCGTGGTGCAACGGAGTGGTCAGCACGGCCAACATCGCCATCTTCAACAACCCGAATTCGGTTGACGCCAAAGCCCAGGTCAACAATGAAACCGGAGCCTCCCGTTTCCTGCTCGAAAATCATGTATTCTTCGACCTGATCGACTCGGAAGCCTCCATCGACAAATACGACATCCTGATCCTGGCCGACGATTTCCGGGTTACTCCCGAGCTCAAGAAACGCTTCGACGCCTTCCTCGGGCGCGGCGGCAAACTGGTGCTCTCCGGTACTTCCGGTATGTGGGCGGACAAAGACGAATTCGCTTTCGACATCGGTGCCTCCTTCCACGGGCAAAATGTCGATTATCCGGATTATATCCAAGCGGCTCCGGAATTCTCGCCGGACTTCGTCAAAACTCCGTTTGTCATGTATCAACCGGCCCAACGGATCAAGACGACCTCCGGCACTTCGCTCGGCGCGGTCTACGATCCCTACTTCTCACGCTCGTACAAGCACTTCTCGTCGCACCAGCATACTCCCTACAAACCGGAACCGTCCGGCTTCGACGCCGGGTCCTTGAACGGCCAGATTCTTTATTTCGCCCATCCGGTTTTCTCGCTCTATGCGACCTATGGACAAGTTGCGCTGAAACATTTCATGGCCAAGGCCTTCAACGCCTTCGCCCATAACGAAATGACCATCCGGACCAGCCTTCCCTCGCAGGGACGCGCCACGCTGATGAAGCAGGAAGCCGAAAAACGCTATATTCTGCACCTGCTGTACGTCAATACCATTCTCCGCGGCAGCGCGGTGGAAATGTCCGGCGGCAACCTCCGCAACACTTCCCCGATTGAAGTGATCGAAGAGCTCAATCCTCTCCAAAAGATCAAAGCCTCAATCAAGGTTCCGGAAAAAGTCACCAAAGTCACCCTGGAACCGCAAGGCAAGGAAATCCCGGTCTGTGCCCAGGACGGCCGTTACTGCATCGAACTCGATGAATTGACCTGTCATCAAAGGGTGGTCTTCCATTATTAATTACCAGTTCAAGGAAAAACTCCCGTGTCCCCGATACGGGAGTTTTTTTATTGAAATATCGTTGAAATGGTATTATAGTTTGGAAAGATAAAATATTTGACAGGAGAATTTGCGACGATGGCAAACAGTAGCAATCCAAACGAAAATCCGGAACAGTCATTTTTGATGTACGCGACCGATGACGGTGTAATTCATGTCAACGTTCGAGTAGATGATGAAACCGTATGGCTGACCCAGGGAGCAATGGCCGAGCTATTTGACTGTACTCCGGAAAATGTAATTCAGCACTTATCAAATATTTACGATAGTGAAGAGTTAGAGCAAACGGCAACTACTAAGGATTTCTTAGTAGTTCGTCAGGAAGGGACGCGCCAAGTAACACGAAAGCTCAAACACTATAACCTTGATACCATTCTTGCATGAGGATATCGGGTCAACTCAAAGCGTGCAACCCAATTCAGAATATGGGCAACACGGATCCTGAAAGAGTACATGATCAAAGGCTTTGCATTGGATGACGAACGTTTAAAACAGGGGAAAAGCGTATTCGCCAAAGACTATTTTCGGGAACTGCTGGAACGCGTCCGCTCGATTCGCGCCAGTGAACGCCGCATTTGGCAGCAGATCACCGATATATTTGCTGAATGTTCCATTGATTATGATCCGACATCTGAAATCGCTCATAGCTTTTTCACTGAAGTTCAAAACTTGTTTCATTACGCGATAACCGGGCTGACCGCTCCAGAGATTATTATCTCTAACGCCGATAAATCAAAGCCCTACATGGGGCTTACCACTTGGAAGCATGCCCCGGATGGACGCATTCTCAGCTCGGATGTAACCATAGCCAAGAATTATCTATCAGAGAAGGAAATCAGACAATTGGAGCGGGCGGTATCTGGATTCTTTGATTATATTGAACGAATCCTTGAGAACAGAACCTCTTTCACAATGAGCGCCTTTGCCGAGAGCGTCCGCAAGTTTCTGTCGTTCAATGAATACATGATACTTGAAGGAAAAGGAAAGATCACTCGCAAAGCCGCTGACGAAAAAGCCCTGTCTGAATATCGGGAATTCAACAAAACGCAGCCGATCGTGTCAGACTTCGACAAATTGATAAAAAAAATCAAGCCCCCGGAGAAATAGTAGCTGAAACAGACTTTCACGTCAAGTTATTGCCCATGCCGGCAGTCTGTCAGATTTGACCACATTACTTGGCTCAAGAACTTGTATTGACAACTTTAAAAAATATTTCTTGATTTTCTTATTTTGAGCCATTGACAAATGCCCTAAAAGTTGTTATAATATCTATACAACATAGGATATTTATGGCAAACGGCAACAAATCAAAATATGAACAGATCCAGGAAGAGCTGGCCCAGCAGATCCGCCAAGGCACACTCAGCCCCGGCGATAAACTGCCGACCGAACAGAACCTGGCCGCAACCTATGGAGTATCGCGCCTGACGGTCCGCCAGGCTATCAGCGGCCTGATTTCCTCCGGCTTAGTCCAATCCATTCAGGGTAAGGGCTCTTTTGTGTCGGAGAAACCGGTATTGACCAGTCCATTGAATACCGTGCATTACATGGTCAGCAGTTATCATGACAACCCGGACAACGATCAGTTCAACAACACCCTGCTGTTTCACCTGGGAGTGGAAGCCACCCGCCGCGGTCTGGTCTTCTGCCTTTCGATACTGCCGCGCCATCAGACATTCAAAGAATTCATTCGCAAATACGGCTTGCCGCCGACCTTCAAAGGCGGGGTCATTCTGAATAGTCTCCGGATCGATCCGGATGATTTTGATTTACTGGCTGCCGAACATATCCCGTTTGTAACCATGCCGGGCGGCATCAAAAACGTCAAGGGGCCGCAAGTTGGCTCCGACTGCGCCGAGGGTATGCGGATCTGCCTGGAAAATCTGCTCAAATCCGGCCATCGCGAGATCGGTTTGATCAACTGTCCGGTCGGTTACAATGATTTCCAGTCGAATCTGGACATGTATCAGAAAACCCTGCGTGAAGCCAATGTCGAAATCAAGGCTTCCAACATCACCACCGCGTTTTTCTGCGATGAGGACGAAGGCGGCAAAGCGGCCGAACAGTTGTACAAGGCCAATCCGGCCATGACCGCTCTGGTGGTTTTCGGGGATCGCTCGGCCTCGGGCGCCATTCGCAAATTACTGGCGATGGGAGTTCGCATCCCCGAGGATCTTTCGGTGGTCGTCCATGACCGTTATTCATGGATGGATTCATTGTTCGGCTTCAAGCCCTGCGGAACTCACCAGAATATCGCCGGAATCGCCCATGCGTTGATGGACACCCTGGAAAGACAGCGTCTGAGCGGCACCGTTGAAAATGATATCACCCTGATAAGCCCCGACTGGATCGACGGCCACTCAGTGGCATTTCACAATTTTGAAAGTTTAAACAGGAGGTCAAGTTGAAAAAGCGCAATATCAATTTCACACTTATTGAGTTGCTGGTAGTGATCGCGATAATCGGCATACTGGCGGCGATGCTGCTGCCGGCGTTGAACAAAGCCCGCGAAACCGCCAAACAGACCCAGTGTCTCAGCAACCTCAAGCAGATCGGCACTGGGATGATGTTTTATTTCGATGAATACAATGACAATTTGCCGCCGCGCTGGTACGGCTCGGGTTCGGACAGCTATTGGATTCACAATCTGATAAATTTCCAGATCAGCGGCCGCTATGCCATCGAACACAACAGGGACCGGGGGCGATTCTGGTTGTGCCCGGGGGAAAAAAAGAGGCTGACGCTTCCGGCTTCGATGGGATCCACCAATTATGGAATCAACCATACATTTCCTCTCTGTACGTCTTCCACCTATCCGTTTACTCTGAGTAAACTGAAAAATCCTCTCTCCCAGCGTATCGCCTTCCTAGATGCGATGTATCATGAATGTAATCCGTACATGAGTGCACGCCTGCCGAAAAACAGCCATCCGGGAGGTACGGCAGTCTCATATCTGGACGGACACTCCGCCATGCAAAATACAGCCGAACTGGCAGCCACCACCTCTAAATTCAGTTTACAATAAATTTTACAAGGATCATACTGTATGCTGCGTTCTCTTATACTCTCAATCCTGCTGGCCGGCAGCTGTTTCGCGGCCGACGTCTCCTTTCCCGAGCTCAAAGATATCAAGGAACCGGTGCTGTTTCCCAAAGGCGCCAAAGTGACAATCGACCGGCACGGCAACTACTGCGTCAATGGTCGTCCACGCTTTCTGATGGGGGCGCAGATTCCCAACAAGATCGTCGGCAGCATGGCCCCGACCAAGGGGTATCCGGATTCCCTGAAATGGCTCTATGAACAGGTCATCGACTACGAAACCGCCCAGCGGGTCGGCCTGGACACCATCAGTTATTTTGCCTCGGAAAGCTGGTTGACTCAGATCGATCCCAACTACAAAAGTTTTCTGTTCGACCAGGCTACCCGTGACGCATTGACAAAAGTCCGGCGTGATTGCGGCCTTCCCCTGCAAGTCGATTTTACCGCCGCTCCCTGGTCCCATGGCATGCTTCAGGCCAACCGCGCCCAATATCAGGAAAAATTGCCGGAAACGGTCTTTAACTCCATGGGTGTGATGGGCGACAGCAACCACTGGGTCCCCTATTGCCTGGCTGACCAGGCCGGGCGCGAGATGTATCTCAAAATGTGGAGATCGGGCGCTGAGGAACTGAAAGCCTCCGGCGGACAAGCCCTGATGTACGAGTTATTCAACGAACCGGCCTATCACGACCCCTGCCCCGCCAACCGCAAGAATTTTATCGCTTTCCTGAAAAGCAGATATGGCTCACTGGAAAAAGTGAATCTGACCTGGAATACCGCCTATAAATCATTCGAAGATATTGAGAACTTCAAATCCAGAACCGACTCTCCGGCCTTGTTTGTCGAATGGAGTAAATTCATGGAGGACGAATTCCTGAAACTGTGTCTCGACGGTATGAAGGTAATCCGGGAAATCGATCCGGAAGCCCGTTTCTGTATTCAATGCATGGGAGCGGACAACTACCGGACACTACCGAAAAATCATATTAATTTATATGAAATCAATCAATATTGCACGACTGTTTCCACCTCTACCGGCGGCGGCGTCAAGATCAACCAGAGCGCCCAGCTTCAGCCCTCACCGACGGTTATCGACACCCCTATGCCGGACGCGGCATTCCGGGAAAATGCCCTTCAACGCCGTTTCTACCGGGCTATCGCCAACGGCAAGCCTATTCATGACGGAGAAACCTACAGCGGGGCCGATTATGATTCTCTGCACAGTATATTGTGGCTACAGCTGGTACGCGGCGGCAATGCCTCCTATCTTTTCCTCTGGTGTAAGCGTGCCTGGGACAACCGCTGGCAACCACACGGCTCCGAGGAAGGCGGCAAGCGCCTGGCCGAGCTGATGCGCTTCCATATTCTCAATCCGTGGGCATTTCCCACCGAGGGCCTCAAGGCGATTATGGATGTCAAAAAAGAAATGCTCCAGGTCGACGACCTCTTTGTCCCGCGTGAAAACTATACCGCCCCGGAAATCGGCTTATTGCTGTCTTATCCGACCGAGCGCCGCGCTCCGGCTGTCGGCAATATGCTGAAAAATGAAATACGAAATATCGCCATCAGCCTCGAACTGACGCATTATCCCTACGGCGTCCTGCTGGAAGAACAAACGGATCGTTTCGACCCGGTCAAGTTCCCGGTGATCATCGCCGGAGCTGTGCGGAGTATTTATCCCGTTACCCGTGACCGGGTCCTCGATTATGTCAAAAAAGGCGGCACCCTCATTACCTCGCTGGAAACCATGCCGGAAAATGAATACGGGCAGCCGATCGATTGGCAGGGAATATTCGACCTGAAATTGACTCCGGTGAAAAATCCGGCCCTGACTGAACTTGATGGACAAATCGCCGCCAATAAGCGCTTACCCGGCAAGATCAAGGTTCGCCGCTTTGCCGACATCGACGCCTCCTCAAACTGGGAAACCCTGGCCTCGGCGGAAGGAAAACCGGCTGTCGTCCGGCGCAAAGTCGGTTCCGGTCAAGTGATTTTCATCGGAGTGCAGAGCATGGATTATCATCATGCGGCCATTTATGACTCCCTCCTGAACCTGGCCGGTCGAAAACCGGTTGTCTCCCTCATGACGGATAATCAACTGGTTCCAAATGTTGAAATCCATCATATTCAAAAAGGTACTCTTGCCGGATTCTATGCGCTGAACCTCGACCGCTACCCCAAATTCGCCAATCTGGAACTTCCAGCCGGGCATACCGCCGTTGACCCGCTGAGTGAAACCATTCTGCCGGACGCCACGATCTATCTGCCGCCCCAGCGCAGCGCTTTAATCGTCACCGGTACCCCGGCCGAACTGGGCAAACGCTTCAAAAATCTACGCCCGATCTCCCGGGATGAGCTCCAGGAAAAATTCAACGCGGCCGTTGCAAAAATCAAGCAATCCCAGCAGCCTCAACAAGCGGAATTCCGTTACAATCCCGACTTGCGCCTGACTAAAATCATCGATTTGCGCGACTTCTGCAACCGTCCGTTCACCGACTCGGTAGCCGGCGACGGCAAAGGCGGCTGGACCGATCAGGGCGCGGAAAACTCGCTCAACGGCGTTCCGTGGGGCATTCAGGAATTTCGCGGGGTGCCGACTGAAATCCTCCGATTCGACGAAACTGAAAACAAGACCTGTATCGTCCTCAATTCCAAAAATCTGGTTCCCGGTTTCGGGGCCGAAACGGTCAAGGATATTCCCATCAACGCCCAGGTGAAAAACCTCTACTTTTTCCATGCCACGGCCTGGAGTGTCATGGGCAAGGAAGCCATGTTTTATCGGATTTGCTACGCCGACGGCAGCGAACTGAAAATCCCGGTAATCTGCGGCATCAACATCGGCGAATGGTGGATTCCGCGCCGCGCCATCAACGCCAAACTGACCGACCATGTCGCATTTGTCAATTCCGAGCAGCGTGGCTTCTTTGTCTGGCGCTGGGAAAATCCGCAGCCGGAAAAAGAGATCCGCAGCCTCGATATCATCTCGGCCAACGCCGAACCGATTCCGGTAGTCATCGGCATCACCGCGGAATTTCATAATCCTGATTCCCGTTCACTGGCCGGATGGCGCGCCGGCGGCTGGTTCGGCTGCCAAGCCAAATGGAATGGTGATAAATTAGCAGTCACCTTGGCTGAAAACAAAAAAGACTGGTGTGGTTTCAGTATATCCGCCCCGAAAGATAAAATGCTCGATGTCTCCAAAATTGATCTTAAAAACTCATTTCTGGTTTTCAAGATCAATGGAGCCAACGACGCCTGGGGACGCCATACCGGCGGCCAGAATATTCAGGTCTACATGAGCACCGTCAATGCCGACGGCAAAAAGATCAGTTCTTCAAAGATCAGCCTCGGCGCTTACCTTGACGGCAAAGTTATCGACGACGATCCGACCACCTGGCAAGAAATCAAAATTTCCCTGAACAAGTTTTTCCCAAAGACTCAACCGGAGCAGATTGCGACGGTCACTTTTCAATTCACCGGCATCGCTCCGGCCGCCGGGGTGGAAATCGGCGGCCTTTATCTCGAATGCCGGTGAGATCACAGTTCCGCTTCGCTTGACTCGCGGCTGATTACCTCGGTTACTTTGATATGCCATTTGCCGGGGACGGAGTTCAACGGCAGCTTGAGGGAATATTCAGCCTGCGGCCCTTGCCCGAAGATGATTTCGGAGTAAGCCGGATTGATTTTGCCGTCTGGCGATTTCACCTCCACCCGATAAAGATGGTTGGCATATTCGGCGGCCTTCACCGGCAGTTGAATCCGGACCGTACGCTTCGCACCGTCGGCGGCGATTTGAAGTTCCGGCTTGCCGGGTTGGTAGGGCAGCAGCATAAAGATGCCTTGCGTATCCGGGCCGAATTCATAGTCGAATTCTTTGCCATGGGTCAGGTATTGCTGTTTGACCAAATCGTAAACATGGTATTCCCGATGCAATTGAACCCGGTGAACCGCCGGTTTCGGGTCGAGATTGGCCGCCTCGGCGGAATTGCGCCCGATCCCCAGAACATAGGCGGGCCCCTGACTGCGCAGCATGATATTGGCCGATTTCAGGGTCGGCGCCTGGGCTACCGGCTGGATTTCGAGCCGACGCATAATTTCCCAGAGCAGACCATTGATCGGCTGGAGATTCTTCTGATTGGCCTCGGTATAGCGCATTTCGGCCAAATTGCTGACAGTTCCCGGTAATGCCGCTCCCAAATAAATCGCCAGTCCCTTACCGAAACGGTTGACAGTAATCGCGGGGTACTTTTTCCCGTCAACGCTGATTTGCGCCAGAGCTTTGGCGGTATCCGGCACGATGCCGCTTTCGAAAGCCTTGACCGTCATTTTCATGCCCGGCAGCGCCAGCCCTTCGGCATTGACATCCAGCGCGGACAGCTCTGCATCGCGAATGGAGAAAGACGGCATTTCCGATTTCAGGCCGAAAACATCCGCCAACGGCATGGCCTTGCGGGACAAGCCGTGTTGGTTATAGCTGCCGCTCAACATATCGGCGATCACCGTACCGCCGTTTTTCACGAATTCGCGAACGGCTTCGAGTTCTTTGTCGGACATGGCGGAGGCCAGCGGCAGAATCAGCAATTTGTATTTGTCGCGAAGAATCGTGCTGTTTTCCAGTTGCGCCGAGGCGACATAATCATAGCCGAGGCCCATATCATTCAACAAGAGTTTGCAACCGCGAATCGAGCCGCGGCGGAAATCGTCGGCATTCAAAATCCAATCGACCTTGATCGAACCCGGCGAATAAAGCATCGCGATAGACTCTGCGGCAAAATCGGAATTGATGATGAGTTCTCCGGTACCGTTGCGGAAAGTATCCAAAACCCGGATCATATCTTTTCCCCGCGGGGGCACTGTGTAGTCCGGGTTCAAATAGAACGAACTGCCGTAGATACAGAACCCAGTGGCGCCGAGCATCATCCGCCGCAAGGCTTTTTCGCTCAGGCGGCTGTAACTTTCGTCATAGCCGAGCCAGGTTTGCCAGAGAGGCATTTTGGAGGCAAAACAGCGCTGCATGATCGATTGCTCGCCCTCGTAGCTCTGCAGAGCTTCCAGGCTGGGCATTAACTGATACCATTCCCAGGCGTTGAAAGCATTCGGCTCCTGGGTGCCGGACAGGGAATAACGCAATCCGGGGTCCTGCCGCTTCATTCCCTTGACGATCCGGGCGAAAGTATCGGCGCGGTTCCAGTCATTAAAGGCGCGGTGATCGACCCAGGGGGCGTAGGAGCCGTGATTCCGAACTTCCGCCGAGGTCATGGCAACAACCTCATCCCAAGACTTATAAGCAGTCAGCCAGCTTTTATTGAGCTCATCCAGTGAACCGTAAACCTTTTGCAGCCAGACTCGGAATTCGCGTCGGCAGTCCGCCGAGAAGCACCCTTCCCAGGAGCTGATACTGTTGGTTTCGTCGCCTCCGGCCCGGAAAAGCACACCGTAATCTTCAAATGGAGCGGATCCGGCGGAGAGTTTCTCCTGCGTGTCCTTGAACCCGGGAGCACTCAGGCACGGAGTACGAACCAGGTCGAGTTTGGAGTTGATTTTCGCCTTGGAGTCATACGGAGTTTTGCCTCCGGCGCTGCCGGGAGCGGACGAGGCGATAATAGCCAGATTATTCTTGCGGGCTACCTGTATCTCCAGAGGTGTATCGGTACGGAATATACTCAGGGCATTGGTGCCGAACTGCCGGTAAACCTGCCAGATTTCATTGAGTAGGAATTCCTGGGTTCCGCGCATGGACAGGCTCGGCCAACCGAATGAAATCAGCAAACGTCGCGGATCGGGCTTGCCGAACAGCGCGACATCGCGTTCCAGCCGGTCAACAATCCGCCCCTCACTCTCGACTTCGGCCACCAGACGGCAAGTCAGGGTGCGGCAATCCGCCAAGGGCAACTGAAAAACGGCGGCATCGCCGGCAGCAAATTGATTGCCGTGATTGTCATACAGCGCGATCCGAACTTTGCCGGGGGCGGCGAGTTCCAGATTTCCGCTCAGGCTTTCTTCTTTTTTCCAGACTTTGTCCGCCAGTTTGAGACTCTTGATGGAGGTCGGAGCGATAATGTCGAAGGAAGCGGAGCCCCACCATTCGGTCCCCTTGGCGCTCTTGATTACCAGGTCGGCCAGGTGAACGCCGTGGAAAATCGGCGAGGCGAATTTCAGTTCGACGGAGTTCTTGCCCTCTTTCAACTCGAGCGTTTCGCTTACGGTCTGCTCGACACGCGAGAATTTATCCCGGATAACCAGCTCGGCGGTGACTTTGCCGGGAGCGGCTGCGGTCAATTCCACGCTCAGACGCCCCGGCTCTACCCGGAGATTGCCGCCGCTGATTCCACTCTGGCAGTCGGCGCTCCAGTAAATCATTTTGCCCAGGAGCGATATCTGGTATTCCCAGTAATGATAATTCATATTTTCCGGCATGTTGTAAAGCATCAGCGGCAATATCGTCGGATCGGAATGGATGGTATAATAGCCACTGCGGCTCCGGCCATCGGTGGCCCACGCCGCCGCCACGACTTTGCCTTTGCCGTAATTGAAAGTCGCCAGCAATGGATTGCGGCCGATTTGCGCCAATACCTCGCCGGAGCTTTCATAAGCCAGAGCCCGGGTGGCGGGCAGAATGCCAAACGGTACCCCGGCGGTAATCGCATTTTCTTTGACCATGGACCATTCGCCGGTGAAATGCCGGTCGTTTTTCCCGATTTTGAACTGCTTGTCGAGCTCAGGAGGCAGACCTTCCGGAGCAATCAACACCAGCCCGGTACCTTCCCGGACCTGATTCAGGATCGCGTCGCGAACATTGGCGGGCATCTTGGCCCACATATCGGAGGCAACGACGATCGAATCAAATTTGTGTTTCAACTGCTTGGCGAGTTCGTTGTAAGCGTCTTTTTCATTCAGCGAAGTGGTCAGGCCACTGATCTGCCAGATTCCTCCGATATAACTGGTGGTCAGCTTGATATCGACCCGTTGCGCCACTTCGATCATATCCCGGATACCGGCACGGCGGCGGCAAACCGCCAATACCTCGGGAGTCTTGCCGGCATAAGGCCGCGCCCATTTGATATGCGGAGTTTCATGCTCCATGGAGTTGAAATTCAGTTTAAGCTCCTGAGCCTGTTCGCCGGATTCCGGACGCTTCTTGCATTCGGCTTCCATCATGTGGACGCCGCTGCTTTGTTTGTAGACGGAGGAAGCAATAGCTTCGAAAACCTCTTCGCCATGCGCCAGGACCACGGCTTTGAAAATCCAGGTACCGGTAGACGGTTTGAACGGAGCCGCCACTTTCAACGGAGTGGCAGCAGCGTTGATTTCCCCCTGATGCAGTGTTTGAAAATCGATTTTACCACGGGAGAGCTTGCCGGCCATGATCCGCAGTTCGTATCTGCCGGGGGTAAACGGCAGCAATTGAAATTGCAGTTCACTGGTGTTTTCGGGCAAGTCGGCAGACAGGTTGAAGCCGCCGGCCATGACCCGGTTGACATTGTCCGGAGTGCCGATGCCGGAGAACGGCGCCAAGGCAAATGAAGTCCGCAAATTGTCGTTGGCATTGATCGGGTAAACACCGAGGCGGGCCTCGATCGTAGTAGCCTGGTCGTTATTGCTCCAGAAATAAAAACTTTTCAACAATTCGTAATCGCAGATCAAGGCCAGCCCCTTCCCTTCCGCGGTGATACCGGCACACCAGCCGCGTACCGCCCCCGGACAAAACAGACTCTGAGCCTTGCAAGGATTCTTTTCGATGCCCGACGAACCGGGATAAATCAACGTGAACTGCCGGTCGGCGCAAAGCCCGCCCATGCTCCAGAAACCGTGATTCAACGGTACCACATTCACTTGATCGTTCAATATCCGGTAATCCACCCGCAGCACCGGAGAGACCGCGTCCAACACAAAAGTTTTTTCCACGGTGACATTGGTAAAAATCCCGCTTTTGCCGTTGGCGGAGAGCT
Source organism: Victivallaceae bacterium (assembly GCA_031548025.1). GTDB lineage: Bacteria > Verrucomicrobiota > Lentisphaeria > Victivallales > Victivallaceae > UBA5239. The sequence continues at coordinate 16,172 of JAVBRM010000147.1, read as the reverse complement.
TGACGCTTTTACGCTCCGGTCCGTTGTCGACGATCTCAACCTGATAGGCGACTCCACGGAACATGTCGCGAACATCGTAGCTGCCCGGCCAGAAACGGTCATTGAACATACCGCCGTAATCGCTTTTATCGCCGAATTTGATAAAATTGAATTTGGCTTTTTTGTCGTAAGCAAAATTGACGCAACCGCCCCGAGTCGGGTCAAGCACGTAAAGCACCTGATTGTTTTCCAGGATGACAAGGTCTTTTTCCTGCCGCAGCTGCAGACCGGAAGCGGCTTCGGAAGCGTAGGAATTATAGGGATTGACCAGACTACCGGCAGAGACCGGCTCTGCGGCGGTTTTATCGGCAGTCCCCATAAACTCGATTTCGCACAATCCCAGATAACCGCCGGTCGGATGAAATTCCATGATCGCTTTACTGACCGGCTTATCCGATTCCAGCTTGATTTCGGCCGCGGAAGCTGAGGGTTCGCCATCCGGCAATTCATAGGGCTGATTCAAGCTGACTCCGCCGAGCGGAAACTGAGCCCCCTCCCCGTCGATGCCGAAAACGTTGATCGACTTGATACCATAACTGCGCTTACCCCGGAAATAATGGACCGTGGTACTTTCCAGCTTAACCGGATTGCCGAAGGTGAACTCGATGCGGATACTTTTCGTCTGTGCCTCCTTGTAGCGCCAGATAACCCGGCTGGGGCTTTCAAGGATACCGTCAATCAATTTGGTCCGATTGGGGTCGGCGGAAATCTCTTGGCCTTTCAGGGTGGGCGCGGTAAAATCATAACCGGCCGGCTTGATTTTCTCCGCGGCAAAAACCGCTGACAACCCGAGCAGCAGACACAAAAATCCCCATTTCTTCAAATTCATAATTTGCTCCATATTTGATTTAATTAAAGTTTGTCGAAAAATACGTCGGCATCGGAGGATGGAATCTTCTCCTGGAATTCGCCGACATGTCCATCCAGATAAACCAGATTCCAGAAAGCGCCGTGCTTACGGCCCATTTGATAACCAATCTGGATACCGTCACTCGAGGCGGGGTTGGCATACCATGGATAACCGAAAGTTGAGTTCCACCCTTTTTCAATATAGCTCATGGTTGTACTGGGACGCCGATGGCGAGTCATTTTATTGGAACCATCGTTATAACCGAAATAGTAATTATACCCGTAACTGATACTGCCATAAGTAAGAGTAAAATCAGCGGACGGACACTGATAAATGGACTTGCTACCGAACTTACGGTTTCGCTCCGAATAATAATAACCGACATATTCCCTGGCAAATTTATTATTATTTCCGCAATAACTCGCCCCGATGGTAGTACCGATGCAAAAGGCCAGACGATCATCCCAATCCTGGGTATAAAGCAGGTTATATTTCATCAACTGGTTCAACTGAGCCTTGCACTCCGAATTCCGGGCCTTTTCCCGGGCCTTGTTCAATGCCGGCAGCAGCATTGCCGCAAGAAGCGCAATAATAGCAATGACCACCAGGAGTTCAATGAGTGTAAATTTCTTCATTGCATTCATAAATTTCCTCCGATTTTTTTCAAGTTTATTGACTCTTTGGGTATAAAACGGCTCGCCACCTGGACGTGTCTGGCTTCCCCGGCCTGGCCGTGATAGAACAACTCGTGAATAATATCGACGGCTTTGCCGCCGATTTCATAGCTGGAGTGATCGATACTGCTGAGCGTGCCATTCGGTTCCTGATTGTCATAGCCGATTACCGAAAAATCATGAGGAATCCGGGCTCCGCGCCGCTCAAGCTCCGTTATGATTTGCCCGGCGATGCTATCATTCTGAATCCAAAGTGCATCCGGCCGGGGATTACAGGCCAAAATTCGCTCCGCCACTTCTCCTGGCGCGGCCAACTGTCCGTCCAACAAAGAGATCGGCAGGAAAGTCACCTTCAGCCCCTTGGCTTCGGCTATTTCCGCAACGGCCTCCCCACGCTCGGAAGCATCGAAATTAAACTGCGAAAGAGCTCTGCGCGGCATCGCGACTACCCCCAAATGCCGGTGATTGAGTTTCAGCAGATACTCAACCATAATCTCGGCTCCACAGCGAACACCCGGAATAACACTGCTGATATGCGGCAAGGCACTGTGACCGGTGACGAACACTTGCGGCAAGGTCCGATTCCTGATCAATTCCTCAAATGCCGGGTTGAATTCATCTCCAACCAAGCCGAAAGTAATCGAACCAATCGAACGGGAAACAATATTTTCCAACCACTGTTCAATCTTCTTCTGGTCAGTTCCAGCCTCGGGAACAGCAATCAAGTGCACGGAAATATTCAACTCCGTAGCCCGGTCCATAATCCCTGCGATAATTTCCAAACTACGGCGCGAAGAATACTTGATATACGCCGAAAATTTATCATGCAAGATCAGATTCAACGATGGAAACGGATCGCGGCATTTTTCCACGGCCTCCTCAGCTACCACCATACCGTCACGGCGTTTTCGCGAAACTTCCAACAAACCTTCCAGTTCCAATTCTTCATAAGCCTGATGAATGGTATTGCGGTTGACATCCAGATCATCGGCCAGTTGCCGCTCGGAAATAATTTTAGTACCGGGAACAGGACGGTTCATCAACAGATTTTTGCGGATCTGTTCAATAATCTGAGCGCGCAACGGAATCACACTTGCGCGGTCCAGAGTTATCTGCGGTTTGAATATTTCAGAGTCCATAAACATCCCGTTTTATTGATGGTATAGTATATTATACCATTAAAAAAATGAAATGTCAATACCCCGCCGTCATGTTATAGCAATTTTTTTTGAATTTTATTTCGGAATTCCAAAATAATTTCAAACCTACAGCGTTATATTAATGAAAACAAACGGAGGTGGACCATGAAAACCTATCAGAAAACAATCATCGCACTACTGGCCGCGATACTGGCTCTGCCGGTGATTCTGCAGGCCGAAGATTATTCGGACGAATACTATGAATACTATCTGACCGAATACCTCATTCAGAGCTCTGCCTGGAGCGTCGGCGCGGCAGTCTTCGTCTTTAATCCATCCTATCTGGTGCCCTGGCAGTCCCATCAATCCAGCCTCTGGTCATGGCTCCTGCCGTACTCACCGCCTGCCGCGGAATATACCCCCTCGTATAATAATTATCAGGAACCTCAGTACTATCCGTCAACCACCTATTATGTAGTGGAATACCAGTACTACGACAACTACCGGTACATCGCTCCGCCTCCGCCGCCTCGCCGTTATCCACGGAACCCCCGGCGTCCGGCCAAACGCACCATTACCAATATCAATACCAGGGAATTGCCAAGGATCAGCGCCCCCTTCCCCGATCCTCCGCCCGCCAAGCCGGAGCCGCGCCGCCAACCGAACAACAGAACTCCGGACAAAAATCACCGGCCACAAGACTCCAACGAGCGCAAGCCAAATCAGCGACCGCCCCAAACACCTGAAGAACGGAGGCCCAATCAGCGCCCACCGCAAAATACAACCGCCCCCTCTACAGCAACTACCATCCGTCCGACACGTCCGACACGTCCGACCAGTCCGACCAGTCCGACAAAAGCCTCTCCCCAGGCGACACGCCCCACTCAAAACACAACCCGCCTCACTACGCCAACCATCCGTCCGACCAGTCCGACAAAAGTCTCTCCCCTGGCGACACGCCCAGTAAAACCCACAATTCCCGAGCGCCCTCAAACCACACGCCCCACTCAAAACACAACCAGACCCGCTCCGGCAACTACCGTCCGTCCGACACGTCAGGCAACCGCCCCGCCCCAGGCGCTCCGCTCTCAGCCCCTCTCAAACCAGAAAATCATCCCGGCCCCGGTCGACGCCCAACCGCGCCGTCCGAATCAATCCCGAACTTTGAATCGTCCTTCCCGGGCGTCAAAATAGAGCTTGTCTTTATTGGCTGCATACCATTTGCAAAGTTTATCGGCATCCAATGGCTGCCCGGTGACTTTGATCAAAATCGGATTGGTCTCATCCCGGGGGTAGTCATAATTTAAATTCCGCGGCCACTGCCCATTGATCAACTCTTCAAGCGCTTCAATATTGCCGGTGGATGCGGCGCGAGCGGCATAAACCCGCCATTCCTGGTATTTCCGTTGTTTCGTCCAAGCCAGATCGTTAATTTCCTTCAGATTAATTTCCGGAAAAAGACAGATCATCCCATAAAGCCGACTGACATTTTTTCCAGTCTGGTAGGTTTCGACGATTTTTCTCCGGTCTTCCGGAGTGGAAACAATTGCATAAATCTCATATTGAAGCAAATTGTCATGCCCCCTGTCCAAACAGGCGAAAATCTGCTCCTTGAATTCCTCACCCCAGCCTTTCCTGATTGCAACCACCGCCAACTGCGGATAAAATTCGATATTCTCCTTGAGAACCGGCTTATCGGCCTCACCGATCAAATCCGGCAAGGCTGTTCGCAACATAAAATCGCGATTTGCATAGTCGCCCGGCTTGTCAATAAATGGCAACACTGTTTTCAGGTGCCCCGGGCCAATCTTCCGATACAGGTCGACTCGCACATCCTCCACGGACACTCCTCTGTTCCCCAACAGGCTCATCCGGATCACAGTAAGATATTCCGTTATTTGTTCTTCTGTGGGATTCTGCGGCAAAGCTTTGATTCCAGAAAGATCAGCAGTCGGCGGCACTACAACTTCCCGTCGCCTGATTGTTTCCACTACCGGCCTTGAGACAACTTCCCGCCGCCCGGTTGTTTCCATCGCTTTTGCCTGCCGGGCGGCAGATTCATTGAGCGCCGCCAAATTAGCGTTGACTTTCCCCAATTCCTCAGCCACCCGGTCATATTGTTCCTTATCCGTTGTCTGGCGGCACCCCGCCACCGCCAGGATTGCCGCCATAATCAACAGATTCTTGCGCATAGCTACGCCTCCTTTTAATTTCTACCTTGTCATTTCTTCTCTTCGGTAACCGTGGTAGCGGCAGTGGTCGTAGTGGTAGTAACCGCTTTGACTTTTTTCTCTTCCGGCTTGGCAACAGTGGTTTTCGCCGCAGTGCCTTTGTCTTCATTCGGGTAGACATTCTTCTGGACCGTGGAGGTTTTACCCTCTTCCTGGTTGAAGCCGGTAGAGGAAACCACCGGTTGACCGGAGCCGGTCTGATACGTGGTCGCACTCGAACCGCTCGGGGTGGTGGTGGTGGTCGCAGTCCCGGTAACCCGTCCGTAACTGTCCCGGAAAGTCTGGGTCGAAGAAGTCGAGGTGTTGGGATTGGGATGTTGGGAAATCCTGTTGCTGCTCGATGTCGTCGAACTACGCGCTCCCGCGCTTCTTCCCGCCTGAGCCGACAAGGTACCGGTCAGTACCGCCGCCAATAAAATCAGAAACATTTTCATTTTCGGCCTCCTATGTTCTTACTCCACAAATAGAATAACCTCTAAACAAAAAACATGCAAATAAAAAAATCGCGAGATTGCTTTTTATTTTTAAAAATCTATAATATACCCACAAACATTATACGGAGAAAAGATATTATGAAAATGGTTATGATTGGCAGCCGCGGCCACTGGTCGTATGTGTTCGGCAGCATCAATGAAGTCCCGGAAGTGAAAATCACCGGTATATCCAGCGGTTGTGAGGACGATACCGAAAAACTGGAAGCCCGCTGTATCGAATTTGGTTTCGAGCCCCAAATCTACGACGACTGGCTCCATATGCTCAAGGCCGAAGACCCGGCGATCGTCTGTATCGACGGACCGCTTCACCTCCACGCTGAGATGTGTGTGGAAGCTTTGAAGCGCAATATCAATATTTTCTGTGAAAAACCCATCGCCATCACCCTGCCCCAATTGGCCGAAATCGAAGACGCGCTCAGCAGCAGCACCGCCAAGATTTTTTCCATGGTCGGACTGCGCTACGCCCCGCCGTTCCAAACGGCGATCACCCTGATCCGCAACGGCGCCATCGGCAAGGTCAAAATGATCAGCACCCGCAAATCATATAAGCTCGGCAAACGGGCCGAGTTTTTCAAAAAACGCGAAACCTACGGCGGAACGATTCCCTGGGTCGGCAGCCATGCCATCGACTGGATGATAGCCGTCTCGGGCGCCAATTTCAAAAAAGTCTGGGCCGTCCAGAGCATAGAGGACAACAACGATCACGGTGAACTCGAAGTCTCCGCTCAGTGTCTTTTTGAAATGACCGGCGGAGTTATGGCCCAGGCTTCGATCGATTATCTGCGTCCCACCGCCGGCCCGTCTCACGGTGACGACCGCCTCCGGGTTGCCGGCACCAAAGGCGTCATCGAAGTGGCCCACGAAAAAATCACTCTGATCGACGGCAACGGCGAACAGGACATCGTGCCGATTCCGGACCGCAATCTTTTCAGCGACATCATCATGGATATTTCCAACCGGCGCGAGGCTCTGATCGATTCACATCAAACCATCGAGCTGACCCGCGCCTGTCTGCTGGCCCAAAAATCGGCGGACGAAAACCAGATTATCAGTTTTCCGAAAAGCTTATAATTCGACTTCAATGAGGTCGTCGTTTTCGGCGACCTCTTTTGTCACCAGATATTTTCTGGCCGCGCTTCTCGAGTAAGTATATTTCGGCAGGCTCCGCCCCTGATAATCATAAGTGCCGAGATAATAGATAACCAGCACATCGATCATGGAGCTGCAATAATTTTTGTTGAGCTTCTGTATTTTCATGGCCAGATTTCGGTTTTCATCTCTGAAGTTCAGCTTGCAGAACGTGCACTCCGCCCCCATGATATTTTTTCCTCCTTCAAAGAAATTCCGGTAACGGTATTGGTGATGTCTTTTCCGCTTTTCATTGCACGGCAGTTCTTTGCCGACCTTGACCTCGTTTTTATCCAGGTCCGTCACGATTACCAGCTTATTTCCGGGCAATACCGTCAGGATGCCGTCATCGGCAAGCACTGTCGCCTTGGGGAAATCATCTTCCTCTTTTGATTTTGACTCTTTCGGATAGAATACTTGTCCGATTTTCCGCAACTCGGGATTGTACTTGATCAGGTCCAACTCCTGGGCGCCAAGAATCCCCGGAAACAAGATTCCGAATAATACCATGAGCTTCATTGATATATTGTTCCAAATTTTAATCATGGAAGAAATATAATTATCGTAATCATTCTTGTCAAATTACGACTTGAAAAATACGATAAAAAGCAGTAACTTATTAACTTGACTAATAAGGATGACATTATGAATTCGAATAAGCCGGCCTTTCACCGGCAGGCCTTGATTCTGCTGGTTCTGTTCTATCTGATCGCCTATGTTCTGCCGCTGGGTTTCCGGCAAATGATCCGTCCCGACGAATACCGTTACGCCGAAATCCCCCGTGAAATGCTGGCCTCCGGCGACTGGATAGTCCCGCGCCTGAACGGTATGCAGTATTTCGAAAAACCCGCCCTGGGTTACCAGTTGACCGCGTTGTCTTTCAAAATTTTCGGAGAAAACAGCTTTGCTATGCGCCTCCCCTCGGCTCTGGCGGTGGCGCTGGCGGCGGCAGCCCTGTACCTGTTGCTTCGCCGACACTCCAAAGAACCTTACCTGGCCCCGCTGGCAACCGGTATTTTCCTGACCTCGGGACTGGTGTACGGAGTCGGTACTTTTGCCGTTCTCGACAGTCAGTTGAACGCGGCATTGACGATAACCCTGGCCGCTTTTTATTTCGCCTGGAACAGCGAACGCCATTGGCGTCAAGTCCTGTTTTACCTGATTCTCGCCGGAATGGCGGCGGGAGCCTCGTTCCTGATCAAAGGCTTCCTGGCCTTTGCGGTACCGGTGATTGTCATCGTCCCTTTTCTGCTTTGGCGCAAACAGATCAAAGCAATTTTTCTCTATCCGTGGCTGCCGTTTGTCGCCTGTGTGCTCGTAGCCCTGCCCTGGAGCTGGGCCATTTACAAGGCCGACCCGGAATTTTGGCGTTATTTCATTGTCGAGGAACACTGGAACCGCTTTACCAGTTCGACATATGACCGCGACCCGCAGCCGTTCTGGTATTTTATCCCGGTGCTGCTGGGGGGGATTCTTCCCGCCGGCTTTCTGTGGTGCGTGGCCTGGCGCGGAGTCAGCCTGAAAAATCCATCCGGCAATAAACTGCTGCAGCGGCTCGCCAGCCTGAAAATTCTGCAGGAGCCATTGCTCCAATATCTGCTCTGCTGGGCAGTGATACCATTCATATTTTTCTCCATGTCGAGCTGTAAACTCGGCACCTACATTCTGCCGTGTTTCGCCCCGATAGCCGCCCTGACCGCCTACGGGGTCATTGCCGCCTACCGCGAATACCGCGAATTGACAGTGAAAATATTCCATATATTCATGCTGATTCTTGGAATAGTGATACTGGCCGTAGCCGGGGCCGGAATTCTGTTTTTGTGCATCACTCCGTTTATCAAAGCGCTCCCGGATTTGTACCCGGACGGCAACCTGTTTCCGTGGCTGACGGTGTTCAGTGTGCTGATGTGGGGATGCGCCCTGATGTATGCCTGGAAAGAAAAATTGTGCTTTCCCATTCAATTGATAATTTTCATGCTCGGAATTGCACCGGCGATTTTCTTCGGCCTGAATTCGGTTCCGGATGCCGTCCTCGGCGACAAATCGCCCACCATCGGCATCCGCAAATGTCTTGAGGACATACCGTTGCGCGAAGGTGACACCATCCTGACCGACCGCGACACCATGAGCGCCAGTTGCTGGCTGCTAAAACGCGCCGATCTGAATATCTTATGGCGTACCGGCGAGTTGAAATACGCCCTGGAAAACTATCCGGAAAACGCGATTCGCTGGAGCCCTGACCTACTGGCGGAAGACATTCGCAAACGCACCGCTCCGGGGACCCGGGTATACATCGGCTCCCGCAATCTGAAAAAATATCCAATTCCGGAAGAATGGAAACCCTACATCCAGGTTATGCATAACGACATTATCCTGGTCAGGTTTTAATCCATGCTTTATTCTCAGAATCCCGGCGATGAATTCGAAAAATCATGGACCGGCTCGTGGACCGAGCTCGCACCCGATAATGAAATCAAAGCCGATCTGCTGAGTTATTCCCGCATCAAATCCCGGAAAAGCGCTTTCTGGCATCCTCATAACCATGTCGGCTATGAACTGATCATACCGGCAGCGGGTTCTACCTATCATTGCCGGGTCAACGATATCGAAATCACGGTCCAGCCCGGCGAAGCGCTGTTGCTCAACCCCGACGATCTGCATGTCGACATTCTTGAGCCGGGGCACATATTCCATGCCTTCAATTTCAGGCTGAGTATGGTCCGGGGCCCCTTGAAACCGCCGCGGATTTTCACCAAAGACCTACCGCCGGATGAACGCCGCTTCGCCATTGACCTGCCGCGGGTATTCCGGCAAATCAAAGAACTGGAGGAGATACTCAACCGGCAGGATGACACGGTTTATTATATCGTCAACGCGTTGTTCGGAGTGATTTTCTGGGAGCTGACCGCCGCCATTCCCCGGCACCGCCTGGACCCCGCCTTGTTGCGCAAATGCCGCGACGACAAGCTGATGGCCGCTTTACGGACGGTTTTCGAGGACAATCTGTCGGCAAACCTGACCAATTGCGATATCGCCAAGGCACTGGGAATCAGCCTCAGCCAGGTCACCCACCACCTGCCGGTGCTGCTGGGAGAGTCGCCCGCCCGGGCGTTTTTGAAATACCGGATCAAGCACGCCGAACAGCTTTTCCGCAATTATCCGGGCATCAGCGTCAAGGAAGTGGCCAATCGCCTCGGTTTCACCAGTGAATTTCATTTTTCCAGGGCTTTTAAAAGGCTCACCGGCAACCCGCCGTCATCAATTGCCTGAATTGATATGATATTGCCTGCAAAAGCATTTACTTTCGGTGCCGTTTGTGGTATATTATATAGCATAAACCTTAAAAAATTCGAGGGTATGCAATGAGTATTAAACGTTATGCCGGTAATCCGGTTCTGGCTTCTTCCGATTTGCCTTATCCGTCAGCGCTGGTTTTCAACGCCGGCGTCACCAAATACCGCGGACAGTATGTCATGGTCTTCCGCAACGACGTTGGATTCACTCCGACCTCCACTGGCGACGTAGTCTACACCAATCTGGGCATTGCCCTCAGTCAGGACGGCAAGAAATGGCAGGCCCTTCCCCGTCCGTGGATGGAAAAGTGCGGCGCCAACCTCGAAATCAGGCGTTTTTACGATCCGCGCCTTACCGTTATTGATGACCGCTGCTATATCTGTTTCGCGGTTGACACCTCTTACGGAGTTTGTGGCGGCATCGGGGTGATTAACGATGACTTCAGCGGCTTTGAAATACTCTCCCTCTCCGCCCCGGACAACCGCAACATGGTGCTGTTCCCCGACAAAATCAACGGCGAATTCGTCCGCTTGGAACGCCCCTTCCCAGAATATAGCCTGGGCTACAAAGAACGCTACGACATTTGGCTCTCCAGCTCGCCGGATGCCCGCAACTGGGGAAACACCCGCATCGTTCTGTCGATGAAGGAAGTACCGTTCACCAACAGCAAAATCGGTCCGGCGGCCCCGCCCATCCGTACTTCCGCCGGTTATTTGACCACCTTTCACGCCACTTGGAAAGATCCGGATAAGCTGCTCAACTGCTGGAAGATCGGACCGAATACCACCTGGTATAAGACATATTACGCCGGTCTGATGTTGCTTGACTTGAACAATCCCTCCAAAGTCATCGGCATGTGCCGCAAACCACTGTTGAACCCCAGCGAAAAATATGAGTTGGAAGGCTTCCGCGGCTCGGTGATTTTCCCCGGCGGCATGATTCTGGAAGACGACGGCGAAGTCAAGATTTACTACGGAGCCGCTGACACAGTCGAGTGCCTGGCTTACGCCCATGTCGACGAGCTTCTGGCGATGTGCGAGCCGGTCGACAGCAATCACTTCAATTTGAATAGCGACAAAATCACCTGCAAATCGCCATTCGGCAATTGATTATTGCCCGCTATCCCTTATATTAATCAGGTCTATATAAGGGATAGTTGATTATGACAATGCTGCAAGAAAACCAGCCCTGGTTGGAAAAGGGCGAGAGACTTATCTGTTTCGGGGACAGTATCACCGCCAGTCAAACCGGCTATACTGCCATTATCCAGGAAAAATTGGGCGCCAAAGGAATTGAAGTCATCAACGCCGGGCGCGGCGGCGACAAAACGCCATGGGCTCTGACCCGGCTTCATTCCGATGTCATTGACCGCAAACCCAATGCGGTGTCGATCTTCCTGGGAGCCAACGATGCGGCAGTCGGCCGTCACCGCTGGAACAACGAGCCCCGCGTCGAACCGGAAGCCTACAAAAACAACCTGGTCTGGATGATTCATTTATGCCGCTTGTTCGGCAAGATCGAAAAATTCAGCATCACCACTCCGGCCTACCGTTTCGAAGGGGTTACCTTTGAAGAACAGGGCGACTTTTTATCAATTTACTGCCGGATGGCCCGCGAGGCCGCCGACGAAGCCAAGGTTCTGCTGGTGCCGTTCGACGTCGCCTTCCGCCGCTACTGGGAACAACACGAGGCCGAAAATCAAAATGGCCGCCTGTTGACCACCGATGGCACCCACATGCTTCCCGCCGGCAATCAACTGATCGCCGAAACCATGCTGAAAACCTGGAACCTTCTTTAATTGAATTGGGGAATTGGAGAATTTTTGAATTGGGGAATTACGGGAGGCGAGGAATCCCCCAAAGTTAAACTTTGAAAGCTTATCAGCCCTATAAAATTCCTGACCTTGGATAAAATTATCGGGAGGCGACCAACCTCCCATAATTCACCAATTCACCAATTCACCAATTCAAAAATTCCCCAATTCCCCAATTCACCAATTCTCCAATTCTAAAAGTTGCTTGCGCATCATGATCGCGCTGCCGCGGGCGGCGGCCAGTTCGTCCAGCGTGGAAAAATCGATTTTCAGTTTATCCACCGAACCGCTGAAACAACTCGAAGACAGCGTCCGCCTGATTTCAGAAATCAGGAGTTGACCCAGTCCGGCGGTTTCGCCGCTGATGACAATCATTTCGGGATTCAGCAAAGTTACCACCACTGCCAGCGCGTCGCCGATGCTGTGGCAGATATCGCCGGCAATAATCCGCGCCGCTTTGTCACCGGCGGCGGCGCATTCGACGAACTTCTTCAAACTGAAATCATTCAGCGACAGCTCGGTATCGACGCCGCTGCTGATGACCTCGCTGATTTTGCGCCGGATGCCGTTGATCCCGGCCAAGGCTTCCAGGCAGCCACGGTTGCCGCACTGGCACAGCGGCCCCTCCGGAGCCACGATGACGTGGCCGATTTCCATAGCCCGGTTGTTGGCTCCGGTGAAACACTCACCGCCACGAATATAGCCCCCGCCGATCCCCTCGCCTAAACTGATATGAAAGAGGCTTTCGGGGGCGCGTTCCGGACAGCGGGTCAGGTATTCCATATAAGTTTTGATCAGGCATTCCGGCCAGATACCGGCGGGCAGCCGGTATTCGCGGGTCAACCATTTTCCGATGGGGACATTTTCCCAGCCGGGGATATTGACCGCCCGCAGGGAAATTCCGTTGACACTGTCCACCAGCCCCGGATCGGCAAAACCGATTCCCTTGACCCGGTCCCAATGTTCATTGTTGTTCCGGCGCAAACCGTCGATCACCTGCCGGATCTCCTCGCAGCAGGCGGCGGGGTTACCACGCGCCCTGGCGTCGCGAATCACGGTATCGATAATTTCCCCGCGCAGATTGACCACCGTCCCGATAATGCGTTCGGATTGAAAATCCAGTCCCACAGTCCACTGATAGTCGCCGTTAAGCATCAACTGCGGAGCGCGCCGCCCGGTTTTAATGCCGACCCGGTCCGGTTCAATGATAAATGATTCACTTTTAAGCTCATCGATAATTTTAAAAACCGTCGCGGCCCGCGCTCCGGTTTCCTTGATCAAATCCGGCCGACCCGCCGACTCCCGCAGGAGCATAAGATCGATAATTTCAGAACGCAAGTGTGCTTTTCTAGACATAATCAATTGCTTTTTATGTTATTATAATTCGATAATGTATTAAATATACACAACATAGTTAAAAAAATCAACTCTTTATAAGATATAATCGCTATTTTTAAACGAACCGGGTGAGTCGCCGGTAATCTGCCGGAAAGCCCGATAGAAGTTGCTGACCGACGAAAAACCGCATCGGATGGCGGCCTCCTCCGTACCGGTTCCCTGCCGTAAAAGCGCAATAGCTTTTTCACAGCGCAACTGATTGAGGTATTCGGTAAAAGTGGTACCGGTAACTTTGTGAAACATCGCCAGAAAATGGCTGCGGCTCATCCCCGCCGCCCGCGCCGCGGATTCCACACTTAATTTCCGGTGATAATTTTCCCGAATGAAAATACAGGCGTGGCCGATACGTTCTTCGGAAGAAAACTGTTTCAGCGCCATTTGATTGATTTGACTGGACTTGAGCATTCTCATGATAATCAACAGCAGCTGCATGGTCAGGATCCGCCAGGCCAGAATCATACCGGGAACATTCTGCCGAAATTCCGCCAGCATTTGCCGGAAAATCTCCTGAACCTGCCGCCGGTTTTCATTTTTCAGCGGAATCAGGTTGTATCCGTCCAGCGCCCTTCCCCCCAGGAGCTTCAGCACGGCGGCGGCCTCCTGGCTTCCGGGCGAATATGTCTCAAAAAGTTCCGTTCCGACATAGATCACCCCGCCATGACAATGGCCATTCCCGATATGCATCTGGCCCGCCGGGAAAAAATAAAGCTGATCCGGCTCCATGGCGACACGGCGGTCACCGACCAATTGTTCGCCGCCCGGTTCGTAGTTGAAGAAAAACTCATGAAGATCATGCCGGTGCTGCTGCGGGCACTCGGTATGCTCCAGAACAATATCGAAAAATATCAGTTCTTTTCCCATCTATTCAGACAATATTGTAATTAAAGGATAAAATAATAATATAGTTGAATATAATTTATTTTTCATTAAATTCAATAATATAAGAGAAATATTTCAGACAATACGATAGGAGAAAAAATTATGATCAAAAAAACTGCAATACTCGTCGGCTGTGGGGGAATTTCCCGAAGCTGGTTGAAAGCTCTGGCCCGTTTCAATGATATCGAGATCGTCGGACTGGTCGATTTAAACCCCAATGCCGCATTGGAGCGTCAAAAAGAATTCGGCCTGGATCGGGCTGAAATCGCAACCTCTCTACCGGAAATGCTGGCCAAGATACATCCGGATATTGTTTTCGATTGCACCATACCCGACGCCCATCGAAATACAACCATTACCGCCTTGAATGCCGGTTGTCACGTGCTCGGTGAAAAACCGATGGCGCCCAATATGACCGAGGCCAAAGAAATGATTCAAGCCGCCGCCCGTTCCGGCAAAGTTTATGCGGTTATCCAGAATCGCCGCTACCTCGACCGTATCAATGATTACCGCGATCTGCTGAAATCCGGAGGACTGGGAAATCTGACTACCCTCAACGCCGATTTTTACGTCGGTCCGCATTTCGGCGGCTTCCGGGAGCAGATGGAACATGTGCTTTTGCTGGATATGGCGATTCATTGCTTCGACGAGGCGCGCTTTATCAGCGAAGCCGATCCGGTCAGTGTGTATTGCCATGAATTCAATCCGGCTGGTTCCTGGTATCACCAGGGGGCTTCCGCGATGGCGATTTTCACCATGTCCGACGGCAGTGTTTTCAATTTTCGCGGCAGTTGGTGTGCTCAAGGGCTGCCGACGTCCTGGAATTGCACCTGGCGGGCTTGCTGTACCGTCGGGACCGCGCTCGGGGACGGCGAAGACAATTTTTCCGCGGAAAAAGTAAACGGCTCGGAAGGCTTCCTGTATCCGGTCAACCCTGTGGCTTCTCCCAGCACTGAACTCCGCTACAAAGAACATGCCGGAGTTATCCGGGAATTTCTCGACAGCCTGGCCCATGGACCCCTGCCGCAGACCATTTGTACCGACAACATCAAAAGTCTGGCCATGGTTCACGCCGCCATCGAAAGCTCAGAGAAAAAACAACTTATTAATTTGGGGTAAAATATCATGAAACACGAAATTCGCATCGGAACCCTGGTGTCCGCCGAAAATAAGGCCGAATATATCACTAAAATCATACCGTTCGGCTTTGAAAGTTTTTCCCTGACCTACTGGCAGAAAATCGGCCCTGTCAACATGGCAAAAGAAGCCGACGAAGTCCGCACGGCCATTTCTGGCAAAGATATCGTTATCAGCTCATTAAGCGTCTTCGGCAACCTGCTGGAATACGATGAGGAAGCAGAGATCACCCGAAAAGATTTCCGTCGCGCGATCGAAGCTGCGGCCTTATATGGAGCCGATACAGTTACCGGCTTCACCGGGCGGCTACGAAATCGGCCGGTTCCCGAATCCCTCGAGCGCTTCCGCGAAATCTGGACTCCTCTGATTGAGCTGGCCGGCGAAAAAGGAATCCGGATCGCCTGGGAAAACTGCAATATGGGCGGCAACTGGCAGAGCGGTGACTGGAATATCGCATTTCATCCGGCGGCCTGGGAAATGATTTTCGACATTTTCCCCTATCCGCATTGCGGCTTGCAATGGGAACCCTGCCACCAGATGGTGCAACTGATTGATCCCCTGCCCCAGATCTGCGAATGGAAAGACCGAATACTTCTCGTTCACGGTAAGGACGCCACCATTCGCCACGATGTGATCAGAAAACACGGCATCGGCGGTCCGGAACAATGTGTATTTCACCGGACACCCGGCTTCGGCGACACCAACTGGACGGACCTGATCAGCGAATTACGCATGATCAAGTTCCAAGGCTCCATCGACATCGAAGGCTGGCACGATCCCGTCTATCGCGACGACCTGGAAATGACCGGTCAAGTCCACGCCCTGAACTATCTCAAACAATGCCGCGGCGGCGACTATGTGAATTGGTGAATTGGTGAATCAAGAGAGGTCCTTTCCCCAACCTATCCGCCGTCTTGTCCACCATAACTTTAGGGGAGGCGGAAGCCTTGGCGGAGGTAAGCCCTCAGTGATTGGTGGGGTGGATCAATAGCTGAACCAGATCGATGGGTTGATTGTTTTGCGCCATTTTCAAAAGTGTTGTAAGAGTTTCGGCGGGAGGGAGGCCGTTGAGCGCGGCGGTGTGGAGGATGGTAGA